>JBHJHD010000029.1:0-112035 GCA_050331115.1 Elainellaceae cyanobacterium
TACTCAAGTCAACGGCGCTGATGCTGCGGGCGACGAGTTTGACCTGGCTCAAGTGGACGGGCAGGCCATCTTCAACCGTCTTAACTTGGGGCTATTCACCCTCACTAACGAGAACATCGAGCAGTTCGAAATCAACGGCCAAGGCGGGGACGACTCCCTCACGGTGGGCGATCTCACAGGCAGCACCGTCGAGCGAGTCGTCTTCTCTGGTGGCGAGGGCGACGACTTCCTCAACGCCAGCGGTACCCTTACCCCTGTTGTCGCTGACGGCGGTGACGGTAACGACATCCTTATCGGCGGTGCCGGCGACGATCTTCTCATTGGCGGTAACGGCGCTGACCTGATTATTGGCGGCGCTGGCAACGACATCCTTGTCGGTGGTGAAGGCACAGACCTATTCGCGTTTGCCGTCGGTCTGCCTCCATCTGAGCAGGGCGATAACCTGATTCAAAACTTTGGCGCCGAAGATAGCATCGTTTTTGACACGAGCATCTTTGCTGCTCTGACCGGGGCAATTGACGGGTCTCTCGCTGCCGGCGAATTTGAGGTGGTCAACAGCGCCGAAGATGCCGCCCTCAGCGAAGCCAAAATTGCCTACAGCGCTGCGACAGGGGCGCTGTACTACAACCCGAACGGCATTGAGGATGGCTTCGGCAACGGGGCACAGATTGCGACCGTTGAAGGTGCGCCTGCCCTCAATGTGGATAGCATCACGGTTCAAGTCTAGTGCGTTAAAGACGGACGTGAGTGACAGGGGAGCGTTACTCAAGGGGCGCTCCCCTGTTTATTAATCTCTCGTTATTGTGACCGGTGTAGCAGCGTAGTAAGCTCAGTTATACGCCTGTGCTGCCCCAGTGGTTCGTTACCTCCCAGGATCCATGGCTCGTTTTTCTGATACTGCCTCCGACGCTGAGCTGATTGAATACCTGAGGGCCGGACATCAAGACGCGCTGAGGCTGTTGTACAAGCGCTACAGCCGTCTGGTCTACACGATCGCCATCAAAATGCTGGGCAGCGCCGGTGAGGCAGAAGACTTAACTCAAGACGTGTTTTTGAACTTTTGGAAAGCGGAAAAATTTGACCCCAGCCGGGCAGCCTTAAGCACCTACCTCTGTGTCGTGACGCGAAGTCGGGCCCTAAACCGAATAAAGCACCGCAGCAGCCAGCAGCGATCGCTGGAGAAACTCAAGGTAATGCCCCCGTCAGAACTCACGGCCTCGACGCCGCTAGAAAATGCCTCGCTGGGCGAGCAGCAGCAAACCCTAAAACGAGTCCTGGCCGAGCTGCCAGACCGTCAGCGGCAAATTCTGGAGATGAACTTCTATCAGGGCATCAGCCAGTCGAATATTGCGCAGCAGCTCAATTTACCATTAGGTACAGTAAAGACAAATGCACGTAAGGGTTTGATAACCCTGCGACGACTGCTAGGGAGTGCGGTCGAATGAGTGGAAAGAACATGGCACAGTCACTATCAAACGATGAGCAGGCGTTAGCGGCAGGGTACGTCTTAGGGGACCTCACCGTTGACGAAGAGGCGCAGGTCGCACAACTGCTCAGCACAAACCCGGCGATGCAGAGAGAAGTGGATGCCCTGCGCGTTAGCCTGCAGCTTGTCCCCCATGGGCTGGATACGGTTGCTCCCCCTGATCACTTGGAAGACAAAATTATCGCGGCCTACCGGACTAGTGAGGCTATTGAGATCAACCAGAGCCAGAGCACTAGCGCTCCCCGCTCACGGTCCTGGGCTAGAATCATTGCGGCCTTGTCCATTCCAGCGCTGCTCCTGCTAGTTTTCGGTAACCTTCGGATGCGGCAACAGTTTGCGCAGCTAGAAAACGACAATATTCAGCTCCAGCAGCAGCTTGCGCAGCTAGAAAACGACAATATTCAGCTTGGGCAACAGATTGTGGCCCTGGGAGATACAGATGAGGTCGCCTCAATTTTGCAGCGCCCTAAAAGCCGCCTGGTTAGCCTCCAAGGGGGGGATTCCGCAGGCACGCTGCTGTTTACCCCGGGCCAGTGGGAGCAGGTTGTCGTTTCCATTGCGGACCTGCCGCCGCTGCCCCCCGAGCAGGTCTACCGCATGTGGCTTTCTCTAGATAATGGGGAGCCGTTTCTGTGCGGGGAGTTCACCACCGACGAAAATGGTTCAGTGTTTGTCACCTTGAACCCAACCGACAGCATTCCTGAAGGCGTCAAGGCACAGGAAGTTTTCGTGACCCAATCAGAGGCTTCAGCCCCGCTTGAACCCGTAGGCGATCGCGTCATTGTGGGTGAGATTTAACCGGCGGCCGCTCTATAGCTGACCTAGACCTGCCGATAAACGCTGTCGCCCTCACCCGGCAAAATCACCAGCGATCGCGGCGCGATTATTGTGCCTGCCGTCACCTCCATATCCCCATCCCAATCCTCGATAGAGAGCACCCGGTCACCCGGTCCCTCATAGTCGAAATAGCGGCACTGCTCCACATCCGGGCGGCGGGGGTTGCCCTCGCGGCGCATCTGGGCGGTGCCCGACTCCTTACAGCGATACAGCAGGCCCTCAAAGGTCAGCTCCGGCGGCGGGCTGGTGCTCACGTCAAGGCTGGTCACCGAACTCAGCAGCGACACCGTAACCCAGTCGTCCTCCTCTACCGAGAGCCAGTGAACGTCGTTGTCGTCCTGAAGCATGTACTCCAGCCAGGAGAAGCCGTCATCTTCGTACACCAGCTTGCCTTCCACCACCCAGTCGCGCCCCATATACTGCACAATGTCGCCGATGTGCATGTCGAAGATGGAGGGCTGGCGCGTCAGGTTGCGGGAAGTTTCCCGCGTTCGGGGCTGAGGGCGAGAGGACGACCACCACAGCCACGCGCCTACGCCGATGACCACCAGTGCAATCACGAGCCACAACAGAGGTAAAGTAACCATGGATTAAAAGCCGAATCGGTTTTGTTTGGACCTGTAAAGCCTTCTGCAGCGCTTTTTCTGTAGCAAGTCAATTATACAAAGACCAGCGCGGGTCAGTTTGATAGCGCACGATAATGGGCTGGCCCAGACGGTTTACCTGAACGCGCCCCAGGGAAATATCTTTCGGCAGGATAAATAGCGCCGACAGCAGGGGTTCCGTCAAAAATTGAGTTGGCACGGCGATCGTCAACCCATCAATATCGATAGTCGGCCCCGCCAGTACGAAGCCCCAGGGGCCAAAGCTCGGCACGCTGATGGTGTAGGGATAGACCTGGAATGAGGCAGCCTCTAGCGTCGCGGCAATACAGGCAAAGACCTTGGGGGCGAAGAAAGGGCTTGAGGCTTGGGTGACCAGGACACCGTTGGGGGTGAGATGCTGGCGAAGCTGGCGGTAGAAGCCGAAGCTATAGAGTTTAGCGATCGCATCGACGTCGGGGTCGGGGAAATCGGCCACGATCACATCAAAGGTTTGCGCTAGGTCGGGCACGAGCTTAAAGGCGTCGCCGTAGCGCACGGTAACTCGGGGGTCGTCAAAAGATCGGCCATTGGCTTGGGATAGGGCCGGGTAGCGGCGGGCTAGCGCGATCACCTGCGGGTCTAGCTCAATAACCAAAACCTGCTCTACCTCGGGCCACTTGAGCACCTCCCGCAGGGCCATGCCGTCCCCAGCGCCCATGAGCAAAACCCGGCGGGGCGTCCCGCTCGCCGCTAGGGCCGGATGGATAAGGGCCTCGTGGTAGCGGTATTCGTCCAGGGTAGACATCTGCAGATCGCCGTCTAAAAATAGGCGCACGTCCTGGCCATAGCGGGTCAGCACGATGCGCTGGTAGGCCGACTGCTGCTGGCTCACAATCGGCGCGCCGTACAGCGTGTTCTCCAATCGGTTGCTGATGGGAAGCGTCAGCGGCGCAAACAGTAAGAGACCAATGCCGAGCGCCAGTCCGCCCCGCCGCCAGCCCCGTCGCCCCGGAAACGCCTGGCCCATAAAGTACACCATCCAGGCCGGAAACGCCCCGATCACCGCCGCCGCCGGGAACATGCCCAGCAGCGGCAGCAGCACCACCGGAAACAGCAGCGACCCGGTCAGCCCTCCCATATAGTCCAGGGCTAAAACCCCCGCTAGAGCTTCCCGCATGCCGCGATCGCGCTCCACTAAACGGGTTAACAGCGGCACTTCCGCACCCGCCAGCGTTCCCAGCAGCAGGGTCACCAGACCCAGCCCGAGCCAAAGCGGGCCATCCACCGTGAATAGCGCAAAGAGACCCAGGGGCAGCAGGGCCGTCAGCAGCGCAATCAGCAGCTCTACCTGGAAAAACCGCGTCAGTAGGAGGCTTTGAGTGTCTTTGGGCTTGGTTTTAGGTTTGGTTTTGGGCTGAACATCTGGAGACTGGGCATCCGGGGCTACAAAACGAGTCAGGTAAGCCCCCACCCCCATGGCGGACAGAAAGCCCCCCACCGCAACGCCGTAGGCCAAGGCCTGATTGCCCACTAGGTAGCTAGCCAACGTACCCAGCAGCAGCTCAGCCGCCAGCCCACAGCCAGAGGAGACTGCCGCCGCCGCCAGCAGCCAGCGAATTTGACGCGGCGTCAGGGATTGGCCCATCTATTTACCAGCCCCGGTGCCTCCGCCGCTAAAACCCTCATAGCTGCTGCGTGCGGGCGTGGGCTGCCACTGGCCGCCGTAGCGCATTCCCGACAGCCGCGTCCCGTAGTAGGGGCGGTAGAAGGGCTGTTGAGATTGGCCTAGATTGAGGGCCGAGATTTGGGTGAAGCTGCCCCAAACGGCCAGGTCGGCGATAATTAGAGGGGTGGCGGCGATGAGTTTTGGCAGCATAGGTGAGTCGGGCGTAATATTACGAAACTGAAACGAGAGGGCCGGGCGGGCGATCGCCTCTAGGTCATTTTGAGGTGCGTGACCTCGACCGCACCGGCGCGGCGAGCGCCCTGAGTCACCTTTAAGGTGGTGCGGTCGACGGGCATGTCGGGGGTAATTTCGACGCTGAAGCCGTAGGAGGCTTCGGGCTCAATGACAAAATTGAGGGCGCACTGGCCTCGGGCGCTATCAACCCTGCCGTTCTCCCTTTTAAAGGAGAGGTCTATGGGCACTTTCTTTCGGTACACTGGCTCCCCCTGATCGTTTTTAAGGGCGAAATTGGCGGTCAAAAACGCAGGAGAGGTGTCGTCTGAGAGCACCTTGATGACGACCCTCACAAGGGTGTCGGGGCCGCCCACCGTGGCCCGCGCCACCAGATCGCTGTCGCCAATGCTTTTGGAGAGGGCGACCCGGCCCGTCCCGCTGACTGCGACCCCGGTAATCCAGGTTAAAATCCCGACGCCGATGAGACCGCTCCAAAGAAAGCGCCGGTCAACCGCGCCGTCCCAGATTTCTACGCTGTAGGTTATGGGCTCACTTAGCGGCTGTCCGCTGATCAGGCCCTGCTCAAGGCTAGATATGGCGATGGTGACGGGCGAGTCGACGGTGGCCTGGCGGATGTCGAACCGTCCGTTGACGTCTTCCTCTGACCAGGTGCCCGACTCGCCGTCTTCTTGCCAGGTGCCCGACTCGCGCCAGGCGGGCTTGAGGCTAGAGGCGAGCACATTGTCCGCTTCGTCGAGCACCTGGAGCTCGTAGGTGACCCAGCTGTTGCTGGGAAGCTGCGCCCTGGCGTTGATGCGCATGGCGCCTATGGGGCTGCGGCTGGGCTGAAAGGGACCGATGGTGGCCACGTCTTCGGGGGCAACGGTGACCCGCTCGCTGAGCACCCGGCGGGGCAGGAAGAGAGAGGCCAGGAGGGCGATCGCCATTAGCCCTAGCGCGCCTTTGCAAACGAAGGGAGCCCACTCGGTGAACTGCCGGGTTTTGTAGTGCTGAACGTCAACGCCCATGGTGTTTTAACGCCTACGGTGGGTTACCGGTATAGGCTGATACTGCTTTTACGTAGGATTTCCCTCCGCGATCTTAGCATTCCCGCCCTGTGGGGCTATCTTAGGGGCCGCTGCTGCACGAGGTAGCTGACCCCGACGAGCAACTACAAAACTGGGCAAAGCAACGGCTGAATTGACATGGCGAAACGATTACTACCGTGGAGTAGCCTATAGTAAGGTCGCGAATACCAGAGAGAAATTTAAAACTAAAGCCCGGGAGTTCCTAGACAACTCAATTCACGCGATCGCTAGAATCTAAGGAGAGGTAAGGACCAGCCGGCCATGCGCATCATCAAACCCAAGGTCAACATCTCAGACGACCATCGCCTCAGCATTCAGCTTCCTGAAGACATCGCAGAAGGTACCTATCAAGTTTTGCAAGACGCCTACACCGCTATGCTCACCGCTCAGCAGCGCGAAATCGTGGATTTGCTATCAGTGCTATCGTCTGAGTAAAAATTGCCGTCTAAAGCTACTCAACAACTTCTAAAGCTACTCAACAACTGTAGGAGACAAAAGCAAAGAACCCTGAGTCTTTGAAAAACCCAGGGTTCTAGCGTATCGGAACCTTTCAGGCGTTAGGTGCCCACCGTCCAGGAGTTGATGTACTCCTCTTGATCCGGCGTCAGCTTATCGATCGCGATGCCCATCGCCTGCAGCTTCAGCCGCGCGATTTCCTTATCCACATCCTCAGGGATGGAGTGCATTCCCGGCTCTAGCTTGCCCTTGTTCTTTACCAGGTACTCGCAGGCCAGCGCCTGGTTGGCAAAGCTCATGTCCATCACGGCGCTGGGGTGGCCTTCCGCCGCCGCCAGGTTGATCAAGCGGCCCTCGCCCAACACGATGACCGACTTACCGTTGTTGAGGTGGTATTGCTGGGTAAAGTTGCGCACCTGAGTCACCTCTTTGGCCATGCCCTTCAGGGACTTTAGGTCGATTTCGATGTCGAAGTGGCCGGCGTTGCACACCATCGCGCCGTCCTTCATCACCTCGAAGTGCTCCTGACGGATGACGTGCTTGTTGCCCGTCACCGTGATGAAAATATCGCCTTGGCCAGCAGCGATCGCCATCGGCAGCACCCGGAAGCCGTCCATGGAGGCTTCTATGGCCCGTACGGGGTCAATCTCGGTAACGACCACGTTGGCCCCCATGCCGCGAGCCCGCAGCGCCGTGCCCTTGCCGCACCAGCCGTAGCCGACGACAACCACGGTTTTACCCGCCAGCAGAATGTTGGTGGCCCGCAGGATGCCGTCAAGGGTGGACTGGCCCGTACCGTAGCGGTTATCGAAAAAGTGCTTGGTGTCGGCGTCATTGACGTTCATTGCGGGGAAGGTGAGCACCCCGTCGTTGAACATGGCCTTGAGGCGGACGATGCCGGTGGTGGTCTCTTCGGTGGTGCCGAGCAGGTCAGAGAGCTGGTCCTGACGCTCTTTGACCATGGTGGCCACCACGTCGCTGCCGTCGTCGATGATGATGTTGGGCTTGTGGTCTAGGGCCGTCTGCACGTGGCGGTGATACATGGCGTTGTCTTCGCCCTTTTGCGCGTAGACGGAGATGCCGTAGTCAGCCACTAGGCTAGCCGCCACGTCGTCTTGAGTGGAGAGGGGGTTGCTGGCAATGAGGATGGCGTCAGCACCCGCTGCCTTGAGGGCGATCGCTAGGTGAGCCGTCTCGGTGGTGACGTGGCAGCAGGCCACTAGGCGTACACCGTCTAAAGGCTTTTCAGATTCGAAGCGCTCTTGAATCTGGCGCAGCACCGGCATCTCGCGACCGGCCCACTCAATTCGCTGCTTTCCTGAAGCCGCTAGGGATAAGTCTTTGACGTCGTGGTCGAGCTGAGTTGTTGTAGTCATATATTCAGGCGTTGTAACGGTAGGTGAAGCGGTTGGGATCGGAGCGACTCGGTAGAACGACATGGTTAATCGTCCTCATAAATATTAACTATTTCTGGCGATTCTGCCAGACAGAGGGATACCGCCGGGATGGACGTTGCCCCAGCGCCATTCTTTATCATCATCAGACCCGGCTGAACCCCTGAGTAAGGTGGCATAGAATGCTACATTAGCATCCAGGTTACTACCAACTCCCTTTTTGAGTCCATCTATGGAGCCACTGACTTCCGCGCAGATTGCCCAGTACCGCTCTGCGCTCTCCGCCGTGCCTGAAGCGCTTCTTGCTTTAGATATGATTGAAGACTGCGAGGGTGACTTGGAAGATGCGGCGATCGCCCTGGCGCTGCAGGTGGGGCAAGAGCCAGACCGCTCGGATCGGTGGCTTGACGGGCTATCGAAGCGCTGGCGGGTCGCCCTCTGCGAGCCACCCGTGCAGGCCCACATCCATGCCGAGCGACTTGCTGCCGCGGCGCAAACGCTGGTCAACGCCGTCGATCTATCGCCTCGACTGGTGACGCTAGTCGTGATTTATGTCCATCAGCAGGGGGTCTCCAAGTTTTGCCAGGCCCTAGATGCCGCCTTGGACTAGACGCCACCTTGGACTAGACGCCGCCTTGGACTAGACGAAGCTCAATAAGCCACATGCGCTGCGGGCGAAATGTGCGTCAATTGTCAGAATTGATCGCCCCTATTGTTGTAGCTTTTTACACTCAATTTATATTGGCGGCGGCAAATTCACAGAAGATTGACGGTGCTTCCAAGAAGACTGGGATAGCATCTTTGTCATAGCGGTCCGAGGTTTTCAAAGACCCGCGCGCTTGATTTCTGTAGGCTAGATTCGACGCGGTATAAATCCTGCATGTCGGGATAGTTGGAGGTGCCTATTCGGGTTGGCGATGGTCAAAGACTGGCCCAGAAGGGCGATCGCTCAGCATGGCGTAATTCCTTCCGCGATTCAGGGCCTTTAACCTCAACCTTCAACCTCAATTTAAGGAGGCGATTTCGATGTCATCCCAATTCCGACTTAGGCAAACTGCAGCCGTCGTTTTCTGCGCGCTAGCCGGCGTACTTTCAGCAGCTCCCGCTCAGGCGATTTCATTTGCCACCTCCCGCGGCGACCTATTATTCGGTGAGTTCAGTCAGTCTCCGACCGATACAGCCACCTCCACCGATACGGCCACCTCTACATTCTCAAGTCGAGGTATTGCGACCGCGGACGCCGATGCAGACGCCATATTTCCTGACGGTGAAACTTTGGGCGGGGGCCCCGCATTTGCGTCCAACGCCATTTTCACCGAAGCCTTTGTAGATGGCGTGGGCTTTGCCAACGCGGCAAGCGAGGCATCAATTGTCGGCGATTTTTTCGTCGAGGCCTCAAGACAAGCCCCGGTAGATTTTTCCTTTAGTTTTCTAGGGTCGGTCAGTGCTCTAGGGCAGGTTGACTCGCCGGCCACCGAGCAGGCCAGTGCGTCGGTGGGCCTTTCTTGGACTATTTTCGACCAGTCGGCTGCGGGGCCTAGAATCCTCGACGCGTTCGCTCTCGACGCCGCGCTAGATACCGCGTCCGCTCGCGATTTCCTTTCCCTACAAACCACCGCCAACGTCGACCTTTCACTGGCCGAACCCCTCCTACAGACTAATTTCGGCGGCAGCACCGAGAGCGCAGACGCCCTCGCGTTTGGGCGCTATCAGCGCACCTTTGACGAGCCCCGCGATCTGCAGCTCGTTGAGTTCAAGCAGGCACAAGCAGCAGCGGTCGACGTTCCCGAGCCCTCTACCCTCCTCGCCAGCGTTGGTATAGGTATCGCAATCCTGAATCGATCGCGGCGGCGGGCCTGCGCGCAGCGCGATACTTTGAAGCGCTAGGCCTGTGGAGCGCTGGGTCTGTGGAGCGCTGGGTCTGTGGAGCGCTAGGTCTATAGAGCGTGCCCACGGTGCGTTCGGGTTTTACCGCTTAAATAACGGGTTACAGTAGGGCACAGACCTTGGGACTTTAGGCTGTAGCGGCGGGGGTAATTATGGAACGCTGGCGGATGATTCGAGCCCTGGCGTGGGGGCGCTCTGATGTGTGCCGGCGCCCGCTCCGGTCGAGGCTGCTGAGAAACTTTGCGGGGAGGTTGGGCCTAGAGCTTTTGGCGCTCACGTTTGGCGGGGGAGCGCTCGCCCAGCCTATCGCCCAGCCTATTACCCAAACTTCGGGCCGCCTCTGCCCCGCTCAGCTGGGCAATTCCCTAGAGGCGATCGCATCAGAGTCTTTGGGGAAGCAGGCCCGCTGGGGAGCGCTCGTGCAGCCACTGTCGACTGACGCCAGCCCACCGCCGCTTTACGCCCATAACCCCCGGCAGTACTTCACTCCCGCCTCCAACGTCAAGCTGCTCACGTCAGCCGCCGCGCTAGCTCAGCTCGGACCAGACTTTCGCATTCGCACTTCTGTCTATGCAGTATCGCCTGAGGAACGAGTTCAGGCGGCAGAAGGCCCTGTGAATCTGGATGCGGTGAATCTGGACGCGGTGAATCTGGATGCGGTGAATCTGGATGCGGTGAATCTGTGGGTGGTGGGTCGAGGCGACCCTAGCCTCGACAGCGACGGCCTACAGCGGCTGGCTCAGCAGATAGGCCAAGCGGGCATCGCCCGGGTCAACGGGCTCGTGGTGGACGAGAGCTACCTGGGCGATCGCTTTATCAACCCCACCTGGGATTGGGAGGATGTGCAGTCAGGCTATGGCGCTCCCGTTAACAGCCTGATGCTGAATCAAAATGCAATCGGGGTGCGGCTGTTTCCCCAGGCGGTGGGGCAGCCGCTGCGGCTAGAGTGGGAGCAGCCTGAGCTGGTGAGGCGCTGGCAAGTGGTGAATGAATCGGTGACGGTAGCGCCGTCGGAGCCGGAGTTTGTGCGGGTGGGTCGGGCGTGGAGTGCGCCCGTGCTGAGGGTACAGGGCCAGCTGCGGGCGGGGGCGGCCCTAGATCGCTCCGCCGTGGCCGTCACGGACCCCGCCGGTCATTTTTTGCACCAGTTTGAGCAGGCGCTGGCGGAAGCAGGCGTAGACGTGAAGCAGACTTTGGCGCAGCAGACCGCCCCTCGCGATCGCGTTGAGGTGGCGACCCACCTGTCGCCCCCACTCGCCGAGCTGCTGGTTGCCACCAACGCGAACAGCCAAAACCTCTACGCCGAAGCGCTGCTGCGCCATGTGGGACGCAGCGTACTGCAGCGCGGCATAGGCCAGAACATAGACCAGAACATCGATGCTGAGGCGCTGTGGATCGCGGGTCTTGACCAAATTGAGGCTGTACTCACCACTCTGGGCGTCACCGGAGCCTACCAGCTCGCAGACGGCTCTGGGCTATCGCGGCGCAACCTCGCGACGCCAGAGGCTTTTGTCCAGACGCTGCAGGCCATGGCGCAACACCCCCACGCTGAGGTCTATCGCCAGTCTTTGGCCGTCATGGGGGAGCGCGGCACCCTGCGATCGCGCCTGCGCGGCACCCCGGTGGCGGGCCGCTTCTGGGGAAAGTCGGGCGGGCTGAGCGGCGTATCGTCCCTCTCGGGATATTTGTACCCGCCTGGCTATTCGCCGCTGGTGCTCAGCCTGCTGATAGACCACTCAGACCAATCGGGCTCGGTGCGGCGACAGACCCTTGACGCCATGGTGGCGGCAGTGGCCCGGCTCACGCCGTGCCCATCCTGAGCTTGCTGGGCAGCTGAGCCTGCCGAGGCTAGCTCCAGTCGTCTCGCTTAGCGCTGACGTTGCGATAGACCTGCCCTACCTGATGGATGCGGCGGGTCTGCTCGAACAGGGTTTCCTCCGTCAGGCTCCAGGCCTGCAGCACTTGGGCTAGGTCTTTTTGGATATCGCGAGCGCCGGGGAAGGTCTGATAGCGGATATACAGCCGGGCCAGCTCGGCTAAGTCATGCTCTGCTGGGGTATCTTTTTGCAGCAGGGCGCTGACGACGTCGCGATCGCGCTTGTACTGGGGGTGCTGTTGGTCTTGCTGGGTGTTGCTCATGGGCCTACTGTCGCTCAAATTTCCCTGACAAGGGGCATGGCACTGCCATACCCCTACGGCTGAACCTAGGTTGGCAGTGGCTAGAAGCCCCAGGTGCGGCGGGGGCCGATATCGAGATGGATGATGTTGGGAAACTTGCTGTAGATGCCGACGCCGCCGGGCCACCACAGCAGCACTTGGTTTGCCACCTCACGACCGCTGAGGCCGTCTACGTCGATGTCGGTCGCCATGCCGAACAGGTGATAGCTCTGGGAGGCTCCCCCCACCGCTGCGTTGATGGCGGGCGGGCGATACCAAGAGGTGATAAAGAAGGTGCGGCCAATTTGGTTGCGGGCCTGCTGGAGCTGCCGGGCCAGCTGGATGATATTGTCGACGATGCTTACCGACGATGGAATTCGGGTGGCCTCTTTGGTGGCCTCGCCCCAGGTAAAGCTGCCGCCGGGGATAATGGGCTGGTCGGTAAAGAAGGTGCTGGTGTTGCCCGGAAGATTGAACGGAATGCCGTTGAACGTCGGCCCAGAGGGCTCGGGTGCCGGGAAGACTACTTTTCCCTGCCGCTCGATCTGGGCGTGACCCTGGAACACGTACCAGGTGTTGAGCCCGCGGATGTAGTCCTTGGGATATTCAAACGCAACTTTGACGTGGCTGTTGAAGCGATTGCCCTGAGCATTTCGGGAGGCGTAGGAGTTGAGGGGGATGAGCGTTCCCTTGGGCACCGACTGCAGCTTGTCGGGGGATAGGGTAGAGGCCTGAACGGGCTCCCGCTTGAAGATCGTGTCTTCGGTAATTCTCAGGCGAGGGAGGTTGGGGTCCTCGACGGGGTAGACCACCTTGCCGTCATATTCAACATACGCATGGCGATCGTACACAAACCAGGTGCTCAAATCTTTGATGTAGTCCTGTTCGTAGCGTAAGGATACTTTGATGTGCCGAGAGAAGTCGCCTTGGCCATCAGCGTAGGCGTAGGAATGGAGGGGGTAGCTCTTCCCCGCTGAAATTGAGCTCACCTCGTCAGACGGTAAAATAGAGGCTTGAAGGGGACGCCGCTTAAAGACCGTATTGCGCGTCACCTTCAAAACCTGAAGCGCCTCCTGGTCTTCATGGGGATACACGATACGGCCGTTGAGCTCGATTTGCGCGTGGAGGCTGTAGATGTACCAGGTATTGCGCCCCCGAATAGACGAGTCTTGGAGCGCAAACTTAACGTGACCGTTAAAGTCGCCTCGAATTGGGTCGGCGTATGCATAGGACTGAATTTCAAAGGTCGTCCCCGCCGAGACGCTGAAGAGCTCTTCTTCAGGCAGCTCAGAGGCCTGGAGGGGGCTGAGCTTGAGGACGGTATCGGCTTTAACCAGGAGAACTTGACGCGCCATGGTCACTTCACTCAAATGTCGGCTTTTGCCCTACGATTTTAGGCTAAGCTGTCCCCGCAGAAAGTGAAAACGCCTAAAAAGCTAAAGGAATTTGCCTGCGATTATCCTCAGCAAGCGGCTTAACAGCATATTCTGACCTACAGGTGCTGAGCCGAAGGCGCTCATCTCGGGCCATTCAGCCAGAGCTATTCAGCCGCCGCTGCAGCTGCCGGATGTGCCCCGCTCGGCTGGCCACCGTGAGCTGGTTGCCGTCTTGCTGAATGTAGATCCGCCCCGACAGCAGCCTGCGCAGAGGCGATCGCACGTAGACGTTTAGGGGTGTACCGGCCCCGTCAGCCGGCGGTTCCGATTCGTCGAGGCTGTACCCCATTTCGCTCAGCGCTGACTCGACCTTGGCTCGGGTGCGAGCGGTGTTTGGGGCCGCCATTGAGAGGGCCACGGTGCGGTTGAAGTAGCCGCCGACCGCGCCCGCCGCCAGCCCAACCCCGAGGCCGAGCTGCTGCGGCAGGCCTGTCCCTAGGCTAAGGGCCAGCCCTTTTGTGGCCACCAGCGTCGCGAGCAGCGTCGCGCTGGTGAAGTAGTACAAGAACGTCGCGGTGAAGCCAGGGCCGACGCCCTCAGCTTCCAGCGGTGGCGCAGATTCGGCTTTGACCCGTGATGATTTAGCCATTGGATGGTTTACTCCCCGCATTATCTCCGTTGAACAGCGTCAGCGCCCGGCGGCAAAACCGCTTGAGCTTTTCCTGCAGCTCAGGTACTGGGGCAGAATCACCGAGCACCTGCCACTGGTCGATGGTCGAAAGCTGCCACTGCTTGCCGCGGTGATCGAACCCCGCAATTTCAAGGCCGATGGCGCGGTAGCGATCGCTGGGGGCATCGTAGTAAAACCGAATCTGCACCAGCAGGCTGCGGCCCTGAAGACGGCGGCTGTAGCCCGGCATGTGGAAGCCGATGTCGATGGAGTCGGGGTCAACAAGCGACTGGGTCTCCCGATCGTTGGCCCAGGGCTTTAGGTCAGACTTCGCGTCGGGAAACTCTGACTTGAAGTGGGTTACCACGGCCGCAATTTTACTCGCGGCATCTACAGATTTCGCTTGTTCTGAAGCGTTCACAAGGCCCTTACTCCGTATCGACTGCCGGCTGGTCTGCCCATGACCAGCGCTGTTAACGATTCGACTATTCTAAATCAGTTCCTCAAATGATTTTGGCCAGCGGCGGCGACGGGGACGCGCTATCATCCAGACGTAGACGCTCCGCGCAACCGTCTGCGGTATGCCTTCTAAATCGCTGAAAACCACCTTTAAACTGCCGTCGGCCAGCTTAGACGAGGCGGTTGTCTACCTGTCGGAGCGATTTTTACGCGTCGCACGGGGTATACGCTTGGTCAAATCTCCCAATGACGCCTGCTTACTCACCCTCTGCCGCCCGCTCGTAGACCGCTGGCTCAAGGGTGACCTCCCCTATAAGCCCGGACAGATCACCCTTATTTTTCACAGCGACACCCTCTCTGCCGCTGCTGATATCCTGATGTATGTGCCTGAGCAGGGCGATCGCTTCTTGTACACTAAGCCCCACCTCGACCCGCCGGATGTATCGCAGCCCGAGTCTGCCCCGACGCTGGAGGCTCTCGCCGATGGACTGAAGCGGCTGATGGCGCAGCAGCAAGTGGCCAATGCGACTTCAGGGGATTCAGCTGAGCTAGGGGCCAATACGCCGGTCAATCAAGCGCCGGTCAATCAAGAAGCGCTGGTGCGGGCAATTTCCCAGGCGTTTCAGGCGTCTAGCCGCCCTATGCTCAGTGCGCTTACCCAGCTCGCGAATCAGATTCAGCAGCTCGAAGCCGTAACCCAGCAGAATTTTACCCAGCAAAAAGCGCTCCAGGCGCAGGTCGATCAGATCTTGATGCAGCTTGCGGCGCTTGGCGAGTCCGACCCGTCGATTCCCCAAACCGATGAAGAATGGCGATCGCGTATCGAGCGCACCTGGGGCACAGTCGGCGACTACGAAACCTACAGTACTGCCTACCGAGAGCTCCATGCGGATGCGCCTCTCTTTGATACGCCAGACTGGGTAATGCTGTGTGAACTCGACTGGGCGCAGCGGCTGTGCCCTACCCTAGCCGATCTGCAGGCGCTGCTCTACGGCCCGGACGGCGCTGGTGACGAGGGAGCCGACATCCTTCAGCAGTTTGGTGCCCACTGTCGAGACGGGGAGCGCTACTACCTCTATGGGGAGCGTGGCTATACCGCCGAGACCGCCCTGCAGGAGATCGCCCACCACCCGGACTACTCGTGGCTGCCAACCCTGCGCAGGCTGTGGCAGACCCTCGAAGCGCCAAGCCACAAGGTCTTTGCCCTCTTTGGCTGGGAGCCTGCCGCCGTTAGGGCCCTGCGGGATATTGCTGACCCACCGCGTCAGCAGGCCCACGGCAACGGCCACAGCGGCTATGGCTACCGCCAGGCAGCTCCACCAGGCGGTCCAGCCCCGAGGCGATCGCTGCAGGACTACCAGGCGCTGCTTAACATCGGTCCCTTTGCGCCCTTGACGGCAGAGGCCGTGAAGCGCGCCTACCGCCAGGCGATGAAAAAGGCCCATCCCGACTCTGGCGGCAGCACCCAGCAGGCCCAGCAAATTAATGAGGCCTACCAGGCTGTCATGCGCCACTACTTCCCGACTAAGAGCTAAGGCCTCCGGGGGGGCAGTCTGCCGGAGGCCCCAACCTGCGTCCTAATCACGCCCTTTGCAGCTGCTTTGAGAAACGGCTAGATGACCGTGCCGTCTGGGATGACCGCATTTTTCAGGATTACAGTGACGCCAGTGCGAATATAAAAGCCCAAATCCTCTTTGTTGGACTCCTCCACCCGGTCCTTGTTGAGAATCTGCACATCCTTCCCGATGCGGGCATTTTTGTCGATGATGGCCCGCTGGACAGTGGTATTTGCGCCGATGCCCAGAGGCACATTGTCGAGCGCCTCACGCCGGGATCTTTGACTGTCCTCAAACTGCTCATAGTAATCCGCACCCATAATCAGCGAGTCTCGAATGGTGCAGCCTTGGTCAACGCGGCTTCTAATCCCGAGGACCGAATTGTGAATCTGACAGTTCTTCAGCACGCAGCCATCGCCAATCATAGATTCGGTGACCTGGCAGTCTAGCAGCTTAGTGGGGGGCAGATAGCGTGCGCGGGTATAGATGGGCGCGGTTTCATCGTAGAAGCTGAAGTCGGGGTGGGGCTGCCTCGTTAGGGCTAGGTTAGCTTCGTAGAAAGCCTCAATGGTTCCGATATCTTCCCAGTAGTCGTCGAACAGGAAGGCCTGGACATTCATGTCGCGGGCGGCACTGGGAATAATCTCTTTGCCGAAGTCTGTCTGCTCTAGATTTTTCCGCAGCAGCTCTGCCATCACCTCTCGCTTGAATACGTAAATGCCCATGGAGGCAATGTAGGGCTTCTCTTTAGCCTGCTCGGGGGTTAGACCCAGGCTAGTTGTATCCACCTGCATTTGCTTGAGCGCGTCGCCCTTCGGCTTCTCCATGAAGTTGAGGACGCGGCCCGACGCTTCGTCGATGTTCATCAGGCCAAAGCTCGACGCCCGCTTTTCGGCGATGGGCACCACTGAGATAGTGATGTCGGCGTTGGTATCGCGGTGCCGCTGCACAAACTTGCGGTAGTCCATGCGGTAGAGGTGATCCCCGGAGAGAATTATGTACTCATCCACATCTGAGGACTCCATCAGCCAGAGATACTTGCGGACGGCGTCTGCAGTCCCCTGGAACCAGCTGGGGTTGTCGGGGGTTTGCTGCGCCGCTAGGATCTCGACGAAGCCGTCGGTGAAGCCGGGAAAGGCGTAGGTTCTAGAAATGTGTCGGTTGAGTGACGCTGAATTGAACTGGGTCAACACGTAGATCTTGTTGATCTCGGAGTTGATGCAGTTGCTGACTGGAATATCGATGAGCCGGTATTTTCCGGCTAGCGGTACGGCTGGCTTTGCCCTCTGCTTCGTTAATGGATAGAGTCGGGTGCCGGCACCTCCCCCCAGGATAATCCCAAGTACTCGTTTCACAGATCCCCCGTCGCTGCCTGTAGGTTTCACCACCAGTGTCCGATTGAGGGGAAAAGATTGCAAGGGGCGCGGGGAGTTTTTACAGGGTTTTCTCCATCAAAATGGACTGGGGCTGATAGTCTAGCCGCTGATAAAGCTGGCGGCCCGCCGCGTTGTTCCAGAACACGTTGAGCGACAGCTTGCGATAGCCGTTCTGCCGGGCCCAGGCTTCGGCTTGCGTGATCAGAGCTGTACCAATGCCTTGACCACGGCGTTCAGGGACAACATGGACCAAGAAGATATAGGGATGGCGATCGCCATGGGTCGGGTCTACGGTATAGCCCAACCAGAGGCAGCCGATGGGGTCAGCTTGCCCACGGGCGTAGGCCCACCAGACGCGATGGTCGTCGCCTAAATATTGATTGACAAACTGACTAACAAACTGGACAACGTGGGCGCTGTCCTCTTGGGGCAGCTGCTCTTGGTAAGACTCGTTTAAGGCCCGCCTTAGCTGTTTGGGGGCGACTGCATCGCCCGCCTGGCAGCGATACGACAGAGCGGTAGGATCGTTTGAGGGCAATGGCGCTAGGCTTTGAGGACTGATGGCGCTAGGCTACTGGACGTAGAACTGGCCAACGTAAAATTGACCGATGAAAAACTGCGAAATTAATCCTTGAGGGGCCGGAGCGCTGGTTCGAGGTGCGATCGCCGCTGAGCTGACGGAATTGGCGGTCTCGGTTGGGGCGGGAGCCGCCATATCACCGGGCAAAAATGCGCGGGCGCTGACGGCAACCATAGCAACCAAAAACACGACTAAGATTAGCGCTGGAATGACGTATTGACGAAAGATTGACATGGCTCTAGCCTCAAAAACACCTAATTAACCTAATGTAATAATCTGCCGGTATGACCCAGAATTCAAGTACGGCTTGTTACAAATCGAACAAACGGGATGTCACTTGGCCTGATTGAGCGCCTAGTTCGCATCCAGTCAGCGCCCGGCTAGCGCCGCAGCCAGAATAAGCCGACAGCGCCCGGCGGTGCCAGTCTTAAGAAGGCATCACTCACGCCGTTAGGAAGCTTCTACCGCCATAGTCTGCCCTGATCGTAGTCAGCAAACTTTACGAGAGGATGCGCATATCTGTATCGTTTTGTGCCGAATAATGGCTTTTGCGGAAATTTGCAGGTACGCTAATGCGATTGCTCGCTGGCTCGACCCGTAAAATGGGGACAGCAAGTCCCTCACACCTCCCTTATCTATGAGTCAGCTTCTCCGTTGGGATCTATGCCGCTTTGTCAAAACCCTCGCTTACTTTGGGATTGTTCCGATGCTTGGCACCGGGTGGCTACAGCAGCGCTTAGACATTCCTGCCCCGCCTTCAAATGAGGAACTACAGGCTATGACCATGGGCCAGACCATACTGACCATCGCTGAACAGCCCATGGCCGCTCCGCTCGCTCAGGCGCTGGCTGAGCAGGGGTATCAGGCTGCTTTCCTGCCTCTCAATGAGATCCCCCAAGCGATCGCCCGGCTGCAAGAGGGCGTGCGGCAGCGTCTTGGCGGGATTGTCTGCGTTTTGCCCGCTGGCGGCATCTCAGAGGACAGGCAAGCTGCGATCGCAACCTTACGACCGGAGGTTATTCAGCGGCGCGTGCTTTTCGACTTTCGTCAGCTTACTAACCTAGCGCCCCTGTGGGGTCCAGTAGACGACGTTGTAATGGGGGGCGTAAGCCAAAGCGACATCGAGCGCGTCGCCACAGGGGCGCTGTTTTTGGGGACGGTGTCGACGGATAACTCTGGGGGGTTTGCCTCGGTGCGCACCCGCAACCTGGACCCGCTGGATCTATCGAGCTATGACGGCATCCAGCTGCGGGTGCGAGGAGACGGCAACCGCTATAAATTTTTGCTGCGGGACAGCGATCGCTGGGATGGGGTGGCCTATTCTGCCTCCTTTGATACGGTGCCCAACGACTGGATGACGGTGCAAATTCCTTTTGACGAGCTGGTACCCGTATTTCGGGCCCGCACCCTGGATGATGACGATGGCATCAACCGCCAATCGGTGCGGGCTTTCCAAATCATGCTGAGCAAGTTTGAGTACGACGGTGAGCTGAACCCCACGTTTGAGCCCGGTGAATTTGAGCTGGTGATTGAGTCGATTGAAGCCTACGGCGGCGCTGCGGGGGTAGTTTGGCTGGTGCCTGGCCCAGAGCCTCAGCTGGAGCTAGACCCTTCTGATACGGTAATTCGGACTGCGGCTCTGGGCGAGAGTGATTCTTCCCTGCTGAGCCTGACCGCCTTTGGTGAGCCTCGGGGCACCCTCTCCTCGGCGATCGCGGCGGAGCTGTGCGTTCGGGCAATGGAGACCCCTGCACTGCAAAACCGGACCGTGGTTGTGCAGGCCGGGGCGGGTCAGCCTTTGGAAAACTGGCAGAATATTTTGGCAAAGCTGTAAGGGGTGCATCAACTCAGCAAGCATAAGAAGATGACCCTCGTTATCCGCCGCACCGAGCCCAGCGACTACGAAGCCCTACGGCACATTTTCACCCACCCCAGCGCCGTTTGGGGGACGCTGCAGATGCCGTTCCCGTCTGCGGAAAGCTGGCGTAAGCGCCTTGCCGAGACGCCTGACGGCCTGTACAGCTTGGTGGCCTGCGCGGAGGATGAGGTCGTGGGTCAGCTGAGCCTGCATCTGAACAAAAGCCCTCGGCGGCGGCATGTAGGACAGCTGGGGATGGCGGTGCGGGAGGACTGGCAGGGGCGCGGCGTGGGGACGGCGCTGATGGAGGCGGCGATCGAGCTGTCGGATCGGTGGTTGAACCTCAGACGGCTAGAGCTAGAGGTCTACACGGATAATGAGCCCGCGATTCGGCTCTATAAGAAGTTTGGCTTTGATGTTGAGGGGACGCGGGTGGATTTTGCCTTTCGGGATGGGGCGTATGTGGATGCCTACATGATGGCTCGGTTACGGAGGGAATGATTCCTTCGACTCAGGGATGGTGTAGCTCGGTGTGGCGCGGCTGCTCCAGCGCATATTAAGGATATGAGGTGTTTAAGGCGATCGCCGCTGTGGGACGTGCGCTAAACCGTGGATTGCTTGCTGCGGGGCTAACGGGGTAGGTCAAACCGGGCATTCTAGCCATCATCTTCATCCCAGTTGTCCACCAATGCGGTACCCCATCATTCCCAATAGCCCCATCATTAAAGAACAAGCTGCCTATTTCCCCACGCAGCTATTTCGAATTTTCCAGCGCGAGGCGCTGCTGCTCCAACAGCGATTTAATCCCCCCTTCCGCCTGATCCAACATCGCATTGAGCTGCGATCGCGTCAGGCTTCCCGCCTCAGCCGTCCCCTGAATCTCGATAATTTCTAGTTCCTCATTGAGCACAACGTTGAGGTCAACATCCGCCGCGACGTCTTCGACATAGTTCAAGTCTAGGAGCGGCTCGCCTTCTAGGAGCCCTACCGACACCGCCGCCACCTGGTGCCGCAGGGGCGATCGCTCAATTTCTCCCGTCTCTATCAAGTGGGTGATGGCGTCATGAAGGGCGACATAGCCGCCGGTGATGGCGGTGGTGCGAGTGCCCGCATCCGCCTGGATCACGTCGGCATCCACCGTCAGGGTATATTCCCCGAGCGCGGTGCGGTCTAGCGCCGAGCGCAGGCAGCGGCCGATCAGGCGCTGAATTTCTTGGGTGCGTCCGGAGAGCTTCATCAGCTCGCGGCTGTGGCGCTGGGGCGTAGCGCCCGGCAGCATGCGATACTCCGCCGTGAGCCAGCCTTCGCCAGTGCCCTCTAGAAATCGCGGCACGCCGGGCTGAGCGCTGACGGTGCAGAGCACCTGGGTGTCTCCACAGCGGGTCAGGACTGAACCGGCCGCAAATCGGGTGAAGTGCCGTTCAAAAGAAATGGGGCGAAGCTGATCGGAGCGTCGTCCATCGGACCGCTGCGGAGCCATGATGATGGTGCCTTCGTCTGAAAATTTGCCTTATTCACGATACCGCATTGCGATCGCCTGAGCGGCGGCGCAGCGTAGATTTCGCGCTTCTCCAGATTTTCTATCGATTTCCTGATTTCCTTTGCGCAACTCTTCATACGCCTAAAGCGCCTTCCCTAAAGCGTTTCTAAAACCTCAAGCACCGCTTTCGGAGAGAGCTTTTGCTTAAACCAAACGATAGGGACCGGGATGCGATCGATCTTTACCCCGGCCTTCTCTAGGTTCAGGCGCTCCGACACCGCCAAAATCAGGTCGCTGCGGTCCGACTGACGCACCTGGGAAAACTTCTTGCGCAAATATTCTGGTCGCCAGTAGCCCACGATCTCCAGCAGCCGCTCGCGGCCGTCGGGATGCACCAGCCGAAAGTCGGGAATCATGACGCTGCCCGGAATGGGGATTAGGTCGACCTCCCGCTCTAACCGCCAGGGCGTTTTTAGCGATCGCCAGCGGTCGACAAAGGAGGCTTCCAGCATGCTCTCGAAGACCTTGCCCGGCGGGTAGTGGCTCACCAGGCCGCAGTCTGAATCAAGGGTGTAGCGCCCGGTGCGCGTGGTGTTGCTATAGGTGTCGCGCCAATGCAGGTCCGCCACTAGGCTCCACCGGGTCACGTGGAGCAGCGCCGGAATCAGCTTGGCGATGCTGAGGCCATAGCGGGTGCTGGGCTTGAATAGACTCGTGGGGCCATCGATGGTGATCGTGAAGCCGTGGTCGGCGTCCCCTTCGATGTAGGCCATGAGGCCAAACAGCTTTAGGTAGCGAAACAGCAGCTTGTACTCGCCGGGATCATTTCGGTGGGCGGTGATGACGAGCTGACTCGCTTTATAGAAAATGCCCTGCACCTGGGACAGGTTGTAGAGATGCACCAGGGCCTCTGGGGTGGGGGCTGAAAACTCGGTCAAAACTCGGTTTTCGTTTAGGTCGGCATAGAGCCCCTGGCGCACCTGCTCCGGGTGTACGTCTTGGCCAAGCTCTTGGGTAAGGTAGTCGGCGACGCGCTGGAGGGTGGCGGCAGCGGCGGCGGGAAGCGGCGCGGCCTGGGCAGCCTGGGCGAACACGCGCTGCCGCAGCAGCGGTGGCTCCAGGGGGCTCACCACCTCAAAAGTGCTGAAGCGACCTCGCAGCAGATGGACGAAGCCGCGCTTGAGGCGGTAGTCGGTTTCCTCGCCCTCCATATCCTGCAGCTGAGCGTTGAGCTCGCCTTGGGATTTGCCCTGATGCGCCCCAAAACAGGCGATCGCCGCTTGAGCGATTGACAGTACTGAAGACTCTAGGGGCAGGCGCTTGGGGACAAGGCTGCCGCCGGTAAGCCGGTTGATGAGCAGGTCAGATGGCAGCATAGTTCTTTGTCAAACCGCTTGCCTTTCCGTGAGGAGCAACCTTGAAGGCCATGGGCGACTAATCGGCGGGCTTCAGGGCCTCGTCCAAAACGGCCCGGGCCTGCTCCGCCTCCGTCCGCCCGGCCCGATAGCGCAGGTTGGCCTGAGCAAAGTTTTTCAGCGCCTTGAGGCCATCTTTCATTTGGGCAATCTCGTCTGGGTGAATGGGTTCGTCAGAAAACAAGACGTCCACCTGCGCCCGCACCTGCAACGCTTCATCCCGCAGCTCTTGGGCTTTGAGCTTTAGGTTAGCCAGGTTATTTAAGGTCTGGACTGCCTGAATGACGGCTTCTTCATCGCTGCCGGTAGACGCCGCGATCGCTTCGTTTTGGTCATCCACCGCAATCAGCTCCTGGGGACTAAAGCCATCTGAAAGATCGATGGGTAGTTTACCATCATCCATCAGCTCAATAAGCTGATCCATTGCCTTATCCCGAGCTTTTTTGGAATCTTTTCCCCGGACGGGCAGCGTTACGTCCGGACATTGAGCCAAGGTGTATCGAACCATAAGACTTGAAAACCCTCCTT
This sequence comes from Elainellaceae cyanobacterium, assembly GCA_050331115.1. GTDB lineage: Bacteria > Cyanobacteriota > Cyanobacteriia > CAKZMO01 > CAKZMO01 > JBCCAG01. The sequence continues at coordinate 23,088 of JBHJHD010000029.1, forward strand.
TACCGCAGTGACAAGCGGCTTAATAGTTCAATTGTACTTTGACGCCGTAAGAATTGTGCCGCTGTGATCGGCAATATCAGCCACGGCGCTGCCCTGTGCCAAGCTGAAACCCAATAGGCTAGAGCGGGCTGGCCGATTTTGACAAGGGGACCACTCGATATTCACGGCCTGGCATTCATATAAAGTGCTACGCCTTCTGGACACATACCATTGGCTCAGATCGACCCAGCCCAGGCCAACAATCCTGCGGAAGATAGAGGTGTAAATGCTTCTAAATTCGAGACGCTATATATAACTATAAAAACATTAAAGAAACTTGTTTGGTCTTGATTAAAGTGCGTTTATTTGTTTACGTGTATCGCAGGGAGATTCAAGTTTCTTGTCTTGCTCTGTCTCATGTGGTTGGGCAATGCTTTCAGTATCTTAAAGTTCGCAAAGCTGCAGCGGTCCGGGTGGGCTCTCCTCAAGCGGCATTGAGCGTCATAAGCGTTACATATGGTTAGTCTAAGCTCAAAGAGCTCCATTCCCATCTTGGTGGCTGAGGACGATGAGCGCGATCGCCATCTAATTGACGCTGCTTTGGCTAAAAGCGAGCTGAAGAATCCCGTACACTTTGTCAAGGATGGCAATGAGCTATTGCATTACCTTTGCCAAGACCATCCCTACGACGACCGACAGAAATTTCCCAAGCCTGGCCTGATTTTGCTCGATCTCAATATGCCTGACATGGACGGACGGGAAATTCTAAAGGTGCTGCGGGGCAATCCTACCTTTCGCCATATTCCGATCATCATGTTTACGGTATCCTGCAGCCGCTCAGATGTGCAGGACTCCTACATGCTAGGCGTCAACTCGTTCATCATCAAGCCTATTGGCCTCGCTCAGCTCGTCAACACGCTGAACCGCATTGGACGATACTGGTTTAAGGTGGTCTCTCTGCCCCCGCGGCGATAGGTCAAAGTACGCCGCCTGCGGAAGGCGCGGACGCTAATGGTGATAGGATGGCTGTGAATTTAGGGTGCGATACCGCTGACGCAAAACGTGCGTGCCCTCGCACATGTTTGTTTCGACCAGTTTGTTTCGACCAGTTTATTTCGACGAAATATATGACTATTCATCCAGCGCTAGAGCCTAGCCTACGCCACAGACGTGCTTTGAAAGTTATCAGCGGATTGGCCAACCGCAACATTGAACATGTGTCAGCCGTCGTTACTGCCGCTGACCAAGGCGGCGCTACGTTTGTCGACATCGCTGCCGACGCCAAGCTTGTTGCCCACGTCCGCCAGCTCACTGACCTGCCCATCTGCGTCTCAGCCGTTGAGGCCCGGCAGTTTGTAGCTGCCGTCAATGCCGGCGCCGATCTGGTCGAAATCGGCAACTTCGACACGTTCTACGCCCAAGGCCGGCAGTTTGGCGCTGCAGAAGTGCTCGACATCACGCGCCAAACCCGCGATCGCTTGCCGGAGATCATGCTCTCGGTGACGGTACCCCACAGGTTGCCGCTAGACCAGCAGTGCGCTTTGGCAGAGCAGCTGGTGCAGGCCGGCGCCGATATCATCCAGACTGAAGGCGGCACCAGCTGCCGGCCGAGCCATGCCGGGGCCCTGGGTCTGATTGAAAAAGCAGCGCCGACCCTGGCGGCCGCCTACGCTATCTCTCGCACGGTTTCGGTGCCGGTGCTCTGTGCCTCTGGCCTCTCTAGCGTTACGGTGCCCATGGCGATCGCGGCGGGCGCTTCGGGCGTCGGCGTCGGTTCAGCGGTCAGCCAGCTCAATAGCCCCGTGGCCATGGTGGCAGCGGTGCGCAGCCTGGCCGAGGCCCTAACCCCATTGACGGTGGCCAACGCCCCCCTGGGTGAATAAAAACCCCTTGGGCGAGCAAACCCAGCCGGGACTGCGCTCGACGTCCTAACGCCTTACCCCTAAGCAATGACTAAGCGACTGACCTGGGCCTTCTGGTGTCACCTGACGGCGCTGTCGCTGCTGGCGGCATTCAGCCTGATTTACCTGCTGCGCTCCGAGTTTATGCCTTACCACGCCCTGGCCGTGGGGCAATCTTGGGAGCAGATCCCCCTGCCGCTTCAGACCCTAATTTTGGGGCTAATGAAGGCGACTGGCGGGGGCTGGCTGTCGGCTGCCGCTGCGATGGCCATCATCTTGTTTAAGCCATTTAAGCGGGGAGAGATTTGGGCCCGCTGGGCGGTGCCGTTTATTGGCTTGACCACAGCGATACCGCTGCTGTATCTTACGCTGTCTATTGCCATCAGGACGCCGGCTAACCCACCTTGGCTGGCCGCCGCCCTTGGGGTGGGCCTGCAGATCGCTGGTCTCTTGCTCTCCTTAGAGCCGCGCCGCAGCAGAGTGACGCCTCCCCCGATACCGCCTGTCTGAGCGCTTGTAAAAGGGGCGCTGGTAAAAGGGACGCTGGCAAAAGGGGCGTTAGCGAGTGATCGAAACAGCGCCCCACTGTTTCAGAAGCTGGAGTATCGGTAATTTATGGTGTCTCAAAAGCATGTCCTAATTACCGGCGTATCCCGGGGATTGGGCCGAGCGATGGTCGACGGGTTCATTCAAACTGGACACCGGGTGACGGGCTGCGCTCGCTCCTCTGAGGCGATCGCCAGCCTGCAGCAGGAGTTTCCAGATCACCGCTTTTCTACGGTTGACGTCGCCAGCGACGGTGCAGTGGCCGCGTGGATAGAGGGTGCGCTGGCCGACCTAGGGCCACCTGACCTCGTCCTCAACAATGCTGGCGTCATCAACGAATCTGCGCCCCTGTGGCGGGTGTCGGCCGATGAAATCGATCAGGTGCTAGACGTCAACGTCAAGGGCACCGTCAACGTAATTCGCCACGTCGTGCCGATTCTGGCGGACCGGCGCGCTGGCCTAATCGTCAACTTTAGCTCCGGATGGGGGCGCTCGACGTCTCCTGATGTGGCCCCCTACTGCGCCTCCAAATGGGCTATTGAAGGGCTGACAAAAGCGCTGGCCCAGGAGCTGCCCTCTGGGGTAGCTGCCGTCGCCCTCAACCCCGGTGTTATCCATACCGAAATGCTAGAGCGCTGCTTCGGCTCCTCGGCCGCAGCCTACGCGTCAGCCTCCGAATGGCGATCGCGCGCTGTGCCCTATATCCTGTCTTTGGGCGTACACCACAACGGCCGATCCCTAACCGTTTCCTAATCCACCTAGGTATCCGTACTATCCCCGTGGTGCACCCCTAGACCTGTGCCGCTACAATGTGAACATGCCTACTGCGGCGTTGGTGACTGCCAACAATGTTTTACGATCTATGCTTCGCCCATAAGGGGAACGAGCGCACCGATGGCAGTATACCGGGCTTAGTACTCGGAAACTTTAAATCGGATTGCCATGGGCCCCACCTGGATTACCCAGGTCGGAAGCTGAGGTAAGACGGCGTTGCGGTAGGCCTAAATAATTTGCTAGCGCCAGCGCTGGCGCGATTCCCCCGGGCTGATCCCCGAGGGAATTTTTTATGGCGTGGCTGGCGCTATGGTGGATGTACTGCTTTGTTAGCACCAGCGGCCTAAAAGGCGCATCCCGACGGCAGCGGGGCCTGCTGCGCCAGATCTGCCGCAAAGTCTGTCTCTAGGGTAACGGGCTCAAACTGGGCATCACCTGCTGCGGTGACCTGGCCCCGGTAGGCCTGGGCGCTGTAGCCCGAGGTGTTCATGTGGACTCGAACGATGACGGGGCGTTTGGGCTCTAGCGGCACGGGACCGCCCGAGCGGGTGAACGGCTGCTCGTCAACGTGGCTATGGGCCAGGATGCGCCGGTAGAGCAGCTGGCCAGATTCGTCGACGACCTCCCACCAGTCGGCGTATCGATCGCAGCCCGTTTCGCTGCTGCGTACGGTCACCGAAAACCGATACTGACCCGGCTCTCCGCTAGCGGAAACCCCGGCAATGGCGGCGTCTGCTTCGACGGTGGGTGGCTCTGAGGCGGACATTGGCGACTCCTGAGTTTGAGTAGTGGTGGATGGCGCTTGAGATGTTGACGGGCGATCGCGGTCTACAGGCGGCCCGGCGCACCCAGCCAGGATAACAATCACAACGCAAAATTCTAGCCATCGACGGGCGTGACGGGTACCCATAGCAAACTCCTAATTTGTTTACGTCAGGCGTTTGCATCAAGCCTACGCCAAATCGCTTGAGAAATGCCCCAAACAAGAAACTCCTGAGAATTACAGACTATAAGCAGCGCATGGAGCCCAGCGATATTGTGGCCGCGCTAAAGGCGCTGTCGGTCTCGGCATAGGGGTTAGGGCACGAGGGGCTAGAGCGCGGGGGACTAGGCGCGGTACACATTGGGCTTGATTGCCTTGTCATCGCCCTTAGGCATCTGGTAGCCCATGGGGCCGCAACAACGCGATACACTGCAAAGCATCCGCTGACTGCTGACCTGGCATGATTATCGCGATCGCAAGCTTCAAAGGAGGCGTTGGCAAAACCACCACGGCCATCCACCTAGCGGCCTACTTTCAAGAAAAAGGCAATACGCTCCTCATCGACGCTGATCCAAACCGATCGGCATCGGCCTGGGCCAGTCGAGGCTCGCTGCCGTTCCAGGTTGTCAGCGAGCAGCAGCCCGCTCGGGCGAGCGCCTACGACCACGTCATCATTGACACCCAGGCCCGCCCCGTTCTAGAAGAATTGGCCGTATTGGCCGACAGCTGTGAAGTCCTGATTCTGCCGACGACGCCCGATATCCTTGCCCTAGACGCGCTGGCCCTCACCCTCGACTACCTGCAGTCTATTGACGCCTACCGCTACCGCATCTTGCTGACGGTAGTGCCACCCAAGCCCAGCAAAGACGGCGAGCAGACCCACAATATGCTAGTCGACGCCCAGCTGCCCGTCTTCGCCACGAGCGTTCGACGCTACGCGGCCTACCGCAAGGCCGCCAACGAGGGAAAGCTGGTGGTCGATGTGCGTGACCCGCGGGCCAAGATTGCTTGGGAGGACTATCGGCAAGTGGGCGATGAGCTTTGGTCGGGCCAAAGATCGGGCTAGGGCAGGCCCTAAATTCCCAAGAGGCTCACCACCAGGTAGGACACCCCGGCACCGACGAGGCTGCCGATAAAGAAGCCTTTGGCGTACTCCTGCCAGCCCTGACTGGTGGCCAGCGCCTTGGGGGGATTGGGGGTGGTGATGGTTTCTGTTGGGGCGGGGGGATTGCTGGCTGCGTAGAGCAGCAGCGTCACCGTCAAAATTACCGTCAGGCCGATGCTGGACAGTAGCCCAATCAGGTTGGCGCTGGCGGTATCCCGCAGCGGGCCAAGCTTGGCGAAGGGGGCATAGATAATGAGCCCGTGGGCCAGCCCCACCTCGATGCCGCGACGGGTAATCGAGAGCCCCTCTCGGTAAACTGACAGGTTACCGATTAGGGTTTTGGTGAACTCAGAGGCATTGACCGGCGTCGCCAGGTTTCCGTTGGCGGGCGTTTCCGCTGGGTTTACCACTTCTTGGTTGCGAGGATCGCTGGGGCGATCGCTCGACTGGCTGATTTTTTCGCTGAATGTCATGGCTGTTTACCCTAGATCACTACTGTCAGCTTGCCTGACGCGCCCGGGGAACGCATCTCACTAAAGCCGGAAAAATGCGCTAAGCGCGTTAAAAACGGCGGCGAATCAGGTCAAAAATCAGACGCGCGTCAGCTCGTCGGGGCGGGCCGCCACTGGGGCCATTTTCTTTAGCAAGACACCCCCTGCCGGGCCCAAAGTGCCGCCCCGCCGCTGGGGAACCACGGGCCTATCGTCCGCTAGGGTTAGCTCACACTGGTCCAAGATCGTATCTAGCACCAGCGCCATCTCGTACATAGCCAGCGCTGCGCCGATGCAGCGGCGGGCCCCCGCGCCAAACGGCAGAAACTCATAGGGGGAAAACTGGCGCTCTATAAACCGCTCGGGCCGAAATTCACTAGCGTTGGGGTAGAGGTCGGGGCGATGGTGAAGCGAGTAAATACAGCCCATGACCAGGGTTCCGGGCTCAAGCTCGTGGTCCATTAGGGTGAGGGGCTGCTCGACGCGGCGCGGCAGCGTCACCATGGCGACGGGGTAGATGCGCAGGGTCTCGTTGCAGACGGCGTTGAGGTAGGGACGCTTGGCGATCGCCATTAGGTCACCCTGGGACGCCCCCTTCTCGGCCAGCAGCTTCTCGCGCACCTCGGGCTGGCGGTGCATCCAGTAAAGCGCCCAGGCCAGGGCCGTGGCCGTAGTTTCGTGCCCCGCCACCAGCAGGGTCATCAGCTCGTCGTGCAGCTCGTCGTCCGTGAGGCCATCGCCGTTTTCGTCGCGGGCCTGTAGCAGCAGCGTCAAAACGTCGGCGCGCTCGGGGTCCAAGTCGGCGCGGCGATCGCGGATTTCGTCATACAGCAGGCGATCGGTCTCTTCAACGATGCGCTTCACCCGTCCGGCAAGACTGTTGGGCCCCAGGTCGATCATCAGCTTAGGGAAGAAGATCAGCGCTGAGGTGAGGGGCGAGCTGATCAGATTGAGGCGCTCCGCCAGCAGCGTCTCTAGGCGGCGGTAGCGATGGCCCTCGTGCAGGCCAAACACCGCCTGTAAAATCACCCGCATGGTAATCTTTTGCATGGCGTCGCGGGCGGAGAAGGTTTCGCCCACGGTCCACTCGCCCACGACCTGCCGCGTAATTTGGCAGATCAGCTCTCCGTAGGCCTGCATGCGCTCGCCGTGGAAGGGCGGCGTCATCAGCTTGCGGCGCTGCCGGTGCTGCTTGCCGCTCTGCAAAATCACCGAGTGCTTGCCCAGCAGCGGCTCGGCAAGCTGGTTGGCTTCGCCGGGGGCAGAGAGGGCTTTGCCGGTGTCGTGGGTGAGGAGATACTGGATGGCGTCGGGGTGGCTGACTAAGACTACGGACCCGGCCTCAGTTGGGGCGATCTTGGCTTTGAAGATGTCGCCAAAGCGCCGGGTGTTGGTCTCCATATAGCCAATAGGGTTGAAGACCCACTGAAGAATTTGGGCGAGGCCGGGGGTTTGGGGCTGAGGTAGGGCAACCATAGGCTTAGCGGCTTATAAGGGAGCTTAGAATGGGAGAGTGGTCTAGGCTAGGCGAACGCATTTTTAGCGCCATATTATTATTGTGCCGTATTCGCTATTGCGTTTGGGCATTGTGCGGTAATGGCCATTGGGTCGGTGTGGACCATCGCGTCTTTGACAGGGCTTTGCGAAAGCGCCCTCCGCTGGTCCATGTATCGTTTTGAACTCGCCAATGAAACGCTCAGGTATAGGGTAGCGATCGCCCCAAAGTTTGTCCCTATTCCTCAGCAATTGGTTCAGCGCGCTGGGCGCTCCTGCGAATGCCCAGACCCACCCCAACGGCCACCAGCAGCAGCAGTGCTAGCGCAAACTCCCCGGTCCAGGCTACAAGCTGCGCCAGGGGCACCACGCGACCAAAGAAGAAGGCCAGACTTGTCATGGCCGAGGCCCAGGCGATCGCCCCTACGGTGTTGCAGATTAGGAACTTCGGGTAGGGCATTTTGCTGATGCCCGCCAGCGGTCCCGCGAAGATGCGCAGCAGGGCCACAAACCGGCCCAAAATCACGGCCCGTACAGCGTTATCTGCAAACTGCTGCCGCACTGCCATAAGCCGCTCTTCGCTGACCTTGAATACGCGCCCCAGCTTCAGCAGCAGCGCCCAGCCCCCCCAAGCGCCGACCCAGTAGCCGATGTTGTCGCCGATGACTGCGCCACCTGCAGCGCTCACCAACACTTTCCAATACTGCAGCTCGCCGGTCCCCGCCAGGAAGCCGCCCACCAGCGTAAAGGATTCCCCCGGCAGCGGAATGCCTGCGTTCTCCAGCATGATGCCCAGCGAAATCACCCAGTAGCCGTAGGTTCGCGCCAGCTCCTGCAGCGTGTCTAGCGATAGTAGCGCCATGGATAATGTAAAGCTGTATTAAGATACTGCCCCATCGTCACCTACGCGAGTAAGTGATGTCAATCAGCAGACGGCTGAGAAAGTACGCCATTTAAGAAGATATCGGCGATGCCTTCTGCCATCTCTTTCCGCTGCTCTAGCGAAGCCTCCCCCGGCATTAAGGTGCCGTCACTAAACCCAGCTACCATAAACATGCCTAGGAAGACCTTAGCCACTAGACGAGGATCCATACGGCGATAGACGCCCCGCTCCATGGCGGTCTCGAAAAAGGCCTCCGTCACCCCCATCATTTTGTCGATTACCTCAGCCTCAACGCGATCGCGCAGGTCGGGGTGAAACTGCGCCTCCATAAAGCACACTCGCAGCATGTCTGCATTGGCATTAAAGCTCAGCATCCGGCGACGCATGACCTGGTCGATTGCTTTATAGCTGCCCATCTCGCTCAGCTCAGTGAGCAAGTCCGTGAGCAGCTCTACCCAGCCCCGAGTCACCACCTCAATCAAGATTGCTTTCTTGTTCTCAAAATGGCGAAATAGGGTGCCTTCTGCTATGCCAGCCGACTGGGCGAGTTCGCGCGTGGTGGTTCCGGCGTAGCCTCGGCGGGAGAAAAGCTGTTGGGCTTTATTGATGATACGGGTTTGAACTTCTGCTTCGGTCTTAGGGGCACGGTGAAATGCTTTCATAAAAGAGTGCGGTTGAGTGGGTGAGTCCGCTTCAAGCAGATTAGTTCGAGCTGTTAGTCTAGATGCGCCAGCTTGCAAAAGGTAGACCGCGGCTAGCCATACTATTGCGTTGGCCCAGTGTCTTAGGGCGACGCGATTGGCTCAAAGCCTCGACATCTCGTAGGCAGCTGGGCGAGCAATTGTCCCAATGCATTATGACATTTGCTCTATGCCTAATTGTCCACCTACTGGCTATCAAATGACGACAAGATGACTACATTGTTTACAGTGCTCGATTTGTAGTGCGCGAACCTGGGGCGCGAGTTTGGCGCGCGCTGTCGCAAACCCGTGGCTACAAACCATGGCTACAAAAAAGTGGCGCTCCTAAGAGCGCCACTGAATTCTGAATTAACGTCAGTATGGACCTGTCTCCAAGCGATTCAATTACGGAGATGAGTCCGCCTAGATACCGTTGAGATACAGGTCAACCTTGGCTGGTGAGTTCACTTGGCACTGATGGTCAGTGCCTCGCTATCCTCCTCGTAGAGACAGCTCAGGCTAGGAAAGAGAAAGTGATTCTCTTCAACATACTGGGCTCCAAATAGCCCCTTCTCAGCCCAAAAATACCGATCGGTCGTATGCTCGTTTCGCTTAACAAGCAATACTGCCGGCGGAAGAATCCCTTCAGAGTGGATAAACTTCCGTGCAGCCGTTACGGGTTTTTCATCTCCGCTTTCGATGCTATATTGCGGAACCTGCTCCAGAATCCTGCGTCCTTCCAGGCGACGGCGGCTCTTGCGCTTACGTCTTCTTGCCAACCTCCTAACCTCCAATGTCAAAACTAGATGTAATCGTGGTTACAAACTAAACCGTCGAAAGTATATCCATTTAATTTGAAAAATTCAACTTCGTTTAACCTTTCGATACAAATGCCCAATTTCTATTATAAATCAGCAAACTGTACGAAAGGCTGCAGGCTTATACCTGCATGCGATTGCGCCGCTCCATGCTGTGTCAGCCCCATCTCTCCTGCATCTCACTGAGTGGTCCTTTAAAGTTAATAGTGTCGATGTCGGTACGCCATACTCTCCGTCCTGCTTATGTCAATCAGTCAGGAGTTTCTCGATCTCTGTCGGGCTCAGCTCAAGCTACTTGCGCAGAGGCTGGACATATCCCTTGGAATTGTTTACCTCACAACGGAGGGAAGTTATGAGGATGGCTCGCCGACGCTGGCCCCTGTCGTGGCTTATCCAGAGACGGTGGCTCGCGGGGCACAGCGACGGTTGCCCAGCACCATAGCCCAGACTGGGAACTCCGTGGAAGCTAGCGACGATGCTCCCGGGGACGTCTCGCCCAACGACGCTATTGACCTAGACGCGATTAATCTACGGGAGTCTACGCTGCTGAGCGTGATCCGTCAGATTGACGCCAGCGCTGAAGGGGCGCTCTCCGATGCGCTGTCTGCGCTTCCGGCCCCCCTCGCGAGCCTCGAACCGGATATTGAAGCTGCGGCGCCAATAGGCCATGCTCAGGGCCATGCTCACGCTCAAGCTGATGGCACGGAGACTGTCGGTATTGAGCAGACCAGTCGCGGTCAGGTTGTGGTGCCGCTGACGTACGGCGACATGGTGCTGGGGGCGCTGGTCATTACCCGCGTCAATCAGCTATGGACGGCCGCCGAACAGCATCAAATTGAGCAGGTTGCCCACAGCTTAGCCGCTGGATGCGTGATGGAGCGCCGCACGCGCTGGCTCAACCAAAAGCTTCACGAGCAGCATCTGGCCTATGAGGCGTTTCACCAGCAGCAGGACAGTATGCTCGATACGCTGCTGCACCAGCTTCGTAATCCGCTGACGGCGGTACAGACCTTTGGAAAGCTGCTGTTGCGACGCGTGCAGCCCGGGGAGTCAGGCCGAAGCGCGGCTGAGGGCGTTGTGCGCGAGAGCGATCGCATTCGGCTCCTGCTAGAGCAGTTTGATCAAGTAATGGCGCCCCTGCCGCCAACGCTACCGGCGGCACCAGCCGTCACGGGGGCTGACGCGGCAAGTGCCATTGCCGACGATACGGTAGAAACCAATGCTGCCGAAATTGAGGTCGCGCCCGTGTCCTCCTCCCAAGTCTTGACGGGCGGGCCACTCGACATTCATGCGCTGAGCATCGATGCCGTGCTAGAGCCGCTGGTGTTGACCATTTCCGCCATTGCCCAGGAAAACCAGGTTGCGTTCTACTGGGATCAGCCTGACATCGGCCAGCCTCCTCCCCTTGCTTTGGCGGACCCCGGGGCGCTGCAGGAGGTGCTCAGTAATCTGCTGGACAACGCGGTGAAATATACCCCTGCGGGGGGCTACGTGGAGGTCCGCACAGGCATCACCAGCGATGAGGCGCAGACTGTTCTGATTGCCGACACCGGGCCGGGCATTCCCGCTGAAGATCAGCGTCACCTGTTCGAGCGTCGCTTTCGCGGCGTCCAGGCTGAAGGAGATATTCCGGGCACGGGGCTCGGGCTGGCGATCGCTCAAGAGCTCATGCAGAAGATGGACGGACGCCTGGTGGTGTATAGCCCCGCGGGTGCCAGTCAGCTGCTCTCTCAAAATTACCCCTCCTACAGTGCCGGAACGGCGATCGTCCTACAGCTGCCGGCCGCCCCAAAGCATCTTTAAGGGGCTCAATCTGACGAGCATAGGGCCTGACAGCCGTTAAGCTTTTGCCAGCGCCAGAATCTTTTTGGCCACGTCATCTTCAACCGGAATGACGGACAGCCGGTTGCCCCGCCGGAGGATAAGCAAGTCATCTGCGGTAAAGTTTTGCCGCAGGGCATCGAGGGGGAGCAGCTTGGGGAAGGTCTGCTCAAACGCGACCTTTACCGTCTGCCAGCGCGGGTCCTCCGGCGTCGATTTGGGGTCGTAGTAGGGGCTGGCCGCGTCGAACTGGGTGGGGTCTATCACCTGGGTCGCGGTAACGCTCATCAGCCCTGCAATGCCGGGAGGCCGGGTGTTGGAATGGTAAAAGAAGACGCGATCGCCCACCGCCATCTCCCGTAAAAAGTTGCGGGCCTGATAGTTCCTGACGCCGTCCCATAAGGTTTCACCCTCGGCCTCTAGCTCCGCAATACCGTACACGCTCGGTTCGGACTTCATCAGCCAGTGCATCAAATCTCTTCTCCATTGGTCAGCTCTTATGGAATTACTGGTCCTGCTGCGTTCTCTCTGAAGGCGGCAGCGGGGGCTCAAATCCGCGATCGATGTCTTCATAGGATGCGGTATTGCCCAAACTGTCCTCCGCTGGGGTCGGGTCTTTCGCACCATAGGATGGCTCGACCCGCCTCACCTGCACGTGGTGGAGTCGCGGTCCATCCATAGAGATTACGGTCATCTCCCACGGGCCAATTTGCAGGACCTCCCCCAAGGTCGGGATTTTCTGCAGATGGTGGATGAGAAAGCCCCCCAAAGTCTGGTAGTCGTCGGCGGTGGGCAGCTCCATATCTAAGAACTCATTGACTTCTTCTAGATCAAGCTGCGCTTGGACCAGATAGGTCTGCTCATCCAGCAGACGCATCGGGGAGTCCTCCTCGCTCTCAAGCTCAATCGCCCCGCCAATAATCTCGGCCGTCAAGTCTTGAATCGTGACTAAACCAGCCGTGCCGCCAAACTCGTCTACAACCATTACCATGGGCTGTCCCGATCGCTGCATCAGCTGAAGCAGCTCGTGCAGCAGCATAGACTCGGAGACAAACCGGGCCGGTTTGATCCAGGTGCCGATGTGGCGATCAAAGCTGAGGCCGCCCTGGACTAGGGGCTGAGCTAAATCTTTGAAGTGCAGGATGCCGCTGATATCGTCGAGGGACTCTCCCGCAATCGGATAGCGAGAGTAGCCGCTGGCGCTCACCTCGTTCAGGACGAAGTGCAGATCGGCATCTGCCGGCAGCGCTACGATGCTCGTACGGGGCACCATCACCTCGCCGACGGTCACGTCCCCAAACTCGATGGCGTTGCTGAGCAGCTCGCGCTCGTCGGCTTCAAGGCCGGTGGACTCGGTGGAGGTGCTGATAATCAGCTGCAGCTCTTCTGGGGTGAGGCGGCTAGACAGGCTTTCGAGCTGGTAGGGGATACCCAGAAGCCGCAGCAGCCAGCGGGTGGACTGATTGAGCACCCAAAGAAAGGGGTTAAAGCACCGGGCGATCGCCACGCTGGGTGGGGCTAGGAGCCGGGCCAGTCGCTCTGCGTCGATTAGGGCGACAGATTTGGGGCACAGCTCACCGAGCACAATTTGCAGGTAGGCCACCCCGATAAACGCCAGGGGAATGCTGATCGTGTGGGCGGCTGCGTCCGAAAGGGTCGGCGTAAAGCGCTGGAGCAGCCCATTGATGGGGCGAGCCAGCGTGTTTTCACTAATCCAGCCGAGGGCCAAACAGGAGAGCGTGATGCCAAGCTGAGTGGTAGAGAGAAGGCGCTCGATGCTGCGCTGAAGCGTCTGCACCATCTGGGCCTGTAGGTCCCCGGCCGCGGCCAGCTGGCTAATGCGCGATCGCCTCACGTACACGATTGAGAACTCTGCCGCCACAAAAAAAGCGTTGATGGCAATCAGAATTGCGATCGCGAGCAGTCTGAAGACCGTGTCTGTTAACGACAGTAGAGGGGCGCTATCGACCATTAGCAGGTTAGCCTCTAACAGCCCTGAACCTGAACGCAGCATGGGGGTTTTGCCGTAAAAAACAGATGACGTGGCCAGGCCATGCCCAGGGCAGACGCGCAATATTGATGGAGTGATCTTTGTGCACTACTGGGAAGGCTGTGCTGAGGTACCGTTCGTCCGAGCGGCGATGTCTTCAAGAATAGCCTCTTCAGACACAAATACCATTTTGGTGCGCTGCGGGCGATCGCTGCTGTCGTCCTCGAGACGGGCGGGACGCATGTCGGGCTGAGTAATGCCCTGAAGAGCCGCGCGTCCTAGCCCATACCCCCAAAGTCCGCTGACGGCAGTTGCACCCGCCATCAGCGACAGAAAGAGAAAGGTGAGGGCAATCATTGGGTCAATTCTCATGGTGGCTGGAGGCACATAGTGGCTGGGGTTAGACAATCCTTGAATTCAAGCTAAGATAGAACTCAACATTGCCCAGGGTTGGCCGAGCGGATGAGGCAGCGAACTCATAATTCGCCTTAGGCAGGTTCGATTCCTGCACCCTGGATTTTTAATCTCGATGCTTTCAGCTTAGCGCCTACTGCAGTGGGTCTGGTATTACCACAGGGCTGGAATTGGACCAGACTGCACAGGAGCACGGCGAACCGGTGCAGGAATAGGCTGGCTCAGCGGCTGGTTGACGAAGACCTCATCTTCTACGATGGGCGACAGGAGGACTGAGGTTTGATAGGGGTTGGGCAGATCGGGGGTGAGGATGATTGGCCCGGAGTTGGCCTGCAGCCGAAGCACGTCTTCGTAGACGTCGTGGACATTCTCACCGGAGCTAACGATTTCGACGTCGGTAAAGCCGATCCCTAACAAAAAGCTTACCTGCCGGGCGATGCTGCGGTTGTTGAAGAAATCCTCATCGTTGCCGAAGAACGCATCCTCAAACTCCGCCTGAATAGAGCCCTCTAGCTCTTGTGCGGCGGCCGACTCACTCAGCGCGATAGGAGATGCCACTAGCGCCAAGAGACTAATCCATCTGGCAATTTGAGTCGGGGTGATTCGAGTAATCATATGCTGTGGTTCCTTTACCTTTGTGTGAGCGGATGGTTGTGGGTGAGACGTAATTGAACAGTATGCTGATCCAAGTGATTTCAATGAATCTATCACTAACCTCAACGATTAACATAGAGGTCAGATGACCGTCGACTTGTTGCAGAGGTCTACTCAGGGGCTGGCGACCCAAAATCAAGCGGATCTAATTCACCAGGCCTGCCCTATATATCCTGTCCCTGTAACTTACCCCGCTTCTATAACTTTGCGCTCAAATTTCGCTGAAATAATCGCCGTATATCGGCCACCCGCGACGCTATGACTTCTGGAAACCGCTTCCCCCTCGATGCGCCTCAAACTGCACCTAGCTCCCAGGATGCGGGGGCTCAGTCTGTAGGATTACCCACGGGCCAGTCCACAGGCCAGTCTACAGACCAGTCCTCGGTGCGGCAGCGGCTGCTCTCCCTGTTTTGCGACGTCGCCTACAAGGAAGGCGATTTCGTGCTGTCGTCAGGTCAGCGCAGCGCTTACTATATCAATGGAAAGCAGGTTACCCTTCACCCTCAGGGCGGTCTGCTGGTGGGCCAGGTGCTGCTGCCTATGATTTCAGACAAGATTGTTGCCGTCGCGGGGCTGACCTTGGGCGCTGACCCGATGGTCACTGCCGTCAGCGTGGTCGCCGCAGTCCAGGGGCGATCGCTTGCGGCTCTGATTGTCCGTAAAGCGGCCAAAGGCCACGGCACGCAAGCCTACATCGAAGGTCCTGCTCTGACGGACGGTAGCCCTGTGGTGGTTTTGGAGGACGTTGTGACAACTGGACAATCTGCCCTCAAAGCGGTGGTCAGGCTGCAGCAGGCGGGCTATCGTGTTGAACAAATCATAGCGCTAGTGGATCGTCTCCAGGGCGGCGCGGAACTTTACCAGACGCAGGGCATTGCGTTTCAGTCCGTTTTCTCGATCGATCAGATCCAGGCCGAGTGGCGACAAACTCAAGATAGGGAGGGCCTTTAAGCAAGATGTCTAAGCCAGTTCTAAGCTTTGCCAGACGCAACATGCGGTCTACGCCAGCGCCCCAGCGCCCCAGTCTAGCTTGGCATTGGCTGGTGACGGTCGGTCTGACTGCCGGAGCAGCGCTTTTGGGACCGCCCGCACTGGAACAGCCCGCACTGGGCCAATCGGCACTGGGCCAATCAGCACTGGGCCAATCAGCAGCGGACTTAGCGTCTGGTGGCCAGGAGCAGCAGACGACAGCGCCAGCGTCCCCCCGCCCCGACTCAGTCCGTTCGGCAGCGCCGGCCTCCGGCTTACCCTACAGCCCGCCCCTCAGCCCGCGCTATCCCAGCGACTCAGGCTTCTTGCTGCCGCCACGTCCCCTCTTTCCTGAAATCCGCTCTACCGAGCTGCGGCTGGTGCTGCGGCTCAGCGATCGCCGGGTCTACGTTTACCGGGGCGACGAGGTCGAGGTCAGCTACCCGGTGGCGGTGGGCAAGTCGGGTTGGGAAACGCCCATGGGTTCCTACGAGGTAAGCGCCATGATTGAAGATCCCAGCTGGGAGAACCCGTTTACCGGAGACGTGATCCCCGCTGGCCCTGACAATCCGCTTGGGGAGCACTGGATTGGCTTTTGGACCGATGGCAATAACTTTATAGGTTTTCACGGTACGCCTAACGAGGGGTCAGTGGGCCGGGCGGCGTCCCACGGCTGCGTGCGCATGTACAACAGCGATATCCGCGAGCTGTTTACCGTGGTCGCCATGGGGACGCCCGTCATCGTCGAGCAATAGTTCCTAAATCACCATGACCCAGGCTATGCCGCATCGGTTTCCCGACTCCTTCCGCTGGGGTACCGCCACCTCCGCCTATCAAATTGAAGGGGCGATCGCCACAGACGGTCGCACCCCCAGCGTGTGGGATACCTTTAGCGCTCAATCGGGGCGAGTCCTCAACGGCGACACCGGAGCGGTGGCCTGCGACCACTACCATCGCTACCCAGATGATATTGAGCTGCTGGCTAAGCTGGGGGTGCGCCACTACCGCTTTAGCCTTTCCTGGAGCCGTATCCTGCCCGAGGGGCGGGGCCGGATCAATGAAGCTGGAATAGAGTTCTACCAGCGGCTTGTAGACGCGCTTCTAGACCAGGGCATTACCCCCCACGCCACCCTGTTTCACTGGGACAGCCCCCAGGCCCTAGAGGACGAATATGGCTCCTGGCGCAGCCGCCAGATGGCCCAAGACTTTGCTGACTATGCCACCGCCGTGGTGAGCCGGCTGGGCGATCGCATCACCCACTGGATGACCCTCAACGAAATCTCTTGCTTTACCCACCTGGGCTACGCTACAGGGCAAGCGCCGCCCCACGCACCAGGTACGGTGGTGGGGCGAGCTAAAGACGTCTGGCAGACTTCCCACCATGCCCTGCTGGCTCACGGCCTGGGCTGCCAGGCTATCCGCGCGGCCTCTCCCCAGCCCTGCTCTGTGGCGCTCGTCGATAATTTTGCCGTACCCGTACCGCTTACGGAGACCAGTGCGGACATTACGGCGGCGCAGCAGGCGTTTCCAATGCTGTGGTCCAACGGCGGTATCATCGTCCCCGCTTTGACGGGACGATACAGCCCTGAGCTCCTAGAGCAGCTCGGCGATGAGGCTCCCGATATCCAGCCTGGAGACCTAGAGGCCATTCACCAGCCCCTCGACGCCCTAGGCGTCAACGTCTACTCTGGCGTCTATGTCCGCGCGATCGCCGACAGCTATCAGGTGCTGCCCTTCCCGGAAGGCTACCCCCGATTGAATATGCCCTGGCTGCAGCTGATGCCCGACGTGCTCTACTGGGCCGTTCGCCACGTGGGCGAGACCCTAGAGCGGCCCGATCTGCCGCTGCTGATCACCGAGAACGGCTGCGCCGCCCAGGATAGCGTGGTGGAAGAAGCTGCTGGTCCACCGGAGGTGCTCGACAGCGATCGCATTCTCTATCTGCGGGGGGCGCTGCGGTCGGCCCACCGCGCCATCGACGAGGGCTACCCGCTGCAGGGCTACTTTGCCTGGAGCCTGCTGGATAACTTTGAGTGGGCCTACGGCTACGATCGCCGCTTTGGTTTGGTCTATGTGGACTACGCCACTCAGCAGCGGCTGCCCAAGGCGAGCTACCACTGGTATCGCGAATGCATTCGCCAGGGCCGAGTGGTTTAAGGCAAGATTATTGCCGAAACCCAAGATAAGGTCGCGGCCCAAGAGGGAACCTTTGGCGTCATGGTCGGGGTTGCGGTGATGATGGTGCTTGATATCGCGCTAGGCGGCTGAGCTTTGGGTGAAGCCCGCTGCCCAACCCAAGGCCAGCGCAGACGTGCTATGCTAAAGCTGACTCGGACCCATGCGGTTGTAACGCCCAAATCTTGTCAGGACCGGAAGGTAGCAGCAACACGGGATGCTTATAACAGGCGTGGTCTCCGGGTCCCTTGCGTTTTAGAGGCTTACCTATCGCGGCAGATAGAGCGCAATCGATACGGCCTTAGATCGACGTAGATTTATCGGCATAGATTTATCGGCATAAATTTATTGATGCGTTAGCGAAGGAGTCACTATGCCCGGTCTTGGAGATTTGGTGCAGCGGGCGTTTTACCTGGGGGTTGGCATGGCCTCCTACGCCGGTGAGAAGGCCGGAAAGAGGCTGGCTGATCTGCGCGTTCAAGCCCAAAAGATTGCTGATGAAATGGTTGAGCGGGGCGAAATTACTGCGGAAGAAGCCCGCCGCCTCGTAGACGAGATGGTGCAGCGGGCTCAGGTGTCAGAGGGCAAGCCGTCAGAGGGCATGACGGTAGATGTGGATGCCCAAGATGCCGAACCACGCCCCATTGAAATTACCGATGACGATGACGACGTGGGCGACCTGCGCCAGCAGGTGGACAAACTTCAAGACGAGCTGCGGCGCTTGAAGCGGGAGTCATAAGGTCATCACTACGCTATATTTTTAACTTCACTATGGACGATTGGTTTGAAGAACTGAACCGCGCTGTTGACACCGCACGGCAAGATCTGGAGATGCTGGTTCAAGAGGCGACTGAGGCCGCCGTTGAGTTTACAGACTCAATGATTCAGATATCTGAGGTGGTGGGAGAGCAGGTCCAGGCGACGCTGCTCACCGAGGCGGAGCTGGTGGTGGGACTGATCGCTGAGCAGGTGGATGAGTGGCTGACGCCGGGGCACTTTTCTCTAGATATCGACCTGTATTGGGACCCCGACACCAGCGAGCCCTGGGTAGAGCGCGTTACTCCAAGCGCCGACTATCACCCAGCCTGCGTTGGCTGTAAGCACTACCACGGCCGGGTCTACAGCGGCAATCTTCTTGTATGTGGGATGCACCCCTACGGCTGGGAGGGCGAAGAGTGCCCCGACTGGGAGCGGAAGGTCTTGACCCCGTAGGGATGGCTCGGCAAGGACAGCTCGGTAGGAACGACTCGGTAGGAACGACTGTGTAGAGACAGCGTGCTGCCGCACCCCTACAAAACCCATGCTCATTGCGGCCCACTCCTACGGATCGAGGCAGCGCACCGAGTCGGCAATCAGCGCCGATACGAACGTTTTATAGCCCACGGTCTCGAATAGAACCACGACTTTGTCGGCTTCGTAGCGCAGCACCTGACCCTTTCCGAAGCTGGTGTGAATGATCGTGCTGGCAAGCGGAAACGGCTGGGGATACTTCATCGAGTCGCGATCGCCGCTTCGATCGCAGTTGTCGCAGTTCCCGCAGGGCGCGTCGAACGCCTCGCCAAAGTAGCTGAGGATATACTCCCGGCGGCAGCTGCCGGTTTCTGCGTAGCCGCGCATCATGTGCAGCCGCGATCGCTCAAAGGTCCTGCGGCGATCTTGGGCGGTCATGGCCTGGTCAATAGCCTGGTCGAGGTCTTGCTCTAAGTCGTCGTCGTCCGCGAGCGCCTCCCCCGCCACAATGTCGCCTTTGGGATTTTTCAGCAGTACGCCCACGGCCTCTAGGTGCTCTAGCGCCGTGCGGAGCTTGGCCTGGGACAGGTCTGTGGCCTCCTGAAGCGCTGCTTCTGAGAGGGGCTGGTCTTGCTCGCGAATCTGGTCTGCAATCGCCTCTAGGGCTTCCTCGTCGACGCTGCCGCCCCCCGCCAAAAAGCGCTGCAGCTTCAGGTCATCTGGGTGGTAGAACAGCTTAGCCCGCGCCGGTTCTCCGTCGCGGCCGGCTCGCCCGATTTCCTGGTAGTAGGCGTCGATAGAGCCGGGGATGTCGTGGTGGAAGACAAACCGGACGTTGGGCTTGTCGATGCCCATGCCAAAGGCGGTGGTCGCCACGATTACCGTTAGCGCATCGGCCATGAATTTGGACTGCACCGACTTGCGGTCGGCGTCGCTCATGCCGGCGTGGTAGGCTGCCGCCTGTAGCCCTTCGTCCTGCAGCAGCTGGGCGATCGCCTCCGCCGCTTTGCGAGTAGCGACATAGACAATGCCGGGCAGATCGGCCTGGGTCACCATCTCTACCAAGGCCGGTCGCTTTTCCTTCTCGTCGTAAAACTGCTGGGCGTCGAGGTGGATATTGGGGCGGTCAAAGCCGCGAATAATTTCTACTGGGTCCTGCAGCCGCAGCCGCGCCACAATCTCCTGGCGCACCAGGGGTGAGGCCGTGGCCGTCAGCGCTAGCACCGTCGGCCGACCCAGGCGCTCGATAACGCTATCGAGCTGTAGGTAGTCGGCGCGGAAGTCGTGGCCCCACTCGCTGATGCAGTGGGCTTCATCGACGACGAATAGGGAGGGCTCTATTTTAGAGAGCCGCTCCAGCGTTTCCGGATTGCTGAACTGCTCCGGGGCCAAAAACACAAACTCTAGATTCCCCTCATCTAGGCCCGTAAAGACCTGCTCCCGCTCGGTCTTATTTAGCGTCGAGTTGAGGACGGCGGCTTTGACGGTGCCCAGCGCGGCGATCGCCCGCACCTGGTCCTGCTGCAGCGCGATGAGCGGCGATACCACCAGGGTCGCGCCCGGCAGCCGCAGTGCCGCAATTTGATAGATTGCGGACTTGCCCGAGCCAGTGGGCATAACGCCTAGTGCGTCTCGCTGGGCTAGAACCGCCTCCAGCACCTCCCGCTGTCCGGGCCGCAGCCCGTCATAGCCAAACACCTGCTGAGCAATCTGCTCTGCGACCTGCAGAACTGCATTAGAATCGGCCATTTTGTATTTCTAAAAAAAGATCTTTAAGCTAGTTTTCCCCATTGTCTAGGCCACGCCCGGGGGCAGCATCTTTCATCGGAGAGGACTGGCCAAAGGATTAGGCCGCGCTGGGATAGAGAAAGGCATCCCGGTCGGGGCACCTTGATGCTAACTGCACATCGACCGAGCTTCGGTCGCACTCAAAATGGCATCAGGGTATATCATTTGCCTCGCTTACTTAGGCGGGCTGCTGCTGAGTGGCCTTCCCTATGGCTGGGGCTACGGACTGGGCCTCGGAACGCTAGCCGCGATCGCGCTGCCCCGATACTGGCGATACAGCCCGCCGCGATCGCTGCTGCTGCTCTCCACTGGGGTGGCGATCGCGGCTAGCGCCTACCTCCATCTCAGAACGCCAGCGCCCACCCTACACGACGTCAGTCACTGGGTCAGCTCTGATGCTGAGCTTAGCTGCGTCAGCGGCACCCTAAGCACCTCCCCCCAGCTGACGCGGCGCGGCCAGCTCAAGGCTCAGCTGAGCGCCGCTCAAATCGAGATTTCTGGAGCTGAGCAAGCGGCGTCTGTGGATGAAGCGGATGAAGGTGCTGATGTTTCTGGGGCTTTGGGGGCCGACCTGTCAGAGCTCAGCCAGCCTCAACCCAGACAGCTTCAGCAAACTCTCTCAGACCCCGTAGCGGTCAAAGGCCGCCTCTACCTCACGCTGCCGCTGCTGCAGGGCACCGGACTCTATCCCAAGCAATCGGTCCGCGCCTGCGGTAGACTCTACGCGCCGCGGCCTGCGCAGAATCCCAGTGGATTTGACTTTGCGGCCTATCTGGCCCGACAGGGCATATTTGCTGGGCTGCAGGCCAACACCGTTGCGTCGGTCGGTCCATCCCATCCGCCGCTGCTGTGGCAGCTGCGCCAGCGCGTTGTGCGCGCCTTTGTGGAGCCTTTGGGAAGCCCCAAGGGTCTCTTGCTGAGCGCCATGGTGCTGGGGCGGCGGGCGGTGGACTTGCCCTACGACGTGCGAGACCCCTTCAGCCAGGCGGGACTGGCCCACACGCTGGCGGCCTCTGGGTTTCACGTTTCTCTGCTGTTAGGGCTATTTTTGACGGCTACCCGGCGGCTCTCGGCATCGGCGCGGCTCGGCCTGGGAGTTGGGCTTTTGGGGGGCTATGCCGGCCTCACCGGGCTACAGCCCTCCATCTGCAGGGCTGTGTTTATGGGTCTGGCGGTGCTATTGGGCGACACCCTAGAGCGGCAGACGCGCCCGGTGGGGCTGCTGCTAGCGGCAGCGGTGCTGATTTTACTGGTGTATCCCGTGTGGATTTGGGACCTGGGGTTTCAGCTCAGCTTTCTGGCCACCCTGGGGCTGCTGGTGACGACTCAGCCCCTCACCGAGCGTCTGACCTGGTTGCCAACCCCGATCGCTACAGCGCTGGCGGTCCCGGTGGCGGCGATCGCCTGGACGCTGCCAATTCAGCTCTGGGCCTTCAGCACCCTGTCCCCCTACAGCCTGCCGCTTAACGTGCTGATGACGCCGCTGATTTCCCTGATTAGCCTAGTGGGCATGGTCGATGGGGCGATCGCCCTGGTGCTTCCGAGCCTTGCAAGTAGCGTCGCGCAGCTGCTCAGCTTGCCCATCGGCCTGCTGATGGCTGGCGTGACCTTCGCCACTCAGCTGCCGGGCCAGACGCTTGCCCTCAGCCAGTCGCTGCTGCAGGTGGGGCTGATCTACGGCGCGTTTGCCGGTATGAGCATTGCCCGCGCGCGGCAGCGGCTGATTCTCGGGGTGGCGGTCGTGGGGCTGCTCTTGGTCCCCAGCTGGTGGATGCAGCGGCATCTGGTACAGGTGACAGTGCTAGCGGGGCGATCGCCAGCGGTGGTTGTTCAGGAGCAGGGAAAGGTTGGAGTAATTGTCGATGGCGCAGCGCCGGACTTATCCTTTGGCCTAATTCCCTTCCTGCGGCATCAGAGCGTCAACCGCATCGACTGGGCCATCGATACTAGTGCTGCGGCATTAGACAACGGCCCCGATGGGCTCGCGGGCTTGGGCATCAAGCAGCGCTATGGATGGGCGGAAGGGCCGGCGGCCAGCGGACTGAACCAGGGTGCTGAGCGCTGGCGAGTTGGCGATGTAAAGACGTTCGGCACCTCAGCGGTACGGCTGCGGTCAACCTCGCCGGTGGTCTTGGATCTGACTGTGGCAGACCAGCGCTGGCGGGTGGTCTATGGCCGCACCGCTAGTCAGGCGGATGCCGGGACGCCGAGCCCTCAGGGCCAACCTATTGGAGACAAATCTGCTGCAGAAGCCGCCAGCCCAGAGGCCACTAGCCCAGAAGCCACTAGCCCAGAAGCCGGTCTGCCCGAGGATGCCCTTTCAAAGGCGGTGCTGGTTTGGTCGGGGCAGGCCCTGCCGCCCGACTGGCTCGCGGTGCCCCTAGAGGCGGCGATCGCCTCGTCAGAAAAAATTGATTCCTATGCGGAAGCTTGGCTAGAGCGCCAGTCGATTCCTGTGCATGCGGCGGGGCAAGCCGGCGCAGTTCAATGGCGGCCTGGCGTCGAAATAAACGCGCTAATAGAGGCTGAATTTTAGGGCAGTTCCCCCTAGGCAAGGTTCCCCCAGCTCAGTACAATAGCTTATACCCTAACCACTGCGGTACCCTTTTGGAGAGGTGGCAGAGTGGTCGAATGCGGCGGATTCGAAATCCGTTATGGGGTCAAACCCATCGGGGGTTCGAATCCCCCCCTCTCCGTTTCGCTGAACGCATAATCTGTTGCCCAAGATTCTGTTACCAGCTCCATTGCCCAGCTTCAAGCTACGCCAGAGCTTGAACTGACGATATTACTTGAACTAACGATATTATCTGTCCCGTCAGCTGGCCTGTGATAGGCGCGGGCAGCATTTCGCCCCGAAAATCTAAGAACTGCACCAGCAGGAGATAGGCAATGCTTAGCAGTAGGGCGATCGCTCCGGTAATAACAGCGACGATTTTTGAACGGTCCATACTTTTGAACGGTCTACAGTAGCTAGCGGCGTGGATGTCTCTATCTTATCGCTAGCGCTGCCCCTGCAAGAGGCGCTAAAATTCCTTCTGATGCATTTACCGGTCCCCCTTTGCCATGGCAGAGCCCCCCGCAGCCTCGCCGATCCCTAATCGGCTTACTGCTCCCGTCATCCAGACCCACGCGCTGCAAAAGGCCTATCGGACCGGGTTTTGGCTCACCCAGAAGCGGCAGACGCTTCGGCACTGCTCGCTGCAGATTGCTGCGGGGGAGACGTTCGGCCTGCTGGGGCCAAACGGTGCCGGCAAGACCACGCTGCTGAAGATTTTGCTGGGCATTACCCGTCCCACCGCTGGCCGGGGTACGCTGCTGGGGGCTCCCCTAGGCGATCGCCCCACAAAGCAGCGGATCGGCTATCTGCCGGAGAACCCCTATTTCTACGACTTTCTAACCGGCTGGGAGTTTCTGCGCTATGCTGCCGGGCTCTTTCAGATTCCTCGCGTGGTCCAGCAGCAGCGAATTGTGGACCTGCTGCAGGACGTTGGCTTAGACCCCCACGTCGCCCGCAAGACCCCCATGCGCCAGTACTCGAAGGGTATGCTGCAGCGGGTGGGCATGGCCCAGGCGCTGATCAATGACCCTGACGTCGTGTTTCTAGATGAGCCGATGTCCGGGCTCGATCCTTTAGGTCGCTATCAGATGCGCAGCCTCATTGTTAGCCTCAAGGCGCGGGGTAAAACGGTGTTTTTCAATAGCCACGTGCTCTCCGATGTCGAGCAGATCTGCGATCGCGTCGGTATTTTGCTGGATGGGGAGCTGGTGCGCTGCGGCACGGTGGCCGAGCTGCTGGGTGCGGAGCATCGCTATCGGGTGGTTCTGCAGGGGGGCGACGAGGCGGCGCTGCAGCAGATTTCGAGCCTAGAGATATCCAGTTCCTCAACGCAGGCTGGCCGATGGCGCGGCACCACCTCCACGCCGCCTCAGGCTTGGATCGCCCAGCTGCCAGAGGGGGTGCGCGTCGTCGAGGTGGCTCTGGCGCGGCCTACCCTAGAGGAGTTCTTTATCGAGCAGCTGCAGCAGCGGGGCTACAAGGCGTAGGGCGATCGTGAGGCGTAGGTGCGATCGCAGGGGCATGACGCGATCGCCCTATGCCACCATCAGACCCTGGCGAGGCGGCACCGTCAGCATCAGGGTCTCGTCTTGCCAGGTGGCCTCGCCGCCGCCGTAGAGAATTTGGTCCGGCTTAGCCTGGGTCAGGGCGTCGGCCCGTAGGGGTAAGGTGACGCGGTCATCCCCGGCGTTGGCGGCCACAACCACAAAGTCATCGGCCAGTCGGCGATAGAAGACATAGACCGAGCCCTCAGCCGCCAGCACTGCATACTCCCCCGTGCGCAGGGCAAGGTGGGCGTGG
Organism: Elainellaceae cyanobacterium; assembly: GCA_050331115.1. Classification (GTDB taxonomy): domain Bacteria; phylum Cyanobacteriota; class Cyanobacteriia; order CAKZMO01; family CAKZMO01; genus JBCCAG01. The sequence continues at coordinate 47,920 of JBHJHD010000029.1, forward strand.
CGCAGGGCAATTAGCTCTTTATGCATTGCCAGCATTTCCCTGTCCCAGGCCGCTTCCTCGGGGAAAGTGCGCCGACAGTCGGGGTCGCGTCCGCCCGGCAGCCCTATCTCGTCGCCGTAGTAAATGCTGGGGGTACCGGGGAAGGTCATTAGCAGCAGCGTGGCTAGCCTAACGGTGTTGCGGGCCTCGCCTGCGGTAGGAGCATCTGCAGATTCCCCGCCGGCAATGGTAAGCAGCCGCGCGGTGTCGTGGCTGGCTAACAGGTTGAGCTGGGTGAGCTGAATCTCCCAAGGGTAGAGGGCCAGCAGCGTCTGCATCTTGCTGGCGTAGTCGGCGGCGTCGAGGGCGGGGGCGGCGCGGTAGTCGATGGTCTCAACATGTTTGGGGATGACGCGATCGCCCGCAGTAAAGGCAATGGTAGGCCCCGTAAATAGGTAGTTCATCACCCCGTCAAACTGGGTGCCGTCCAGCCACTCTCGGGAGTCGGTCCACACCTCGCCGACGATGTAGGCCTCGGGGTTCACTGCCTTGACGCGATCGCGGAAGGTCTGCCAAAATCCGGGCTCTTTGACTTCAAACGGTACGTCCAGCCGCCAGCCGTCGATGCCAAACTTGAGCCAATACTCCGCCACCTCCATGATGTATTCCTTCACCTGGGGATTGGCGTGGTTAAACTGCGGCAGGGCGCGGTTATCAACCCAGCTGCGGTAGTTGGCGGGTAGATTGCCGTCATAAGCGGACAGGGGCCAGGCTTCGATGGAAAACCAGTCGAGCCAGGGGGAGAAAGGACCATTTTCCAGAATGTCGCTGAAATAGAAAAAGCCGCGGCTGGCGTGGTTGAAGACGCCATCGAGTACGACGCGAATATCCCGTTCGTGGGCAGCGTTCAGCAGGTCTTGGAGTGCAGCGTTGCCTCCCAAAAGCGGGTCCACCTGGTAGTAGTCGTGGGTATGGTAGCGGTGGTTGCTGGTGGACTGAAATATAGGGGTGAAGTAGATCGCGGTGATGCCCAGGTCTTTCAAGTAGTCTAGCTGCTCCACTACACCCCAGAGGTCACCCCCCTTATAGCCTTGAGCTGTTGGAGGGGTATCCCAGTCCTCTAAAGGGACCTGCATCGGTGTGGGCTTGCTGCGATCGCTTTTAGCAAAGCGGTCTGGAAAAATTTGATAGAAAACGGCGTGCTTGACCCAGTCGGGCGTCTGAACTTGCATAACCTATTAGCGTGGGGGCGTCATGGCATACCGTAATGATTTGACCATACTTTGTCACGCTCCGTTTGATAGACTTTCACCAACAAGGGTATGGATCTGTGCAGCTGGTTCTGCGTAACTGAGCTCTGCACAAGGTGATCTGCAGCCGCCGCATCCGGTTGATAGACCGGATAGCTGATAGACCGAATAACTACAGCATAGGGAAGTAACACAGTATGAAGCGTAGACAGTTTGTCACGGGTGCAGCCGTAGGGGCCACCACTGCCATCACCGCTGCAGCCTGTAGCGGCGATAGCGCCAGCGAAGGCAGCGGGAACCAGAGCGCTAGCCCTACCGTGCAGACAGATGAAGCCCCCCAAGTTGAATGGCGGATGGCCTCTAGCTATACCCCGAGCTTAGATACGGTCTACGGCGGGAGCGAGGTATTTGTCGAGCAGGTCAAAGCGCTGACCAACGGCAAGTTTACCATCGATATTTTTGCTTCTGGCGAACTTGTGCCGGGACTAGAGGTGCTCGATGCGGTTCAGCAGGGTACGGTTCAGGCGGGCCATACCAACTCGTACTACTATCGCGGCAAGAATGAGGCACTGGCGTTTGATACGGCGGTTCCGTTTGGGCTCAACTACCGGCAACAGACCGCTTGGCTGTACGAAGGTGGTGGCCTAGAGCTTGTACATGAGCTGCTGTCAGACTTCAACATCATTAGCTTCCCAGCCGGCAACACGGGCACCCAGATGGGGGGCTGGTGGAATAAGGATATCAACACGCCGGCTGACTTCCAAGGGCTGAATATGCGCATTCCAGGCCTGGGGGGAGAGGTGATGAAGCGGCTGGGGGTAAACGTGCAGAACCTCGCCGGGGGCGAAATCTTCCAAGCGCTTCAGCTCGGCACCATCGACGCGGCGGAGTTTGTCGGCCCCTACGATGATGAGAAGCTCGGGCTATACAAGGCGGCAACCACCTACTACTATCCCGGCTGGTGGGAGCCTGCGTCCCAGTATTCCCTCTATTTCAACCTAGACGAGTGGAACAAGCTGCCGGCCACCTATCAAGAAATTCTTAAGACGGCTGCCGCCCAGACCCATACAACCATTATGGCCCGCTACGATGCCCGCAACCCCGGCGCGTTGGCTAAGCTGCTGGATCAGGGCGTTGAGCTAAAGCGCTTCCCCAATGAGGTAATGGCTCCAGCGCGGGAAGCGGCCTTTGAGCTATACGAAGAGCTAGCGGCGGCAGACTCAGCCTACAACAAGATCTACTCCGCCTGGAAGCAGTTCCGGGAGCAGTCAAACCAGTGGTTTTCGAGCTCTGAGCTGGGCTTCACCGATTTTGCATTTAGCCAGAACTAGTAGCGCGATCGCCCCTTTAGAAAGCTTGAGCAGCGTTGACTCCAGTGCCGCGAAATTATTACGATTTGTGGCGTTATCCGACGCAACGGCGGTCTTTATTTCCACGGGTGGATGATTGCCTCTCGAATTGCCGATATTCTGCTGACGGCTTGAGTAAAACTTTACGCATAGGACAAACTATTCAATGTTGAACTTACTTATCTGGATTGTTGTCGGTATTATCGTTGGCGCGATCGCCAAAGCCATCTATCCTGGCCACCAGGGTGGCGGCATTCTCGGTTCCCTAATACTGGGTATCATTGGTTCTTTTGTTGGTGGTTTTCTGGCCAACCTGATTACAACAGGAACAATTGCATTAACGGCGACAAGCATCAGCTTTTTGGGAATAATCTTGGCGATTATCGGCTCGCTGATTGCTATTTTCATTTGGCAACAGATTGCAAAGCGCGCCTAGTTTTTGCTGAGCAGTGAGTGACCTCCAGAGGAAGATTACTGCGATAGTCTCTATTAAGAGATCTCTATTAAGAGAGCCAGAATGGATACACGGGCTACCATAGGTGGCCCGTTTTTTTGATCAATCAGAGGTGCTTATACTACGTTGGTTTAGTTGCTGATAGCCACTTTGTCAAAGCCAGTGGACTGAGGTGGCTGTCACAAGCGCTTGACTGCTTGGGCTAGACAAATGCTCCAACAGGTCCAACGATGGCTACCGCAGCGAACCATTGCTGTCGTTGCCGATAGCAGCTTTGCTGCCCTTGAGCTAGACAATCCTCATCCCCCTTGGCGGACAGCGCAAGAGGGCAAAAAAAGGGGGAGCTAGCGTGCTAGCTCCCAAAAACGTTATTTATGCGCTATGGATGTTGCGTTGGCCCAGTTGCTTAAGACAACCCTATTAGCGCAAGGCCTTTTTCGTAGGCCGCAGAGCGCGTAAATGTCCCAATGCATTGGGACATTTACGATAGACCTGATGGATACAATCCCTGCGATCGCAAAGTCTGACTCTGTAGCCCTAGGTGTGAACTGAAGTCCCCGTAGACATCGTCGAACCTGGCGCTCCAGCGACGCCACTGGCGTCCTTAACAAATCCACTGTAGGCCTCCATGCCGTGCTCAGCGATGTCGAGACCAATCAGCTCGTCCTCTTCAGAGACGCGAATGCCGACAACGGCCTTCAAAATGCCCCAAAAGATGGCAGAGGCAACTACGGTGAATAAGCCGATGGCAACGATGCCCAGCAGCTGAGCGAGGAGCTGACTAATGCCCGCGCCATAGAATAGCCCATTTTCTATGTCGAATAGGCCGACGGCCAGAGTGCCCCAGATGCCGCAGACCAGGTGAACTGAAACCGCACCCACGGGGTCGTCTACCTTGATGCTGTCAAAGAACAGTACCGAGAAGACCACAAGGACGCCTGCAATCAGACCAATGATCACGGCCCCCAGCGGGGAAACGCCAGCACAGCCCGCTGTAATGCCAACAAGGCCTGCCAGAATACCGTTGATGATCATCGAGAGGTCGGGCTTACCCGAGGTCACCCAAGAGGTCACGGTGGCTGCGACACCGCCTGCAGCGGCAGCTAGGTTGGTGGTGACCGCAATAAACGGAACCGCTTCACTTGCCGCGAGTTCAGAACCGGGATTAAAGCCAAACCAGCCAATCCAGAGGATAAGGCAGCCTAGCATCGCCAAGCTGAGGTTATGACCAGGCAGCGCCGCGGGTTGACCGTCTTGGTATTTGCCAATCCGGGGACCAAGGAAGACCGCGCCCACTAGCGCCGCCCAACCGCCGACCGAGTGAACCACGGTGGAGCCGGCAAAATCGGAGAAGCCCGCTGCGCCCAGCCAGCCGTCACCGCTCCAGACCCAGTGACCCGTAATCGGGTAGGCAATACCCGTCAGCAGCAGACTGAAGATGATAAACGCCACAAAGTGGATGCGCTCAGCCACAGCACCGGAGACAATGGTGGCCGCCGTTGCCGCGAAAGCCGCCTGGAACAGAAAGAATACAGAGACCGGTAGACCTGCGGGGAAGGGGTCGAGGCCGTAGGCGCCCGAGTCACCCGTCAGGAACCAGCCGCCGCCGCCGATCAGGGAGCTTCCCCCCCCGAACATGATGGAAAACCCAATCGCCCAGAAGGCCAGGGTCGCTAGTGCGAACACAATTAGGTTCTTCGACAGAATGTTGACGGCATTCTTCTGGCGGCAAAATCCGGTCTCCAGCATGCCGAAGCCTGCGTTCATGAAGATGACCAAGACCGATGCCACCGTAATCCAGATGACATCTAAAACGCCCTTAACGTATTCAGGGGTAACCGCTTCTTCTTGAGCTGAGGCAGAAAGGCCCCAAAACCCAACGATAAGCGCCACGAGCGGTAAGCATACCAGCCAGCGATGAGACGATCTTGAAAGCGGAAGCGCGCTGGCGATCGCCTGGAGCGCCTTTTCTGGCGTTGACCAAGCGGCGATCCCGCGTCGGGAGACCCGAGATCGACTTCTTCTTTTGAGTACCACGTTAGACATATATGACTAGCCTGAAAATCCAACAACACACGGGCTCCATTAAAGAAGCAACCGCGCGACCCTGCCGCCCCATCTAGTGACGCCCCGGAGCCGCATCTAATTTAGAGCAAACCTGCACTAAAATATGCAATCCAGTCTTCCAAAAGCCCATTTTCTGGAGAACTGGCTCCAGAGACTATCGGTCAAGAAGGCCGCTACAAGCTTGGGACACATAAGGGTCAGCACCAGTTCATCGATTGCACCAGGTATACCGGAAGCATTCTGTAACGCAGACTACAATTCACGGCAGGCCTGGCATAATTGTTACGTTTGTTTAGCGACGATCAAATGGCGATCGCTGAGCAAAACTCACGGTAAGCTGCCAGATGCGCATCAATTTTGAAGCGTGATGATGAGCAAAAAATACTACAAAGGATGGCGCTAGATTAACCTGTGGGCTGCGCGTTTCCTAGGCTGTATCGTTCAGGTAACGCGGCTCGTTTTGTAGGTTTCTAAAGCAAAATCAGGACAGCCAATGGCCTCTTCTGATAAGGCAGTCGAGGGCCGAACACAGCATTTAAGATGGTGGCTGTTTGTAAAGAACTGACAGCGAGCGCAGGGGATTTTGTGCATCGTTTGAGCGCGCTTAAAGCCGTCTCGGCAGATAGACCAAAGGCTCCACGCGGTCAAACCAACTGTTCCCCAGGCGAGCATGCTGCAGAGGGGCGCAAATAATCGAGCCATTAGGTCTCCTACGAGTCCACATTTGGAAGTTTGGGCTGCCGGCAGCCTAATACGCCATTACATCGGGCCGCCGGCACAATGATCAAAGACGATGGGAATAGTCTGAAGCGATCGCTTTGTTCTAATACGCCTCTAATACAGCGTAGCGATATCTCGAGTTGCGTATTCGGTTCACGAGACTAAGTTGTGTAACGAATTATCTCTAAAGGTTGTCTATCTTTACCCTTATTTACCCTCTATGGGGCTGCCCATAATTCTGCAGGGGCTGGCCGTAACAAAGAGCCAAATTCCGACTGGAAAACCGGGGTTTATGGCATTATGAAACGTAGGTACACCGTAAAAGCAGTATCCCTGACAATTATCCCTAACAATAAGGAGAGTTTATTTATGGCACTACAACTGGGCGATACAGTTCCTAACTTCCAGCAGAGCACGAGCGAAGGGGACATTGATTTCTACGAGTGGGCTGGAGATAGCTGGGTGGTCTTGTTTTCACACCCCGCAGACTATACGCCAGTATGCACTACTGAGCTCGGTGAAGTGGCGCGACTCAAGCCCGAGTTTGACAAGCGAAACGCCAAGGTCATCGCCCTCAGCGTTGACGATGCCGATTCCCACGCCGGCTGGATCGGAGACATCAACGAGACTCAGAGCACAACCGTCAACTATCCCATCATCGCCGATGCGGACAAGAAGGTGTCTGACCTATACGGCATGATTCACCCCAACACCAACGACAAGGTGACGGTACGCAGCGTTTTTGTGATTGATCCTCAGCACAAGGTTCGCCTGACGATCACCTATCCCCCTAGCACGGGCCGCAACTTCGACGAGATCCTACGGGTGATTGATTCGCTCCAGCTCACCGACGATTACAAAGTCGCTACGCCAGCAAATTGGCAGGACGGCGAGGACTGCGTTATCGTGCCTACCATCAAGGATGAGGCCGAGCTTAAGGAGCGCTTCCCGAAGGGCTACACCGTGGTTAAGCCGTATCTGCGGATGACGCCTCAGCCCAATAAGTAAAGCTCGCAGGTCGGCCCCGTAACCCAGCGATTCTCTACGGCGCTCACCTGTGGCTAAATGAAGAAAGGCTCACCTTCCAAGGGGTGAGCCTTTCTTCTTGCCGTCCGATAGGGGTGCTGCTGATAGAGCTTGCTACAGCTTTAGGGAGCCGGCCCTACAGCGCCTTTGCCAAGGGCTTCCAGGAAAATTCGCGATCGCCGCCCATTTCTACAACAACTTTGATGCGGGGCTCGCTGCCCGGCAGCTGTACCAAAAATTCCAGCTCCTGCCGCGAGAGAATCATCCCTTCCAGCAGCCACAGGACCAATCCTTTAGACTTCGCCGGCAGTTGCTCAAGCCTGTAGCCTGCAACTGGGGGGATGAAGTAGCGATAGCCCACTGCGCCGTCTGTTCCAATATCTTTTTTCCCAAGGTGGGGAGGGCGAACGCCATGGACATCTAATAGGTAAGCTGCTGGGTCTCCTAAACCGCGAGCGCTCATGACCTCTACGTCGTAGCCTGCGCCTCGGATTCGTCGCTGATAGCGCCCTTCATGGCCACCTTCTAATGGAACGTAGACCGATAGGGCACCCGCCTGCAGCAGGTCACCCACAAACTTTTTACCCGTTATGAGCAGTGCCATCCGCTTATACCCCCTCCGCTTCCCAATAAGTCCAGACCATTGCTCTTCTTACTTTGACCTACTCACGCCGTCGATGCAAGACCCAGGCGCAGGGTTCTCAAGGTTTGGCGATGAGCAGGTTTGGCGATGAGCAAGTTTGGTGATCACAAGGGCGATCGCCTAAATTTGTTCAAATTGTGGACAAGCCGGAATTAATCGCGTAAAGTAGTTAACTGGACTGAAAAACGATGTAGCTTAGGGCGACTGCTTCGCTGTATCTGCTGTGAATCACTCCAAACCCTCTGTAGCGGCCCGGTTGCGCTTCTGCAGAGATAAGTCAGGCCAAAACTTTCGCGCAGACGGTCAGTAATAGGTTATACTGAGTTCTCTGCGGTGGGCTACAGCGCCCGCTCGAAAGTGACGAATAGCCGTCAAGGATACTGTAGGACCAGCGGGTCAAGGCCAGCAAATGCCCTACAAGTCCTGGCTATCCATTTGTGTCTTGTCACCTCGACTAAATCGACGAAAAGTAGTCTAGAACTCCGTAAGCAGCTTGGCTGCGAAGGCGGTTCTGCATCTTTTCCTGCGGCGATGCTCAGTCGCTCAGCCTTTGTGCTGGCAGGGATCTAAGGCGATCGCTGCAGCGCTGTCTGGGATGCTGATGTATGGCGATATCACGACGTATAGATCTATCAAGGGGAGGCCTAGCTGCTATGGCTATGGGTATTCTTGGCACTAAACTCGGCATGACTCAGGTCTTTGATGACCAGGGTCGCGCTATTCCAGTGACCGTCGTTCAGGCGGGACCCTGCACCGTGACGCAGGTCAAGTCCGACGAAACAGATGGCTATACCGCTGTCCAGGTGGGCTATGGCGAAGTTGCCGAGAAAGCGCTCAACCAGCCGCGCCTGGGTCACCTCAAGAAGTCGAGCGCCGCGCCGGTCCGCTATCTGCGAGAGTACCGTCTGCCGGATGTTGCCTCATTTGAGCTGGGCCAGCAGATTACGGTTGACGCCTTCGAGGCCGGTCAGCTTGTAGATGTCATCGGCACTAGCATTGGTCGCGGCTTTGCGGGCTATCAAAAGCGCCACAATTTCCGTCGCGGTCCTATGTCCCACGGCTCTAAAAACCATCGCCTTCCAGGTTCTACGGGCGCGGGCACAACTCCAGGCCGGATTTATCCCGGCAAGCGCATGGCAGGCCGCATGGGGGGTGAGCGGGTTACCGTACGCAAGCTAGCTATTGTTCAGGTCGATGGCGATCGCAACCTCTTGCTCATCAAGGGTGCCGTTCCTGGTAAGCCCGGTACGTTCTTGGACATTCGCCCGACTCGGCAGTGGTAGGTCGGCAGTGGTAAGTAAGCAGCGGTAATTACGACTAGCGACAGGATGGAGTAGGAAAGATGGTAGACTGCGTGATTCAAAATTGGCAGGGTGAGGCCGCCGGCAACGCCTCCGTTGAGCTAGCGGTGGCTAGTGACGGAACCGCTAGCCACATTGTTCACCGGGCCCTAGTGCGGCAGATGGCCAACGCCCGTCAGGGAACGGCCTCTGCTAAAACTCGCGCTGAAGTTCGCGGGGGCGGACGAAAGCCCTGGCGGCAGAAAGGCACCGGGCGCGCGCGGGCAGGCTCAAGCCGCTCGCCGCTTTGGAAGGGCGGTGGCGTCATCTTTGGGCCCAAGCCCAGAGACTACAGTAAAAAGATGAATCGCAAGGAGCGGCGGCTGGCGCTGAGAACGGCATTCCAGGGCCGCGCCGATAATCTGATTGTGGTTGAAGACTTTGCGGCGCAGCTGAGCCGGCCTAAAACTAAGGCGTTTGTTTCTGCTCTTAGGCGCTGGGGCGTTGCCGACGGCGAGAGTGTGCTGCTGATTGTGTCTGGCAAAGATGAAAATGTCTATCTGTCTGCCCGCAACGTTAGCTTTGTGAAGCTGATTTTAGCAGACAACCTCAACGTCCGCGATCTGCTGGCGGCCGACCGCGTTGTGGTCACAGCATCGGCTTTAGAGCGAGTGAAGGAGAACTACAATGCCTAGATTTACCGAGCGCGACCTGCCGGACATTGTTCGTCGTCCCCTGGTCACCGAGAAGGCCACCATAGCCCTTGAGGACAACAAGTACCTGTTCGAGGTTGATCCTAGGGCCTCCAAGTCCGACATCAAGGCGGCCATCGAGTCTCTATTTGACGTCACGGTGGTTAAGATTAACACCCAGAATCCACCCTACAAAACTCGCCGCATGGGGCGGTTCGTGGGCCGTAAGCCCCACTACAAAAAGGCAACGGTTACCCTTGCCTCTGGGGATTCAATTATGTTGTTCCCCGACGTTTAAAGCCCTCACAGGCTTTTGCTAGGCGCTTCGAGACGCACTTATTTAGTAGTCAAGTCACCAACGGTAATCATGGGAATTCGCTCTTTCCGACCCTACACACCTGGAACAAGAGAACGGGTAATCTCAGACTTTTCTGAGCTTACGCGCGATAAGCCAGAAAAGTCTCTGGTCAAGCGGGTACACCGCGCCAAAGGCCGAAATAACCGTGGTGTGATCACCTGTCGGCACCGAGGCGGGGGGCACAAGCGGCTCTATCGCATGATCGACTTCCGCCGCAACAAGCACAATATCCCTGCAGAGGTGCTCTCAATTGAGTATGACCCAAACCGTAATGCGCGCATTTCCCTTGTGCAGTATGGCGATGGCGAAAAGCGCTACATTCTCTATCCCGAGAATCTGACGGTAGGCGCAACAATTGTCTCAGGTCCAAACGCGCCGTTCGAGGTGGGCAACGCGCTTCCCCTAGGCAATATTCCCCTTGGTACGCTGGTTCACAATGTAGAGCTTTACCCTGGTCGGGGTGGGCAAATGGTTCGCTCGGCGGGTGCCTCCGCGCAGGTTGTCGCTAAAGAGGGTGACCTAGTGACCCTGAAGATGCCGTCTTCAGAAGTGCGCCTTATTCGACGCGAGTGCTACGCCACCATCGGTTCGGTGGGCAATGCGGAGATGCGCAACATGAGCCTGGGCAAGGCCGGCCGCAAGCGCTGGCTGGGCCGCCGTCCGGAGGTGCGCGGCAGCGTCATGAACCCGGTCGACCACCCCCACGGCGGCGGTGAGGGCCGGGCCCCTATTGGTCGAAGCCATCCCGTGACGCCCTGGGGTAAGCCTGCTTTAGGTAAGAAGACCCGCAAGAAGAAAAAGCAGAGTGACGCGATGATTGTCCGCCGTCGTCGTCGTCTGTCGAAGCGGGGACGTGGCGGGCGGAACGCTTAACGGTACCTGCCTGAATGAATTAGTCCGGAGTCGTTGTTATCTGAGGTCGACGTTATGTCTCGCTCCCTAAAAAAAGGTCCATTCATCGCTGATCACCTGCTCAGCAAAATTGAGGCGCTCAACGCAAAAGGAGACAAGCAGGTGATCAAAACCTGGTCTCGAGCCTCCACTATTTTGCCCCAGATGATCGGTCACACCATTGCCGTTCACAACGGGCGTCAGCACGTGCCGGTGTTTATCACTGAGCAGATGGTAGGACACAAGCTAGGAGAGTTTGCGCCAACGCGGACATTTCGAGGACATGCTAAGAGCGATAAGAAAGCGCGGCGCTAGGCGTGCTGCAGTAGTGACCCGATAGGTCCCAACCGATTAGTGGGCTAGATCAATAGGAGAAAGTTGATGGCTGTAGGTACAAGTAATGACGTAAAGGCGACGGCTCGCTACATTCGGATGTCGCCCCACAAGGCGCGCCGCGTGCTCGATCAGATTCGCGGACGCAGCTATCGGGAAGCGCTAATTGTTCTGGAGTTCATGCCATACCGGGCGTGCGACCCCATTTTGAAGGTGCTGCGCTCAGCCGTTGCCAATGCCGAGCACAATGAGGGGCTCGATCCAAGGACGCTGGTTGTAAGCCAGGCCTACGCCGACCAGGGGGCAGTCCTTAAGCGCTATCGGCCCCGCGCCCAGGGTCGCGCCTTCCAAATTCGCAAGCCCACGTGCCACATCACGATTGCGGTGGCCCCGGGTGAAGACGAGTAGCCCGCTGGGCGATCGCCGCTAGCCCCAAGGTTAGAGCCGCTGCCGAGATGAGTGCCGAAGATAGATGACCAGTGCCGAAGACCAGTACAGAACTATAGCCAGACCGTAGCCGTAGAACGAGAGAGCATACTGTGGGACAGAAAATTCACCCAATCGGATTCCGCCTCGGCATTACCCAAGAGCATCGCTCGAAATGGTTCGCCGACACCAACCGCTATCCTGAGCTGCTGCAGGAAGATCACAAAATTCGTGAGTATATCCAGACCACGAATCCCTTCTCTAACGCCGGCATCTCTGAGATATATATCGAGCGCAAAGCCGACCAGATCGATCTAGAAATTCGCACGGCGCGACCTGGCGTTATTGTTGGTCGGGGTGGCTCCGGTATTGATCAGCTTCGTACGGGGCTGCAGCAGGCGCTTGGTGATAGCGATCGCCAGATTCGTATCAACGTGGTGGAAGTGGCCCGAGTTGATGCAGACGCTGCGCTAATTGCGGAGTACATCATTCAGCAGCTAGAGCGTCGGGTTTCGTTTCGCCGGGTGGTTCGGCAAGTGATTCAGCGGGCAGAGCGGGCCGGCGTTGAGGGCATCAAAATTCAAATCAGCGGCCGCTTGAACGGCGCAGAGATTGCCCGAACCGAGTATACCCGCGAGGGCAAGGTGCCCCTGCATACGCTGCGGGCCGACATTGACTACTCTTACAAGACCGCTCAAACCATCTACGGTGTTATCGGCGTCAAGATTTGGGTCTTTAGGGGCGAAATCGTGCCTGGTCAAGAGAGCGCCAACACGTCTTCAGATGCCCAGCCCAGACGCCGCCAGCAGCAGCGTCGCCGCCAGCAGTTTGAAGACCGCTCTAACGAAGGCTAAAGCTTGGCTCTAAGATTAGCCGCCCAGAGTAGCCGCCCAGACATCAACAGCTCAAGGATCAACCCATGCTCAGCCCTAAACGTACAAAATTCCGTAAGCAGCACCGCGGCCGCATGCGCGGCATGGCCAGTCGCGGCAACGAAATTAACTTTGGCGATTTTGCGCTGCAGGCGCTTGAACCCTCTTGGATTACGTCGCGTCAGATTGAGGCTGGCCGCCGGGCCATGACCCGCTACATTCGCCGAGGCGGCAAAATCTGGATTCGCATTTTCCCAGATAAGCCTGTGACCATGCGCCCCGCTGAGACGCGGATGGGTTCAGGTAAGGGGAACCCCGAGTTTTGGGTCGCCGTAGTAAAGCCGGGTCGAATTATGTTCGAGATTGCTGGCGTTCCCGAGTCGGTGGCTAAAGAGGCGATGCGCCTAGCGGCGTCCAAGCTGCCTATCAAGACCAAGTTTATTGCCAGGGAATCGGCTGAGGAGTCATAGATGTCGCTATCTAAAGCAAGTGAGGTCCGAGAGCTGACGGACCAGGAAATCGGAGATGAAATCCTGTCGCTCAAGAAACAGCTGTTCGACCTGCGGTTTCAAAAAGGTACGCGCCGGCTAGAGCAGCCGCATCAGTTTAAGCATTTACGGCACCGGCTGGCTCAGCTGATGACGGTTGAGCAAGAGCGGCTAGCTGTGGCAGCAGATGCTTCTGGGGCAGAGTCAGCAGAGCCGACCGTTTCATCATCTATAGAGGAGGGCTAAGGGATGGCAGTCAAAGAGCGCATTGGCGTTGTGGTGAGCGACAAGATGGATAAAACCGTCGTCGTGGCGGTTGAGATGCGATCGCCCCACCCCAAGTACGGAAAGATTATGGTTCGCACGAGGCGGTACAAAGCCCACGATGAGGACAACGGATGTAACATCGGCGATCGCGTCCGGATTCAGGAAACCCGTCCCCTCAGTAAGACGAAGCGGTGGGCTGTCACCGACGTCCTAGAGGCCTCTGTGCAGTAACCCTATAGCGATCTGCTCATTTACTTTATTTCAGGAGATTAGCCGTGATTCAGCAAGAGTCGTACCTCAACGTAGCGGACAATAGCGGTGCCCGCAAGCTCATGTGCATCCGCGTTCTGGGCGGCAACCGTCGCTACGCCGGTATCGGCGATGTGGTGATCGCTGTGGTCAAAGATGCGCTGCCCAATATGGCCATTAAGAAGTCTGACGTGGTGCGCGCCGTAATCGTCAGAACAAAGAAGGGGCTGCGGCGAGAAAGTGGTATGAGTATCCGCTTTGATGACAATGCAGCGGTAGTCATTAATCCTGAAGGCAATCCCAGAGGCACTCGCGTGTTTGGCCCAGTCGCGCGCGAGCTGCGTGAGAAAAACTTCACTAAAATTGTCTCTCTAGCGCCAGAGGTTCTCTAACATGGCTCAACAGCAGCATCGATATAAAATGCACGTCAGAAGCGGCGACACGGTCCAGATTATTTCGGGGCGCGAGAAAGGCAAGGTTGGCGAGGTGATGCAGGTGTTGCCCAAGACCAGCCAAGTCATTGTCAAAAGCATCAACATGCGCACGAAGCACGTCAAGCCCCAGCAGGAGGGCGAGTCTGGCCAAATCACCACCTACGAAGCGCCGATCCACAGCTCCAACGTAATGCTTTATTCCAAGAAGGAAAAAGTGGCGAGCCGGGTGTGCTACACCGTCAACAGCGAGGGCCGGAAGGTTCGCATGCTCAAGAAGACGGGAGAGGTGCTAGACGCCTAGCCCTTAAATACCCAGCCTCCAGAGCCCGTAAAATCTAATCTCGTTTCTGACCAAGCCCAGAAACTTATCAAAAGGTAGCAAAAACAATGGCAACAGCAACAACACCGCGTCTCAAGACGCTCTACCAAGACACCATCGTGCCCAAGCTGATGGAGCAGTTTCAGTACACCAACATCCATCAGGTGCCCAAGCCCGTTAAGGTGAACGTCAACCGGGGGCTGGGTGAAGCGTCTCAGAACGCTAAGGCGCTAGAGGCTTCAGTCGCTGAGATTGCCCTGATCACGGGGCAGAAGCCGGTGGTCACCCGGGCTAAAAAGGCGATCGCCGCCTTCAAAATCCGCCAAGGGATGCCTGTCGGCGTCATGGTTACCCTGCGTGGGGAGCGCATGTATGCGTTTCTCGATCGCTTCATCAACTTGGCGCTGCCCAGAATTCGAGATTTTCGGGGCGTGAGTCCTAACAGCTTTGACGGCCGAGGCAATTACACCATTGGCGTCAGGGAGCAATTGATTTTTCCTGAAGTTGAGTACGACAGCATTGACCAGATTAGGGGTATGGACATTTCCATCATTACGACAGCACGGGCTGACGAGGAAGGGCGCGCCCTTCTTAAGGAAATGGGTATGCCCTTTCGCGAAAAGTAATTGAGATTTCAGACGAAGAGGAAGCTATGGCGTCCAACGATACGATTTCAGACATGCTGACGCGAATCCGAAATGCTAGCCTAGCGCGGCATCAGGAAACGCAGGTTCCATCCACGCGAATGACCCGAAACATCGCCAAGGTGCTTCGGGACGAAGGATTTATTGTTGACTTTAGCGAAGTTGGCGACATTCCCAAGCGCCAGCTCGTCATTTCCTTGAAATACAAGGGTAAGAGTCGACAGCCCATTATCCGGAAACTGCGTCGCATCAGCAAGCCTGGTCTTCGGGTTTATTCTGGTCGGCGTGATTTGCCTAGAGTCCTTGGTGGCGTTGGCGTTGCCATCATCTCCACATCTCAAGGCATCATGACGGATCGTGAGGCTCGTCGTCAGGGCGTGGGCGGTGAAGTTCTCTGCTACGTCTGGTAACTCAACGCTTTGATTTAAGACTGCTCATGCGCATCACCGACGTTTGAAACAGATGAGTGTCACCCTACGAGAACTATTAGGAGAACCCAACTATGTCCCGAATTGGTAAGCGCCCTATCCCAGTGCCCGCTAAGGTTACGGTTTCAATAGCTGGGCAAGAGGTCGTTGTTAAAGGCCCTAAAGGCGAGCTTTCCCGCGTTCTTCCTGCCGAAATCGAAGTGGCTCAGGAGGGAGAAGAAGTATTGGTAAACCGCCGCGACGAGTCCCGAAATGCTCGTCAGCGCCATGGCCTCTGTCGCACGTTAGTTGCCAACATGATAGAGGGGGTTTCTCAAGGCTTTCAAAAGCGGCTTGAGCTTCAGGGCGTGGGCTATCGGGCTCAGGTGCAGGGCAGTAACTTGGTTCTCAACGTAGGGTACAGTAACCCGGTTCAAATTACGCCGCCACAGGGAATTCAGTTTGCCGTTGAGGCGAATACTAACGTGTCGGTGACCGGTATTGACAAGGAAGAGGTGGGAAACACCGCCGCTCGCATTCGGGCTGTCCGTCCGCCCGAGCCTTACAAGGGCAAAGGGATTCGGTACGCCGGAGAAATGGTTAGACGTAAGGCAGGCAAGGCAGGTAAGAAGTAATCATGAAAACCAGTCGCAAACAAGCAACTCGGCGGCGTCACGCTCGCATCCGCCGCAAAATGATTGGCACGGCAGAGCAACCGCGCCTGTCTGTCTTTCGGTCCAACCAGCATATCTATGCCCAGGTGATAGACGACGTCAGCCAGACCACCCTCACCGCAGCATCAACTTTAGACCCCGACCTAAAGGCGTCTTTGGAAGATACCTCTACCTGCGAAGCTTCAACCCAAGTTGGCCGGTTAGTGGCTGAGCGGGCGAAGGAGCACGGCATCACTAAGGTGGTCTTCGATCGGGGCGGCAAGCTTTACCACGGGCGAGTTAAGGCCTTAGCGGAAGCGGCTCGCGAAGCAGGGCTAGAATTTTAGCGCTCGTCAGGATTAACGATTGACGCAAGAACATAATGGTGGACTGAAGCTATGGCAAATCGAGATCGTCGTAAATCGAATAAAGCAAAAGAGAAGGAGTCTGAGTGGCAAGAGCGGGTAGTTCAGATCCGGCGCGTCACTAAGGTGGTCAAGGGCGGTAAGACCCTGAGCTTTCGAGCCGTCGTCATCGTGGGCAACGAGCGTGGACAGGTCGGCGTGGGCGTGGGCAAGGCGGGCGACGTGATTGGCGCGGTGCGCAAGGGCGTGGCCGACGCCAAGAAGCATCTGGTCGTAGTACCTCTGACGAAGGCCAACTCAATTCCTCACCCGTCCAACGGTATCAGCGGTGGCGCTAAGGTTATGCTGCGGCCTGCCGGTCCTGGAACGGGTGTTATTGCCGGTGGCGCAGTTCGTACGGTTTTAGAGCTTTCTGGCGTTAAGAATGTGCTGGCCAAGCAGCTCGGTTCGAGCAACCCGCTCAACAACGCTCGCGCCGCCGCCGATGCGCTAGACACCCTGCGCACGCTAGCTGATGTTGCTCGCGAGCGAGACGTTCCCCTTGAGCAGCTCTATGCGTAGGCAGACTAGACCTGAGAGCTCTAAAGCCGACGCCTGAGGATTTACAGCCAGCATTCTTTTTGAAAACCCAATTCTATTGGTTCAACCCATGAGACTAGAAGACGCAAAACCTCAAAAGGGGGCAAAGCACCGTAAGCGGCGAATAGGTCGGGGCATCTCGGCTGGACAAGGCGCGAGCGGTGGTTTCGGCATGCGAGGCCAAAAGTCCCGCTCCGGTAGCGGTACCCGCCCTGGCTTTGAGGGCGGCCAAATGCCTCTATATCGCCGGGTTCCCAAGCTAAAGCATTTTCCTATCGTCAATCCGACCCACCATACAATCATCAACGTGGGCCGTCTTAAAGATATTGACGCTGGGTCAGAAGTCACGCTGAAATCTTTGATGGATGCTGGCATTATTACCACCAATGATGGCCCCCTCAAGGTGCTGGGAGATGGAAAAATTGAGGTGGCCTTGACGGTCAAGGCAGCGGCGTTTACGCGCTCTGCAAAAGAAAAAATTGAGGCGGCGGGCGGTACTTGCGAGGTGGTGTAAGCCGAAGTGACCAAGCACGAGCGGCCTAAGCCAAGCTCATGTTTTGGTTAACGGTGTGGGCGTCGAGCTGGCGAGCGCCGCCGCAAGACGCGCACCCGCCAGTTTCTTTACCGCAGTCCGGCTGGGTTTGTAAAGAGCGCTATGCTAGTAAGATAGCGGCTGGCTTTATCTATAAGCTTAGCTTAGAGCGATTACAGAGGTATGTTGTTTCATGGTTGTCAGTAGAGATAAATCTCCAACGGCTCAGGAGACGTTTATGCAGATGGCCCAGGCGGCGGGTCTGCGGGGGCGTCTTCTCCTTACGGTGGGCATGCTCATTCTGGTTCGTCTGGGAATTTTTATTCCGGTTCCAGGTATCGATCGGGCTCGATTTCAGGCCGGTATTGCCGATAGCGGATTGGGCGGAATTGTTGGGTTCCTAGACATTTTTTCCGGTGGAGGACTCTCTCTACTCGGGGTGTTTGCTTTGGGAATTTTGCCCTACATTAATGCCTCGATCATTATGCAGCTGCTGACGGCCGCATACCCTAAGCTTGAGGATCTCCAGAAGAACGAAGGAGAGGCCGGTCGCCGAAAGATTTCGCAGATTACCCGATACGTTGCGCTGGGGTGGGCGATCGCCCAAAGCATTGGCATCTCGCTGCTGGTGAGTAATTTTGCCGAAGCCGGGCAGAGTCGGCCGGTGTTTATCGCCAGCACGGTCATCGCTCTGACGGCGGGCTCGATGTTTGTCATGTGGGTAGGTGAGCTGATTACTGAACGGGGCATTGGCAACGGCGCGTCCCTGCTGATCTTCGTCAACATCGTCTCCACGCTGCCTCGCTCCCTAGGGCAAACTATCGATCTAGCGCAGAGCGGCGATCGCAGCCTGGTGGGCGGTGTCGTGGTGCTCATGCTCGTCTTCCTGGTGATGATTGTGGGTATCGTATTTGTTCAAGAGGGCACGCGCCGCATTCCTATTGTGTCTGCCCGTCGCCAGGTGGGCCGTCGCACCTATTTAGAAAAGAGCAGCTATCTTCCTCTGCGCCTCAACCAGGGCGGCGTCATGCCGATCATCTTTGCATCGGCCGTTTTAATCCTGCCGCCCTCGCTCACGCAGATTTTTTCAAACGACGTGCTGCTTAGCGTCGTCAACCTGCTTCGTCCAGGAACCTGGGTCTACGTTTTAGTTTACTCCGTGCTTATTCTGTTTTTCAGCTATTTCTATGCGTCGCTAATTGTCAACCCGGTTGATATGGCAAAGAATCTCAAAGAGCGGGGCGCGAGCGTGCCGGGCATTCGCCCTGGAAAAGCGACCAGCGAATACCTGACGAAGGTGTTGAACCGCCTCACCTTTCTAGGTGCTGTCTTCCTAGTCTTAGTGGCTATTGTTCCGACCGCTGTCGAAGCCGCAACCCGAGTTACGACGTTTCAAGGGCTTGGCGCAACATCCCTCCTGATTTTGGTTGGTGTCGCTATTGACACGGCGAAGCAGGTGCAGACCTACGTCATTTCCCAGCGATACGAAGGCATGGTTAAGCAGTAGTTTCGTGGGGCTCCTCGGCAACAGTAAGCCGGGAACCCCTCCCGACCTATTCGATATATTAGAGACAGCAAGATGTTTACAAGATATTTAAACTTATCAACCTAGGAGATAGGCTTTGTCTAAGCAAGATCTAATTGAAATGGAAGGAACGGTGACAGACTCGCTGCCCAACGCGATGTTTCGGGTTGATCTCGACAACGGGTTTAACGTATTGGCCCATATTTCCGGTAAGATTCGCCGAAACTACATCAAAATTTTGCCTGGCGATCGCGTCAAGGTGGAGCTGACGCCCTATGACCTGACGAAGGGGCGCATCACCTACCGCCTGAGGAATAAGAAATAGTCCTTGAGTTTAAGTTTATTTTGATCTGAAACTAGCGACGCTTTTTCGTATTCTAATTTTCAAAAGCTCTTTTTTTAGGATATAATAGATTGTTCTTTGTCTTGCTGAGTAGATCATGAAGGTCAGACCCTCTGTCCGCAGAATGTGTGAAAAGTGCCGAGTCATCAAGCGACGAGGACGAGTGATGGTTATCTGCCCTAATCCAAAGCACAAGCAGCGTCAGGGTTAGGTTTGCCGGAAATTTTTTGGAGAAGTTTGGAGGAGAAGCATGGCGCGAATTGCGGGAGTTGACCTCCCACGGGATAAGCGAGTTGAAATTGGATTGAGATACATCTACGGCATTGGCCCAACCCGTTCTAAAAATATTTTAGAGAAAACCGGAGTCAACCCGGATACTCGGATCAAAGATCTGAGTGATTCTGATGTGATTGCCCTGCGCTCTGAAATTGAAAGCTATCAGGTTGAGGGCGACCTAAGGCGTTTGGAGTCAATGAACATCAAGCGCTTAATTGATATTAGCGCCTACCGAGGGCGTCGCCATCGCATGGGACTGCCGGTACGGGGGCAGCGGACGCGCACTAACTCCCGAACCCGACGGGGCGGTAGCCGGCGAACGGTCGCAGGCAAAAAGAAAGCGCCTAAGAAGTAGGGTATCTGCATCTCAAAAGGTTAGCTATCAGTGCTTTATAGGAATAAAAGAGGCGGTACAGAGTAGGAAACCATGGCAAAGCAACCGATGCGAAAGTCAGGGGCGAGAAAGCAGAAACGCAACGTTCCCAACGGAGTCGCTCACATTCGCTCCACGTTTAATAACACTATCGTGACAATCACCGACGTCAGCGGTGAGGCAATCTCATGGGCATCTGCCGGTTCGAGCGGATTTAAGGGCGCTAAGAAGGGGACGCCGTTTGCGGCCCAGACGGCGGCAGAAAGTGCCGCGCGGCGCGCCATGGATCAAGGCATGCGGCAAATAGAGGTCATGGTCAGCGGCCCTGGCTCGGGCCGGGAAACGGCCATTCGCGCCCTTCAGGGTGCTGGATTAGAGATAACGCTCATTCGAGACGTTACCCCCATTCCCCACAATGGATGCCGTCCGCCAAAGCGCCGCCGCGTCTAGCTAAGTCTGCATTGAGTCGAGGCTGCGTTTGGCTGAGGCTGGATTGGCGCCTGCTGGCGTTTCGGCGATACGGTGGCTCATCTGTTGCTGAAATGGGTCACAGACCCGCAATCGTGAATTAGTTTAATGAAATCGAGGCTGGGGCATTTGAACGCGTTTGCCCGTCAGCTCAAACCGAGGGAGGCTGCTTGATGGCACAGTTTCAAGTTGAGTGTGTAGAATCAAATACTAGCCCGACCCAGGGCCTGTATGGAAAATTTGTAATGGAGCCTTTAGAGCGGGGGCAAGGTATCACTGTAGGCAACGCGCTACGTCGAGTCTTGCTCTCTAACCTCCAAGGTGCCGCGATTACTGCTGTCCGTATCTCCGGCGTGACCCACGAGTTCACGACGGTGCCTGGCGTGCGGGAGGACGTCTTAGACATCTTGCTAAACATGAAGGATGTCGTATTGAAGACCTACTCATCTCAGGCACAGATAGGGCGGCTGCTGATTCAGGGACCGGTGACGGTGACGGCGGGGCATTTGGACTTGCCGGCTGAGGTGGAGGTGGTCAACCCCTCTCACTATATCGCTACAGTTGCCGCAGGCGCGACCCTGGAGATGGAGTTTCGCGTCGAGGCGGGCGTTGGCTACCGAGCGGTTGATCGCAGCTACGACGAGACCGCAGCCCTGGATTTTCTGCAGATTGACGCTATCTTCATGCCGGTTCGCAAGGTCAACTACTCCGTGGAAAATGCCCGGGTTGGTGGCTCTCTGGATCAGGATAGGCTAATTCTCGATATCTGGACCAACGGAAGTTTGACGCCCCAGGACGCCATGAGCCAGGCCGCTGGTATTCTGGTGTCTCTGTTTGATCCCCTCAAAGATGTCACAATGGTGGCCGATGAGGAGGCCGATGCTCCTGAGGAGAACCCGGAAAGCCAGATTCCTATTGAGGAGCTTCAGCTCTCTGTAAGGGCCTATAACTGCCTCAAGCGCGCCCAAATTAACTCTGTAGCCGATCTGTTGGACTATACTCAGGAAGATCTGCTGGAGATCAAGAATTTTGGGGCGAAGTCTGCAGAGGAGGTGATTGAAGCTCTTCAGGAGCGACTGGGAATTACCCTGCCCCACGAAAAGTCATCTTCTAAGCCAGGCTAAGCTTGAGTCCTAGCGCTTTATCCATTAAATTTACTGTCTCCCAAATTCTTTAGTAGAGTCATGCGTCATAGTCGCCGTGTTCATCAGCTTGGCAAGCCTGCCGACCAGCGTCGCGCCATGCTGCGATCGCTAACCACCCAACTCATCCGCCACGGTCGCGTTAAGACGACCAAGGCTAGAGCCAGAGCCGTACGAGAGACCGCCGATCGCATGATTACGCTTGCGAAGGATGGTTCTCTATCAGCGCGGCGGCGCGCTATGGGCTATATCTATGACAAAGATTTGGTTCATGCGCTATTTGAAGGGGCTGCCGAGCGCTATGGCGAGCGCAACGGAGGCTATACCCGCGTCGTGCGCACCATACGACGGCGCGGTGACAACGCCGAGATGGCGATTATTGAGCTCACCTAGCCCGTCCCAAATGCTGCACTCCCCGCCCGCCAATACTGCTGCAGATGCCGACGATACTGTCCCTAAGAGACAGCATCGTCGGATTGCGTTGGTTATTCAGTACGTGGGAACCCACTACCATGGCTGGCAGCGTCAGCCCAACCACATAAGCGTTCAAGAAGCGATTGAATTAGTGCTCCAGGAGTTTCTGGGCTACGCCACTGTGGTGCACGCTGCCGGGCGTACCGATTCAGGCGTGCATGCGGCTGCTCAGGTGGCCCATTTTGACGCGCCCGGCCACATTCCGGCCTGTCGATGGGCCAGTATCCTCAATGGGCGGCTTCCCCAAGACATTGTCATCCGGGCCTCGGCTGAGGTCGGTTCGGGCTGGCACGCTCGCTTCTCCGCGCTCTGGCGGCGATATCGCTACACTATCTATACAGACCGGCATCCCAACCTGTTTGTGCGTCCGTTCAGCTGGCACTACTACCACGAGCCTATCGACGAGGGAAAAATAAGCGCTGCACTTCAGCCGCTTCTAGGCCGGCATCACTTAGCTGCCTTTCACCGAGCCGGTTCAGATCGCCCCCATTCCTGGGTCGATGTGCAAGACACAGTCTGCGAGCGCAGCGGCCCCTTTGTTCGGGTCGAGCTGCAGGCCAGCGGATTTCTGTACGGTATGGTGCGGCTGCTCGTTGGCATGCTTGTCGACGTTGGCTGCGGCAGGCGATCGCTGAGCGCATTTCGAGACATCTGGCAGTTTGAGCGTCGGGATCAGGTCAAATACGCGGCGCCGCCTCAGGGGCTGTGCCTACTGAGGGTAGGCTACCCGGACATTCCATTTCCGCCAGAAATTTGGTATGATACCCAGCCCCTGTTCGTTTTGCCCACCGCTTTAAGCCAACGCCCTGCGTTTCAGTAAGGAAACCCGCTCATCCGCGAGCCCTACCCCAATTCACAACCCGCGATCTATGAACACAGCTACTCCAAACAAAACCTATACGCCGCCAGTAGACGCATTCGAGCGCAGCTGGTACGTCGTCGACGCTGCCGATCAGCGCTTAGGTCGATTGGCTACGACCATTGCCGCCGTACTGCGCGGCAAGACGAAGCCGATCTACTCCCCCCACATGGACACCGGCGACTTTGTCGTCGTGATCAACGCAGACAAAGTCGTCGTCACCGGCCGCAAGCGCGAGCAGAAGCTCTATCGCCGGCACTCCGGTCGCCCTGGTGGCATGAAAGTTGAGACCTTTGAGAAGCTCCAAGCGCGGGTCCCTGAAAGAATTATCGAGCAGGCTGTGCGGGGTATGTTGCCTAAGAACGCCCTAGGTCGCAAGCTGTTCACGAAGCTAAAAGTCTACGCCGGGCCAGAGCATCCCCACGACGCCCAAAAACCCGAAATCCTTGACGTCAACACCATTCCTACAGGAGATAAATAATGCAGGCAGAAGATAGAGCAGGACGCGCCGTCTACTGGGGTACGGGCCGCCGCAAATCCTCGGTGGCGCGGGTGCGCCTCGTTCCAGGCAGCGGTCAAATCATCATCAACAACCGTCCCGGCGAAGAGTACCTCCAGTTCAACCACGGCTATTTGGCCGCCGCCAAAGCCCCCCTAGAAACCCTAGGGTTAGAGTCGGAGTACGACATTTTGGTAAATGCTCATGGCGGTGGACTGACGGGTCAGGCCGGCTCCATTAAGCTCGGGGTTGCTCGGGCGCTGTGTGAGCTGGACCCGGAAAACCGTAAGCCCCTAAAAGTTGAGGGTTACCTGACCCGCGATCCCAGGGCTAAAGAGCGGAAAAAGTACGGCCTGCATAAGGCGCGTAAGGCTCCACAATTCTCGAAGCGCTAGGGCTGATCATACTGTGCCTGCGCCTACATACTGTTCAATCCATTCGTTCTACTTAAGACCAATGCCTAAATCAAACATCCACCCCGAATGGTATCCAGAGGCCAAAGTTTACTGCAATGGTGAGCTGGTTGCGACTATGGGCTCCACAAAGCCAGAGCTGCACGTCGACGTCTGGTCGGGGAACCATCCTTTCTTTACTGGAACGCAGAAGATTATTGATACGGAAGGCCGCGTTGAGCGCTTCTTGCGTAAATACGGCATGGTGGATTCGTCTGCTTCTGGTGAAGAGGCTAAAGGCGACGACGCCAAGTCATAGTCGCTGCGCCCTTTGCCGGACGGCCTAGTGCGGCTGCGCGATCGCTCCAGAGCCGTGAGCGGGCAGCAAGCGTATCGAACTGCTTTCACCCTACGAAACCTACACGAGTGCTGGTATGGCTGAGTCCTATATGTTGGAGAAGCTCAAGTCGGTCGAACAGACCTTTGATGAGCTAACGCGGCGTTTGGCCGATCCAGATGTGGCCTCGGACCCAGCCGAGTTTCAGCAGGTGGCAACGGCGCGGGCTTCCTTAGAAGAAACCGTGCTGACGTTTAACGACTGGAAGGCGACCCAGGAAGAGCTGACCGGAGCGCAGCAGGTGCTCAAGGAAGCCTCAGGCGATCCGGAGCTGCGTCAGATGGCGGACCTCGAGGTTAAGGAGCTGGAGACCCGTACCGAGCAGCTCGAAAATCGCCTCAAAGTGCTGCTGCTGCCCCGGGACCCCAACGACGATAAAAACATCATGCTCGAAATTCGAGCCGGAACCGGGGGGGATGAAGCCGGTATCTGGGCCGGAGATTTGGTGCGCATGTATTCTCGCTACGCTGAAGGCCTGAACTGGCAGGTGAAGCTGGTGAGCGAATCGACGGCGGATATGGGTGGCTTTAAGGAGGCAATTCTAGAGATTCGCGGTGAACAGGTCTACAGCAAGCTCAAATATGAGGCCGGCGTCCACCGCGTACAGCGGGTGCCGGTAACCGAGGCGGGGGGGCGGGTGCACACTTCAACGGCAACGGTGGCCATCATGCCGGAGGTTGACGACGTTGAAGTGCACATCGATGCTAAGGATATTGACATGAGCACGGCGCGATCGGGCGGTGCCGGTGGACAGAACGTCAATAAGGTAGAGACGGCGGTAGACCTGTTTCACAAGCCTACGGGCATCCGGATTTTCTGTACCGAAGAGCGATCGCAGCTGCAGAACCGCGAGCGAGCCATGCAGATTTTGCGGGCCAAGCTCTATGAGCTACAGCTTCAGGAGCAGCAGGCTGAGATCACTGACCTACGGCGATCTCAAGTGGGCACCGGCTCTCGCTCTGAGAAGATTCGCACCTACAACTATAAAGACAACCGCGCTACCGACCATCGGCTCGGTGAGAACTACACCCTCACCAGCGTACTGGAGGGAGATATCGAGACGATAATCCAGTCCTGCATTTCTCAAGATCAGCAGGAGCAGCTCCAGGAGCTCGCGGCCTCCTCCACATCGCCCTCGGCCGTCTAGCGCTAGACTGAATCTAGTATTTAAGTATTGGGTTTTGGGCTTGCCATGGCGCGTTTTCTGCACATCGCCGACGTTCACCTGGGGTTTAACCGCTACGACTGCCCTGAGCGCACTAAAGACTTCTTTCATACGCTCTACGACGTCCTGCAGACCCACGCAGTAGCCGCCAAAGTCGATTTCGTGGCGATCGCTGGAGACCTATTTGAGCACCGCAATATCCAGCCGGCCATCCTCAACCAGGCCCAGAAGTGCCTGCAGCTCCTTCAAGACGCCAATATTCCCGCCGTTGCTATTGAGGGCAACCACGACAACCGCCCCTACGGCACCAACACCAACTGGCTGCGCTACCTTGCCGACTGGGGTCTGCTCGTCCTGCTGGAGCCGACGGAGGGCGAAGAGACCGTCTATCAGCCCTGGACTCCAAAAAATCGCCGTGGCGGCTACATCGACCTAGACTGCGGCGTGCGGGTTCTGGGAAGCCACTGGTACGGTGCCGCCGCCCCCAGCGCGATTGCCCAGCTCGCCGAGGCGATCGCCCAGCTTCCCCAGACCGCTGGGCACACGGTTATGCTGTTTCATCACGGGCTAGAGGGTCAAGTGGCCCGCTACGCCGGAGCCTTGCGATACAGCGATTTGGCCCCGCTACAGCAGGCCGGCGTCGATTATCTGGCCTTGGGCCACATCCACAAGCACTACTGCGTCGAAAACTGGATCTTCAACCCCGGCTCCCTAGAGGCTAACAGCATCGAGGAGAGCAGCTACGTGCGCGGGGCCTACGCCGTCGAGATCGGTCCTGACGGTATCCGCGCCGAGCTGCAGCGCCATTACCGGCAGCGGGCAGTGGTGCGCCTACAGCTGCAGACGAGGGGCAAAGAGACCGCCGACGATCTGGCCCAGGCCGCCCGTGATCTCGTAGCGCAGGCCATTGGCGACGGCAGGCTCGATCCCCAGCAGCGGCCGATCACCGAGCTGCGAATCGAGGGGGCTGTGGGCTTCGATCCGCTGGAGCTAGACGTGCGGGCTCTGCAGCAAGCGCTACAGCAGGCGAGCAGCTCCCTTATTTTTCTGCTCCGCTACGCAGTGGATGCGATCGCCTACCAGACCCCGCTTCAGGACGGCGATCGTAGGCAGATTGAGCAGGAGACCTACCGCGATCTGATCGCGGCCCACAATAGCTATAAGCGTCAGGCCGAGCGGCTCGTTCCCGGCCTCGTAGGGCTTCAGGAGATGACTTTAGAGGATCGAGCCGACGACGAGCTCTATCAGTTCTTGGGTACGCTGCTGGACTAGCCCCGCACCTGACCTGGCCCAGTTTGGGGATTTGTCCGAACTAGCTCAGTTGGGCTATCTACCCAAACTTATCGTCTCGAAATGTTAAGCTGAACGCAAGTTTGACGGAAAGCATTGGCGGGTAGAGGGACAGTATGCTGCGGCTAGAGAGCATTAGTAAAATTTATCCCACTGGTGAAGTCCTCAAGGACGTGAACTGGGAGGTTACGCCCGGCCATCGGGTTGGGCTCGTGGGCGCTAACGGTGCCGGTAAATCGACCCAGCTGCGCATCATTACTGGGGAAGAAGAACCCACGTCAGGGGAAATCATTCGCCCTAGCCAGCTGAGAATTGCCTACCTCACCCAGGAGTTCGACGTCGATCCCCAAAAAACGGTGCGGGCAGAGCTGTGGACCGTCTTCAATCGCGCCAATCAAATTCAAGAGGGCATGGCTGACGTCCAGACCCGCATGGAGCGGGCAGATATGGACGAGCTTGACGAGCTAATCCATCAGCTTGACCGGCTGCAGCGGGAATTTGAGGCGCTCAACGGCTACGCCTTAGAGGCCCAAATCGAAAAAATATTGCCCGAAGTAGGGTTCGGACCCAACGCCGGGGATCAGCTCGTGGGCTCCTTTAGCGGCGGCTGGCAAATGCGCATTAGCTTGGCCAAAATTCTGCTGCAGGAGCCAGATATTCTGCTGCTGGACGAGCCTACCAACCACCTCGATATCGCTACGGTGGAGTGGCTAGAGGACTACCTCAAAGGCCTTACCACGCCTATGGTAGTCATCTCCCACGATCGCGAATTCTTGGACCGGCTCTGCACGCAGATTGTGGAGACCGAGCGGGGGATCACGACCACCTACCTCGGTAACTACAGCCAGTATATTGAGCAAAAGCAGGAGCTGCGGCAGGCTCAGCTCAGCACCTACGAGCGCCAGGAAAAGGATTTAGCCAAGCAGCAGGCCTTTGTGGAGAAGTTTCGGGCCAGCGCCACCCGAAGCACCCAGGCCAAAAGCCGAGAAAAACAGCTTGAGAAGATTGAGCGGGTGGAAGCGCCTGTCGGCGACGTCAAATCCCTGCGATTTCGCTTTCCGCCGTCGCCGCGCAGCGGTCGAGAGGTGGCGACTATTGAGGGTATGACCCACCTCTACGACGATAAGATCCTGTTTTTGGATGCAAGCCTGCTGATCGAGCGGGGCGATCGCATCGCAATTTTAGGACCGAATGGGGCAGGAAAATCAACGCTGCTCCGGCTGATTATGGGGATCGAAGCGCCGACCGAAGGCACTGCGGCGATTGGGGATCACAACGTCATTCCGGGCTATTTCGAGCAAAATCAAGCGGAAGCGCTGGAGCTAAACAAAACGGTTTTGAGCACCATCCACGACGAGGTTCCCGACTGGCTAGATCGCGATGTCCGCAACCTTTTAGGGCAGTTCCTCTTTAGCCAAGACACCGTACGCAAGCAGGTCAAGGCGCTGAGCGGCGGCGAAAAGGCCCGACTCGCCCTGGCAAAAATGCTGCTCCAGCCTACTAATTTACTGGTGCTTGACGAACCGACTAACCACCTTGATATTTCTGCAAAGGAAATGCTGGAAGAAGCAATTCAGCATTACGATGGGAGCGTGGTTGTCGTTTCTCACGATCGCTACTTTATTTCAAAGATTGCTAACAAAATTGTGGAGATTAGAGACGGGGATTTTCGCATCTATCGGGGCGGCTACCAATACTATTTAGATAAGACCGCCGAAGAGAGAGAGCGTGCCAGGCTAGAGGCGATCGAGGCTCAGAAAGCCCAGAAGACTGCTGCAAAGCGGGAAAAGCAGCGCCAGAAGAAAGCCGCTAAGAAGTGACTCGAAGCATTGGCTTTGACATCGATAGGTGTGATCGCTGTATGCGATATCCGTATCTTCTGCTAATATCCATTTAAGCTTTCCTGCGAGGCGCAGGGGCTGCGAGTAGAAGGACGTAGTCCTATACCTGGAAAATTTTCCTCGGGTTTAGCTATTTGTGCGGCTGCACGTGTTGCAAAATTTTTAAAGTCTGCGGGCCATGCGAAGTCAGTTGATTCAACTGTTTTCGCAATATTTTAGCCCCGCCACGACGTTTGGTATCATTACTGAAACATTCATCTAGAGAAGGGCCACCTGACATGGCAAAAGCGCCAGTTTCTCCTGTTGTTTTGATTATTCTAGACGGTTGGGGACATCGGGAAGATACGCACGCTAACTCGATCAAAGCCGCTCATACACCAGTCATTGACAGCCTTTGGGAAGTGTATCCCAATACCCTAATCAACACCGCTGGTAAGGATGTTGGTCTTCCCGAGGGGCAAATGGGCAATTCTGAGGTCGGACACCTCAACATTGGCGCTGGGCGGGTGGTGCCTCAGGAGCTAGTGCGCATTTCTGATGCGGTCGAAGATGGCTCTCTTTTAGATAACGATGCCCTTATCGGAATTTGCGATCGCGTCCGCCAGAGCGGCGGCAAGCTTCACCTCATTGGTCTATGCTCCGACGGCGGCGTCCATGCCCACATCAGCCACGTTTCAGGCCTACTTCAGCTGGCCAAGGCGCAGCAGCTCGAAAACGTCTGTCTCCACGCCATTACTGACGGACGGGATACTAAACCGACCTCCGCTGTGGAAAATCTCCAAAGGCTAGAGGATATGGTTCAGGTCGCCGGAATAGGGCACATTGCCACGGTGAGCGGCCGCTACTACGCCATGGACCGCGATCGCCGCTGGGATCGCATTCAGCAGGTCTATTCAATCCTGACCGAAGCGGGCGACGGCAGCGGACAGTCGGCCACAGACATGCTGCGCATATCCTACGAGAACGGCATCACCGATGAATTTGTGCAGCCCGTTCGCATTGCGCCGGGTGCGATTGAGCCTGGCGATGGGATAATCTTCTTTAACTTTCGCCCCGATCGGGCGCGTCAGCTCACCCAGGCCCTTGTCGATCCCGGCTTCGACGGCTTCGAGCGGGATCTCATCGAGCCCTTAGCGTTTGCCACCTTTACCCAATACGACCCGTCTTTGTCGGTCGATGTGGCCTTTATGCCCCAAAATCTCGACAATATTTTAGGCCAGGTGATCGCCGAGCACGGCCTGATGCAGTTCCGCGCGGCAGAGACCGAAAAGTATGCCCACGTCACCTATTTCTTCAACGGCGGCATTGAAGAGCCCCTTGACGGCGAGGTGAGGGAGATGGTGCCTAGCCCGATGGTGGCAACCTACGATCAGGCTCCGGAGATGTCGGCCGATGCCGTTACCGACGTGGCGATCGCGGCCCTGCGCCAGGAAATCTATTCTCTGATGGTGCTCAACTACGCCAATCCAGACATGGTGGGCCACACCGGCAATCAGGAGGCTACCGTTGTGGCAATTGAGACGGTGGACCGCTGCCTGGGTCGCCTTTTGGAGGGGGTGATCAGCGTCGGCGGTACCGCTATCATCATCGCCGATCACGGCAACGCCGAGGTGATGGAGGACGAGCAGGGCAACCCCTGGACCGCGCACACCATTAATCCCGTTCCGTTCATCCTAGTGGAGGGCGAGCGGCGTAAGATTGGGGGTTATGGGACCGAGGTTAAGCTGCGCTCTGGCGGTCGCTTGGCGGATATTGCCCCCACAATTTTAGACATTCTGCAGCTGCCGCAGCCCTCAGAAATGACGGGAGAGTCGATCATTCAGCCCCTAACCTTTGAGGTCCGCCAGAACCGCTCACCGGTCAGCATCTCGCTTTAGCGGTGCAGGGCTGAGCGAGGCAGGATAATATAGATAAGGCGCTGGCGCTGGTTTTACGGCAAAGTTTGATTTGGTAGTAGAGCGATGCCCGCCTGCTAATTTCCTTGAGGCCAGCGCCCCTGAGGCCAATGCCCCTGAGGCCAATGCCCCTGAGGCCAGTTTCCCTGAGGCAATAGGCCAGACGCCAGAAGAAGCGAAATCTATACGGTAGTCATGACAGTCATCACTCTAGTTCGGATTATTTGGGCGGTATCTGCCGTTGGCCTAATTACCTTAGTGCTGCTGCACAGCCCCAAAGGTGATGGGCTGGGCGGCATCGGCGGGCAGGCGCAGCTGTTTACCAGCACCAAGAGCGCAGAAACGACCTTGAATCGCGTCACCTGGACTTTGGCAACCCTCTTCCTAGGGCTGACGCTGGTGCTCAGCGCGGGCTGGCTGGGATAGGGCTGAATGAGCGTCCCTGTCATTGCTGGAGGCTGATGTGGTGTGGCGATGGCGGCTGTGGTCCATAGGCCTTTTGACGGCGGTCGGGCTAATTGCGGTCTCCATTGCGGGAGCCTCAAAGCTGGTCGCCGTTGATGACCCAGCGCTGACCGGCCTTGCCGCACCTCGGCCTCACCCCATGCCGACGCAGCTTGTCCAGACCTGTGGGGCGATCGCCCCAGAAACTGCCCTAGAAATTGTCCCAGAGCGAGCCCCAGAAATTGCGCCAGAGGTCGCGCCAGAGGCGATCCTGCCTCAGAGCTATTTTGATGCCGTAAAGCCATCGGCTGTAGGCTACTTGGTTTGGTCCACCTTCCCAGTTTCGATCTACGTCGAGCCGCTGGTGGAAGGCCACGAGGCGCTTCGAACAAGGTGGGATCAGGCGATCGCAGCTGTACTTCAGGACTGGGGGCAGTACCTGCCGCTTCAGCGGGTGCCCAGCGCCGATGCCGCCGCAATTCGCATCCGCCCAGCCCAGCCCCCCATCCGCCAAAACCCCGACGGTACGTTTCGGGCTCAGTCTGGCGAAACCCGCTATGCGCTCTATGCTCAAGAGACGGACGACGACCCAATACTGATGCAGCGGTTTGATATAGCGGTCAAACCCGGACAGGCGGACCGGCAGCTAGAGGCCTCTCTACGCCACGAGCTGGGGCACGCCCTTGGCATCTGGGGGCACAGCAGCAGCCCTGAAGACGCCCTCTACTACAGCCAAGTGTCGAACCCGCCGGCGGTTTCTCCTGGGGATATTGCGACGCTGTGTGAGGTTTACCGGCAGCCGACGAGCCTGGGGTGGCCTCTCGGACCGGGCGCTGTCTTGCAATAGGCGGTGAGCCCGCGCCGAGCTGCCTCGTGGTTTACCCTAGCCTGTGATTCGCCTGTGGCGATCGCCCTCATAGGTCAGCTGGTCCGACTTATAGCTCGGGGGCTCGATGTGAATGCTGAAGCGGGCCGGGGCGTAGTGATCCTCTAGCGCAGCCTCTACCGCTTCGGTGGTCTGATGCGCGGTGCGCACATCCTCTGCGCTAACGATCAGGTGCATTTCAATAAAGACTTGGCGACCCACCACGCCCCGCGAGGCGATGTCGTGGCAGTTGACCACGCCGGGAACGCCCATGACGACGCGATGAATGGCCTCGGGGGCGATCGCCACCTCATCCACTAGCCAGGGCAAATTGGTTTTGACCACCTGCCAACCACTCCAGAAGACGAGTATTGCCACCGGGAAGGCCAGCACCATGTCCAGCCAGGCGTAGTCTAAAATCCATACCCCCACTAGCCCTGCCAAAACTGCGATCGTCACCCAAACGTCGCTCATGGTATGGTGAGCGTCGGCAATCAAAATTGGGCTGTCGATGCGACGCCCCACGCGACGCTCGTAGAAGGCTACAAAGATGTTGATTCCGAGTACCAAGAGCAAAAGCCAAAGCTCTGACTCTGACACCTTGATACTGGATTTTTGGGAGAATAGGCGGACGATTGCCTGCTGAAAAATCTCGAAGCAGGCAACCCCCAGCAGCGCCGCGATACCCAACGCGCCGACGGCCTCGAACTTTTGGTGGCCATAGGGGTGATCGCGGTCGGGCTCTGGAGAAGACAGTTGGCTGGTAATTAGACCCAGCACATTATTGGCGCTATCGGTGATGCTGTGCAGGGCGTCGGCCAGCAGGCTCAGCGACCCTGTCAGCATGCCAACCCCAAGCTTAATCGCCATCACGACAAGGTTGAGCACCAGCGTGATTATCAAAACTTTGCGGACTTCAAGACGATAGTTGGCGCTCATATCTAATTGCGGAGTGACGCACAAATTGATCTCGCTTCATGGATAAAATAGTGAAGCTCTATACTCAGACGCCCTTGTCATGTCAGATTCAAATTTTAGTCTAAACCTTGTCGAAGGGTCAGTCTCCTTTAAATTTACGTCGGAGGCTGCCAAGTCTCTGAGAGGCGATCTCGCCCAACTACTTGAAAGCCTCAAAGCAGCCTCAGTGCGCACCGGTCAAGCCTCTCGACCCGCCCCTCAGCCAGCAATGGAATACCGCTACACTGGGGACGTATTTCTAGAAATATTTTGTAATCCCAATATCTGGCCCAGTCCCTTTGCCGCCAAAGTGCTGATTACGCTGCGGGACGATCGCATTAGGCTGACTACAGAGGCAGAGCTGACCCAGCTGGTCAACGATCTCAATGAGTTCTTAAGCAATATTTAGGCGCTCGATTAGTAGGATCTAGCTCGTGGGATAGCGACTGTCGCTGTATTAGCCCACTGGCTTTGGCCAGCGGTTAGGCCTCGCGAAAGGTTTTACCCATGGCAAGGTGTGATAGCTTAAAGAAAAGTTTAGACAAGATCTATCTAAAGCTTTTCCCAGCTTATGCCCGCTCTCATGCTCTTCGGCCTCACGCCGGAACATGCTGCTTCAGGGCCCATACAGCGCGATCGCTGGATTGAATCTTGCCAAAATTATCTTTGATAGCCCTATGAACCCCGATACGCTTACTGAAACGATTCAAAAAGGATTCCGCGTCACCCTTGGTGCTGCCTCTTTCCTAGCGGAGACCCTTCAAAACTCTCAAAAGCGGGACCAAAACTTAGATAAGCTCCGGGTTGAAAATCTATCCGAGCTTTCGGAGGAGTGGGCAGTTGAAGGAGCTCAAAAGGAGCAAGAAGCGCGGAACTTCGTTGAGTCTGTAATTGGTCAATCCACCTCAGCTGGCCCGTCTGCCTCAAGCGGACCTAACGGTCCCGCTATGCCTACGGTTCCTACCAATTCGGCCTCTGAAGGTGGTCCGTCGGCAGGTGGTGTGCCGGTCAACATTCAAATGGAGCTCGATTTGCTCAAGTCTCAACTCATCGAGATTCGACTTGAGCTAGAAAAGGCCAACCAGGGCGATGGCGTTGAGTAACGCTTAATTTGATTCACAAGCTTACCCCATTACTAGCGGGCTAAGCCTGTGAATTGAGCGACTATCAAAACAAGAAATACCGCGCTTTGGTTGGCACTTGTTAGACGTGCTGACCCACTTCAACGTTAG
This sequence comes from Elainellaceae cyanobacterium, assembly GCA_050331115.1. GTDB lineage: Bacteria > Cyanobacteriota > Cyanobacteriia > CAKZMO01 > CAKZMO01 > JBCCAG01. Next base: position 81,634 of record JBHJHD010000029.1, read on the forward strand.
TCGTTTCTCCACTCCTCGTGGCTGAGCAGATCGCAAATTCGATCTCGAAGTAAAAAGGAGCTCTTTTCTAGCTCTTGCTCGACCCTGCTCCATTCGCGGGCTGGAATATATTTACAGAGAACGTAGATGGGCTGCTGCCGACTGACGACGCCTCGTTCAGCGAGCTGGCGAGCTTCATCACGGATAGCGTCTATGGAGTAAATCTGCTGTATAGACTGAACCATGGGTCACCCTCTTGTAGTTGTAGAACCTCGATAAATCAAGCTGCGAACGAGCGTCTGCGATGATAACGCCTTTGGTGCATGAAACGCCCCTGCGCAAGGTTAAAGTGCGGCGGTGAAAGCAGTAGCTGATCGAGACTAGCGCTTTTGAACTGCGACCACATCTGTAGCTAGAGATACGAAACGTCTTCTTGTTTTACGCTAGCACACCTGAGGTTTGTATTAATAAAGATTGAGAGAAGTCCGCAATCTTTAACAATCGTGTCGAAATGTAACCTAGCTCTACATGAGAACTGAGATGTCTAAGCGTCAAAAATCGCTCCATGACTCTATGATCCTTTCAAACGGGAGCGTCGCTCGCCTGGCTTAACCAATATTCAACATTTTGGTCAGGCAGCCGTTGCGGAGATAGAAGATTTCCTATCTATTAAGACAGTATCACATAAAAAAGTTAGGTGAGCTCGACTTTGTCGATGCTCACCTAACCTGTAGAAACCATAGCGATCGGCTTCAGCTTTAGGCAGTTGAGGGGATTCGCACCAAGCAGCTCCCGTCAACTGGCACTTTAGATAGGCTTTATCCATTTGCGCTGAGGTGGTAGTAGCGAGGAGAAATAGGTAAAACGCTGAAATCCTGGCTTACATGGACTTCACAACCATAATGCTGCTGTTTCGCCCCCTCTTCTCCCACTCAGTGTGGCACCCAGCAATGGTGCTGGTAAGCGGGGCTGGCACCTGGGAAACGGACGGTGAGCGCGGCATTGCGAGTGATGGGCCTGGCAGGAGCGCCGGACTATCAAATCTATCACCGCGTCGACATGGTTAAAGTCCCCCGTGCTCTCCTCATCACTTGGTCTGACTTGCTCTGTTATGCTGCCTGATGGATAAAGTCGAGCTTAGAGACTCTGAAGTATTGAGCTATCTGTAAGACGTTAGTGCTCAGTGATGCAGAAAACTCAGGCAGGGCATGTTTGCACCTATTGCATTGGCCCAGTTGCCTAGGACAATGCAATAGGTGCAAAGCTTGACGCTTCGTAGGCAGCTGGGTGCACAAATGTCCTAACAAGTTCAGTACATTTGCTACGGGACATGGCATGGCCGAATAAGCCTCAAGCGTGTGTTCTCAGAGCACGTAAGTATGTCAATTGAGGTTCTAGTGTTAAATGATACATCTGACGGGAACTCTATTAAAGAGAATGCACAGCCCGTTGTGTATGAAGCGCGAGTAACCTCGCGGCTATGCACCCCCCGAAGCTGACATAACTTTCACAAGCTCTCTTCATCTACCAGTAGGGTTTCATTTATGAACAACTCCTTTCGTACTGCTGTTTGTGCGTCTGCTATTGCTGCTGCCGCTGCCCCATTCGTTGGTACGCCGGATGCAAAGGCGCAGTCAGTTGATATTCCTTTCGTCGGTACTGTCCTTGAGGCCTGTGTCTTTGGCGTCCCCACGCCGGGCGTATTAGGTGTGTCCGTCGACGGTACGAGTCTGGGCACCGCTGAGACCGATGGCGTGGCAGGAACAGTCACGCTGACCTGTAATGGAGATGCGACTGTCAGCATAGCCGAACCTGTTTTCGCAGGCGCAACCCTGAATGACATTACTACTTTGACAGGCTATGCGGCTACGGCCTCTATAACTGATGGCGCAGGGACCGCTGACAGTACAGGTGCAACGTTCGTCTTTGGTGCACCCAATACCCTCACGCTGCCCACTGTACTCAACGTTGCCATGTCTGCGACGACAGGAGACCCCCTGCCGACTGACGTCTATAGTTTCACGGTTACCGTGACAGCAACGCCGTAAGCTCCTTGCTGGTGCGCTGCCGCTGATATCGGTGCAGCATTGTCATGACGACGTGCTGCACCTGATAAACCCCGCTTGACCCACATTTGAAGTAACGCGGTCTCATTCAGAATGAAGCTCAGCCTTATCTCTCTGGTGCTGTTACTCGCTAGTTTTGGTTGTGCCACTCCTGGTCTGGCACAAGTGGCTGTTGGACCTGTTTCGGGGGGGACACTGGTCGAAACCAGTAGTTCAGGGCGCCGGCTAGAGTCTTCGTCTGCTGGGCAGTTTACCGTGCTGGTGGGAAGCCTAACCCCTGATGCGTCGATTCAAGTTTCCCCACCAACGTTTATGCTCGGTGCAACCTCGGACCCGACGGGAACAACACGGATTGCTACAGCGACGGTTGATGGCACGTCTATTACCAGTGGCACCCCCAGCGATACAGCCGCTTTATCCGTTGGAAGCACCACGGTATCAGTGAATCTGCAGATTGAGCGACCCGATGTATTTCCAGCGGGCCTGTATCAATATGCGGTGGGTTTTACGATTGTCCCTAACTAACAACTATCCTGTTCAAGCACCATGATGGACCTACGCACACGGGTTGTGGCCCTTGCGGGGTGTCTCACCTCGACATGTTTACTCCTCACCCCCAGCGCTGAAGCGCAGCTTCGGGTGGCACCGCTTGTCATTGAGGCCAGTGCCAATCGTGGTCAGGCCCAAGGCGTGATTGACGTCTTTAATTCCGGGGAGGCTACCGTGGCCGTAGAAGTGTATGCGTCTCCCTTTACCTATGACCAAACTGGGTTTGTGGAGCTGGAGTCTGACCCCAGCGACTTGACCCCATATCTATTTTTCTCGCCTCAGCAGCTCCTTGTGGACCCTGGTCAACAGCGGCGAATCCGGCTCTCCGCCCGGCTGCTGCCAAGCCTGCCCGATGGCGAATATCGAGCAGTGATCTTCGCCCAAAACCAGCAGCCTGCAGCAGGGCGCTTGGACGGTGTCCCCGTCAGCATTACGCCGCGCATTGGCATCCTATTCTTCGTGCGTAAAGGAAACCCTTCCCCCGATCTTGTGCCGCAGTCGGCTGAGATTATGGCGACGGGCCAGCAAATCGAGCTGCTGGTCGACAACCGGGGCGGGGCATCAATCCGCCCTGGCATTCGATGGCAGCTGAGCCAAAACGGAGCTGAAATTGAGTCTGGAGAGACCCCAAAGGTTGTGCTGATCGCCGGTGAACGGCGCGCCGTTCCGATTGGCTACGACGACATCTTACCGTCTGGGGCCTATCAGATCGACGGAGAAATTATTCACGGCGCGATCGCCGTTCCCTTCTCTTTCGACATCATCGTGCCATAAAGACTCCCTCCGGTCCCAGCAGCGCATCTCTTAGGACGTTGGATATGCTTTTTGAAAAGCGTGAACGACCGCCGCTTCGCCTAAGTTTCTGCTTGACCGTCGGCCTATTCCTCTTTCTCTCTAGGCCGGCTACGGCAGAGACAAATTCGTCACACCAAGATGTTTTTTCCACTTCCGCGACAACCCCTGACACCCCTGCCGCACTAGAGGACTTTGTTACGTTTCCCGTGGGTCTTGGCGTCGATGGGCGCATCGTGGTCAATAGCGCTCTAATCAGGGGCTTTGAGGATGGAGCGCAGGCGATCGCCTTTGAAGACTGGCTGATTCCGTTTGATACGGTCACCCGAGCCCTCAACATTGCAGTTACGCCCTTGGAGGATGGGCAGTGGGAACTGCGCTCTCCGGGGTTGGTGGCGCGGGTCAACCCTGAGGACCTACAGCGGGACAGTACCCTGGGCCTCGTACTGAGCATTGCCGAGATTCAAACCCTACTGGGGGTAGAGGCTAAATTCGACCTGCTCGACTATGCCGTGATGTTCGACCCGCCTTGGTCCTCAGCGCAACGCGCCTCAGCTCAGCGGCGTGAAGCCGTTCCCATTGTCACCGAGGGACTTCCCCAAGTCTCGCCAGAGCCTTTCACCATAAGCTTCGCCGGCCATCGGTTGGATGCCACAGGGGGAAGCGATCGCACCACTACGGCCCGCAATACCTCGACCCTACTAGGCACTCTCCTTAGCGGCAGCTGGTTCCTCCAGCTTAACCAAGAGTCGCTAAGCGACCTCAGCTCCTGGCGCATCCGCGAAGCCCAGTATCTTTTAGAAACTGACTCCGCCGATTACGCCGTCGGCTCCCAGCCCACGTTTTGGCGCAGCCAGGGCACCGGAAGCTACTGGGGGCTTACGACCCTGCAACGGCGCAGCTATGACCCTCGAATTTCTCTGGGTTCGGGGGGCTTTAGCCCAACCGCCCGGTTGCAGGCTGACAATGTGGGTCGGGACGTTGCCGGGGAAGCCCCGCCGGGCTCAGTGGTGCAGTTAGTACAAGGGGCACGGACCAACATTATCGCCGAGACCTTTGTTGACTCCACAGGGGTCTATCGCTTCAACCAGGTTCCCCAAGGTGGGCTGTACGAGGTTTTGGTCTACCCAAACGGTCAGCTTATGGCTCAGCCTGAGGTTCGGACCGTGTCGTTTTCCACCGTGCCTGCCTCGCTTCCCCAGGGAGCTTCTGCTCTCATCGCCTCTGCTGGCCTACGCCAACAGCCTGACAATAGTTTGTTTGGAGGCTTCGGTCGTTTCAGCGGTGGGGCCGCTTACCGCCAAGGCGTATCCGATGAGCTGACGCTGGGAGCCGGCATGCTCTATGACGAGGAAATCTCAGGACTGGCAGAGCTGTTCTATCAATCCTCGACGCTGCCGATTCAGCTCGCGGCTTCTGCACGGGTGGGCGCAGAGGATGACCCCATCATCGATGCAGATTTCGTATACCAGCCGTCCTCAGACTTTAGACTCGACCTCAACGCGGATGAGCTGTCCTCTAGTTTCAGAGCGAACTGGCAAATCTTTTCAAACCTAGGGCTTCGAGCGACCGGCAACACGCGCGATGAGACTTTTGGCGTAGGGTTTACAGGCTACTTCAATAGGGCCGATCTTTACTCACTGGCCAGCATTGATTACCTGACGAACGGAAATTTTCGCTGGAACGGCTTGATTCGCTACAACCGGATAGAACTCACCAGCCGGGGCAATGAGGTCGGCTCCAGCTCTAACCTGCTGTTTAGGCTATCTGAAGGACATGCCTTCACCGAAGGCCACTTCCTACGGATGGGCTACGAAACGCGCGTTGCTGCAGATGCGGGGTCTCTACTACGCCTTGGCTGGCGCTATCAATCCAAACCTCGCGCTGCCGATGGACGCTACCTCTGGGCGATCGACGCAGGATATGGCATTGGTGCTGAAGGCCATGGTCCAATTGCATCACTGGAAACCGCTATTGTTCCAGGCTTAGTTTTGAGGGCGCGATATGAGGAGGTCTCTGCCCTTAGCGGAGAGTCAGCTTTTGCCATCGAGGTATCACCGTTTTATAACCTGCAGGCTAACTTAAGGTCTGATGACTCCAGATATCAGCATCTTCGCCGTCAGGGTGGACTTTGGATTCAGCCATTTATTGACACTAACGGTAACGGTATTCTGGATGGGCCTGAAAACGTTTTTGTGGACAATGCTGCGCTACTTATCGTGCTTAATAATCAGTCGCTTGAACGGTTTCAACCCGATATTCACGCTAGCGGTGTGCTGGTCAGAACGACTCCCGGTACGCATCGGGTCGACTTAGACCCGGCAGGCTATCCCCTGGAGCTGAAACCCTCTCAAACGAACTACGCTGTGGAAGTAGCTGCCGGAAGCTATACGCCTGTCCTAATTCCATTCATGGTGCGCTATACCATTGCCGGAGTTGTCACTAACGAGTCGGGGCAGCCTATTAAAAATGCAACGGTGGAGGTAATCCCAACTGGCGGAGGGGCGCCAATTACTGCGGTAACCAACGATGCTGGCGTTTACTATTTGGAGGAGCTTGAACGAGGAAGTTACAGTATCCAGATAAACCAACAGATCGCTCATCCCCAAGAGCTAGCTATTGATGATAGAAGTGAGCCGTTTCAGGAACTCAATATTACCTTTTAGCCAGTCGATACTCGTAGGTAAGTAGGAGGCCATAAATAAACGAAGCAGCCGTGTAGGTCTTGGTTTGACTGAGAGCAATGGTCATTGGGGCTCCTCTTTTGCTCATGCCTATCATGAACGGCCTTTAAGATATAGCCTAACCGACAGGCCAAAACCCAGGGGCTTTCAAACCCCTAGGCTTTCATTTCCCTGTCGCTAAAACCACATCCCTGTCGCAAGCTATGTCTTTCGCGAGCTACGTGTAGAGGCCCTTAACCCATTCCCACTCTGCTGTCAGCCCCTCACGCAGCGAAACCTTGGGCTGATATCCCAAAATCTGCTTGGCCTTAGTGATATCGGCGGCGGTGTGCCTCGCATCTCCGCGAGCCTGCTCAATGTGCTTCCGCTTGATAGTCAGGCCGCTCACCGCCTCCATGGTGTCGATTACCGCCATCAGCCCCACGCGGCTCCCCCCGCCGATATTGAAGACCTCCCCCACCGCGTCAGGAGCCTGGGCCGCAGCCAGATTAGCGGCGATCGCATCTTGGATAAAGGTATAATCTCGCGTCTGCTGCCCGTCCCCGTAAATAGTAATAGGCTGGTCGGTCAGGGCAGCTTTAAAGAACTTGTGGAACGCCATATCGGGGCGCTGACGCGGACCATAGACGGTAAAGTAGCGCAGCGATACCGTAGGAACCTTATAGCTCTGATGGTAAAGCAGGCAGAGCTGCTCCCCCGCCAGCTTAGTGATGCCGTAGGGCGAGACGGGCTGGGGGCAAACGGTCTCTTGGGTGGGCAGGGTGGCCGCGTTGCCGTATATGGACGAGGACGAGGCATAGACAAACCGCTGCAGGTCGGCAGTCTTAGCCGCCTCCAGCAGAATTTGGGTGGCGTTGATGTTTTGCTCGGTGTAAGCGCTGAACCCCTCCCCCCAGCTCGACCGTACGCCCGCTTGGGCCGCCTGATGATAGACCACATCAACATCAGCCAGCAGCGTCGACCAGTCGAGGGCTTGAATATCGCCCTCAATCAGCTTGAAGTGGTCGGTTTGCTCAAGCCTAGAGACGTTTTGGCGCTTCAGCTGCGGATCGTAGTAGTCGTTGAACTGATCGACGCCGATGACGCGATGCCCGTCTCGCAAAAGGGTATGGGCTAAGTGGGAACCAATGAACCCGGCTACTCCGGTTACAACGATAGCTGCCATAGCTGTACTTGCTTACGTAAAGAACAAAAGTATAGAGCGTTAAGTATACCTATGGCTAAAGCCGGACGACCGCCACAGACCGCCCCAGCGATTATGCGCTTACGTACACTTTGTCGTAATAGGCCCGATACTCGTCCGAGAGCAGGGGCTTCCACCAGTCCTCGTGGCTGAGGTACCACTCGATAGTGCGGCGCAGGCCGTTGTCCACGGTTTCCTGAGGCGTCCAGCCTAGGTCAGTTTTGATCTTTGTCGCGTCGATGGCGTAGCGGCGATCGTGGCCGGGGCGATCTTTCACAAAGGTAATCAGATCTTGAGACGGGTGGACCGGCAGGTCAGGGGCTAGCTCATCCATCAGCTGGCAGAGCTTGTGCACCAGGTCGATATTTTTGACCTCGTTGTTGCCGCCGATGTTGTAGGTTTCTCCGGGCGCACCTTTGTGGATGACCGTATCTAGGGCGCTGCAGTGGTCACCGACGTAGAGCCAGTCCCGCACGTTTTGTCCGTCGCCGTACACCGGCAGCGGCTTACCCAGGAGAATGTTGATGCACATCAGCGGAATCAGCTTCTCGGGGTAGTGGTAAGGGCCGTAGTTGTTGGAGCAGTTGGTGATCAGGGTGGGCATCTGGTAGGTGTGGAAGTAAGCCCGCACCAGGTGATCGCTGCCCGCTTTGGAGGCCGAGTAGGGGCTGTTGGGGGTGTAGGGAGTCGTCTCGGTGAATGCCGGGTCATTCGGTCCCAAAGAGCCGTATACCTCGTCGGTGGAGAAGTGCAGGAAGCGGTAGTACTGGGGCTTGCCCTGGGTCAGCCAGTACTGGCGGAAGGCCTCCAGCAAGGTGAAGGTGCCGACGACGTTGGTCTGCACGAACGCGCCGGGGCCGAGGATGGAGCGGTCTACGTGGGACTCGGCGGCGAAGTGGGCCACGGTGTCGATCGCCGCTTCGGTGAGCAGGCTGCCGACAAGGGCGCGATCGCAGATATCCCCCTGGACGAAGCGTAGGTTGGCGTTGTTCTCTAGGTCAGCCAGGTTGGCCCGGTTGCCCGCGTAGGTGAGCGCGTCGAGCACCACAACGCGATCGTCGGGGTACTGGGCGCACCAGTGGTGAACAAAGTTAGAGCCGATAAAGCCTGCACCGCCGGTAATCAGGATGCGGCGAGGTCTGCGGGTGGGTTGTGTCATTAATCTTCCTTGTACCGATTCCACGTGTAGTTTCACCTATCGCACACCCCCTGTAGTCCCCCTTACCAAGGGGGACGGCGACAGCCGGGGGCAAACAACATGTGTCTCAAAAAACCGTTTGAAACTAAACCAGCTCAACTTGAGAATCGTCACCAATCATAAACCGCAGGGCGCGGGGCCGCTGTGGCGCTTCGGTTAGCTTAGCCCGCTGGCCAATGAGGCTGTCGACGATGCGCTGGTGAATGCCGGTTACTTTGGCACCCTGAAGGATGACGCTGTGCTCCAGGTCCGCCTCGATCAGGCAGCTCTCGTCGGCGATGCTGCTGTAGGGGCCGATAAAGCAGTTCTCCAGGTGGCAGTTCTCGCCGATTACCACCGGACCGCGCACCGTGCAGTTGATTAGCTTCGAGTTCTGCCCAATTTTGACCCGGCCAATCACCTGGCTGGCTTCGTCTACTTCGCCCAGGTTTTCCGCTTCCAGGCAAGTGTCGAGAATAATGCGGTTGGCCTCCAGCAGGTCGTCCTTCTTTCCAGTGTCCAGCCACCAACCCTGTAGCTCAACGGCCTCAACGGGCTGCTGCCGCTCGATCAGGTTCTGGATGGCGTCGGTGATCTCTAACTCACCCCGCGCCGACGGCTGAATTTGATCGATGGACTTGTGGACCTCAGCAGAGAACAGGTACACGCCAACCAGCGCCAGGTCTGAGGGGGGAACCTTGGGCTTCTCCACCAGGCGGAGAATGCGGCCTGTCTCGTCCACCTCAGCCACGCCAAAAGCTGTGGGGTTGGGGACGCGGCGCAGCAGGGTCAGGGCGTCGAGCTGGCGCTCTTTAAACTTGGCGCAGAAGTCGTGCAGGCTGCCTTCGATCAGGTTGTCGCCCAGATACATGACGAAGGGCGCGTCGCCCAAGAAGGACTGAGAAATTTTAACCGCGTGGGCCAGTCCGGCGGGTTCATCCTGAAGGATGTAGGTAATTTTGGCGCCGAAGCGATCGCCGTTGCCGGTTTTCTCCTTGATCTCTCCGCCCGTCTCGGGGCTGATGACGATGCCGATATCGGTGATGCCAGCGGCGACAATAGACTCGATGCCGTACCAAAGAATAGGCTTGTTGGCCACAGGGACCAGCTGCTTGGCTCCGGTGTAGGTCAGAGGCCGCAGGCGCGTGCCTTTACCGCCAGAGAGAATGAGTGCTTTCATAGGGGTAATGATAGTTATGAGGTATAAAGTTCGACAAGCATTTGCCGGAGACTGTGCCGCCAGTGGGGCGGTACGCCGATGAGCTTAGCCACCTTCTGACCAGATAATACTGAGTAGGCGGGCCTTTCCGTCGGCGTCGGGTACTCCGCCGTCGCGATAGGAACAACGCGCTTGATCTGTAGCGTTGCCCCCTGGGTCTTCGCCTCCTCGAAGATGGCAACGGCAAAATCGTACCAGCTTGCAATACCACTATTTGTGAAGTGATAGATGCCGGGTTCGGCGGGGCGATCGGACGCCTCAAGCTGAATCAGCTGGGCAATCGCGGCGGCAATGTCGCCCGACCAGGTTGGCGTACCGACCTGGTCGGCCACCACCCGTAGCTCATCGCGCTCTGCGGCCAGCCTCAGCATGGTCTTGACGAAATTGCTTTTGCCCTTTGCCCCGTACACCCAAGCGGTCCGCAGGATGATATGACTGTCGCAAGACTGGCGTACGCCGTCTTCCCCCAGCAGCTTCGAATTTCCGTACAGGCCCAAGGGGTGGGGCAGATCGCTTTCTAGGTAGGGGGTGCTTTTTCTGCCGTTGAAGACGTAATCTGTCGAGATGTGCACTAGCATACCGCCGAGGCGCTGCACCTCTTCGGCCATAACCGTAGGGGCGATCGCGTTGATGGCCTTAGCCAAGTCAGGCTCCGACTCCGCTTTGTCGACAGCGGTGTAGGCCGCGGCGTTGACCACGATATCGGGCTGAACTGCCCTAATGGTTTGGCGCAGGCTGTCGACGTCGGTCAGATCCAGCTCCCGCCGACCGACAGCCACAATGTCTCCAACGCCTGCCAAGGTCTGCCGCAGCTCTTGCCCGACCTGGCCATTTCCGCCGATGAGTAGAACGCTGGTCATAGATAAACCTCGGCGTCCTTAAAGCGCTGACCGGCCAGATCTTTTTTTGATATAACGGGCGGCTCTACCGTGGGCCAGCGAATCGCCAAATCAGGATCGTCCCAAAGGATTGAGCGCTCGTGCTGCGGCGCGTAGAAGTCGGTTGCCTTATACAGCACCTCAGCGACGTCTGAGACCACTAAAAAGCCGTGGGCGAAGCCGGGGGGCACCCAGAGCTGGTGCTTATTCTCGGCCGACAGTAGCTGCCCCACCCACTGACCGTAGGTCGGAGAGCGCTTACGAATATCGACGGCTACATCGTAGATTGTGCCTAGAACGGCGCGAACCAGCTTGCCCTGAGCCTGCTCAATTTGATAGTGCAGACCGCGCAGCACGTGCTTAGCAGATCGAGAGTGATTATCCTGCACAAAGGGTAGCTTGACGCCCACTTTATCGATAAAAGCTTGCTCATTGTAGCTTTCGAAGAAGAAACCGCGATCGTCCCCAAACACTTTAGGTTCTATTAAAATAACCTCTGGGATATCTGTCGGCGTAACGTTCATTATTCTCTGATATATAAGGTTAGGTATACCGGCATCAGCGCGATTATTAGACGATATAAATTGCGGCGGCAAAGCAGAAGGCTGCAGAAGCAAAGCGTCGCAGAATCAGGCTAGATATATAGGCGTTAAAGAACTAATTTTTATTTGTATTGAAAAGGCAGCACTGGGCTTAATACAACGTTAGTGTGAGAGTTGCTGGTATGCCGTCTTACTGAGCTGAGACAGCGTAGTTGAGACAGAGCTTACCGCTAGGCGCTAAATAATATATAGCTGGGCTTAGCACTAAGGTTCCCAACCGTTCTGTGTGAATTATCAGCGATTGAAGGGGATTTGCCGCTATTCCTATATAACCTTCACCCCCGCTTTACAGGAAAAATGCGGCATTTATAGCCTATATGAAGGCCTGGGGGATGGCTCGCACGTCTATAAAAGCTATTTTAGATAATGCTTCGGGCTCAGGGGCATCGTGGTTCGGCTCGCCGCCGCCGACTGGCTAAGATCGCCGGCTGTACCCCTAGTTGGCGTCACGGTGACTGCAGGCTGGCGATCGCTGATGCGAATAGCGCTGTTTGCCTCCTTGAGGGCATCGGCTGAAAGGGTTGCAGGGGCGGGAATGTTGACCCCGGTGCGCGCTGCTAAATACTTTTCTCCGTCCGCGGTTTGCCAGGCGGCTTCTGACGTCTCTGCCAAAGCGGCTGAGCTGCGTGAATTGCGGCTATTGACGGGGCCCAGGGTCGCAACGAAGGTAACCTCGGAGGACGGCGCTAGCGCGGTATCGAGGGTAGCCTGATTGATTTGCCAAGGTTCCTGGGGTGAGGCCAGGCCGTCCGACCGCCAAATCTGGAGCGTCACCTGCCATTCACCGTTGGAGACCGGCGACAGCTGGCGGTCAAGCAGCGCATAGGTCTCAGTAACCCCGGAGCCTGCACCAAAGCTTCGCATGGCCGCAACGCTTAGAGTTGCCCCGTCGAGCGATGTAGCCTCCCCCGATACAAGATAGCTGCCCATCTGGCCTGAGGGTTCAACGTTTCGGATGGCCAGGCTCGCAGCGCTGCTAGACGTCAGCATAGTGGGGCTGAACGTGCATCCTGGCAATAGGATTAGCGCTGCAAAACTGAGAAAAGCGAGGTAGAGGGAACAGTGGCGAAGCGCCTGCTTAGCGTAGCTTATTATACTCATACTGTTTGGGCGGTAATGATTTCAGCGCTTTTGATAACGGAGCCGATATAGCAAGCGTCCTGATGCATTAGGGCATTTGCGCGCCTAGCTGCCTACGAGATATCGAGGCTTCGAGTCAATCGCGTCTTCCTAGGCAACTGGGTCAACGCAATAAAGGGTTAGCGAGCCTTTAAAAAGGGGAAAGATAACCGTAATTTTGGACTTAGTCTATTGTAGAGATATGCCCTGATAGGATGTTCGTTTCTAAGCCTATGTGAGGTTGGCAAAGGCGGCGGGGTCGCTATCCCTATTCTCAAGTTGACGGGAATTTATCAGGATGTCTCTCAAAAATTTTTTAAGAGATTAGAGCCGTAGCTTGCCCAGTGGAGATAGTGCTGAAAGCACTGATTTCGCAATACAATTTGGCCAAATTTTCACGGCAAAAATCAGGTTTAAAATTTAAAGGCTCAAATCAGCGAAGTGACTTTAAAGAAAATCTATATTAGGTTTTGATGAACTGCCGCTGATCATGCGGACGCAATCATTTCTTGGCGTTATTAGGGAGTGAATACATAGCCTGAATTAGCAAATCCGATGCCTAGCCCCTCTCACACCAGTGATTCGATTGCTTATTTAACCTGTATAGGATTGGGATTTTTTACGACTGCGGCTCAGCCCGCCCGCGCCGACGTCGTCAATTTAGACCGCGACTTAGGCCGCGACGGCCATTCGCTCGGCCTCGACATCGCTCAGCTCGATCCGCTCGGCTCCGCTGCTGCTGGACCCTGGACGGAGCAGGCTTTCTTTGAGGGAGCTTCGCCAACGCCCGGGGGAATGCAGGAGCTCCTGCTGCCTACCTTTGATCAACCTGCTGCCTCAGCGCCTTACCGATCATCGATTCTCGCGCTACACCTTGAAGACGGTCCTTTGCTCGGCAGCGATCCTGAAGATGATACTGCCCTAGCTCGGGCGATCGCGCCCCAGTACTTTGATCCGGCTGCTCCATTTGCCCTGCAGGCGCTGCCGCTAGAGAGTCCGATCACCGCGACTGCAGCTCAATCGGTTGAGGCCTATGGGCAGCCTGAGTCTACGTCTGGAAGAAGTTTTATCGACGGGCGAACTAGCCTGCCGGTCGCCAGTTCGCCGACCCTAATGGCGCTCCCTCAAGCGCCCCAGGGCTGGCCGCCTGTAAGCGCTGCGGAAAGTGCTGCGGACGATAGAGCCGCGGGTAGTGATCTCGCCTACCAGGTGATTGCGACCCCGCCGCCAATTCCTATGGTTACTGTTCCGTCTCTGGGAGAAGATGCAGCAGCCCAAGCCGAGCCCTCCGTCTTCAATCCTGCGGACCGCTTCCCGTACCCAGCCGCGATCGCAGCTCCAACGGCGCTGGCGGGGATTGAGGTCATTGAAGATGTTCCGTCTGGCCTAGTGGAAATTGCTCAGTCGCCGCTGCCCGACGCGCGGCCTGCTGATATCCCCGTCACTGAGGCCGCAGGCGCAATGGCGCAGGCCGTCGAGACGACTCCAGTCTCCAGCCAGGCCGCCGATTTGGCCAACCCAAACCGGGCCCTGACCGACCCCATCCTCAATTTCCAGGCCGCTTTCCTCTATCAGGACGACGATCTGTCGGCTCGGGGGCGACTCACGGGGATTTATCCCATCACCTCTTATTTGCTGGTTGGCGGGTCTCTTGACTTAACGGAGGGTGACGCTTTCGTCGACTCTGAACTGGAGGGCGTCAACATCAACGAACTCTATGTGACCGTCGCGCCACCCAGCATTCCAAATCTGCGGTTTACTCTAGGCCAGGTCGACCTCACCTCGTACTTCGATCGCAACAGCTTTGCAAAAGACGCGGTTACCCATTTCTTTAACCCGATTTTTCAGACCAACCCGGCCCTAGCCACCAGTGGCCTCGGGTCCCGCCAGGGCATTGTAGCTAACTGGGCGGTGACCGACGACGTGCGGCTGGCGGTGAGTGGATTCTCATCGGACCGCAGCATCAGCGAGTTTGAGCTAGACGCCGTGGCTACCGAGCTGGGGGTTCGCGTCGGCAACGGCATTATTCGCGCCACCTACATCAACGGTCAAGATTCGGGGGCGGACGATGGCCCTGCCGACATTTTTAGCCTCGACCGGGGAGATGGTGACTTTGGCATCGAGGAGGGCGATCGCGAAGAGGCGTTTGGCCTTAACGCCGAGTACTTCATCCCTGAAATCAACCTCGGCCTGTTCGCGCGCTATGGCCACTACAACAACCGAGACGCCGACTTCGACGCCGACACCATCAGCGGCGGCTTCAACTTTCTAGACGTATTCATCGACCGCGATCGCCTCGGGCTAGCCTATGGCCAAAACCTGCTCGGCAGCGACGATGATGATATCGAAAATACCGATGCCCTAGAGCTGTTCTACGACATCCCAATTCGACGCAACCTGCGGGCCGGCTTCTCTCTACAGCAGCGGGATGACTTCAGCGAGACCGTCGTCGGATTTCGCATCAGAAGCGATTTCAACATCCTGCCCTAGCTGAGGGCCACGGAGCGCCCTGAGCACACCCATATATCAATTGCTAATCAACACATTGTTAACCCAACTATACGTAATTCACTAATTCACGCTATGAAATGGAAAGCATCTGTGACGCGTCGGGGGCGATCGTCCCTGCTGGGAACATTGCTCGGCATCGGTCTACTGAGCCACGGGCTCGCGATTATTCCCATGGCGCTCTGGGTCGAGGTGAGCGCCCAGGCCGCCTCTGCTTCCGTGGCTCAAGGCTACACCTACCTCAACCGCGGCTGGGTTGACGGGGCCATCGAAATTTTTCAGCGGGCGCTGCGGGCTAATCCCCAGTCGGTCAATGCTCAAATGGGTCTGGCGATCGCCTACCGCCGGGCCGGTCGGGACGCCGATGCGTTTCAGGCTTATCAGAATGTGGTCGCCCTCGACAGCGACAACCAGCTGGCGCTCTACGCCTTGGGCATTTTGGGGGGCTACCGGCCCGAGTGGCAGACCCAGGGCATAGAGGCCCTGACCCAGCTCTTGCGCCTCGACCCCAACAGCGCCGAGGCCCGCCAGCAGCGGGCGCTGCTCTACCTATACCAGGGGCAGTTTGAGTCGGCGATCGCTGACTACTCAGCGGTGCTGCAGAGCGGCCCCTCCCCAGAAGCTCTGGCGGGCGCTGCCCAGGCCTATACCTACAGCGGCAACCACGCCCAGAGCGTAGCGCTGTTCGAGCGCTACCGGGCCACCGGAGCCACCCTAAGCCCCAGCGAGGCGATCGCCTACGGTCTGGCGCTTAGGGAGACGGGGCAGAGCGCCCAATCCGTGGCTATTCTAGAGCAGGCCCTGCGCAACGAACCGCCGCAAACCAGCCGCAGACTGCAGCTGCAAGGGGCGCTGGCTTCGGCCTACGCCGCTAACGGTCAGGTGGGTCAGGCCGCCGCCGTCCTAGCCCCGCTGCAGAGCAGGGGCGACACGCGCCTAATCCTGGCCCGGGCCTACATGGACATCGCGCGCTACAGCGGCGACACCGCCTATGAACAGGCGGCCGCGGCGCTCTACCGCAACGTGCTTGGCGACCCCGCCAACCTCACCGCAGGCCGGGCGCGGGAAGCGGCGAATGCCCTCAGCGGCATTTCGGGGCAGCAAACCGTAGCGCTAGGGGTCTATCGTCAGCTCGCTCAGCAGTACCCAGGCGATGTCGAAATTCAGGTGCGGCAGGCGCTGCTAGAGCAGCAGACCCAGCAGATCTCGGGTGAGGCCCTAGCGGCGCGGCTGCTAGAGCTCACGGCGTCGGCCCAGCCCAGTGAGCAACAGACCATCGCCCGCAGCCTGGTGCAGATTACCTCCCCCGATCCGGCGCTGCTGCCGGTCTACGGCCGGCTGGCCCAGTCCGGCGTTGACGAGCCCTTCCTCTATTACCGCGCGGCGCAGATTTTGATCGCCCAGGGGAACTACAGCGCCGCCCGCGATGCGATCGCCGTCTTTGCCAGCGCCCAGTCGAGCCAGGTCCAGAGTCAGCCCTTAGACCAGCTGCTGCTGGCCGATATCGACCGTCGAGAAGGGAACCTAGAGGCCAGTGCCCAGCGCTACCAGTCGGTGGTGGCCCAGCGGCCCGAGCGCCAGGTATTGACCGGTGCCCTACAGGGGCTCGCCACCGTGCGGGCGGAGCAGCGCCAGTTTGACGAGGCTATTGCCCTCTACGACCAGATTATTGCGCTAAACCCTCAGGATGAGTCGAAGCAGCTGGGCCGCGCCAGCTTGGCCTACGGATCTGACCAGATTACCGAGGCGGAGGCAGAAGCCGTCCTCGCCCAGTGGCTCTCTCGCCACACCGCATCAGAAGCGCCGCCGGAGCTGTTCAGCCTAGCGGGCGTTCTGCCGGCGTCAGCGACCCGCGAAGCGCTGTACAACCAGCTGCTGACCGTAGATTCGGCCAACATTCCGGTACAGATTCGCAGAATTCAGCTGGTGGCCAGCCGCGATCCAGACGCGGCGCGGGCCCAGGTGGAGCAGCTGATTGCCAACAACCCGGACGACCTGAATGCCTACTTTGTGCGCGGCCAGATTGCGCAAGATTTGGGCGATCTGAGCGATGCCAGCAGCGCCTATACTGCAATTCTTGAGCGCAACCCCGACAACCTGGGGGCACTGCTGGCCCTGGGCGGCGTTGAGTTTCAGCGCCGGCGCTACGACGCGGCGCAGCGGGTCTACAACCAGGCGCTTGACCTCGACCCCGGAAACCCCACCGCTCGGCGATCGCTGGCGGGGCTTAATGCGGCTCAGGGCAGGCGGCTGGCAGCGCTCAACCAGCTTGAGGACCTGCAGTCAGAGCAGGCGGCCCAGGGCAGCGCCGACCCCGAGGTCGCGATCGAAATGCAGCGCATCCGCGAAGGCTTCTTGCTGCAGCGCGGCATCGAGCCGCCCTGGGAACGGTTTTAGACGCCGCATCCCGCTCCGAGTCCCTGTAACCCGTCCATCGCTGAGGTAATCGAGATGGCTATCGATCGACGACTGCTCGCTGGCCTCGCTGTGGCTGGCCTCGCCGTTACTCTCGTCAGCTGCAGCGGCCCCTCTAAGTCCCCCGAGCCTGAAGCCCCGGTAGCGCCTGCCCCTGAATCAGAGGTCAGCGCGGCTCCAGACTCGGCTGAAGCCCGGCTGAAGCAAATGGCGGAAAGCTGGCAGGCCTATAAGCAGCAGTTTATCCAGGCCGATGGTCGGGTGATCGATCGGGAGGCCCGGGATCGCACCGTGTCTGAGGGGCAGGCTTATGCTCTCTTGAGAGCGGTGATGGCCGACGATCCGGCCACCTTCGCCGTAGTGCTCAACTGGTCTGAAAACAATCTTGGCGTGCAGGCGGAAGGGGGACGACCCCATCAGCTCTGGGCCTGGCAGTGGGGGAAAGACGATGCGGGGCAGTGGGGCATTTTAGACCCCAACTTTGCGAGCGACGCTGACCTCGATGCCGCTACCGCCCTGATTTTGGCCGCTCGGCGATGGAATCAGCCCCAGTACCTCGATTTGGCCCAGGCCAAGCTCGCCGACCTATGGGCTCTCTCAACCCTTGCGGTGCCCAATTATCAGCCGTCAGAAGACAGGTCTACCCAATTGGGCTTTGGCGATCGCTATTTTCTGCCGGGGCCAAGGGAAGCCTTTCAGCCGACCCCCAACCAGGTGTATCTCAATCCCTCCTACCTCGCGCCCTACGCCTTTCGGCTGTTTAGCCAGGTTGACCCAGGTCACGACTGGCTGTCGCTGGTGGACAGCAGCTACGACGTACTCACTGAGTCTGCCGAGGTTTCGGCGGTTGGGCTACCGAGCGACTGGGTTGCCCTCGATCTGGCGACGGGGCGCTACAGCGCAGTTGCGCCCTCGACCGGGCTGCGCAGCCGCTACGGTTTTGACGCCTACCGGGTATGGTGGCGCGTCGCCCTCGATGCGTCCCTGGCCCAAGAGCCCAGGGCAGCCGCGTACCTCGACGAGCATTTACCACCGCTGGTGGGGCGCTGGCAGGCCGCCGGCCAGATTCCGGCGGAGATTGGCCTAGAAGGCAATGCCCTGGTGGATTATGACGCTCCCGCCCAGTACGGCATGCTCTATCCGGCGCTGCAGCAAGTCGCGCCAGAGGTGGCCGCCCAGGTTTTCAGCCAGGCACTGTGGCCTATCTATCGGGGCGGTATTTGGGGGGCAGATACGGCCTATTACACTCAAAATTTGATCTGGCTCGGCCTGTATCCCCTCTCGGCGTTAGAGAGCCTAGATTGGCAGATCGACTCAGCCGATCAGGATTTTGCTGAATCGTGATTGGTTTGCCTAGGTTTTTCGCCCAAGTTTTTCGCTCAAGTTTTTAGTTGCTTACAGCGGCTGCCGTCCCACGACCAGCCATTACAGGGTGCCATGACTGAATTTATGCCTTGTCCATATCGTCATAAAGTCCTGTGTCTATGTTTCGTCTTCCTTTCCAGCGGCCCAAGCGCCGCCGCGATTTGCACTCTGGTGCTCCACAGCCCAATAGCCCGCGCTACAAGGCCCGTTCGTCGACCGTCCGTCGCCTCTGGTTTCTCCCCATTCTCGGCCTAATTCTCGCTGCGATCGCCAGCTTTAGCCTGTGGTCTACGCCCTCCATAGCCCAGAGCAATGCCCAGGGCAGCTCGCTTGAGCAGCAGGAAAACCAGGTCATTCAGCAATTTAAGCTCCCTCGAGCGCAGCAGCAGCGCCCGGTTTACCGGCCTCGCCCGGCCCCCGCTCGCCGGGCTCCTTCGCGCTCATCGTCCCGTCAAGTGCCGCGTCCGGCAGCGCCAGCGCGCGCTTCGACTGAGTCCAGTTCTGGGTCAAGCGCTGGATCAACCTCTAAACCGGCCGCACCGGCCGCTTCAGAATCGGCGTCGAAGCCCGATAGCGCTAGCGAGACATCGGAGTCAGACACCGCTTCCGCCGAAGAAGCCGTTTATGATTACCAGCTGAACTTCAGCCGCAGCCCAGTTGTGGGAAATCGGCTGCGGCTGCAGGGGGTCTATCCCGAGGCCCGCCTTGGCTTCACCCGCCCCCGGCATTGGGATCTGCAGTCGGCCAAAGCCATCGTTCGCTATCAGCATTCTCCCACCCTACTGGGCGATCGCTCCTACCTGACGCTGCGGGTCAACAACACTAGCCTCGGCAGCGTCCCCTTAGACCAGCCCAACAGCCAGATTGCCGAAGCCGTATTCGATATTCCCGTCAGCCTGATTCAGGACTACAACGACCTGTCAATGGTGGCGGTGCAGCACACCTCCGAGACCTGCACCAATCCCGCTAATCCGTCTGTCTGGACGGAGGTCATGCCGGATTCTGAGCTGCTGTTCGAGTTCAAGTCGGAGCCGGTGGCGCTAGATCTCGGCCAGTTCCCCTACCCGTTCATCGACCCCCTCAGCCTCGACCCGAACAGCATCACCTACCTGGCCCCCAAGGCCTATACCGATGTCTGGGCCACCGCCGCAAGTCGGTTTCAGATCGCCGCTGCCCGCATGGCCGAGCGCCAGCCTTTGCAGACCACAGTAGTGGACCAGATTGATGCTCTAGACTGGGGCGATCACCTAGTGATCATCGGTACGCCTGAAGACCAGCCCCTGCTGGCGGAGCTGTCGCTGCCCTTTACCCTTAAAGACAGCCAGATTCTCGATCAGGACGACACGCCGCTGCCCAATGACGCTGGCCTGCTGATTTTGACTAGCGTCAAGGACGGGGCGGTGCCGGCACTCATTGCGACGGGTAACGATGCGGCTGGGGTCGCCAAGGCGGTGCAGCTGCTCACTCAGCCCAGCGATCGCCAGATTCTTACAGGGCAAACGCTGCTGGTTTCCAATGTTACTGACGTAGCTAGCTCCGATGGCGACTGGCCAGGGTTTTTGCCTAGTGATACGACGTTTCAGCTGGCGGACCTGATGCTGGAGAACGGCGAGTCTTTTCAGGACGTCACCGTCCAAGGGGCGACGCCGCCTGTCATTCGCCTGCCCTTCAAATCGCCCCCGGATCAGCGCTACTTGAGGGGCAGCACCATGACTCTCAACTATAGCTACAGCCGTCAGGTGAACCCGCGCACGTCGGCGATTGAAGTCAAAATTAATGATGTCTCTGTTGGCTCCCGCCGCCTAGACGACTGGCGGGGCGGACGCAAGAGCTTTACCCTCGAGCTGCCGCCGGCCCTAATCCGCCCTGATTCGGTACTCACCGTCAATTTCATCCTCGATCCGAGGGATTCTGAGCTCTGCGGCCCACCAACCGACGGTCAGCTTTGGGGCACGCTGCACGGCGACACGAGCTTCAACCTAAAGCACGACACTATTTTCGAGTTGCCTAACCTAAAGCTGCTGACGGCGGGATTTCCCCTAGCGGCCCCGCAGGATCTGTCCAATCTTGCAATCGCTTTACCGGATGCGCCTACGGCGATGGAGGTCGACACGCTGATGGCGCTGTCGAAGCGGCTGGGTCAGATCAGCAGCGCCGACGCGGTCAAGCTGGTCGTCACCACAGGGCAGCCTTCGGCAGAGGTGAACAACCGCCATGTAGTCGGCATTGGCCGCCGCGATCGCTTCCCGCTGTCGCAGGCGCTCCAAGAAGGCGATCTGACCTTCAACGGTTCGGCGCGCCGCTTGCAGGGCAGCCAGGTCCAGAGCGCGTCGAGCTACGACGGCATTATTAAAGCGATTACGTCGGGTAAAGAGACCCGCACGATCGTCGCCCTCACGGCGGAAACGGAGGCCGGTCTCGGCGTCCTGCAGGACGTCCTCAATTTTGATCGCCTCTTTTTCCAGCTCGAAGGCGACACGGTGCTTGTCAATCGCATTGCCCCGGACCCCCAGCCCTACGATCCAGGCGCTTATCAGCTCACGACGCTCAACGCGGTCCAGCATCAGCGCGTCCAAAACGTTACCTCTTTGCGGGGTGCATCGCTCTTCCTGCAGCAGTACTGGTTCCTGATTCCAACCGGCATCGTGTTAGTCGCTCTGCTGCTCTACGGTATTTCACAGCTCTACGTTAACCGGGTTAGCCGGTCCCAGGAGGTAAGATGACCCCCTCAACCCAAACCCAATCTCCGACAAGACCACGACAGCTCTGGCTGACCCGCGGCCTCGTCAACCTCCCCGACTGGTTCGATGCCCTGCTGCCCCGGCGATCGCAGTGGCCCCTCGCCATTTTGATCTTACTAACGCTGCTAATCTCGGTGCCCCTGATTATGACGCCGCTTACGGTGTGGCAGCAGGGCGCTGTGGCCGCCACCTTCATTGCCCTGGGGTGGGGGCTGGTGGTGCTAGAGCAGCGCCAGCCGGACCGGCGCGCCAGCGAATATCTACATCTATTTCTGGTGTGGCTCAGCGTGATCACCACCCTGAGGTATCTGTTCTACCGCGTCAGCTATACGCTCAACTTTTCTGACTGGCTAAGCACGATCTTTACCCTGCTGCTGTTTGGGGCTGAGCTGTACGCAATCTTTACCCTGCTGCTCACCTACTTCCAAACCATTCGCGCCCGCGATCGCCAGCCGGTCTCACTCGCGCAGGTTCCAGAGCGGCAGCTGCCCTCGGTGGACATCTACATTCCGACCTACAACGAAGATGTGGCTATCGTCCGCAAGACGGCCCTCGCCGCCCTCGCGGTTGACTACCCCACCCAAAAGCGGCAGGTGTTTGTGCTCGATGACGGTCGTAAAGACCCCGAGCGCCGCCGCCTGCTGCAGGACATGTGCCGGCAGCTCGGCTGCGCCATGCTGACGCGGCCCAGCAACGACCACGCCAAGGCGGGCAACATCAACACCGCCCTGCCCCGCACGCCGGGAGAGCTGGTGCTGATTTTAGACTGTGACCACATCCCCAGTAAGCCAATTCTGCAGCATACGGTGGGCTTTTTCCTCGACAACCCCAAGGTATCCCTCGTCCAGACGCCCCACTGGTTCTACAACCCCGACCCCTTTGAGCGCAACCTACTCACCCAGGGCCGCATCCCCGTGGGCAACGAGCTGTTCTACAAGCTGGTGCAAAAGAGCAACGACTTTTGGAACGCCACCTTCTTCTGCGGATCGGCGGCGGTGATTCGCAAGTCTCACCTGCTGGAGGTGGGCGGCATTGCCGTGGAAACCGTGACCGAAGACTGCCACACCTCCCTGCGACTGCACAAGCGGGGCTACGAGACGGTCTACTACGACAAGATCATGGTCGCGGGGCTGGCCCCCGATACCTTTGCGGCTTACGTCGGCCAGCAGATTCGCTGGGCAAGGGGCATGGCCCAGATTATGCGGCTCGAAAAGCCCCTATTTAACTGGAAGCTGTCGCTGCCGCAGCGGCTATGCTACATGTCGGCGACCTCCCACTTCTTCTACGGATTTCCGCGACTCATGTATGCGATCGCCCCGGTGCTCTACCTGCTAGGCGGCATCAACCCGATTCGCGGTTTGGGGGTCGAGACGCTGGCCTACGCCCTGCCCCACATCATTTTGGCAATGAACGCCAATTATATTGCTCAAAAGGGCGTGCGGTTCTCGTTTTGGAATGAGATCTTTGAGTACGCGCTGGCCTTCCGCACGGGAATTGTCACCTTCATGGCGCTGCTCAACCCCAGGCTAGGAAGCTTTAACGTCACCGCCAAGGGGGTCTCGGTCACCAAGCGGGTTTTCGACCTTCAGTCCTCGCGGGTCACGGTTCTCTTGGTCGCCCTGCTGGTGTGTGCCCTGCTGGCAGTACCCTTCTGGCTAATTGTGCGCCCAGAAGCGCAGCAGGCGGTAATCATCAACGCGCTTTGGTGCTTGTTTAACTTAGTGATGGTGATGGCCGCCTTGATGGTTGCCTTTGAGCAGCCGCAAATGCGCCGGGCACATCGACTCCAGCGTCAGCTTCAGGTGAACGTACGCGGCACCGAGCAGGTCCTGAAGGGACGAACCCTCGACATCAGCGAGCGCGGGGCCCGAATTCGCGTGGAGAGCTGGCCCAACCTTCCCGATATCGTTGAGCTGGAAATTCAAGGAGACTTCGGCGCTACCGTCCAACTCGAGGCCGAGGTTCTGAGAGTTCAGCCGATAGAAGACCAGGTCATCGTCGGCCTTGACTTTATTGAGCTTACGCCTGAGCAGGCCGATCAGCTGGTCCTAGTCCTCTACTCGGACGTAGATGAGTGGTATAGCCAAAAGCGCACGGCAACCGATCGCCCCTTTTCCTCTCTTGGCTTTATGGCGATGAGCCTGCTGCGAGCCTTTAAAGATCCTAAGCCGTCAAAGCGGACGCCAGTACTCAGGCGAATTCAGGCTCCGGCTCAAATTTACTGGAGCGGGCAGTTTTATCCGGCCATGGGCATTGAGATGAATTCGCGCTGCATCCGGCTGGTGGTCGATCGCGAGCAGTCCCCCGATTTGATGTCGCTACAGGCCTCTAAGCCTGCGGTCGGGCTGTCGGTGGGAATGCCCTACGAGGCCGAGGCGGTGCGTCTGGTGGCCCAGCTCGCAGACACCGTTTCAGCTGCCAAGGACGCCGGCCTCGCACCGGGGCAGGCCATGGTAGAGCTGACGTTTCCACAGACGCTTAACTCGCGGCAGGGCTATAGAGTCAGGCAGCTCCTGCGGGAGCTCACGTAGGCTAAGAACGCCAAGCGCAGGACGCCTTAAAAGGGTGTGAAGGTGCGGAGCAGCTTCCGCGCCCGCAGCAGAAAGATAAGCTGCTGAAATTCCGAGCTGACCTCCGGCGGATATTCCCGCTCGGCCAGCTCGGCCTGCAGCTCGGCGTATTCGACCGCCGTGAGCGGTTCCCCGTTCACGGGCGATCGCGCCTCGAGGATAATTTCGGTGCGAGCCACCTCTTCCGGGACGTCCTCCGGCGGCGGTAGAGCGATCGCGGGCGCACAGGGTCCCACAATCAACAGCGTGGCGAACGCCCGTCGGCATAAAGCCCGCATCTCCGGTAGACACGGCGCTCCTATATGGCCCCTATAATTAATGGTCATCCCGGTTCTGCAAAATAAAGGTCGCGATCGCCAGATCCATGGGCGTCGTAATTTTCAAATTTGTCTCTTCCCCTTCCACAATCTGAACCGGGAGTCCGCACCGCTCAAACAGCGCCGCATCATCTGTCACTGCCCAGTCTAGCTCGCGCCCCTGCCGATGGCACTGCCGCAGCTGCGCCACCTCGAATCCCTGGGGGGTCTGCGCGGCCCACAGGCGAGCTCGGTTAGGGGTGCTTTCGATGCGGTCTGTACCTGGGGCAACTAATTTAATGGTGTCTTTGACCGGTACCGCCGCGATCAGGCCCGAGCAGGTCTGCAGCGCCTGGGCGCAGCGGGTAAACAGCTGGGGGGTCGCGAGGCAGCGCGCCCCGTCGTGGATCAGCACATGGGTCGCGTCTTTGGGCAGCGCCTCTAGGCCGTTATACACCGACGCCTGACGCGTCTCCCCGCCCTGCACCAGCTCAACCGGGGTCTGCAGCGAGAGCGTTTCTAAAATAGATTTGACGTCGGGCCAGTCGTAGGGCTGACCCAGGAGCCCAATCCAGCTGATGTCAGGGCAGCGATCTGCGGCCTGCAGCGTCCAGGCGAGCACCGGCTGCGCCATCAGCGGCAGCAGCAGCTTGTTGCGATCGCTGCCCATGCGTCGCCCTCGGCCTGCGGCAGGAATCAGTAAGTGCACGGGGTCTACCCTCAGATGATTGTGTGATGGGCTAGATTTGATGCGCTAGAGAAGATACAGCTCAAAAAGCGCCATACCCCTCAGCTCTGATATCCTACCCCGACCGACCGCAGATTTTTGACCAGAAGGGTCAGGTTCCGGTTTCAGATGCGGCCTTGTGCGCGCATCCTCTGTCAGACCCGCAGGGTTGTGTCATGGATTAGCGTCACAGATTGAGTGCATCGGCTCTTTTGATTCAGGAGCCCTTCCACTACAATTAAGAGCGGATTCTCCCGGTGAACAACCATGCGCATACTGGCCCTTGTCCCTGGCGGGATTGGCGACCAAGTTCTGTTTTTCCCAACGCTGAGCAGCCTCAAGCAGGCCTACCCTGACGCTGAAATTGATGTTGTCGTTGAACCCCGCGCCAAAGGAGCGTATCGCGTCTGCCCGTCCGTCAACGCTGTAATTCCCTTTGACTTCAAAAGCCGCAACAGCCCCGCCGACTGGGCTAACCTCCTGGGCGTGGTTCGCGAGCGCTACTACGATGCAGCCCTATCTCTAGGCAGCCGCTGGAGCGTCGGCCTGCTGCTGTGGCTTACGGGAACGCCCGTTCGAGTCGGGTACGGCAGCAGCATTGGCAGCTGGTTTCTCACCAACCCGGTCCCTCTGAAGTCCGAGCAGTATGCCGCCTGCATGTATCACGACCTGCTCCAAGGGCTCGATATCACTGTCCCTTGTCCTTTGCCCAGCGTTAACGTACCGAAAAGCGACATCGACTGGGCCGATAGCGAGCGCAACCGCTTGGGCGTAGGCGATCGCGGCTATGTGCTCATCCACGGGGGCTCTAGTCAGCTTGCCAAAGACAAGGGCATCGACAAGCTCTACCCGGTTGACGCTTGGGCGACCATCGCTCAGGATTTTCAGAAGCGTCAGCCCGACCTGCCCCTTGTGGTGGTGGAGGGGCCGGAAGATAGGGCCTTCGTGTCGCGGCTCAAAAGCACTGCCGACGTCAAGGTGACCCAGCCCGGCGACATTGGCAAGCTCGCGGCGATGATTGCTGGGGCAAACCTGATGTTGTGCACCGACAGCGCACCGATGCACCTCGCCGTAGCGCTCAAGGTCTACACCTTAGCGCTATTTGGCCCCACCGACCCGGCACGGCTGCTGCCCCAGGAAGATAAGTTCATTGGCATTAAGTCCGACAGCGACAGGATGGCGGATATTTCGCCTGAAAAGGTGTTGAGCCAGGTCTGGGGAGACGCGTAGGTCGGTATGACCGCATGGCTTAAAGCTGCGCGGCCGAGAACGTATCGCACTGCGTCACGTCCCCTGTCTCAAGACCTTGGGTAAACCACCGGACCCGCTGTTCCGAGCTGCCGTGGGTGAAGGCGTCGGGGACCACATAGCCCTGGGACTTACGCTGCAGGCGATCGTCGCCAATGGCGCTAGCGGCGTTGAGGCCCTCTTGGATGTCGCCCTGCTCTAGCGCCACGTTTTCCGACCGGCTGGTGGAGTTCGCCCAGATACCAGCGAGACAGTCGGCCTGCAGCTCTAGCCGTACCGAGAGCTGATTGGCTTCGGTGCGGCTGGCCCGCTGCTGCGCCTGCCGCACCTGGTCAGAGATTCCCAGCTGGTTTTGCACGTGGTGCGCGACCTCGTGGGCAACTACGTAGGCCTGGGCAAAGTCGCCCGGTGCCCCGAGCTGGGAGTCCATCGCCTGAAAAAAGCTCAAATCAATGTAAACCTTCTCGTCCGCAGGGCAGTAAAACGGCCCTACTGCCGCCTGGGCATAGCCGCAGGCGGACTCAACGGCATTGGAAAACAGCACCAGGTTGGGCTCCTGGTAGTCCCGTCCAATCTCCTGAAACAGGGCATTCCAGGTATCTTCGGTGTCGGCTAGCACCACCGACACAAATTCGGCGAGCTCATCCTGCTGCGGCGACGAGGCGGCCGGCGGCGACGATGGCCCTGGCCCGGTGGAGGTCCCCTGAAAAATGACCGAAGGGTCGCCCCCTAGCAGCAGCACAATAACGGCTAGGACGATGGCTCCAATCCCGCCACCGCCAACTAAAACAGGTCCGGCCCCGCTGCCCCGCCGGTCTTCTACGTTGTCGCTCCGTCGTCCAAACTGCCAGCGCATGATGCTCTCTCGGTAAGGTTGTGTATTGATTCGTCGCTCTGATAGTAAACCAAGACCCAATGGAGGCTCATAGCCCTTACGGGAGAATTGCGCGATCGCCACGCCCTTTACGGCTAACTCAGCTCCTGAGAGCCTACCTACTGGCAGCTCACCGGCAGCCCACCTACTGGCAGCTTACCGGCAGCTCACCTACTGGCGACCCATGATCTGCACAAGCCAAAGCGAGACAGCGATGCCGAAGAAGTGGGCCAAGGCAATGTTGATGTTCGCCTGTATTACCCAGATATCTAGCGGCTGAATGGCCTGGGTAATGCGCTCAAAGATAGCCGCTCCGCCCTGGGGCTGGGAAAGGGCTTTGCTGACTAGCGCCCCAATCAGCGCTTCCCCCCCAAGCAGCGTCAGCAGCATTCCCGCCATATTGACAATCAGCCCAATCCGCAGCGATCGCACTACATCACTGGGGCGGGGACGGGCTTCGCTATCGGGCAACCGCAGCTGACGGGAGAGCCGCGTATAGCGAAAGGCCCAGTACGCGCCGCCGTAGAGCGCCAGCAGACCTAGACCGGCCAGCGCCAGGCCTATCCCCGCCCCTGGGTTATCTCGCGGTACATCGCTGCTTGTCTGAAAGTTAATCAACACCGTAGAGAACAGCAGCGTCAGCGACGAGACCACCGCCAAAATAATTTGAATCCAAAAGCTCGACCAGCCGTACCAGCGAAACGAGCGAACAATGCGCTGGATGGCGGGTGAGAGTCGAGGAGAGTCTTTGTCTAGCATTGAAGGGGCTTGATACAAAGAAGATAGCGAGGAGCAAGTATGACTGTACGATAGCATCTGGCTGCCTTTAGGGGCGGCGCAATCGCACCCACAGCCCTAGGCCCGACAGGCACAGCAGCCCGAGCCCTCCGGCCAGCGGGTTCTGGTCGATGCCCGATAGCCATAGGGGGGCCTCATCTCGGTAGGTGATCCATTCACCCACGGCCACCAGGTAATAGCCCCACACCAGCCCCGCGTGCAGCCCGATAGATAGCCCCAGACGCCCGCGAGCGCTGCGCCGCGCCCATACCAGCACCAGCCCCAGCAGCACCAGCCCTGGAAACTGGGGCACGGTGCGCACCATCTCGGAGACGGGCTTGATGAAATGCAGAGCGGCAAACCCCAAGCTGCTGCCCCAGAGGGCGGCTCGATGAGAGTAGTCGTCCTCTAGCTCCCCCAAGAGCCAGCCGCGAAATACCAGCTCTTCCCCCAGCGCTACGCCCACGGCCACGAGCAGCCCTTCTAGGGCGATCGCCCCCAGACGTGGGGGAAACCCACGCCAGCTCACCCACCCTAAAAGTCCCTGCAGCCCAAACAGCAGCATCAGACTCAATGCCGCAACCCCAAACCCGAGGGCAAATTCGCGCCGGTTGGGCCGGGTCCAGGCCAGGCCGTAGCGATCGCGCAGCCTAGCGCGATACAGGGTGCGGCTCCAGACCTGCAGCAGCGCTAGAAACTCAGCGAAAACAGCGGCGATCGCCAGAATGCTGGCGGTGTTGCTGTCGGCAATTTGCCAGAGGATAAGGCCATAGACCGGCAGCCACAGCAGCAGCAGCAGCGCCACAAAAAGGGCGATGCGAAACGGAGCAGGACGACGGGCCAAACTAGGGCTAAATAGCCCCAGCGATCGCGCTGATTTGGGCATATAGCAATTGTTCTGATGCATTAGGACAATTGCGCGCGCTGTTGCCTACGAAACTTAGGGCCTTCAGCCGGTCGTGTTGTCCTAAGCAACAGTGCCAACGCAATAGAAGCGCTCGTTGGGACGCAACTAGTCTATAGCGCCCGCGCCCAAAAGGTCCGCCGCCCGCAAATTGAGCGCCTGAAAAAGCTTTGACTGGACTGGAGCGGCTGACGCAACTTCTCTCTCGTCGTACAGCCCTTCGTTCAAGTCCAAGACAATAACTCTGCTGTGCAGCGGATCGACAATCCAATATTCGGGAATGCCAAGGGCCGCATACTCAGAGCGTTTGTAGCGATAGTCTCGCTTGACGGTATCTAGGCTAATGACTTCGACAGCTAGCAGCGGCGGGGTTTGAAATACGATTGATATGCCGCTTAGGGCTTTGGCCTGGTCGAGCGTCACAACGCAGACGTCTGCGATGCGCGAATGATGTACGGTGGTGCGAACCCCCGCCTCCCGAAAGCACATCCAGGGTTGCTGGAGCCGCTCTATCTCAGCGTCGAGGGTCTGCTCAATAAACTTGGTAATCAAAAAATGCTCGAGGTTCGGGGGATTCATCATAATCAGCTCCCCATCAACAAGCTCCGAACGCTGTTCTTGATCGAGAGTCAGATACGTCTCAAAAGTGCAAACCTGATTAGCCTCTGATTTGGTCATGGTGTCGCCCAAGCGTCTATCAATCGTCTATTCACGCCGCGGTGCGGCAGACCAGTAAGATTTTTGGACCAATTGCGAACTATTCGAAATCATATAGCGCGTAGTAGAGCTCCGCGCCGTGGATCAGGCTCCCGCACACTGCCGTCTAACTATAAAAAAGCGGCGGCTGTGCTCAGCCGCCGGCATGATAATACTTGACGCTTACATCACTTGGCGCCTATACCAAGCGCTCTCTATTAATGCGGATGAAGGGACTTGAACCCCCACGTCCGAAGACACTAGAACCTAAATCTAGCTCGTCTACCAATTCCGCCACATCCGCATATCCAGGTCTCCTATAATAGCAAAGCGATCGCCGTTTGGCACAACTTTTATCTACGGCGGGCCGACAGATTGGCCATGGCCAGAGGCGATCGCTCTATAGCGCTAAGGGGGAGCGCTAAGGGGTTAGCAGCGGGCTACGCCACCTCAAGCAGGCTGAATAGATCGAACAGCGCGATCGCAGTCGGAATCTCTTCAGGCCCGCTCGGGTCTGGCGTTTCTGGTTCCTCGCCGGGCGTTTCCACAGCAGGCGCTTCCATGGCGGGGGCCTCTACGGTAGGTTCTTCCACAGCTGGCTCGTCAACAGGACTATCGGTATCGGGCGCTTCCATGTCAGGAGTTTCCGCGCCTGGGTCTTCAGCACCCGGGTCTTCAGCGCCTGAGTCTTCTCCTGGGCCTTCAGCGCCTGGGTCTTCAGTGTCCGGGTCTTCAGCGTCTGGGCCTTCAACAGCCGGCGCATCAATCTCGATTAGGTCCAGCATTTCTAAGAAGGCTACCGCTGTGGAAATAGTCTCCGCCAGCTCAATCAGGTCAGTCTCGCCTGATAGATCGATAGGCTCGCTCCCAATGGGGTCGCCTTCAATAGGGTCGCCTCCAGTTGGGTCGCCTTCAATGGGGTCGCCACCACTTTGGTCGTCTCCAGTTGGGTAGCCCACAATACGGGGCGCGGGCTGGATGGGGGTGCGTACCAAATAGAATACCCCACTGCCGCCGCATAACGCTAGAGTTC
>JBHJHD010000030.1:0-26309 GCA_050331115.1 Elainellaceae cyanobacterium
CCGACCGGCTGGTAACGGCGGTTGAGGAGCAAAATCTCACGTCGGCGGAGGACGCCTATAGGGACCTGGAGTCGGCCACCAATCAGGAGCAGCCGCTCGTGGAAGAGGTCAATCAGTACTGCCAGTCGACCTGACTATTTGTTTCGTCCCTGCACGACGCGCAAAATCTAGAATGCGCAAAGTCTAGAATGCGATTCTGGTTTACGACGATTCGCGATCGCCGACGGTCATCTGCAGAATAATGCCGTCGCCGCCGGCCTCGTGGTAGCGATCGGCCCACTGCCGCACCACGTTATCTAGCTCTTCAAGCGCCTGGTCAATGCGGTCTGCAGGAATATCCAGCTCTTCTAGAACCCTTAGGGTGTGCGGCTTGCGCTCCGCCCAGTCCCGCATCATCTGGAAGTAGCGAGCCGTGTCCTCCAGCATGATGTAGGTCCGCTCTTCATCGTTCGCGGGGGAATAGGACGCCCGCGTCAGGGCATAGAATGGCATTCCCCAAGGTGAGTCAACTCGCGTTACGGTGCCCGAATAGATAAGCCGTCGCCGAATATGCTCTGCTAGCGCTTCGCTGAGCGGCATGCGACGATTTGCAGGCAAATCCTCTTGTGACCGGGCATGGAGGAATTCGATCAGCTCAACGAACTGGAATGAGGTGATTAACTGGGCGTCGGGAAGGTTGGGCGGCAGGGTTTT
Organism: Elainellaceae cyanobacterium; assembly: GCA_050331115.1. Lineage (GTDB taxonomy): Bacteria > Cyanobacteriota > Cyanobacteriia > CAKZMO01 > CAKZMO01 > JBCCAG01. The sequence continues at coordinate 694 of JBHJHD010000030.1, forward strand.
CTCTAACTGCCGCTTTTCCTCTGGCGTTAGGCTCGTCCCCGGCGTGCGGGACCATCCCGGCTGCCAGGCATACTGTTCTAGCCAGACGTAGGGAAACTGAATTAAGTAGCGTGGCTCCTGAGAGCCCAGCATTTTGAGAAGCTTGCCCTTCGTTAGCGCCTGGCGCACCTCCTGCACGATGACCTTGACTCGCTTGGGCTCGATGTGGTGAAGATGGCCCGTCATGCGCAGGTTCTCGCCCTGCTCTAGATAAGTCAAATAAATCGCGCATTTAGCAGCTGTGGCGGCGGCATCCAGAAAGGCACCATGGCGGTGCCCGCTGGTGCGCATGGCGCTGAAGGCCAAGTACAGCATTATTTGATCCATCGCGCTCGGGCTTAAGCGCTTGATCAAGTCGGTATCAGTGTCTAAGCCAATGTCTGAGCTGCGTAACGTCACGGGACAACTTAATAATATGAGTGTGCAAGCTGAAACTAGATGGGCTATCTTGCCCGAGCGCGCTGCATTAAAGTACTGCGGGCGTGAGTAACGTAAATAATAAGGGATTTACAAAGAGATCATCGTCGGCGTAACCTTCTATAAGAAGATGAATACCCTCTAAATGGGCGCTACCGATACTTTAGACGTCCTTTATACCATCACTTTATACCATCAGCTTAGATTATCTAAGGCAACTTTACTAGATAAAACTGCTGGGTTTTGATGGCGTCGTCGGCATCAATGAGGCCTGAGGCGTTTAGTTATACCACCAACCTTAAATTGAGTATAATTTTATTCTGATAAAAAGATAAATTATGTTCAAAGTTTACGTTGCGGCTCGGGTCTTTTTTTTGACAGACTTGTACTGGTGGTGAGCTGTCGCCTAGCGTCTTGATCCACATGTCGCGATCTCGAGCAGCCTGCTCAATCGATTATTGATCAGTCCTTAAGACCAGGGAGACAACAGATGATTTCTGAAACGCACTATGCCCTGCGGGCTCAGCAAACTGGCCATTATCTTTCAGCTCGACCCAGTTTCTCATCGGCGGGTGCAGATCAGCCTGGCTATATGCTGCTATTCAGCGAGCACGCCGACGCTCTCAGCTATCTCAACACCCACGCTGCAGATGCGGCATCTCGGCTTGCTGTTGAGTCTTTGGGGGCACCCCAGCTCAAAAATATTATGAAGCGGTGGCAGTTTGAAGGGGTTGCCCTAGTCAAAGACCCGCTGGTGCCGGAAATTGATTTTATGACATCGGCTAGCGGCTAGCGATCGCCCTAAGGGGGGTGGTCTTGAGATAGAATACTGGCGCTCTTTCTATTGGCTCCAGCGACCCTAACCCTATGACCCGCTACCAGATTACGCTTCTTCCCGGCGACGGCATCGGCCCTGAAATTATGGCCACTGCCGTGGAAATTTTGCAGGCTGCGGGTGGGCAGCACGCGCTAGAGTTTGAGTTTCATGAGGTGCCCATCGGCGGAAGCGCTATCGACGAAACCGGTGAGCCACTGCCTGACGAAACCCTGAAAATCTGTCGCCAAAGCGATGCCGTACTGCTAGCGGCCATCGGCGGACCCAAGTGGGACAGCTTGCCCAATCACCTACGACCGGAGCGAGGGCTGTTAGGGCTGCGGGCCGGTCTCAACCTGTTTGCTAACCTGCGCCCAGCGCAAATTCTGCCGCAGCTCATCGATGCCTCAACGCTAAAGCGAGAGGTGGTTGAGGGGGTCGACATCATGGTGGTGCGGGAGCTGACCGGCGGCATTTACTTCGGTCAGCCTAAAGGTATCTTTGAGTCAGAAACGGGTCAGCGAGGCGTCAATACGATGGCCTACACCATAGATGAAATCGATCGCATTGGCCGCGTCGCCTTCGAGACGGCCCAAAAGCGCCAGGGGCGGCTGTGCTCGGTGGATAAGGCCAACGTGCTGGAGGTTTCGCAGCTGTGGCGCGATCGCATCACGGCGCTGGCGGCGGACTACCCCGACGTGGAACTCAGCCACCTATATGTGGACAACGCCGCGATGCAGCTGGTGCGCGCCCCCAAGCAGTTTGACACTATCGTCACCGGCAACCTGTTCGGCGATATTTTATCTGACGCCGCGGCCATGCTCACGGGCAGTATCGGCATGCTGCCGTCGGCCAGCATTGGGGCTGACGGTCCTGGGGTATTTGAGCCGGTCCACGGGTCTGCCCCCGATATCGCCGGGCAGGATAAGGCCAACCCCATGGCCCAGGTGCTGAGCGCGGCGATGATGCTGCGCTATGGACTGAATGAACCCCAGGCGGCGGACCAGATTGAGGCGGCGGTGCAAAAGGTGCTGGACCAGGGCCTACGTACGGGGGACATTATGTCGCCGGGGATGAATTTGCTGGGGTGCAAGGCCATGGGTGAGGCGCTGCTGGCGGCGCTGTAGACCCCGACATGGACTATATGGGTACAGCAAGTGCCCTTATAAGTACACTGGAGCTATATGGACGTTGCCTGGTGATGCCCTATGCTGTCAGCGACAAATCAGCCTTTACCCAGCTCCGCTGAGCTGCCCTGCTCGGACGATATTCCTGTGGATGATGAGGACCAAAATTTACTGCCCAATCTGCTGCTCTTGCTGCTGACCCATCTGTGGTCGGATCGAATGGACTGGTACTTTGGCGTCGATATGGGGGTGTATCACACCACTGGGGTGAATCCTCGGGTGCCGGTGGTGCCAGATGGGTTTTTGAGTTTGGGGGTAGAACGTCAAAAGGACGGCAAGTCTCGGCGTAGCTATGTCACCTGGGAGGAAGGGGGCATTCCGCCGGTGTTTGTGCTGGAGATGGTCTCCCACCAGCCGGGGGATGAATATACGGAGAAGATAGCGCTCTATGGTCGGCTAGGGGTGCTCTACTACGTGGTGTATAACCCTGAATTTTGGCAGCGGGACCGACATCAGCCGTTTGAGGTCTACCAGCTGACGAACGGGGGCTTCCAGCTGCAATTTGGGGAGCCGTTTTGGATGCCGGAGGTGGAGCTGGGGATTGGCCGCTATCGGGGGCAGGTGGGCGGTTTGAAGCGGGAGATTTTGACCTGGTTTGACGGGCAGGGACGGCGGCATTTGAGCCCCGAAGAGCAAGAGCGGCAGCGGACAGCGCAGGAGCGGCGGCGGGCAGAGCGGCTAGAGGCGTATTTGAGGGCGCAGGGGGTAGACCCGGATGCGCTGCCGGAGTAGGGCGTATCTGGCAAGACAAAACCACTCGCCCATGAGTCTTTTTGCCTCTCGGGCGAGTGATCAGTACTCTCGGGCGAGTGAGTTTAACTCGTGGCTGAGTGATCTCTACTCACCGTTGAGTGAACAACACTCTCGGTCGAATGGTTGGGACTCACTGGCAAGCAATTCTTACCGGGGGTTGAGTGGGGTTTACTCTCGGCGGAGTCGTTGGGACTCGCGGGCGAGTGATCTTAACTCGTGGCTGGGTGGTCTTTAGTCAGCGTTGAGTGCTGGAGGCTGGCTGCTAAAGGTTAGCGGCTGGCAGCTGAGGGGCGATCGCCTCAATTTTGATTATGGCTAACCAACTGAACAATCTGGAGGGTTGCCGATTCTCTGGCCTAGACATACCGTGTAACCAGGCCAGAGAAAATTTAGAGCCTGATGGCAAATCCCCAACCCCGTTCCCATAGCGCCTGCCCGTTTATTGCCGGTCCCCGAATTGAAGATCCAGCCCGGTTTGTGGGCCGCAGGGATGAGCTGCGACTTTTAGCTAGCCGCATGACCGGGGCGCAGCCCACCAGCGTCAATGTCGTGGGCGATCGCCGCATCGGCAAATCGTCCCTGCTGTATCATTTTTGCCAAACCTACGGCGAACGGGTCAACGACCGCGATCGCTATGCTGTGGTTTACCTGGATTTGCAGAGCGAGGACTGCACCACGGAGGCCAAGTTCTACCGAGCGACGATGGCGGCGCTGCGATCGCACCGTTTGGCCCGCGCCCGGCCCGAGCTGGCCCAGCTTGTGTCCCCTGCCGTGCTAGATCGAGACAGCTTTGCAACCGCTATCCGCGCCTGGGAGCAGCGGGGGGTGCTGCCGGTGATCTGCTTGGATCGGTTTGAGCGGCTTTTGAAGCATCTTCAAGAATTTAATGATGGGTTCTATAACCGACTGCGTGCCCTGATGGACGGCAGCGATTTAATGCTGATTGTCGCGTCGCGCCGGAATTTGGATGATTATGCTAAGGAATACGGGCTGACCTCGCCCTTTTTTAACGTAGGGCAGCGGTTAGAGATCGAGGAACTAGAGCCTGAAGCCGTGACCCAACTGGTGAGAGTTTCTGATGAGCAAGGGCAGCCTTCACTCCATGCCAGAGAGCAAGCGCTAGCTAAGGCTTGGGGTGGACGCCATCCGTTTTTGCTGCAGCTTGCGGCTCTAAAGCTGTGGGATGCTACACAGATGGGCAAAGATGAGGCATGGGCGAAGCGAGAATTTGACCGAGAGGTGAGCCGCGTTAAGAGTCGGCGGGTAGGACTGCGGCGATGGCAGAGGCGGCTGCGCTGGTTGCTGGTGGTGCCACTGGTGGGGCAGGTTGTGCGGTGGATTGGCGGGGTTCAAGATGACGTGGGGAATGCGGTGGCTGGGGTTTTGGCACTGGCAGCGGTCGCGGTGGGGATAGTGTTTGTCGTTACGAAACCGGCTAGCTTCCCGGAGGTGATGGAGCAAGTCAAAGCTTGGGTAACTGGAACTGCAGAGGAGTAGGAAATTGTGGCATCTTCAACTCTGTCGATTTGGCAGCATATTAGGGAGTCGGTGCGGCTGCTGTATTGGATTTTCCTAAAGCCGTTTACCCTAAAGCAATACCTGTCTAAGATTCATCCGGGCCTGGAACCAGACGACGATCCCTTTAAACATAAAGACGAGTTTGACAGCAATTTGGCGCTGAAGCGCTATGCCGAGCACGGCTGGTGGTTATCGATTGCCGCGCCCGCAGGGGCGCTGTTGCTATCGGCCTGCATCACGCTACTCATTACTAGAACCTTCGTTAACATACCTTTCAATGCGTCAATGGCAGTTGGCTTTAGCCTGAGTCCATTGGTAAGACGCTATCGCTGGAGGGCGATCGGCAACCAATTAGGCGAAGTTCCCCAGGTTTACATCGCTGGTCCCCGTCTAGACGTTGTCAGCGCAGGCGATCGCTTCAAAGGACGTCAAGACCTCTTCCGCGAAATCGAATCCCTTACCCTCGCCGCCCAACCGCCGACGCTGCTGCTCTACGGCGGTCGCCGCACCGGCAAATCATCCATGTTGAGCTATTTGCCCCGCAGGGTGGGCGCTGAGATTGTGCCTCTGCACGTGGACCTGCAGATGGCCGCTTCTGCCACCACCCTGCGGGGCATCGCCGAAAGTATTGTCAACCTCATGGTTGAGGCTGCTCACAAAGCCCGGAATATTCGACTTCCCTATCCGGACGAAGACGCCATTCACCGCGACCCCTTCCCCGCCATGGAGCGGTGGTTCGCTGAAATTGAGCGGGCGATTCGCGGCAAGCGCTTTTTACTGTGTTTAGATGAATTTGAGCGACTAGAAGAAGTGGTGCGCGAGACCGGCAGTCGCGCCCCGCTCAACTTTTTCCGCTACGTGCTGCAAAACCGCCCTCAGTGGATTTTGTTGTTTAGCGGCTCCCACACTCTCAATGAACTAGAACCCTACTGGAGCGACTACCTAATCAACACGCGGCCCATTCGCGTTAGCTACCTGCAAGAAGCCGATGCCCGCGAGCTGATTCAAAAGCCGGTGCCAGAGTTCCCGGATATCTACGAGCCAGACGCCGTTGACGCCATCCTTCGGCTCACCCACTGCCAGCCCTACTTGGTGCAGCTCACCTGCAGCACGCTGATTGACCACCTCAATCGAGGGGGCAATCCTCAAGACAAGCGCGTTACTCGCCAAGATATTGAAGCCGTAAAAAATGAGATTTTAGAGCAAGCTAGCGCGAACTTGTTCAAGGATCGCTATCGCACCCTGACCGACGCAGAGCAGCAATGTTTAGAGCAGTTGATTCATCACCCGACCGCCGACAGCACCGACAGGCGATCGCTCAAGCGACTGGTGCAGGAGCGGGAGGTTCTGCAGCGAACCGGAACCAGGTTTAGCTTTCAGGTGCCGCTGTTTGAGCTGTATGTGCGATCGCGCTACGACTTTGACGACGTTCCGCTTGCCTGACGCCCTTATAGATCAATCAGACTCGCCAGAGCCAGCAAGGGTTTCCGAAACAGCCTCCGAGACGGCCTCCGAAACGGCCTCCGACGGCTTCTCTGGTCGTTTCGCATCTCTGCGTCCGTAGTTTTCCATGCGGTGGACCTGCTTAGACGTAATAGCCTCCCCAGTCTTCTCACTCAACCATTTTGCAAACTGCGGCTGGTTTTGGTCAAGAACCTTCATGCGGAGCTTTCTGATTTGCGTCCCTTCGACTGGCTTTACTGGCATAGCTACAACTCAAACTCCGATATTTTTCAAAAATCAAATAACCCTTAAAGGGTAATGCAGATTACGCAAATGGCCTTAATTCAGGCTATGCGGGCGGCGGTAGCCTTACCCCAGTAGGGCCATGGCCCGCTTCTTCAGCGCCTCCGCCGTGATGCCGTTCAGGTCCATCAGCAGCGCCGCACTGTTGGTGGTCTCCCCGCGCTTCCAGGCAAACATATCGCGAGGGGCGGTCGATCGCAGCATCACCGGCTCCAGCATGGTGCTGGCTCCGCCCGTCACCCCAATCACCGCATCGCCGCCAAACAGCCGCTCGAATCCGGCATCGTCTAAAAAGCTGTCGTCAGGCTCAGAGCAGGTCTCCCAGGCCACGTCCGAGGGGCGATACAGCCGCCGGGGGTTGACCACCGACACGATGCGGGTTCCGACGCCCTCCTGCTCCAGGATTGCGGCGGCGTCATACACGGGCAGGAGCACCATGTCCCCCAGCACCGCGAAGACCACCGTGCGATCGCCCGGAGCCTCGTACAGCACGATGCCGCCATCCTGCAGGGCCTGCTCGGTCTGCTCGAAGGTGGTACGAACCGGCAGCGGCGACTTGCTGGCGGTAATGGTGACGCCTTTATTGCGCGCGCCCAATGCCCAGGCGTAGCAGGTCTGAATGCTGTTGGCGTCGGGCGGAAACAGCGGAAATACGTTGCCGTTGCGCATCATCGCCGCCAGGTAGGCCTCGATCTCTGGCCGCTGGTGGGTCCAGCCATTGCGGCCCTGCTCTAGCGCCCCAGCGGTAAACAGGGTCACCGTGGCGGGGGTGGTGCGTCGCAGTTCGGCCATCGCCTGGGTCACCGTCTGCCAGATGGGCAGCCCGTTGATGGCAAAGGACTCGTAGGAGCACCACAGGGTGCGGCCTCCCATGAGGCACAGCCCCGCCGCGAGGCCAGAGCAAGCGTCTTCACTCAGAGGCTCGTACACCTGGCCCTGGGGGCCCTGGTTATATAGGTCATCTGTGGTGGGATGCAGTACTTTGAGCGCCTGGTTAATATTCTTAATGCCCGAGGCCTCATTGCCGTCGGCGTTGGTGACCAAAAAGCTGGAGTCCTGCTGCCCCACATGGGCGACAATCTGGCCCATGGCGGTGGTGGCAACTTTGCGATCGCCGTCTACCGTGTACTCCTCTAGCGGCAGCTCGCCTAAATCCGGCAGCGATCGCGCCGTCTCGGTAACGGCGACCTTAGCGGCGGGGCCGCCCCCAGCGCGAACGCAGTTGGTACGCACGAGATCCCAGGCCTCCTGGGGCAGCGCCCGGGTCTTGAGGGCAGCAACCAGCTCGGGATTTTCTAAGGTGTGGAAAGCGTAGAGGTTGTGGGACTTGGAGCCCTGGGCGTGGGTGCCAGCGCCCTTGAGCTGCTTGATAATTAGGACGGTGAGCGTCCCGCCTAGAGCCGCCTGCGCTGCCTCCTGGGCGGCTACCAGCATGGCTTTAGTAAAGGCGATGCGCTTATCTAGGGAGAACAGCGTGCTGTCGACATAGTCCCCCGGCTGATTCTGGTCGTCGAAGCCCTTAGCGTCTACAAGGATTACCTTGTCGAACCCGTTGCCCAGCCAGTAGGCCTCCATGGCGGCGTTTCTAAAGGTAGAGACCATGCTGTGGTGCTCTTGGGAGTAGCCGTTCCACACCAGCACCGGTAGGAAGTTGGTTACCTCCGGCAGCGCCGTATGGAAGTGGGCCATGGCGCTCATCACGTAGGGTTCGCCTAGGCCGCCATCCCCTACGGTGAAGGGGAAGAGCCGGTCGCGGTTGAGGAGGGCCGCCGACATGGCAAAGTGCTGACCTTGACCCAAAGGGCCGGCAGGGGACAAGACGCCAGGGATATAGCCCGAGAGGTGGCCTAAAAGACCGTGCAGCTCGCGGAAGCGATCGCGCATTTCCTGGACGGTGTGAATGCCCATGTCCTCTAAGGAGCTATCGAGGAACATGGCGCTATAGAAGCCGGGCGCGTGGTGGCCCACCTCAGTCAAAATATTTTTGTGGCCCAGCATGACCAGCGCCGCATAGGCCTCGGCCTGGCTCGCAAAACCGCCGGGGTGCCCAGAGGCTTTACTGCCCGTAACCTGAAGCGTGAGATAGCGGAGGGCGTCCGCGTACAGCATCGTTTGGTAGGCCGCCACGTCGGCAGTGGGGGCGGCGATCGCCGACGACCCCTCAGAGATAACCGGCGCTTGCCCGTATTGCGCGTAGCCGGCAGGTGGGTCACCAAAATACTGAATGCCTTCCCAAAAGGCAGGCCGAGTGACAGCCGTCATGTTGATCCTCGCTTTTGACTGTGGATGTCGTGGCTCTGCGGGCGCGGCAGTTTTCCCAGCCGAACGTTCCCCGAACAGCCTTAGGCAATCCTACCGCTAAACCGTCATCGCCGATGAGGGGGGCGAAACTAATTCGAGGCTGAGATCTAAGTTGGGCTGATTCCAGGTTTGCCCCTCTAAGGCCATCTGATCGATTAGGCTGGCGAGCCGCAGCGCCTTGAGCGCCTGCTCTCCCCCCACAGAGGGCTGAAACCCGCCCCGAACGCAGTGAACAAAATGCTCAAGCTCGGCGTGTAGCGGCTCGATGTTGCTGGTGTAGACCTTTTCGATTAGGCCATCTTGCCGGTAGAGCACCTGACCATGGTCCGTTGAGCAGTTGGCCGTGGTCTGCCGGTGGATGAGAATCTCGCTGTTGAGAAAATCGGCTTCGGTGAGCGACTGCCGGCAGTGGGCCACAATACGCCGAATTTTGCGATGGGTGACTTTACTCGCGGTGAGGGTCGCCACGATGCCGCTGGCGAACCCGAGGGTCGCCGTTACGTAGTCAAGCTGCCCCGAGCCCGAGGCGCGGCTGCCGCTGGCGGTTAGATGTATTGCTGGAGAGCCCACCAGCTCAAGCAGCAGGTCGATGTCGTGAATCATTAAATCCAGCACAACGGACACATCGTTAGCCCGGTTGGAATAGGGGCTCATGCGGTGGGCCTCGATTGCCAGCAGCTCTTCCGCTTTCAGGACCTGGCTCAGCTCTTGAAACGCAGGGTTAAAGCGCTCAATATGGCCGACTTGGAGAATGCACTTAAACTCAGCCGCCGCGTTGACCAGCGACTCGGCCTCGCTGATGCTGGCGGCGATGGGCTTCTCGATGAGCACGTGGATGCCGGATCTCAGGCAGGCCATGCCCACCTCGTAGTGCAGCCGCGTGGGCACGGCAATGCACACGGCATCCACTTCAGGCAGGAGATCGCGGTAGTTCTCGAAGAACCGGGCCTGATACTTGCTGGCTGTGTCGAGGCCCCGCTCAACGTTGACGTCGGCAACGCCGATAAAGGACACATCCTTGAGCAAACTCAAAACGCGAGCGTGGTGCTGTCCCATGCTGCCGACGCCGATAATACCCACTCGCAGAGGCTTTTTCTCCCCGTGAAGGCGATGGGTTGGATAGTCGGCGGTTTGATTCGCTTGCACGCCTTTTGTAGCCTCCTAAAAATCCGCAGAATCCATCCGATGCAACGCTAAACTGGTCTGCGGCCGCCTATGCCCATAGAATCACGCCCGTGGAAGCCAGAGTCTGTAGCACCCCCTGTAGCAACCTGCTAATGGCCCTCAGACAATGGCTTACTTGACTTACTGGTTCAGTCCGTCGACACAGCCCGTGCTCAGATCGTACCATGACTATCTTTACCCAAAAGATGCAGACCCGCTGTAGCGGTCTGTGCCACATCTAGGACCTGAACGCTGCCCCAGTTGACACACCACCAGCCGTGAAATGTAGCGCAGAGGGGTCCAGATTTTTGCCTGGAGTCCCTAAAATTGGGGTGTGGCAACGCCGCCAATCTAGCTGGCTCCCTCCATCAATTACTCTACTGCCTGAGACAGGCTGGAGATCGCCGACCATGGCCTTGACGATTTTAGTTGTCGATGACGACGCGGGCATTCGCATGGCGGTTGCAGACTCCCTCACGATGTCGGGGTATCTCACGATTGAGGCAGAAGATGGCGAAGACGCCTTGGGTAAGATTGACCAATACCAGCCCCACCTCGTGATTGTTGACATCAGCATGCCGCGCATGACAGGGTACGAATTTACCCAGCAGGTGCGCCGTCAGCCTAGATTTCGACTATTGCCGATTATTTTTTTAACCGAGCGAACCTCTACCAAGGCGCGCGTCCGAGGTTATGAAACCGGCTGCGACGCTTACCTGCCTAAGCCTTTTGAGCTTCAAGAGCTCAAGGCCGTGGTGCGAAACCTGCTAGAGCGATCGCAGCTCGTCCAGGCCGCAATTCAGCTTCAAAGAGATCCCGCTCGCCAGCCGCCTCAGGCGATCGCCGACGTCGCCTTCCCCCCGGCTGCCCCGCCGCTAGAAGACGATCTCGAGCTGACCCACCGTGAGCAAGAGGTGCTCGACCTGCTGACGAAGGGCTTATCCAATGCCCAGATCGGTGAAGCGCTTCACCTAAGCGCCCGCACGATCGAAAAGTACGTCAGCAGCCTGCTGCGTAAAACGCAGGTTAGCAACCGAGCAGAGCTGGTCCGGTTTGCTATCGATCATCACTTGATTTGATTAAAACCGATGCGACTTAAAACTGTTTACTTGTGCTGACCACCTTAAGACGAACCAAGCGCGGTTTGGGTGATGTGGGTGAGCAGTCCCTCACAGGCGTCTCGCAGTAGGTTCACCACATGGTTAAATCCGTCAGCGCCACCGTAGTAGGGATCTGGGACCTCTGGGTCACTGTGCTGTGACGCAAATTCGCACATCTGCCGCACCTTATGGTGATGGTTACCTTCTGGGGCTAGCCGCAGGATATCGCGGTAGTTGGCCTGATCCATGGCAACGATCAAGTCAAAAGCATTGAAGTCCTCAGCAACGAACTGACGGGCCTGACCCGATAGGGTGATGCCCTGCTGCTGGGCCGCTGCAGTCATCCGATGGTCAGGGGCGCTGCCAATGTGGTAGCTCGACGTACCGGCAGAGTCGCACTGAATTTGGCCCCCTAGCCGATGCTGCTGGATGAGATGGTTCATGATGCCCTCGGCAGAGGGCGATCGGCAAATATTGCCTAGGCAGACAAACAAAATTTTGTAGGGCATTTTGAAGAAATAAAAGTTTAGAGCGGTTTGATGCCACAGAGGGCTTGATGCCACAGAGGGCTTGATGCAAAAGGCGATTCGGTGCCAAGACTAAGCGTCAGGGGCGGGGGAGCAAGAGATAGTGCTAGGCGTAAAGTTACAGTGCGTAAGGCGCTAAAGCCATAACGGAGAGAGAGGTGCTATACTCGCAGCAAGGCTAGCTCAATTTGGGCTGGCGCTTTAGGGCATGTAGCTCAGTGGATAGAGCATCAGATTCCGGTTCTGAGGGTCGGGGGTTCGAATCCCTCCATGCTCGTTTAGTTTAACCTGCGGTGGTTTACCGCTACCCTGGAGAATGCCGATGTTTATTTTGTCGCCGTGTTCTCTCCCGTTGACCTGCTGTGGGCTCTAGTCGGTCTGCTACTAACAATAGGCGGTACTTTCCTTGAAGCCTCTATGGCGGGAATTCCGCTCAACTGGCTCGACCCAGAAATCCCAATCATGTCGCTGCGGGTGACTTGGCAGATCGGTGCTGTGTTGCTCATCGGCAGCCTAGGTGGGCGAAATGCAGCGGCGATATCCCAAGTGGCCTACTTGATTCTAGGGCTGACCTGGTTCAATGTCTTTACCGCCGGGGGCGGCCCAAGCTACATCTTTCAGCCCACCTTTGGATACCTATTGGGCTTTGTTCCTGCGGCCTGGCTTTGTGGCTGGCTCACCTTTCGGCTGCCCCGTCGCCTAGAGTCGCTCGCCTTCAGCAATCTATGTGGATTGCTGACGATTCACGCTGCCGGCCTGAGCTACCTCGCGATCGCCCATGCGGCAAACTGGCAGAATACGGGTCTGGTGTCCCTCACCCGAACGGCAGTCAATTACTCGATTATTCCGCTTCCTGGGCAGCTCGTTCTAGTCTGCGCCGTGGCGGTGATTGCCTTCCTCCTGCAACATCTTTTACTGTACTGATACTGTACTGACGCTGTCACTCGTCCCATACTGGCAACTGATTTACTGACTACCGCTCTGGCCTCTTCCTCACATCACAATGTCGACTAAAAATCGCCTCTTTTGGATATCTGCCGCAATCGCGATCGCTCTAGACCAGCTGACGAAGTATTGGGTGGTGCAGGGCATGTCGCGCCAAGAATCGCTGCCGCTTTGGAACGGCGTATTTCACTTTACCTACGTCCTCAATGAGGGGGCGGCCTTTAGCCTATTTAGCGACAACGGCAGCTGGCTAAAGTGGCTGTCGCTAATTGTGAGCTTAGGGCTAATGGCGCTAGCGCTTTTGGGTCCCCCCATGACCCGGTGGGAGCAGTTCGGGTTCGGCTTTATCTTGGGAGGCGCGCTGGGCAACGGCATTGACCGCTTTGCCAGTGGAGCGGTAGTAGATTTTCTAGATTTTCGACTGATTCGGTTTCCAATCTTTAACTTAGCTGATGTGTTCATCAATATCGGTATTGCCTGTTTGCTCATTGCGGCATTCTGGGGGTCGACGCCGTCTAGCCGCTCGTCTAAATAATCTAGAGGTCTGATAGAAGCGGTAAACCTTAAAGAAGTTTGCCGCAGCTTTGCTGGCCGAGCATTCACTGCGCCATGGTTTGACTAAGCCAGCTTTCTAAAAAGGGGCTTACAGGCTTTCGAGATCTGTAAAGCTTTTGTAAAGAAGCTTGCGTTTACAGCCGCAGCGTGCAGAAAACTATAGACTTGTTGTGGCTGATATTTTTCAAAGAAGTAGTGCGATTTCGGCTAGAAGAGATTTGCTACCGCTGTAATTGGCTCTTATTAGCTCGTCATGGAACCTATTACGACCTATATCAACGTTGCGAATCTTCCTGACGAAATCCTGACTGGAAGCCCGGGCCTCTCTAACGCCGTCCCAGACGATGGACGGGATGATGCTGAAGCCATTCAGGCCGCGATTGACTGGGTAGCGCTTCAGCAGGCTAGGGGTGCTGCTCAAAGTACGACGATCTATCTTCCTGAGGGCACATTTGATTTAGGAGAAACGCTCAAGATTGATACCCCTGGCCTTACGTTGGAAGGCGCTGGCGGTGGGCTCACCCTGCTGAGAAATGCGGACGGGTTTCAAGTGGGCATCGAGGCGTTGTCAGATAGAGGCGTCAATCTCGATACTCTCAATCGAGAGGCCTATCTGTTCGATCTTGGGGAAAATGCAGATGGGGTAACCTTTGCAAACATGGCTCTGACAGGGCCAGAGCTGCATGGCGCAGTTTTTGGATTTGGGTCTGATAATCTTGAGATTCGCGATGTCGAGTTCAATAACTTTGCCTGGAGCTCAGTCCGGCTCTTCAACTTGAGCGGCGCTAAGATTCACGGCAACAGATTCGTCGATGCGGGTGGACAGGCCAATGGAACAAGCGGACAGTCTGGCGGTTCCATCTATGGGACTTTCCTCAGGGACTCCGAAATAGACAACAATGTCTTGTCTAGAAGCGGCGATCGCGAAGGCAACGTGTACGGTATCAAGGGCAGAAAGTTTAGCAACGTCCGCATTCACCACAACACGATTAATACTAACTTTTCAATTGAGCTGCCCTTTGAGAACGACGATTTCGTTGAGATTGACCATAACTTTCTCGACGGGGTGGTCTCAATTCCGAAGTTTGGGGGCGGGCCTGTACCCGACGGCGGCTTCACGTTTCACATTCACCATAACTACTTCACGAGCTCCTATTCTCTAGAATGGACGCGCAACGGCGCTGAGATCGATCACAACGTCTTTGACTTCTCTCCTGAAGAAGATAGGGGAAACCTAATCTCCAGCTTCGGTCAAGAAAAGGCCGATGGCCCGACGGCCTTTCACAACAATTTCATCCTTAACCCAGGGCGCGGCGTTTTTTGGAGTCGGGGGATTTATAACAACTTCTCGTTTTACAATAACGAAATTATTGCAAATGAAACCGAAACGCCAAGGACTGAAGGGCTGTTTGGCTTCAGTAGCGAAACGGACTTTAGCACCGTTAGTATCCGGGATAACGTTATCAGGGTGAATGGCCTATCGCGGCCACTCTTCCGCAATGAGAATAGCGCCAACGCCAACATCGAGAACAACACCCTCAGCAATATCTCCGATGCCGACAGCTTTGACAATCTCGATACCGGTGCACCACGGGGACTGCTTGAGCCGCTTTTATTTCAGGTCGGCGTCGACGGCGAGTTCACGGTAGATAGCTCAGCGCTACGCGCATCTGCTGAGGATACATCTGCTGAGAGCACATCTGCTGTCGTGACCAGCGCCAATAGCAGCTGGTTTAGTCAACTGTTTAACCAGTTCGAGATAGCAATCTCTAGGCTCCGTCAGCGCTGATGCTGCATCTTCCAGGACGCTGGGCGCACCGGCCGTCGAGGCACGGTTCACCGTGAGCTCAGGCATCAGCCCTTGTTCCAGACCGCAGGCGATCGCTTACCCCTGGCGATCGCCTGCGGTCCCACGCGATTTCTCGGGCCAGCGCCGCTACCGGGCCTAGCTGAACGACTGTGCCATTCTTAATCGTCGTCGTCGTCAACCTCTTCCTCTTCACCCTCAACGCGCTCGCGGTACTCGTCTGCCGTCAATCCATCGTCGAGCTCAGAGGAATCGGTGATTTTCACTTTCACCATCCAGCCGGCCTCATAGGCGTCGTCGGAAAGGTTCTCCGGCGACTCAATCAGGGCATCGTTGCGCTCGACCACGGCACCACTCACGGGAGAGACAAGGTCTTCTACCGCTTTGACTGACTCCACCGTGCCGAAGGTCTCACCCTTACCAACGCTGTCGCCGACTTCGGGCAGCTCCAAAAAGACAATATCTCCTAGCTCGTCCACCGCAAAGGCAGAGATACCGAGGGTTACCATATCACCTACTAGCTCAGCATATTCATGGGAGTCAAAGTAGGTTAAGTGGTCGGGATAGTCTAGGGCCATGGGTCACCTCAAATCACCATCAACTGTAGGATACGCGGAAAATATCTGTTCTCCTCTACTCATAGCCTCAAACTTGTCAGGACACAAGCGTAAGTTCCCAGCGCGACGCCCCTATTGCGCCTGCCCCTATTGCCCCTGACCTATCGCTTAGATCGACACGTCGGGCGATCGCCGCCGATAAAAGGGGCGCTTTACCACTAGAGCCGGGTAGGCTTTACCGCGAATGTCGACCTCGACCGCCTGACCCAGCTTAGCGAGCGGGGACGCGACGTATGCCAAGGCAATAGGATAGCCGAGCGTCGGCGAAAGGGTGCCGCTCGTAACCTTGCCCACGGCAGCACCGTCATGCTTCACGACATAGCCGTGGCGAGCGATGTTCCGCCCCTGCATCTGCAGCCCCACTAGCTTACGCGTTACGCCTGAGGCCTGACGCTCTAGCACCCCTCGCCCCAAAAAATCTGGCTTGCGGTCGAGGTGCACCAGCCAGCGCAGTCCGGCTTCTAGAGGCGTTGTCGTCTCGTCAAGATCTTGACCATACAGCGCCATCGCCGCCTCTAGCCGCAGGGTATCTCGCGCCCCTAAGCCACAGGGGGTAACCCCTGCCGCCAGGAGCGATCGCCACAGATCGCCCGCGACGTCAGGGGACACCATAATCTCAAAGCCATCTTCCCCGGTGTAGCCGGTCCGGGCCACGAAGGCTGTCTGGCCCTGCATTTGGCCCTGCATTTGGCCCTGCAGCGTAATCTCTCCATGCTGAAAGCGATCGATTTGAGATAGGTTGTCCTTCGCTAAAGACTGTAGGACTGCTTCAGCCTGCGGTCCCTGCAGGGCCAGCAGCGCTTTTTCAGAGCAGTTCTCGATGCGGCACTCGCTGCCGAGGTGCTGCTGCAGCCAGCCTAAATCTTTACTTGTGGTGGCGGCATTGGCAATTATCGTCACCCGCTGGCCTGAGCGATCGGGCTGCCGATAGAGGATCAGGTCATCCACAATGCCGGCGACATCGTTCAGTAAGACCGTGTATTGGGCACTGCCGGGGGCAAGGGCGCTCAGGTCGGTGGGAACAAGTGCTTCAAGCGCGGCAAGCAGCCGAGGTCCCTGCAGCTCAAACTTTCCCATATGGGAAATGTCGAACAGCCCTGCTTTCTGCCGGACCGCCGCGTGCTCTACGCGAATGCCCTCAAACTGAACGGGCATTTCCCACCCTGCGAAGGGCGTCAGCCGCGCCTGCTGGCGGTAGAGAGAATGTAAAGGGGTGTGTTGCATAAATAAAAATGCTAATTTTGGTGCCGATTTGGGCTGTTTTTGGGTGTAGTCACTAACTGGCTCTGGGCTATTGCAGCGTATTTCCCGAAAAAAATAAAATGTCTGCAGCATCCGTCGGAATAACCCATGGGCTAGGGCCTATGAGCTAACTGCAGCTGTGTGGGTATGTCTAGGACAGTTACTTTGTCCATCCTAAGGGAACTTGAAGGGTGGATTTGCTACTGTATATTGAGCTACGACCGCACACCGTCGCAGACATGGCTCCACTTCCCATCAGGGACATGTATTTGGAATGAGCAAGAGAAGGAACTTGGCCCGTGAACTATCGAATGCTGATGTCGAGTGGATTAGGAATAATTGGGGCGCTTTTGCTGACGAGCCCGGCCTTAGCTGCACGACTAGAGTTTTGGCGCTTTAATGTAGCGGAGAACCAGCTCGTTTTTACAACCGATGAAACCGTGCGTCCTCGGGCGCAGATGCTCCAAAACCCCACCCGCATCCTCATCGATCTGCCGGGTACTACGGCAGTCGACGATGAGCTCCTCTCTCAAACTATTGGGGGAGCCGTGCGCGATGTGCGCGTCGAGCAGCTCGATTCCCAGGTCACCCGGCTAATCATTGAGTACAATCCAGGCTACCGAGTCGATTCGCAGCAGGTGCGAGTCCAGGGTATTACGCCGACCCAGTGGCGGGTGCAGCTTCCCGAGGCGCAGCTTGCCAGCGGATCATCTCGGCCACTGGCCCCGCAGCCGCCAGCTCCGTCACCAGAAACTCCGTCATCGGTGGCTCAGCAGCCTACGCCATCCTCCTCTGCAGCGACTCAAATTACTGGGATCGTAGTCACTCCCGACGGCTTCTTTCTGCGCACTGAAGGGGCAACCCCCGAGATTACCGCCCAGCGCCGCCGCCGCCGCCGCCGCGATCGCCGCCGCTTGGTATTCGACATTGAGAATGCCGCCGTCTCTTCGAGCTTGGTAGGCGAGCAGACCCTCAACCGCTACGGCGTCGAGACCATCGAGTTTGAGCAGGATGACGAGACGCCGTCTAATGTGAGGATGACTCTCAACTTCGCTGAGGACGACCAAACGTGGCAGGCCAGCGCCAGCAACCTAGGGGGCATCGTGCTGATTCCCACGCGGGGGGTGGATGGCCCGCCCGCGGCACCGGTCGCGCCGCCCGTCGCTGAGTCCTCCGGCCCCACCGTTGTGTCAGGGCTGCGCCTCGATAACAGCGGCCTCGCGATTGTGGCCAACCAGCCCCTTACCGAAGCGATCGCTGGCTGGGACCGCAGCAGCGTCGACTACCGGATTATCATTCCAGAGGCCCGCCTTGACCCCAATGCGGTGACCCAGCTGCAGCCTAACCCACTCTTTGCCCGCGCCCAGCTGCAGCAGGACGGCGATCGGGTGATCGTGTCGCTGCTGCCCGCCCTGGGGACTCAGCTTGGCGATATCCAGGCTGTCGACCAGGGGCTAGTGTTGGGCTTTGACTCCTCGCGCACTGTTCTACCACCTACAGCCGGCTCCCCGCCGCCGTCTAGGCCGCTGCCGCCGATCTCGCAGCCGGTGCCGCCGGGTTCCCTGCCCCAGATTCCGAACGGTCGGATTCTGGTGGTCATCGACCCAGGCCACGGCGGATTCGATCCGGGAGCTGTCGGCATCGGCGGCCTACAGGAGAAAAATATTGTCCTGCCCGTTTCAATTCAGGTGGCCCAGATATTAGAGGAGCAGGGCATTAGCGCCATACTCACGCGCCGGGTTGATCGCGAGATTGATCTAGAGCCGCGGGTGCAGATCGCTGAGCGGGCCAATGCTACGCTGTTTGTAAGCATTCACGCCAACGCCATCAGCCTCAGCCGCCCGGACGTCAACGGCATCGAGACCTACTACACCTCGGGAGAAGGGCAGCGGTTTGCCCAGATCATTCACAGCAGCCTGCTCCAGGCCACCGGCGGACCCGACCGCGGCGTGCGGCAGGCGCGGTTCTACGTCCTCCGCAATACCTCAATGCCCGCCGTACTGGTAGAAACGGGATTCGTGACCGGCGCGCAAGACGCCCCCCGACTGGCCGACCCAAATTATCAAACCCTGCTGGCCCAAGGCATCGCTCGCGGCATTTTGCAGTACATTCAACAGACCTTTTGATGACCTATTCCCCCCCGCCTAACCCCACAAGCGACCCAACTAGCCCCAGCGAGCAGGAGTGGTGGGTGCAGCGCTGGGTCGATTTGCTCAACGCCTACCGCTTTAAGAAGCGATTAGAGCGAGGGCGGCTGTACGCCCGGGAAGGCAACATCCTCAGCATGGAGTTCCGCGGCTCGAAGGTGCATGCCGTGGTCCAGGGAACCGCGCCAGAGCCTTACAAGCTGACGATCTCCATCGAGTCGTTCAGTCAGGACGACTGGCGCTACGTTATCAACTCCATGGCCCAGAAGGCGGTCTATTCTGCCAAGCTGCTTGCCGGCATCATGCCGGACGATATCGAAGACGTGTTCACGAGCAATGGGCTGAGCCTGTTCCCTTTCTCCCTCTCAGATGTGCGATCGCGCTGCAGCTGCCCTGACCCCAAGAACCCCTGTAAACACATTGCGGCGGTGTACTACCAGCTTGGAGACAGCTTCCGCGAAGATCCGTTTATTCTGTTTCAGCTGCGGGGACGCACCAAAAAAGATATCTTGCAGGCTTTACGGGAGAAGCGCAGCGGCCCGACAACCACTCAGGCAAAAGCGGCGGTGGAGCAAGAGGCGAGCCGCCTCGACCTAAGCCAGTACTGGCGCTACGGTGAGACCTTGGACCCGTCGCTGGTGGTGCTGACGCCAGCTGGGGGCCAGACGGTGCTAGACGTGCTGGGTAAGCTGCCGCTGTCGTCGAACGATGCTCAAACGGTGCGCCAGCATCTCGATACTATTTATCAGACTGTGTCACAGACCGCCATGATGGCGGCGCTGGGCGGCGCTAATGGCTGAGGTGCTGGAGGCCTACGCCATATCTATAAACTATGCTTCAGATTCATGCTTCAGATTCGTGCTCTAGCGCGATCGCCCTACGCTTATCTACAGCCCCCGCATGGCCATGGTCAAGAGTCCCTGCTGGCCCAGCAGCAGCTCCCGCACCAGGCTAGCTATACCGGCCCAAATAATAGGCGTGATGTCGACGCCGCCCAGCGGGGGGACAACCTTGCGCAGCGGCACGAGAAATGGCTCAGTTGGCCAGGCTACTAGGTTGAAGGGTAGCTCGTTCAGGTCCGCCTCAGGGTACCAGGTCAACACCGTGCGCAGGATGAAGAGAAGCGTCAGCAGGGCGAGCAACACCCCTAAAACGCCGGCAGCAATGGGAAGAAAAGCAGTTGGCCCTGTCATAAGCGATGATTGACTCTGAATACATAAATCACGCTTTTAATTCTAGCGCTAATGGTTTAAGCCATTCATACGGCGACAAGAGCGGCCCACCAAGACGATCGCTGGCGCCCGTTGAACTGCCCATGAGACTTCTCAAGAGACCGCCGAAACGATACTATGATTAGGATTCATATAACTTTTATTTGGAGTTAAAGCGGCATGACCCCGTCTTTGGCAAACTTTCTCTATAGCCTCTTGGCTGGCGCTGTTATCCTCGTTGTTCCCGCAACCGTGGCGCTGATCTTTATCAGCCAAAAGGATAAGGTCAAGCGCTAACCCAGCGCTAACTTTTAGTAATCATCTGTATCTGACCGTTGACGCAGCGAGCGATAGGCCAGCTGCGCCACGTAGCCCGCTATCGCAGGAGCATTGGGTTGGCGATCGCCAACGCCCCACTTCGTGGTGCGCAGCTTAATTTCTGCCCCTTGGGCTTGGAGTTCTACCTCTAGACTCGCTACTATAGAGAAAATAGATCTAGATGAGAGATCTGGTGAAGAGAAACAAAGATCAAGCGCTAGCTACAGATGCTAGCTGTAGATCTAAATGGGTCCCGCTTAGACCTTGAAGCAGGCCCTGTGCAAACCGGCAGTATGGAGAAGCCATGATTAATATCGGGGGAGGTCCCGCGTTTATTCTTGGGGTTGCGATGATTTTGGCTGGGGTAGCCCTGTATGCCCTGCGCTCTATGCGCCCAGAACTCTCGCGAGACCACGATATTTTCTTCGCCGCGATCGCGCTTACGAGCGGCGCTATTTTGATGTGGCAAGGCTGGCGTCTAGATCCTTTTTTGTTCTTGGGCTATCTCTGTAGCGCAGGGTCCGCAGCTTTCTTCGGCGTCGAAAATATTCGACTGCGAGGTATCACGACCGAGCAAGCGAAGCGCACGACGCCAATCACCGACAAGGGCCGTTCGGTTAGCCGTCGGTATGATTACGAGCCCCAGGACTACGATTACGATCAAGACTACGGCTATCGGCCTGGGCGAGGGCTGCCCTCCAGAGAAGATCGGGCCGGTCGCCGAATTCGCTCGACCCGCGACTCAGCCCGCCCAGCCTATGAAGACGAGCGCCAGGGCGATGAGCGCTATGGTGACGAGAGACCGCGCCTGCGCCGCCGCGAGGCCGCCTATGACGACCGCTACGCCGATGCGCGCTACGACGATAATCGCTATCCGCCGCTGGATGAGACTCCGCCCCTCGAGTCGTCCCCGCGCAAGCGCCGTCTGCCGCGTCCTAGCCGCAGCGAGCGCCCAGCCGCGCGCGACAGTTGGGATGTCTCTGGCGATGTGGTGATTGACCGGCCGGCTCCGCCTAGGCCTTTGGGCGACAGCCCGCCGCCCAAAGGCGGTACTTCAGAGGTGAGGCAGCGCCGTCCCCTTAACGTCAAGCCCGCGCCGGCAGATTACGGTGCGACCTATAGGGATGAACCCCCTGCCCCCTCAGCAGACTACGCCGACTACCGACCCATTGACGATGACTACGCCGAGGGTGAGGACGACAACCGAGACTATCAGCAGCCGTATTAACCCGATGCGGTCTGCCATCCTGTTTGACTTAGACGGCACTCTGACAAACACGGACCCGATCCACTTTGCCGTTTGGCGGGACGTTCTTCGGCCCTACGGCCTAGATTTCGATCGCTCTTTTTACGACGCTAAATTTAGCGGCCGCCTAAACGTTGATATCCTCAGCGATATTCTGCCGCAGCTCTCGGCCGAGGAGGCAAAGGCGCTGAGCGATCGCAAAGAGGCCTGGTTCCGCGAGCGGGCCGCGAGCGAGCTGGTTCCCCTAGTAGGGCTGCTCGACCTGCTCCACTGGACGGAGGAGGCCGGCGTCTATCGCGGTATTGTCACCAACGCTCCGGCTGCGAACGCCAACTTCGTAATCGATGCCCTAAATCTACGGTCGTGGTTCCCGGTGATTGTGATTGCCGAACAGCTTGCCCAGGGTAAACCTCATCCGCTGCCGTATGCAACAGGGCTAGAGCGCTTGGAGATGGCCGCCGAGCGAACCATTGCTTTTGAGGATTCGGTCTCGGGCATTCAGTCTGCCATCGGCGCCGGCCTGTTTACCGTAGGCATCACCTCAAGCCAGACGCCAGAACTGCTCAAAGCGGCTGGCGCTCAACATACTGTCCCTGATTTTTCCGACGTTACCTTAGCTCCCCTGCTTGCCAAGCTCAGCGCCGATAAGTTATGACAGAGGCCGATGTATATAAGCAACAGCGCCAACGCAATAAATTGCCTCGTCTACAAAAGCAGCCCGTAGGACCAAGGCCCAAGCACCATGATTTCAATCCGCCAAGCAGCAGTTCCCCTACTTACAGCAGGAATTGTTTTATCCATAGGCAGACCTATCCTCGCTCAGGAGCGGCAGGGCTGCTTTATGGTCAACCCCTTCAGTCAGTTCGTTGATCTGACTGATATTTGCCCGACTACCGTCCCGGTGAGCCTTGATGAAGCAACCAGTGAACCCGACCTAGGAACTGGGGATATCCAGGCAACGCTGCGCTGGCAGTCGACAGATGACCTAGATTTAGTCGTCATTGACCCAAGCGGTAATCAGGTCAGCTTCCTCAATCCCAGCGTGCCATCCGGCGGCCAGCTCGACGTCGATGCCAATGCAAACTGCGAGGGACTTACCCAAACGCCAGTAGAAAACGTGTTTTGGCTGCCCGGTGAAGCGCCACAGGGAGATTATCGCGTCGTCATTGGCCTCTTCGCTCGCTGTACCCCTGGGACAGAGCCTATTCCCTTCGATCTGACGCTGCTGGTTCAGGGCGTAGCTGAACCGCTCTCAGGCAGCGTCAGCGGCAGCAGTCCGGCGGCCGAATTTGCCTTCTCAGTGCCCTAGGCATAAGTTTTGTTACCATAAAGGCTCAAACTACGGCCTAAAACTCAGAAAAAATGCGGCGATCGCTGTCAAATTGGCTGCATCCCGTGTATCTTTGGACTTGATAACTAACTCGACAATAGTTCAGATTTAATTGGGGAGCTACCCATGCGCCAGGCACCACTGATTTCCATTACCGCAGTAACTCTTATTGGGCTAGCGGGCTGCGCGTCCTTGCGCGGAAGGCTTCCCGGCGGACAGGATGCGAGCAGCGATGCTGACGCGCCGGCTAATGTTGATGTTATCGAGACCCAGGACGGGACGGACCCAGCCTCGACGGATGGAGCAGCAGAGGGCGCGGCCAGCGGAGTATCGACCGCAGCCGGTAGTGCGTCTACTCCCCCGGCTGCTGATGGGAGCGGCCCCGTGGGCACCATTCCCCTAGATTTAATTACGTCAACCAATCCAAACACCCGAGCGCAGCAGGTGCAGCGCAATAGTCCTGATCCTTTTAGCCTCTTACCTGCAGCGCCTACGGTGGAGCGTACTGTGGCGGCTGCGCCTGCTGCGACGGCTCCGTCTGCCTCAGGCGGTTCTCAAGGCTCACCATCAGGCGCGGGCGCAGCCTCAGGGTCGCCAGGCTCAGGGGCATCAGGCAGCACGGGCTCAAGTGGAGCTTCTGGGTCTAGTGGCTCGGGCAGCGATACTGAGGGAGAAGCCGTAGCGGAGCCGGCTCCTCCTCTCCCGCCGTCCACCACCCTGGCTCGAGGAGTCGAAATTTCTGGTGTCGTGCAGATCGGCGCGGTGCCCTATGCCATCGTACGAGCGCCTAACGAGCCAACAAGCCGCTACGTGCGCGCCGGACAAAGTCTGTCCAACGGTTCGGTTCTCGTCAAGCGAATTGATAGCTTTCCGGGCGTTGAGCCGACCGTTACCCTAGAGCAAAACGGCGTTGAGGTTCTTCGCAACATCGACGGCGGCAGCATTCCCGCTGACGACAGCACAGAAACGGCCCAGGCCGAGGATGCGCCGGTCAGCTAGCGAAATCGCCGCGAGTCTTGAGAGCCTACTGCAGCCGTGCCTGAACTTCCTGAAGTCGAAACCGTTCGCCTGGGCCTCAACCAGGTCGCGCTGGATCAGCCTGTCACCGGCGGGGAAGTTTTGCTCCCGCGTACGGTGGCTCGGCCTTCAGCCGACGCGTTCGTGACTAGCCTTGTGGGCTGCTGCTTCTCGCAGTGGCAGCGCCGCGGAAAGTATCTCTTGGCGGCCCTGAAGCGCGACGAGGCGACAGCGGGCTGGCTTGGGGTTCATCTGCGAATGACAGGACAGCTGCTTTGGCTAGATCCAGCAGAGCCGTTGACTTCCCACTGCCGCGTGCGGCTTTTTTTTGCCTCAGGCAAAGAGCTGCGGTTCGTCGACCAGCGCACTTTTGGGCGAATGTGGCGCGTCTTTGATCATCAAGCGATCGCAGAAGTGATTACCGGACTTCAGAACCTTGGCCCAGAGCCACTTTCCGAGGCGTTTTCCTTGGACTATCTTAAAGCAGCGCTTCACAGCCGGCGACGGCCCGTCAAAACAGCCCTGCTAGACCAAAAGCTGATTGCCGGCATTGGCAATATCTATGCCGATGAGGCGCTGTTCCTCAGTCATATCTGTCCCACAACCCCCTGCGATCGCCTCGCTTCGGCTCAGCTCACTCGACTGCATGAGCAGATCGTCGTTGTCTTAAAAAACAGCATCGGTGCGGGGGGAACCACCTTCAGCGATTTTCGTGACGTTCACGGCATCAACGGCAACTATGGCCAGATGGCCTGGGTCTATGGCCGGGAGGGGAAAGACTGTCGCGCCTGCGGCAGTCCCGTTCAGCGCCTTAAACTGGCAGGGCGATCGACTTACTTTTGCGATCGGTGCCAGGCGTGACTTCTCAGCCTGTCTTAACTCTGAGCTACAATTCGACCGAATCACGACTCACCGTAAAATGTCAGCAGTTCTGACGCTATCTATGAGTGCCTCAAGCTATGAGCAAAACTGGCGATACCATTTTTGGCAAAATTATCCGTCGAGAAATTCCGGCTGATATCGTTTATGAGGACGACCTTGCCCTGGCCTTCAAAGACATTTCCCCTCAGGCCCCGACCCATATTCTGGTGATTCCCAAGAAACCGTTGGCTAGCCTAGCGGCCGCCAGTGCTGAAGACCAGGCCCTTATGGGGCATTTACTGCTCACCGCCCAGCGCGTTGCGTTTGAGGCGGGGCTGTCCAATGGCTATCGCGTGGTGACTAATGTTGCTGCCGACGGTGGCCAGACTGTAGACCATCTTCACCTACACGTCCTGGGCGGCCGAAAGATGGGCTGGCCGCCAGGCTAATCGGTATTTCCCAAGCGGTTATACCTATATCTTTCAGCCTATACAAAACGGAGCAAAACCTTAAAGCGCTGTTACATTTCCTTTACTTTCCGTAACAATAGTGGTAATGTTAGGTCAGTGGGAAAAGACAAATGGATACGTTCCCACATACATACACATTCGACAAGGCACTCATTTCATATGACTACTACCCTACAGCAGCGCTCTACCAGCGCTAACGTATGGCAGCAGTTCTGCGAGTGGGTCACCAGCACCAACAACCGGCTATATATCGGTTGGTTCGGGGTACTGATGATTCCTACTCT
>JBHJHD010000031.1:0-11510 GCA_050331115.1 Elainellaceae cyanobacterium
GAATCAGCATCGTCTGGCCCATCATGTCATAGCGCCAGTGGTCCAGCTCCTTCTCCTCCCGCACCCGCTCGTCAAACATCTGCTGCAGCCGCGCCGGAAACGCCCGATAATTCAGGCTCATCTGGTCCGTAGACAGCATCTCCCACGACAGCTCACACAAAAAGTAGAGCTTATCCGCCTGGGAGGTAAAGGTGCGATCGCTCTTGATATCCCGGTCCATCTTCTGGGTCACCGCATACAGATAAACCCTCGCCATATCCACCGGCTTCCCCGCCTCAATCTCCGGTAGCGCCTCCAAAATCAGGTCCACCATCACCGGACGCCGCGCTAGGTCCAGCAATTGCGGGTTCTCCGTCACCTTGGCCACCGTCTCCGGCTTTGCCTTGCGCCCCAGCAGTTCTCCAATCTGCCCATCGCTAAACTTCGCCAGCTCCAGCACCTCAAACTGGGGCGGCTCCCCCGTCAGGTTCGCCGTCGAGGCCTTCAGCTCCGCCCCCAGCAGCTTGCGCCCCTCAATCGCATCCGGGAAGTGCTCCGTGCGGCAGGTCAAAATCGCCTTCGCCCCCGGCACCACCACCCGCGCCAGCTCCCAAAAGTTGTCGATCATCGCCTGCCGGTTGACTCTCGCCGCCATCTCGTCAAAGCCATCGAAAATCAGCAGCAGCTTGCCCATGCGGTTCAGCTGCACAAAGGCGCTGTAGTTGGGGATGGGAATTTCGTATTTGCGGAAAAAGAACTCCGAAAACAGCGACTCCACACTCACCGCCTTGGCGTAGTCCCGCAGGGGAATCACCAGGGGCAGCCGGGGCCGCTCCACCCCTTTACGCTTCGCCTCCTGATACTTCTGCAGCGCCACCCAGGCGTAGTGCAGGGCAAACCAGGTCTTGCCCGTGCCAAACTCCCCCAGCACTGACAGGTGCTCTTTGGAGGGGTCCGCCAGCCACTGGTCCACATAGCCCTCAATCCAGCCCTCCTCTTCGCCGTAGTGGCTGATGCCGATCTTCTGGTGGGTCTTGGGGTCGATTTCGTCCTTGGAGCAGCCCAGGGGGATGTAGTCCTGGTCGATGCGGCGATCGCGAATTTCCTGCTCTAGCCAGTCCAGGTACTGGGTAAAGTCGGCGTCCTCATCCAGCAGCTCGTCCAGGGTGTAGCAGGAGAGCGGGTCGTACTGCTCCACTGCCTTGCGCACCGCGCTGCTCACCCGCCGATTCGACACCAGCCAGCCCTCGTCGGTGTTGTGCCGCTGCCCCGATGCCTGCAGATCCTGCAGGTGAGATATACCCGCTTCCCCCATCACCCCCCGCACCAGCACCCGGTCATAGCGCCGCCGCCGCACGGGGATGGTGATGATCCACTCAAAGAAGTCCTCTCCCGTGACGCTGTGGCTCTCCCAGCCATAGCCCAGCACCTCAAACCAGTCCCGCAGCTGGGTCGCCAGCGCCATTTCCCCCGATTCAGAAGCTCCCTCGCTAGCGGTGAGGGCCTTCAGCTTCTCGTCCAGCGCCTGCGTCAGAGCCTCTGGCAGCGACGTCAGACTCGTCACCTCAGCAAGCTGCGATCGCAGCTCCCCTATCTGTTGCCCCAACGCCTGCTTCAGGAGCACCGTCTGCAGCTGCTCCTTGGGCGTCTGGCTGCGCCGCACCACATCGACAAAGACGGCGAAGAACAGCGTCACCTCCCGCTGCACATCGATGCCCTGCTCCTGAACCGCCTGGGCAACAAAGTTCCACTCGTTGGCCCACTGGTCGTCGGTTAGCGCGATTCGCTGGTCCACGGCTTGGCGCAGCGGCGTCGCGTCCCACTGGTCAAAGGCCCTGCGAAAGGCGGCTTTGATTTCGGGCTCGTCTAAGAGCTGCAAGATCTCTGGCGACGCTCCCTCTTCGCCCAGGGCGTACTCCACTAGCGCATAGGTATAGGTCGCGCCGAAGCTAGCGGGGGGATGGTCTGGGTCAAGGCCAAGCTTCTTCAGGGTTCGCACGTAGGCCGCG
This sequence comes from Elainellaceae cyanobacterium, assembly GCA_050331115.1. GTDB lineage: Bacteria > Cyanobacteriota > Cyanobacteriia > CAKZMO01 > CAKZMO01 > JBCCAG01. The sequence continues at coordinate 1,989 of JBHJHD010000031.1, forward strand.
CTGCGCTGTACCCGCGCTTTAGCGATTGCGCCTAGCTCGCCTGTGAGAATTGAAACGATATTGTCCAGCATCAGCCGCCCACAACTCAGAGGTCAATGTCATTATGCAGATTCAAGCAGTAAAGCGCCTTAAAAAATTACGAAAGCTGCACACGATTGCTTAGCAAAATGTTCATAATTAAGCTGTTGCTATAGTCAGGACTAAATGCACCAGACGCAGCAAATCGGCACCGTTATTTGCGATCGCTATCGCATTGTGGGCGTTTTAGGTCAAGGCGGCACCAGCACAACATACGAAGCGGAAGTCATCGACACCTCCCAGCGGGTGGCGTTGAAGGAGCTCTCCCTCAGAGGTCTCAGCGACTGGAAAAAACTCACCCTGTTTGAGCGGGAGGCCAAAGTCCTCCAGAGCCTCGACCATGCCGCGATTCCTGATTATATAGACTACTTCCAGATTGATACCGCAGACAATCGCTTTTTCTACATTGTTCAGGAGCTGGTCAAGGGTAAGTCTCTGGCAGAGCTGGTCGAAGCAGGGAAGCGATTTTCAGAGGCCGACGTGTGGCACATTGCCCTGACGGTTTTAGAGATTCTGCAGTACCTCCACGAGCTCAATCCGCCCGTCATTCATCGGGATATCAAACCTCAGAACATCATCCGCCACCAAGATGGACGCATCTTCTTGGTCGACTTTGGCGCAGTGCAAACGGTTCACCGGCATACCATCGCCTTTGGCAGCACGGTTGTGGGCACCTTCGGCTACATGGCTCCCGAGCAGCTCCAGGGGTATGCCCGCCCCACGACGGATCTATTTGGTCTGGGGGCGACGCTGCTAAATTTGCTCACCCACCAGCCGCCGTCCAACCTTCCCCAGAAACGGCTCAAGTACGACTTTCGCCCCCACGTCACCGTATCGGCTAGATTCGCAGGTTGGTTGGACGGTCTGCTGGAGCCGCTGTTAGAGGAGCGACACCAGTCCGCTCGGCAGGCGATCGCGGCCCTTGCCCCGCTTAGGTCTGCACCTGTGAAGTCTGCACCTGTAAGTCGCGATCGCCCCAAGCAGGTTGAGCGCACGCCGCTTCTTTTCCAGGAGCCGCCTAAGAATAGTAAGCTCCCTGAGGTGCTACAAGTACAGCCTTCTACTGAAGAGGCTTTGCGACTCCGCCTATCTGGCGCTGCTCGACAAGTGACGAGACCTCAACCCCTCTCATCATCAAGCCGTCAAGCTAGCGCCTTGATGATGAGCACTGCGGTTATCGGTGGTGTGGTCCTTGTAAGCATGCTTGTGCTCGTTATGAGTACCGGTAATGTGTTCCTTGCACGCATGCTTATTTTCTTCGACACCTATCTGAAACCTGCTGATGGAACACCAAGTTTCATTACTGGGGTTGCCCAGCGAGCCGAGTTAAATGCTCAGATAGACCTACAGGCACACGAAAGCATATTGCCTACAGACCCAAGGGTTGAACTAGAGTCCTCTACAGAGTTCATTAATCCGGATGAATTGAAGACGTTTTCCGACTGGTGCATGAACCGAACCAGCGTAGGGCCAGCGCTTAGAGCAACGGTCAATGCAATGCTGTTGTCTATCAATATGAAAGGCTATGAAACCACTTCAGCTGACCCTGTAAGCTACTGCGCCTATGCTTCGTTGCGCCTTAACTCCTATACAAAAAGCTTTGGGCTTACAGGTAACCAAATTACGGACCTCAGACCCGTAGCAAGCCTTCGTAACTTAAAGTCTCTCCACCTTACGGATAACGAGGCCGAAGACTTGTCGCCATTAATGAAATTAACTAATCTAGAAGTTCTTGCCATTTCAGGCAACAAAATATCAGATGTTTCACCATTAGCCAACCTTGATAACTTGAGATATCTCAACCTCGCAGATAATCAAGTCACCGATGTGGCACCCCTGAGTAAGCTCGCTAACTTGAGCCATCTTGCTCTCAATGACAATCAAATCACAAATATCACTTCACTGGCCGGACTGACCGATCTCTACATTCTTGTGCTAGGGGATAATTTAATCTCCGATCTAACGCCGCTAGCTCACCTTACAGGCCTAGAGAGGCTTTACTTTTCCAACAATTTGATTACCGACGCGTCTCCCTTAGCTGGACTCACCAATCTGGAGAATCTGGACCTTTCGGGCAACCCCTTAAGAGATCCCATATGCCCAGTACGACCTACAAATGTTTGTCGCACACCGCTGGATAAAAGGCCATGAATAAACGGCGCTACTTTGGGATCTACCCCCCCGCTGGGGGCGAACCATAACACCGTTTGCTTGTGGCCAGCCGCTTATGTCAATTTGAAGCGCCAAACCCTCAAGCAAAGTTAGCTAGTCAAAGCCTATCGACATTAGGCAAGACCTTAGCCCTCGACCTGCCGTGACAAGCTTGCCAACTTATGCCCAAAATAAGGTCAACCCCGACTCTTAACAGCCCCTAGCCCATGCCAAGCCCTTACCGCCTGCTCGCTCTCGCTGCCGCCATCCTGCTCACCGCCTGCTCTGCCGCTGCTGCCCCCAGCGACGTCGCCATCACCCCCCTCGGCAGCCACGACGGCGAGTTCTGCGGGCGCGACCGGGCGCTGGTGCTCGAAGACCCCAGCGGGCTGCGCATTCTCTACGACGCCGGACGCACAGTAGCCGGGGCCGACGACCCCCGCCTGGGCGACATCGATGTCGTGTTGGTTAGCCACGTCCATGGCGACCACCTGGGCGATCGCCGCATTGCCGCCGTCAACGCAGGCACCTGCGCCCAGCCCCAGACCGATATCGCCACCACGCCCAACTCCAACAGCGTCGATATCGCCGTGGCAAAGGGTGCCCGAATTATCGTCGGTAGCGAGATGGCGGGCTTTCTCTCCAACAAGGTCGGCAGCCTCGGCGGCGACCCTGAGTCCGTGCAGCTGGTGCGCTTTGGGGCGTCGCGGGAGGTCGATGGCGTTAGCTTCACCACGGTGCCCGCCGTCCACTCCAACGGGCTGAGCGGTGACTTCATTGAAGGGGAGCTGGGGGAGAGCCTCAGCGCTGCGGGGCTCACGGCCTATGTGGGGCCGCCGACGGGGTATGTAATCACCTTCACCAATGGGCTAGTGGTCTACCTGTCTGGCGATACGGGCGTCACCGCGGAGCAAGAAGCCGTAGTGGCGGGGCAGTACGGCGCTGAGCTGGTGGTGATTAACATTGGCGATACCTTCACCACCGGACCCACCGAAGCCGCCTATGTAATAGATGAGCTGATTGCCCCTACAGCGGCGATCGCTTCCCACGCCAACGAAGAAGCGACCAGCGGCGGCCAGGTATTGCCCAATACGAGGACGGCCGCCTTCATTGAGGCAGCGCAGACGCCAGTCTATGTGCCCCTGAGCGGCCGGACGCTCTCCTTTGATGCCGACGGCAGCTGTACAGCGGGCTGCTCCTAAAATTCACTGAATCCATTAAGTTATTCTTTACATCCAATCAGCGCTCACCGCTATCCCCGAGAATCAAATTCAGTAGTTTCTGAAAATAGAGCAGTAGAGCAGCGTGGCATCCATTAGAGGCACAAACGAGCAGGATTTTCTCGAAGGTACGGGCCGTCCCGACACGATTACGGCATTGGGGGGAAACGACGTCATCCTGGGGCTGGGCGGCAACGATGCTCTAATCGGGGGTGCCGGACGAGATTTTATCATTGGAGACCTGGGTGACGACATCTTAGTGGGAGATGCCGGCCGAGATCGGCTCCGGGGCGGCGGCGGCCGAGACCGGCTCTCGGGGGGCGATGACGGCGATCGCCTCGATGGTGATGCTAGCAACGACACCCTGTTTGGCGACAGCGGCGACGACGTACTGAACGGCGGGGGCGGCAACGACCTGCTGGACGGCGGGCTGGGGGATGACCGCCTGCTAGGAAATAACGGCAACGACACCCTCATTGGGGACCGGGGCAGCGACACCCTCCTGGGTGGAAACGGGCAAGACACCCTTTCCGGCGACGAGGGCAACGACCAGCTCAACGGCGGCCAGGGCAACGATGAGCTGCGGGGGAACGACGGCAACGACCGTCTATCGGGCGATCGCGGCAATGATGTACTGCGGGGCGATCGCGGCAACGACGTGCTGGGCGGCGGCGCGGGCGACGACCTGCTGCAGGGCGACTTGGGGAATGACCAGCTCAACGGCGGCGCGGGCAGCGACACCCTAGAAGGGGGACGAGGCAACGACACCCTAGAGGGCGGCGCGGATGATGATCTCTTAAAGGGCGGTCGGGGCCGCGACCGGCTGGTGGGCAGCAGCGGGGACGATACCCTCCAGGGCGGCGGCGATGACGATACCTTAAGCGGCGGCGGCGGCAACGATACTTTAAGCGGTGGGCGAGGCGCAGACGAGCTTCGGGGCGGCGGCGGCGATGACGTCTATATTGTTGATGCCGCAGATACCATCGTCGAAGGCGGCGGGGCGGGGCGGGATACCGTCGTTTCCCGCACCGACTTTACCCTGGGGAACAACGTCGAGAATTTGACCCTAGTGGGCGGGGTCGCCCTTGAGGGCCAGGGTAACCAGCTCGACAACGTGATTACCGGCAACGGCGGACGCAACCTGCTGCAGGGCGGGGCGGGGCGAGACGTCTTGCTGGGCGAGGGCGGCCGCGATCGCCTGCTGGGCGAGGCTGGAAACGATAACCTTCAGGGGGGAAGCAGCGCCGATCAGCTGGTGGGCGGTGCGGGCCGCGATATTCTGACCGGCGGTGCGGGCCGCGATCGCTTTATTTTTGGTGCTCAGAGAGAGGGCCGCGATCGTATCACCGATTTTGCCGTTGGTGAAGACCGCATCTTTATCTCCCGCAGCGGCTTCGGTCTTGGCCTGAGCCAGGGCACACTAGGGGCGTCTCGCTTCACGCTGGGCACCCAGGCCGCCGACCGAGGCGATCGCTTCATCTTCGACGCCGCCTCGGGTCTATTGTTCTTTGACGCCGACGGCACGGGAAGCCAACGGCAGCGAGCGATCGCGCAGCTTAGCACCGGCACGCTGCGGGCCGCTTCCATCGTGATTGATGCCTAAGCGGCGCCGCTGAATCTATATAAAGTAGCAACATGGTTCAAGATATCGAGAAGATGCTCGGGGAAATTCTCCCCGAGATTAATTTTTTGAGGATTTCAAACTCCAAAATAATTCCAGGCTCGCTGCTAGAGTCTCCAGAGATCGATCAGTGGATCGGCAATATTCAGGATATTCTCAGCCGCTATTTTAACGAAGAAGAGTTCGAGACCGAGGTGATTCCAGCCGCTTTAAACCTGCAAAAGGCACAGCGCTCCTTCTCAGGTGATGCGGCCACCAATATCCTCGGGCTGTTTGGCTTTAGCCTAAAGCGGCAGTCTCAGTTCAGCCTCAACATCGATATTGCTCAAGTGAAGGTGCGCCAATTTAAGTCCAGCAAAATAGGCGTGATTCAGCTAGAGAACGTTTTTAGGAAGCTTAAGGATGACGACGAGGCCATGTTTCGCAGCCTGCGAAGGCGATTCTTGGTGTTCTCTTCGTTCTACGCGAGTCAGCTGAGGCTAGAGTTCAGCGCACTTTCTGGCGGCAGGGTCGATCTGCAAACCAATTTAGAAAAGGTGAATACCGAAATTGATTTTTCTGTACAGAAAGACGTTTTGTTTGTCAGCAAAAACGACGCTATTCCGTTCGGCGTCTTCGGCTACAGGATCACGAGATCCGGCATGATTCTCGAAGCCTAATTTTCCTAGGCCGCTTGTAGAACGTAGAACGTATAGCCATAGGAGTCGCTGAATTTTTCAAATAGCTGCATCTCTTCTTCAGTTTCGCGAATAACGGATTGGGTACTTGGGGAAATTTCGATCTGCTGCATTCGCTCCCGAAGGGGTTCATAATAATTGACCCACCAAGCCTGACTCGGCAGCCGGTGCGTAGAAAGTACGCTAAAGCCAGACCTGGTAGCGCGAGCGATATTCTCAGCCTCAGTACCCATCGCTGGATAGGCATTTTGCCAATAGGCGATCGCAGGCTCTGGTGCATCATCCGTAAACCAGCTCAGCTCCGATATGACGGCAATGCCGCTGCTTGCAAGCAGCGATCGCCAGGCTTTGAGGGCCTGCTCGAACCCAAGATTGTAAGCAGCTCCCTCAGACCAAAGCAGGTCAACCGAGCCTGCTGACCAATCGAGGATGGCCATGTCGCCGTGAATCGGAATAATTAGATGCGCCAGGTCAAGCTGCTTTGCGCGAGCTTTGAGTTCGTCGATGAAAACCGATGAGAAATCCACTGCTGTGACGGTGCTTTGGTAGTGCTGTGCAAGCAGCAATGCACTGGCACCGCTTCCGCATCCTAGATCGGCAATTCGCGGCTTGAGGGGCAAAGTCGGAAGACTGCTCAGGATATTGCGCGAGAAGTCTGAGTCACCGGGCCCTTTGTGGTCGAGCCCACGGTGTAAATCAGTCAACACGGCAATGTACTCGGCCTGACTGTCTATACTCATCTCTTTTTTAGATCCTCAGAGACTATTTGAAAAGTGTCAGTTGAGGCGTTACCTTCTGCTTCACCCCCCTTAATCCCCCCTTGGCAAGGGGGGAAATCCAGTTCTCCCCCTTAAGCTTTGGCGTTAGCCTGCCCGCAGGGCGCAGGGAAGTTGGAGGGGGTAATGCAGAGCGTTTGCTCCTTTTCAAACGCCCTCTCAACGGTCGGTGCGCATGGGCACCGTTAGGGACCGAGGCCAGACGATGGAAGTGTACAGACTTCCATGGCTTGAATCAAGCCATTCTCAATATTGTAACGGTGGCCGACGTGCTCATCGGCGAGGACGGCTCCGGCCAGATCGCGCACGACCTGATGCACCTCGACCAATACCTGCCCATCATCCTCTAGATGAAAGGCAACCGGCTCGACATGTCCATCAATCTCGCTCCACTGCTCCGTCCAGTAAGCGCGGACTTCTTCAGGTCCACGGACAAAACCGCCTTTGAATGCTCGCGGCCAATGCACGTCGGAAGACATGATAGCGAGGGCGGCATCAATGTCACGTGTGTTGAAGGCGGCGTACGCTGCGCGTAGCAGCTCGATTTCTGGTGAAGGTTGATCTGGCATAAGGAGGTAGGTGAAGGAGATGGGACAGTGATTATGAATGCCCCTACAATAGTCTTAGCCTCAACCTGCTGTCTCAGCCAATTCTGCTAAAATTATCCTAATCCTGCTTGAAATGTGTTCTGCTTAGGATGTGAAATTTTGGCTGGGTTAAAGCCCATCATGAATCATGCAACCGCCGCAATTGATCTGACAAACCAACATGAAGCAGCGCGATTACTTCCACACTCGCCTTTAGTCGCTAGCTATCATACGGAATGGAAAGGGTTGACCTTCACCCACTACCGCCACCCTCCCCACGAAACGGTGGAGCATTGCCTTCTACAACATTCAATAGTGATCGTAGACCCCAAAAGCTGCTTCAAAGCAGAGCGTTGTCTGGACGGCAAATTTAAACGCTATGCCCACGGCAACGGTCGTGTAGATGTTATCCCAGCATTTCTAAGTCATTGGACAAACTGGGATCAGGAAGTCGAATTTTCGGTGATTGCGATTTGTCCAACCCTGCTGAATCAAGCCACTCGAGAGCAGCGGGAAATAGAACTAATTCCACAGATTTCGATCGATGATCCGGTAATCCAGCAGTTAGCCCTTGCGCTCAAGACGGAAATCCAAACGGGGTGTCTGTCTGGCGGGCTGTATGGCGAGTCATTGGGAACAGCACTTGCCGCTCGCTTGGCGTGGAACTATGCAGTTAGCAAGCCTGAGTTCAAAGCCAACGGTTTACCCCAATCACAGTTGGAGCGAGTCACTGATTACATGAAGGCGAATTTGACACAAGATTTATCGATTTTGGATTTGGCGACCCTGACCAGCATGAGCAAATCCCACTTTAGCCGATCCTTTAAGCGGTCAGTGGGGGTTTCGCCCTATCGGTATTTGATGCAGCAGCGTGTGAAGCGAGCCAAGCAATTGCTGGATCAGCAGGCAATTTCAATTGGCGACGTTGCTCTAGATTGCGGCTTTGCAAATCAAACTCATCTAACAAAAGTCTTCCGCCAGATGACAGGAATGACGCCCAGAGATTATCAAAGGCGATGATCTAAAGTGGATTTTTGGGTCACCAATCTACGTACTGCAAGATGTAAGCCTAACTATATATTCAACGTTAGATCTGCCCGACCATACTTCACTTCCTGCGTCTTATCAGTCAGATCTGTCAGATAGTATCTCCAGATGGCGGTGTTATCCGGCAATTGTTTTTATCATCATCACAGCCCTCTCGTCTGCTCGACCAAGTGAGCAGCCTTCGCGTAAGGGTGTGGTGCAGCAGCGGCCCATTCGCTAGCGCGATCGCAATACAATTCCTCCTTACGATCGCGACTTTAGGTCAAGGCGATCGCCAGCCCCCTTCCCATAAGATGGAGGCGGCATGCTTTTCGAGGAACCAACGCCGCTGCTATGGGCTTACGCGATCGCTTTAACCAGCTCAGTGGGCAGACGCGCTTTGTCGTCTGCCGCATCTTCGTACATTTGGCAGGGCAGGATGTGGCTCCCCTGCTGGGCGTACTCAACCAGGCCGGACGCGAGGTGACGCGTTCGGACGGCGACCTGCAGGTTTTGGGGGAGCAGCTGGTCCGGGTTTGCGAAAGCTTGCTGGAATACGAAGTGTTCTGGCGATCGGCGGCTAACGAGGGCGACGTTACCTGGGACGAAGGCGATGCCGGCGATTACGTTAGCGAGCTGTTCACCGATTCGGCGGGCCGCTACGGTAGCGCGATCGCCGAATCAAAGGGGCCAGATGGACCAGATGGGCCAGACGCGCTCGTGATTTCCGCAACGCCAAACGTGGTGGTCATGCTGGGGGTAGCCTTCGAGGGCGAAGCTCCCGAGCTAGAGGGCAGTCTTGCCGATGTCGAGGCGCTAAGAACCGGTCTACAGGCGTTAATCAACCTGCACTACCGGGGCGTATTAAGAGCAATTCAAATCCATTTTTCTCCGGCCCAGCTTGGCGATCAGCTCACGCCAGATCACCTGATTGAGCATTTCCCTGAGCTAACTCCCCTTTAGTCAGGGGTCATTTAGGCTAAACCTGCATCTTGACTCACTGCACTTTTCACCCAATACCAAATGAATATGAAGATGCACATTATGGCTCACCCCCGGCTGCCGCCATCCCCTTTGCTTTGGGCAGGCTTCGCCAAAAGCAAGGGGGATTATAGGGGAATGGCACTGACGTAAGAGATAAAAAAAGGCTTCAAGCCCCATGATTAGGGACAATCAGGGGATCAAAGCCACAAAATACCGTCTCTACTATGCCGAATCGAGCCGAAATTCTCAAGCAGCAGTACCAAAACAGTCTGGGCCTGCCCTTTACCCAGGTGCTCAGTGAGTCTGAGATTGCCCAGATACTAGAGGAGCATCAGGTTTCCTATCGCCAAGTGCTCTACACGCCGATGGTGGTTGTGTGGGCGTGGATATCGCAAGTGATAG
>JBHJHD010000032.1:0-55296 GCA_050331115.1 Elainellaceae cyanobacterium
CGCCGCCGGCTCTGCGCGCGCGGGCGCGGTTGGCTGGGCCGCTCCCGGTATGGGCGCCCCAACTGGGCGCATGTTCGACCGGGGGGGGGGCACCGGAGGCGCGTCTGGGTTGGACATGACCATAGTCTCGTATCTGTAACAATAGCTTAACAAGTTAATTGCCCGTCGGATCGGCCTAGCGGCTAACTTAGCGGCTGGCTCTACACTACAACCCCAAGCCGTGGCCCTACGCTGTGGCTCCAGGTCGCAAAGATCAAACTGTAGCCTCAGCAATCAGCGTATCCTGTCGCAGGTACGACTCAATAAACGGGTCTAAATCGCCGTTCATAACGTCATTGATGGCGGTGGTTTCGACCTGCGTCCGCAGGTCCTTAACCATTTGGTAGGGATGAAACACGTAGTTGCGAATCTGGTTTCCCCAGGCGGCCTCTACCATGTCGCCCCGGATATCCGCGATTCGCTGCGTCTGCTGCTCCTCGGCAATAATCAGCAGCTTGGCTTTCAGCAGCGCCATCGCCTTCTCTTTATTTTGAAGCTGCGATCGCTCCTGAGTACAGCGGACCGCGATTCCCGTCGGCAGGTGGGCAATGCGCACGGCGGTTTCCACCTTGTTGACGTTTTGCCCGCCTTTGCCGCCAGAGCGGGAGGTGGTAATTTCTAAGTCTTTATCAGGAATATCGAGGTCGATCGACGTGTCTAGAACGGGCATCACTTCCACCCCGGCAAAGCTGGTCTGGCGCTTTCCGTTAGCGTTAAAGGGCGAGATGCGCACTAGCCTGTGGGTCCCCTTTTCGCTCTTTAGGTAGCCGTAGGCATAGCGACCATCGATCTGCAGCGTGGCCGACTTGATGCCGGCCTCATCCCCTTCGGAGATTTCAGCTAGGCTGACGCGAAACTCGTGCTGCTCGGCCCAGCGGGTGTACATGCGCAGCATCATCTCGGCCCAGTCCTGGGCGTCGGTGCCGCCAGCTCCCGCGTTAATGCTCAGCGTTGCGCCATGCTTGTCGTAGGGGGCTGAGAGCAGCTGCTGCAGCTCCCACTGCTCCAACTCTCGATCGAGCTGACGAATCGTCTGGCTGACCTCTTCCATCAGCGCGGCGTCGGCTTCTAGCTCTAGGAGCTCTAGCGCTGCTTCGGCATCCCCAAGGTTCGACTGCCAGTCTTTCAGCTGCTGAAGGTTTGACTTAAGATCGGTTAGGGTTTGCAGCGTCTCCTGGGCCGTGGCCTGCTGATCCCAGAAATCGGGCTGAGCTGCGACTTCTTCTAGATCTCGAATCTTTGCGGTCAAAGCCGGAACGTCAAAGATACTCCTGGGCTTTGCCCAGGCGCTCTGCCAACGCTTCAATGTCCCGCTTAAATTCTGCCGTATCTAACATTGTGGTTGCCCTTATCTCATCTGTATCTTATCTAATCTGTACCTGAGCGGCAGGGCCAACGCAACCCAGACCAGCGCAACCTAGACCAACCCAAAAAAGGATGGCGCACTTTATCAGCGACAGTTGGGGAGTAAATCGGTATTTATGCGGAACCACCCTAAAAAGACATAAAGCATTCCCGTAGAATGACCATAGCTCACATGCCGAAAACTGAAGAGAATGAATCCAACACAGTACACAGTTAAGGCTTTTTTCAGCTATGGCGACCCTCTCTTCCGTCCGCACTCAGAGTATGGAGCTTCTGCTGGCATATCACCAGAACCCGTCCACGCAGCTGCGTAATCGGCTGGTTCGACTCAATACGGGTCTGGTTCGCAAAATCGCTCACCGCATTAGCCACCAGTGCGCTGAGCCCTACGAGGATCTAGAGCAGATCGGCCATATTGGTTTGATCCGCGCCATCGAGCGCTTTGATCCGACCCAGGGCTGTGCCTTCAGCTCGTTTGCTGTCCCCTACATTCGGGGCGAGATGCTGCATTTTCTGCGGGATCGCGGTAGTGCTGTTAGAGTGCCCCGCCGCTGGCAGGATCTCCAGAAAGAGGGGCAAAAGCAGCAGGCTTTGCTCGCTCGGCAGCTCGGTCGTCAGCCGCTAGAGCACGAGATTGTCGAGGTGCTAGGGGTTTCCGTGGGGGACTGGCGAGAGGCGCGGCTAGCAATGAAGAATCGCTCGCCCCTCAGCCTAGATGCCACCATCTCACATCAGACCGACTCCACAATTACGCTAGGAGACACGCTGCCGGACGTCGACTACCAGAGCCTACAGCGCCTCGAAGAAGACAGGCAGCTCATTCAGCGGGCTTTGGGCCAGCTTGAGGAAAAAACGCGCACCATTATTGAGGCGGTGTTCCTTAAAGGAATGTCCCGCAAGGAAGTTGCAGAGCGGATTGGCGTGAGCCCTATGACCGTGACTCGCCGTATCCAGCGTGGCCTCAATGAGATGAGCACGACGCTGGCGCCGCAGCAAACCCTGCGCTCTGACCCGTAATCGCGTCTGCGATCGCCTGAGATTCACCATCTAAAATCTAAGATTCACAATCCACCCTTAAATATCGCCGTTTAAATACCATCCTCGGGGAAAACCCACTGGGTTGGCTGGGTCCGCTTCTTCTTGACCGCCTCATCGGCGATCGCCAACATGTCATCTAGGGATGTCTGCTGGATGAAGTCGGAGGCCTGATCTTTATACGCTAAGTTGGGACATTTCTCCCCCAAAACGCAGCCATTGACGCAGTCGACGGCGCAGTTTACCTGAGTAGGCTCCATGAGGCACCTCTATTATTTGATTCAAGGATTCTAAAGATAACTATGAGCTGATTCAACGTTGCGCAACACGGCACCTTTCAAGACGGCCCCTTCGGCGGCTATGCCGGGGCAGACTGGATAAACCAGCTCCTGAAAATTGTAGCAAGGGTTCCCGAATTGGCCCTTGGAAAAATCTTCTAGTAATTGAGCAGATCGTTTCGAGGACTCACTTCCAGGCGGCGAAGCTTCTCGTAAAGGCCCCGCTCGGGTGCGCTGACGGCCTTAGGAACCGTGATGCAGAGCTCGACAATTTGATCGCCGCGCTCCGATGCGGTTGGGTAGCCCTTTCTCGCCAGCCGCAGGCGCTGACCGGTGCAGATACCCGCCGGAATCGTCATCTTCACTGGACCATCCAGCGTCGGCACGTCAATCGCCCCCCCCAGTACAGCTTCGCTCGGCGTCACTGGAATGACGCAGGCCACATCGTGGCCCACCAGCCGAAACAGCGGGTGGGGCGCAATCCGCACGTGCAGCATAAGATCGCTGCCTTCGAGCCCCTGGTTGGCTAAGCGGACCCGCTGACCGTCCCTCAGGCCAGGCGGAAGCGTGATTTCTAAGCGCTGACCTGTCTCTAATCGAATGCGCTCGGGGCCGCCGCGATAGGCTTTCTCTAGGGGCAATGTGAGCTGAGCATCGGTGCTCTGGGGACCAATATTCTGAGGGCCAATATTTTGGTAGACCGCACTTTGGCGGCCCGTACTCTGATAGCCCCCATTTTGGCGGGGATCTTTATTTTGGCGAGAGGATGCAGCCTTATAGGTCTTCTTAGTGCGTTTAGGCTCGTAAGGATCGCGGTGGGGCGGAGCCTTGACGTCTGCTGGGGTGGCGCTGCGGACGGTGCGGCGACGATTGCTCGGCGCTCCCCCCCGCCGGTTCAGCAACTGATCCACAAACGTGTCGAAGTCTTGAAACTGGCTAAAGTCTGGATCAGCTCCCCGCTTGCTGCGCCTGCCGCCGGAAAATCCCTTTTGCCGCCAAAAGCGGCTGAACTGATCGTATTGGCTGCGCTTATCGACGTCGGAGAGAATTTCGTAGGCTTCTCCCACCGTCTTAAACGACTCTTCAGCCGCGGCGTTTCCAGGATTGAGATCGGGATGGTAGCGCCGGGCCAGCTTACGATAGGCGGATTTAATTTCTTCTGCAGTAGCGGTTTGAGAGACGCCTAAAATATCGTAGTAATTGCGAAAATTTTGCATGAATGAGCTAACGGATTAGCGATAAGTCTTTCCTCAGCACCCTACGACCTCAGCAAGATAGCCGCTTCCAAAAAAGGAATATGGCCTAGAGCCAGTCGTCATCGTCATCCCAATTGTCGAAGCTATCGTTGTAGCGATCGCGGCGAGGGGGAGGAGCGCTGCCGCCGCCGTCGTAGGGACGCCGGTATTTAGTGCGGGGCTTGTCGTAATAGTCATCATAGCTACCCGCACTGCGATCGCGCCCCCGCGCGGGGAAAGGCTCATCGTAGAAGTCCGGGTCCCCGACGATGGTGCGCTTGATGGTGCCCAGGATGCTGTCGTCCTCGTCCTCCCGCTGGGTAATTTGGTAGACCTCCTGATTGAGCTCGTAGAGGGCGTCCTGCAGATCCGCTTGGGCAATATCGATGCCGCGCTCGTCCTCTTGCTTTAGATAGTCCCGCAGCTCCCCAATTAGGGACTCGATGCGCCGCCGGTACTGGTTAGCAAACTGCATGCCAAAATCCAGCGCCACCTCCCGGAGCTGCCGCTCCGCTTGGAAGGTGAGCGCCTCAGCTTTGTTGCGCTTCTCGATGCGATCGCGGCGCTCCCGGTCATAGTCGGCGTACTGCTCCGCCTCCCTCAGCATGCGGCTAACTTCCGCGTCGCTGAGGTTCGATGCCCCCTGGATGGTAAGGCCCTGCTCCCGTCCCGTGGTCTTATCCACGGCGATAATCTGCAGGATACCGTTGGCGTCGATGTCAAGAGACACCGCAATTTGGGGGATGCCCCGAGGGGCGGGGGGAATGCCCATCAGCTTGAAGCGGCCTAGGGTTTTGTTGTCGGCGGCCATCTCCCGCTCTCCCTGCACCGCATGCACCTCCACAAAGGTCTGGTTATCCTCGGCGGTGGAGAACAGGTCCGAGCGGCGCACCGGAATGGTGGTGTTGCGGGGAATCAGCTTTTTCATCACGCCGCCAATCGTCTCTAGGCCGATGGACAGGGGCGTCACGTCCAGCAGCAGGATGTCTTTTATCTCCTGGCCTAGCACCCCGGCCTGAATGGCCGCGCCGACGGCCACCACCTCGTCCGGGTTGACGTTTTCGGAGATGGGGCACTCTAACAGCGATCGCACCAGCGCCTGGGCCATGGGCATGCGGCTGCCGCCCCCGACCAGCACCACCTCGTCAATTTGGCCGGAGGACAGCCCCGCGTCGGCCAGCGACTGCTGCAGCGGCACCTGCAGTCGACTCACCAGATCGCCGCACAGCCCCTCAAACTGAGAGCGGGTCAGCCGCGTCTCTAGGTGTTTGGGGCCGTCGGCGGTGGCCGTGATGAACGGCAGGCTGATTTCGGTGGCCGTGACGCCCGACAGCTCAATTTTGGCTTTCTCTGCCGCTTCTAGAAGCCGCTGCAGGGCCTGGCGATCGCGGCGCAGGTCGATCTTCTCTGCCGCTAAAAACTGCTCGGCCAGCCAGTCGACGATACGGCGATCGAAATCGGTACCCCCCAGCTGAGTATCGCCGTTTGTAGCCTTGACCTCAAAGACGCCGTTGTCCAGCTCCAAAATCGAGACGTCAAACGTGCCGCCCCCCAGATCGAATACCAAAATGCGCCGGTAGTCCCGCCGATCCAAGCCGTAGGCCAGCGCCGCCGCTGTCGGCTCGTTGATGATTCGCTTCACCTCTAGCCCCGCGATGCGTCCGGCGTCTCGCGTGGCCTGCCGCTGGGCATCGTCGAAGTAGGCCGGCACCGTAATTACGGCCCCCGTCACTTCCTCTCCAAGGTAGCGCTCGGCCTCTTTGGCCAGCTTACGCAGCACCATCGCCGAGAGCTCCTCGGGGAAAAATTCTTTTTGTAGCCGCGGACAGGCGATCTTGACCTGATTTTTGTCGTCGCGGCGCAGGGTGTAGGGCACCCGCTTCGACTCTGGGGACAGCTCAACGTAGCGCCGACCGATATAGCGCTTGACGCCAAAGAAGGTGTTTTGCGGGTTGAGGACGGCCTGGCGGCGGGCCATCTGCCCCACTAGCAGCTCCCCCTCTTTGCTGAAGGCCACCACCGACGGGGTCGTCCGCATTCCCTCCGCGTTGGCGATTACAATCGGCTTTCCGCCCTCCATCGCAGCGACAACTGAGTTTGTTGTTCCCAGATCGATTCCAACAACCTTACCCATGAACTAAGCCGTTCCTCCCGTGGTTTGCTCATTACGTCAACTGCCGTGGACGCTTATATCGCCAAACGCCACTATCCCTTCGGGCCAGCTCGCCCAGTCTTCGACCAGCGCCGTCGCCGCTGAGGATAGATATTTATCGCTCCATTCTATCTTGCCGTTGAAGGAGAGACGGTATCAGGATGATCCTGGTTGAGCAACCGCTTTTGAATAGCTACGATGCCCGCCGCCAGCTGATCGGATTCTGCCCGCAGGTATTCTAGGAACGTGCTGGCCACCACCGAGAGCTGCTTGCCCGACAGATGGACGATATACCACTGGCGCTTAATGGGAAACCCTTCTACATCTAAGATAGCGAGCTCCCCCAGATTGCCCTCAGGCGTTAGGGTATGGCAGGAGAGCACCGAAAGCCCCAAACCGCCAGCGATCGCCTGCTTGATGGCCTCGTTGCTGCCCAGCTCTAGCCGCACTTTAACGTCGATGTTGTGCTTATTGAACAGGTCATAGATGGCTTGACGCGTCCCCGAGCCCGATTCCCGCATGATGAAAGGCTCTTCCGTCAGCCGCGACAGCGGAATATTTTTCTGCTGCGCTAGGGGATGGTTTTTGGGGGCTAAGACTACGAGGGGATTGTCGAGAAACGAATAGGACTTGACGTCGATGTGCTGAGGAATCTGACTCATGACGTAGAGGTCATCCTCGTTCTCCGCGATCCGCTCCATGGCCCGCTCGTGATTGGTGACGGTCAGCGAAATGTCAATGCCCGGATAGCGCTGGCAGAAAGGGCCAAGCAGGCGGGGCACGAAGTATTTCGCGGTGGTAATCACGGCTAGCCGCAGCCGCCCCTGCTTCATGCCTTTAAGATCGGCAATCTTCATGTCGAGGTCGTTGAGCTGCTCAAAAATATCCTGGCAGGCCGCGTAGAGCTCCCGGCCCGCATCTGTGAGATAGAGCCGCTTCCCAACCTGCTCAAACAAAGGCAGCCCCACGGACTTGGTCAACTGCTTAACCTGCATAGAGACGGTAGGCTGGGTGAGAAATAGCTCCTCTGCCGCCCGGGTAAAACTCCCGTGGCGAGCCGTGGCTTCAAAGACCTTAAACTGGTGCAGCGTCGCGTGAATCATTAATTCTCCCTCACAGTTGGATACGAGAACGCACCGGCTACCCTAGTTCCGTTTTGCTTGCGTCTTGACCCGATATATTTGACACGATGTGTAAGATTGGCAAATAAGCCGAGATGGATAAGATAGAGTGATATCTATTGTTGTCGCTATTTGCAAAGGGTTTTCTCTATATTAGCGATCTTGCAGCACCATGGGCGATCGCCACGTACTTTTAGCGACTGCGCTGCATTTTTAGCGATCGCCATGTGTGATTATGTGGGCGGTTTATAGCCGCCGCTGGGTATTGAGAGGCATTAGCGCCTAGACATCAGCCTGTGCTAGCCGCAGGACGCTAGCGCAGAGAAACTTGTCCAGAGAAACCTATCCAGAAAACCTGGGAAAAACCTGGTCAGAAAACCTGGCCAGTGGGCAAAGGAAAAGGAAAGCGTCGCAGAGGCGGTGCAAAAAACGCGTCACAGAAAACCGTCCCGCTCTACCTCTTCAATCACCTGAAGGCCCCGAGGATCGCCCAGCTTCAGCACGGCGGATCGTGCATCTTCCTTGACGCCGACGTCTTCATCCTCGGCAAAGGCCTCAATCAGGGCGTCGACGGCGGTGGCGTAAACCAC
Source organism: Elainellaceae cyanobacterium (assembly GCA_050331115.1). Lineage (GTDB taxonomy): Bacteria > Cyanobacteriota > Cyanobacteriia > CAKZMO01 > CAKZMO01 > JBCCAG01. Next base: position 7,816 of record JBHJHD010000032.1, read on the forward strand.
GTTGGACGGCAGCTCGCGGCAGAGCTGCCCGACGGCCCAGGCGCAGTTGCTGCGCACTGCAGCGGTAGGGTCACGGCGCAGGGCCTCAATGAGGGGCGGAATGGCGCTGATGATAGCGTCGTAGCCCACTTCAGACATCTGGGCCAGCGCGCTAGCGGCCCACAGCCGCACGGCGGAGATGTCGTTTCGCAGGGCATTGATTAGCGACGGCAGCGATCGCCCATCGCGACAGTTGCCTAGGGCCCAGACCATACCCTTGCGCACGTAGCCGTTCCAGTCCTGCTGGAGCTGATGGATAAGAGGCTCGACCGCGTCTAAGCTGGGATTTCGCCCCAGGGCATAGGCTGCGCTCACCCGAATCAGTGGGCAGGCATCCCGCAGCAGACTGACTAACAGCGGGACGGCACGAGAGTCTTGCATCTCACAAAATGCCCGCGCAGCCAGCATACGCTGGGCGTTCTCCGGCGCGCTGAGCAGGGACAGCATCTCGTCTGGATCGAGAGAGCTATCCGAGACGTCGCCGGGGACTGCCTCCAGTCGGTCCAGCGGGCTCTCAAAATCGCTAACGGCGTTCAGTACAGTTAGATCGTCATCGCTATACATACAGCCACTTTACAGTATCGGTGCGGCTACAAAGCATCTCGATATTCTTGATGCCTCAGGAATGCCTGAGCGATATCTCAATGACCTTTTAGAGACCTCTGTCGGCATGCTTCAGCGGTGCTATATCGGTCCAGCTTTGGGGATCACCATGAGCTGGCGCAGCGTCGCCGTAGTATTCTGGAGAAAGTATTGGGGATACGTTGCGCATGATTGACCTCATGTGATTTGCGCTTTACCGTCAGTGACCCGATGCTTGCTGAATAATGCTGATGGCGGTACTGGGTTTTGGCAAAGCTTTTTAGAACACTGGCTTAAGAGTTCATGAGTCGCTCCGTTTCCGTACTGGAAGAGCTGCAGCAGCAGATCCCTGAGCTGCGGCCCCAAGTCTATTTCAAGTCTGCACTGACGGCGCTGTCCCACGCTATGGAGGATCAGGTCCTTGCGGTGTCAGAGCCCTCCCTGGTAATCGCGAATTTTCAGTGGGAGCGATATTATCGCCAGGAAGCGCAGCGCTATCTCCGCATTGCTGCCCATAGCGATCAGGTCTATGTCTTGGCTGCTCCTGAAACGGGCTTTTCGAGCACCTCCGAGGAGTACGAAAAGGTCGCTTTTGACCCGGCAGATGTGCTGACCAATGAGTGGCACTTGGTTGTCATCAACCCCCTCTATTCCACCTGCTTGGTTTGCCGGGAGCGGCATCTGACTGACGCCGGAGAGACCGATGCGACGCTGCCGCTGACCATGGACCAAACTCGGCGATTTGAGGGCATCTGGACCTTTAATTCTCAGGTCTGCTGGGCTGCCGCTGACATCATGCTCAACCGCATTCTCAGCTACCGCCCTGAGCTGTCGGACAAGATAGCCACCGCGCGATCGCTGTATTTGGAGGGCGGTGTACAGCTGCTCCAAGACGGCGGTACGCGGGATGTTGGCGCGCGGGATGCTGGTGCGCGGGATATTGACCCCGATCCATTCGCGCAGCGGCTAGTGACTTACCTGCAGGCGGGGCAATATAAGTTAATCAAGGCCTATCGCGCGATCGCCCTCAAGGAGCGCCGCGAGCGGCTGGTGAACCTGATGTCCTCGGCCATTCGCCGCACCTTAGACACCAACCAGATTTTCTCCGTGGCCGTCTCTGAACTGGGCCAGACCCTCAAGGCCGACCGCTGCCTAATCTACAGCTGCCGTAGCCAGGATGAGGTCACCACTGTAGAGCACGAGTTTTTATCCCAGCCGGCCCTGCCCTCTCTGGTGGGTGAGACCTGGTCGCTGCAGAAAAACCCGCTGATTCAGCAAGTGATGGTGCATCAGGAGACGGTCGCCCTAAACGATACCGCCGCGTCCTCTGATTCAGCCCAGCCCTTTGACCTCAAACCCCTGAGTACCGCAATCGAGCGCCTGCAGATTCGCTCCTGGCTGCTAGTGCCGATTGTGCACCAGGAAAAGCTGATGGGCATGATTGAGCTGCACAGCTGTTTAGGCCAGCAGGCCTGGACAGCCAACGAGCAAGAGATGGTAGAGGCGATCGCGGCCCAGCTTGGCGTTGCCCTGATTCAGGCGGACGCTTACGCTAACTTAGAGAACCTAAATCAGCAGTTTGAGGCCCTAGAGCGCACCCGCAGCAATCTAATTGCCATTACGGGCCACGAGCTGAGAACGCCCCTGTCTACGATTCAGGTATGTCTGGAAAGCCTGGCGAGTGAGCCCGATATGCCCTTAGAGGTGCGTCAGGTAATGCTGAGTACCGCCCTAGAGGACGCCGAGCGCATGCGCAAGCTGGTGCAGGATTTTCTGACCCTGTCTCAGCTAGAGAGCGGCCGCATTCAGTGGCACGTCGAGGCCCTGTCAGTGGAGGAATGCGTTGAACTGGCTCTCAGCAGCCTCAAGGCCCGGCAGCGCAGCGAGGAGCTGCCCGCCATTAAGATTCAGGTCCCCGACGGGCTGCCGCTGGTGCGGGCAGACGGGGAATGGCTCGTGGAGGTGCTCTCAAAGCTGCTGGACAACGCCTGCAAGTTCACCGACTCTCCCGGGGAAGTGAGCATTGAGGCGCATCGAGACGGACGCGGCATGCTGGAGGTTACCGTCGCCGATACCGGGCGCGGCATCGAGCCCAACCGACTGGAGGCGGTGTTCGATCGCTTCTATCAAGAGGAAGGGGCACTGCGGCGTACGGCAGGCGGTACGGGGCTTGGCTTAGCGATATGCCGGCAGGTCATCCGCAACTTGGGGGGGCAAATTTGGGCGGTTTCTGCAGGACGAGGCCAGGGCAGCCAGTTTCACTTCACGCTGCCGTTGTTCGGCATTAAGGGCGGTAAAAAGCAGCGCGCTAGCGCCAAAGCGGCCCATAATGGCGCAGCCGGAAAGACCAGCGCAGCAGGAAAAACCGGCGCGGCCAAACCAGATTCGGTCTCGCCAGATCCGGCCAGGACTGATACATCGGTTTAGAATACTTAATAGTTGAGCAGCCAAACAGCAAAGAACACTTAATGTCAGACAGAATGCGAGTTGCAATTATCGGGGCGGGGCTGGCGGGATTATCCACGGCCGTCGAGCTAGCGGATGCCGGTCACGCGGTGGAAATATTTGAATCTCGGCCCTTTATCGGCGGCAAGGTGGGCAGCTGGGTGGACCCAGCAGGCAATCACGTAGAGATGGGGCTGCATGTGTTTTTCGGCTGCTATTACAACCTGTTTGCCCTAATGGAGAAGGTGGGCGCTAAGGGAAACCTGCGGCTCAAAGAGCATATCCATACCTTCATCAACGAGGGCGGACAGACAGGAGCCCTCGACTTTCGCTTCTTGACTGGGGCTCCATTCAACGGTCTCAAGGCTTTTTTTACCACCTCTCAGCTCTCCGTGCAGGACAAGGCGCAAAACGCGATCGCCCTGGGCACCAGCCCCATTGTGCGCGGCCTGGTCGATTTTGACGGCGCGATGGAAACCATTCGAGCGCTAGACCGCATCAGCTTTGCGGACTGGTTTCGCCGCCACGGCGGCTCCAACGGCAGCCTGAAGCGTATGTGGAACCCCATCGCCTACGCCCTAGGCTTTATCGATACTGAGCAGATCTCGGCCCGCTGCATGTTGACTATCTTTCAGCTTTTTGCGGCCCGCACCGAGGCCTCGGTGCTGCGCATGCTGGAGGGCTCCCCCCAGGGCTACTTAATTCAGCCCATCCTGGACTACCTAGAAGAGCGCGGCGTCAAGATTCACACCCGGCGAGGCACGCGGCGAATTTTGTTTGAGCGAGCGGGGGACTCTACCCGCGTCAGCGGCATTGGGGTCAGCAGCGGCGATGGGGAGGAGATAGTCAAGGCCGACGCCTACGTCTGCGCCTGTGACGTGCCCGGCGTCCAGCGGCTGATTCCGCCAGAGTGGCGTCACTGGTCGCTGTTCGACAACCTCTATAAGCTCAGCGCCGTCCCGGTGGCGACGGTGCAGCTGCGGTTCGACGGCTGGGTGACCGAGCTGCAGAACCCTGATGCCATGACCCAGGTCGAGCAAGCCGCCGGCATCGATAATTTGCTCTACACCCCCGACGCCGATTTCTCCTGCTTCGCCGATCTGGCGCTCACCAGCCCCAGCGACTACTACCGCGAGGGACAGGGTTCACTGCTGCAGCTGGTGCTCACCCCCGGCGATCCGTTCATCAAGCAGCCCAATGAGGCGATCGCCCACCACGTGCTAGAGCAGGTGCACGCGCTGTTTCCGTCCTCGCGCCAGCTCAACATGACCTGGTATAGCGTGGTAAAGCTGGCCCAGTCGCTCTACCGTGAGGCTCCTGGTATGGACCTCTACCGCCCCACCCAAGCGACGCCGGTCCCTAATTTCTTCCTGGCGGGCAGCTATACGGCACAGGACTACATCGACAGCATGGAGGGGGCCACGCTTTCAGGGCGACAGGCGGCGCGGGCCGTGCTAGAAATGACAGATCGGCCCGCCGTGGCTCAGCCCGTGTAGTTTAAGGTGGATAAGTGGTGCGATCGCCCGCCCGTAGTGCGCTGCGGGACTGCGGACGTCGTAGCATGATGATGTTCTTTTCCCTCGTCAAATTATGGCCGATTGGCTTGAACACAGCGTACAGGTTGATGTCGACGTCCCCATTCAGGCGGCATGGGTCCTCTGGTCTGACCTCGAGCAGATGCCCAATTGGATGAAGTGGATTGATTCGGTCAGTGTTCTAGAGCGCGACCCCAGTCTATCGCAGTGGAAGCTCGCCACTGGAGGCCTGGAGTTTAAGTGGCTCTCGCGTATCCTTGAGGTCAGAGAAAACCAGATTATTCGGTGGGAGTCAGTCAACGGGCTGCCCAACCGGGGGGCAATCCGCTTCTACGACCGCCGGGGTCACAGCGTCGTGAAGCTAACGGTTGCCTATGCCATACCCGGCCTTTTGGGCCGGGTGATGGACAACCTGTTTTTGGGTGGGGTTGTCGAATCGACGCTTCAGGCCGATATGGATCGGTTTCGGGAGTACGCGGTGGCGCAGCACCGCGATGCCTCCTCAGGCCAATCATAGGCGGCCCAAAGTGTAGGACACCCTTGAGAGGAGGAGCTAGAGGGGGGTGAAGCAGGAGCATAACGCTTTGACCAATTCTTTTCAAGCATCCTCTGATGCTGCCCTAGCCCAAAGACGCGCTACCGAACACCGCCCAACGCATGCCTCAATTTAATCCTGCCTCGTTCAGACCTGCGCTGCCGCTGCGCAACGGCGTCGCGATGACGCTGTACGCTGCCCTATGGGCCAGTCGCACCTGGCGTAGCGGGCTGCCGCCGTCACCGCCCTATCGGCCACACCAGTTTTCTGGGGCAAACCAAACGCCAATTGGGGGCCTCGTTGCACAGCAGCAAGGGGCGCGGGGCACGATAGTGGGCACCTACGGGATTACCGGGGACCTCAAAAATCAGTGGTTTTTACGCGCGATGGGCCGCAAGGCGTTTGCAAAAGGCCACAACGTTGTGCTGTTTGACTGGCGGGCCCACGGCAGAACCGCCGAGCTGTCCCCTGCCCTCACCTCTGACGGTATTTATGAAGGGCCAGATTTTGTACATATCGCCGCCCAAGCGAAGGCTATGGGATGTGCTGCCCCCTTCTGGTTCACCGGGTTTTCCCTAGGGGGGCAGCTAGCGCTCTGGGGTTTGAAGACGGCGCAGGAGCCTGACCTTCTGGCTCGCTACGGCATTGACGGCGCTGAAATTGCCGGGGCCGCGGTCGTTTGCCCGAGTCTAGAGTCCGATCGCTCGCTGCGTTACTTAGAGGAAGCCTTTTGGGGCCGCTTCATGGAGCAGGCGATCGCCCGCACGCTGCAGGATCTGGCGCAGCGCCTCCAGCAGCGCTACCCTGACCAGATCAGCCCAGAGGCGATCGCAAAGGCGACGAGTATCCGCAAGTTTGACCAGCACATCGTGATCTCCAAGCTTGGATTTGCGACCACCGAGGCCTACTACAGGGCGACAAGTCCGCTCTATTTCTTAGAAAAACTGACCAAGCCCACGCTGATTATCTATGCCGAGGATGACCCGCTATTTGACCCGACGCTGATTCCCGATTTGCGATCGCTAGGCGCATCGACGCCCGCGATTGACCTATTGCTTACCCAATACGGCGGTCATGTCGGCTACGTCAATAGCGCTGACGGGCAGCGGGAATGGGGTGACCCCGATCCCTGGTGGGCCTGGAATCGGGTGCTGGACTGGCTGCAATAATTGCGTCTGCTGCTGCAGAAAGTGAGCACGCGCTGTCGCCTGCACATCGGCGCGCCTAGACCTATGACCTAAATTGCGTGTCTATAGGTATGAGAGAGTAAGCTCCCGGTTATAATATGTTTACTCAAAGCCTAAAAGGGCTTCCCGAATCTTAAAGTTAATTAAAGCTTTGCGTATTAAAGATAGCAGTCGTTGTTTTTCCTGTTTAACAAAATGCCTCGTATTCTTGTGATTGACGACGACTCCGCCATATCGGAGCTGGTTGCCGTAAACCTAGAGATGGCTGGTTACGATGTGAGCCAGGCGGTAGATGGCATCAAAGGGCAAGCTCTAGCGCTTCAAATCGTCCCCGATCTAATCATGCTTGACCTGATGCTGCCCAGAGTAGATGGATTTACCGTCTGTCAGCGGCTGCGGCGGGACAGCCGCACAGCAGATATTCCTGTCCTTATGCTCACTGCACTCGGCCAGATTCAAGACAAGGTAGATGGCTTCAACGCCGGCGCAGACGACTACCTCACTAAGCCTTTTGAAATTGAAGAGATGCTGGCTCGCGTTAGAGCGCTGCTGCGGCGGACCGATCGCATTCCCCAAGCCGCAAAAAGTTCAGAGATTCTCAACTACGGGCCACTGACGCTGATTCCTGAGCGGCTAGAAGCCATCTGGTTCGACAAAACGGTTAAGCTAACCCACCTGGAGTTTGAGCTAATTCACTGTCTCCTGCAGCGCCATGGTCAAACGGTATCCCCTGGAGAAATCCTGAAGGAGGTCTGGGGATATGATCCCAGCGATGACATCGAGACCATCCGGGTGCATGTCCGCCATCTGCGCACCAAGCTAGAGCCTGACCCGCGTCATCCGAGCTACATAAAGACGGTGTACGGTGCCGGCTACTGCCTAGAGCTGCCCAGCTCTAAGGAAGGCGTCGAAGAGATGGAGTCTAACGTCTCTTGAGTTTAAAAACGACTTGACCTATGGGCTGTACGCCCTCAGGTCGCTTTCCCAGAGCTAGACTCAACGAATCCCCGACGCTCACTGAGCATTGGGGGTTCGCTATTGTTGTGCGCTTAGGAAGCGGCGACAGCGGCCTTGGAAACCTCCAAAGACTGAAGCAGCAGAACCAAGAACGGGTTGCTGCGCAGCTCGCGCCTGAACGCGCGCCGCAGCTCTAGCTCTAAGGTAGACTGCAGCTTAGACCAGTTGTCAGGGTTAGTGCGATCGCTGCCGCTAGATAGATTTGACTCAATAGTCTGGGCCGCGAGCTTCACCATGCGCTCTTTTGTAATTGAAGTGACCACCCCTCTAAGGTGGATTTCGGGCTGGGTTACGAGCCGCCGGCCGTCAATCGTAGCCGCGATGGTAATTAATCCCTCTTCGGCCAGGTGCTGGCGATCGCGCAGCGTCTGGGCCTGGACAACGCCGTTGCGGGCCGCATCCATCAGCTCGATTCCGGAGGGCACCTTCTCGGAAACCCGAATCGAGTCTTCCGTCAGCTCCACCACATCGCCGTTATCGATGATGACCATATTCTCAGGCGAGATACCCATGCTCTGAGCCGTCTTGGAATGCTTAATCAGCATTCGGTGCTCGCCGTGGACCGGCACGAAGAACTTGGGCCGCGTCAGCGCCAGCATCAGCTTGTGGTCTTCTTGAGCGCCGTGACCCGAGACGTGCAGCCCTTCGTTGCGGCCGTAGACCACCTTAGCCCCCTGCATCATCAGCTGGTCGATGGTGTTCACCACCGCAATGGTATTGCCGGGGATGGGGTTGGCGGAAAAGACGACGGTATCGCCCTCCTGAATCTTGAGCTGTCGGTGCTCCTTGCGGGCGATGCGGGTCAGTGCTGCCATGGGCTCCCCTTGAGATCCCGTCGTCAAAATCAGCAGCTTGTTGTTCGGCAAGGATCTGGCCTGCTTCAGCGGCACAAATAGCTTGTCCTCACACTTGATGTAGCCCAGTTCCCGGGCGTGGGCAATCACGTTGAGCATGGAGCGCCCCACCACGGCCACCGAGCGGTTGTGCTGTTTGGCCAGCTCCAAAATCATGTTGACCCGGTGTACCGAGGAGGCAAAGGTCGTCACCAACAGCCGCCCTTCTGCCTTTCCAAAGACGCGGTCTAGGTTTGGGAAAACCGAGCGCTCAGAGGGGGTAGAGCCCGGCACCTCCGCATTAGTGGAATCGCTGAGAAGACACAGCACGCCCTTCTCGCCGTACTCCGCCAGCTTTTGAAAGTCGAAGAACTCGCCGTCAACCGGCGTATGGTCGACTTTGAAGTCGCCCGAGTGGATAACGACGCCGATAGGGGTGTGGATAGCCACCGTAAAGCTGTCCGCAATGGAGTGGGTGTTGCGAATGTACTCCACGATGAACGAGCTGCCCAGGCGAACCATGTCCCGAGGTCGCACCGTCCTTAATTCGGTGCGGTCGGCAACGCCCGCTTCCTGCAGCTTTCCTTCTAGCAGGGCCATAGCTAGGCGCGGGCCGTAGATGACGGGAATGTCGAACTGCTTGAGGTGGAAAGCAATGCCGCCGATGTGATCTTCGTGGCCGTGGGTGACGATCATCCCCTTGATCTTGTGGCGATTTTCCCTCAGATAGGAGACGTCGGGCAGCACAATATTGACGCCGTGCATGCCGTCGGTGGGAAACGCTAGACCCGCGTCTAGCAAAATAATCTCGTCGTTGAATTCAAATACGCAAGTATTCTTTCCAATCTCATGTAGACCCCCGAGAGGAATGATCCTCAGAGCCTTATTAGATGAACCATTTCGAATCATATGTGTCCTTTAATACATCAAGTCGTAAGCATTTTTATCCCGCGGCTCAAAGGCGAAGCAGTTTGCGCTTCACCGCTGCGGTTAGCTGATTTCACAGGAGCATTAGTCCAGAATGACCTTGTTCACGCTGGGCCAATAGCCGATGCCGTGGGTTGGCAACCTATGTTCCAATTATTCAGTTGTCAGAAACTTTGTTGACCTACAGCTGGAGGCCAAGACTGTCGCTGGCGTATTGGATTTAACTCTGCGGAAGTGACCCGTACTAAGTTCTCAAGCCTGCTTCCGTACGCACGGTCTTGGTTCGCTCGATAGCTTCGCTCAGCCTTGCTACCCTATCGTAAATTTGGCTTTAGTGCCTTGCCTTGGCTGCCTTGCTTTTGGCTATCTCGCTTTGGCCGTCTCGCTTTCGCTATCTTACCCTTACTATCTCGCCTTGGCTGTGGGTATGCCCCTCGCTGCAGCCGTCTCGTGGGGCGCAGCCGTAGTGCGGAACGTGCCGCTACTAACATTATTAGCACAAGCTACCTATTCTGCGGCAAGCACCTTTAAATCTTGAAGAACCTGATTGAGGTTTTGAACGACCGATTCAGAGGCGTCGCACAGCGGCGCGCGCGCGCCGCCAACGTCCAGGCCAAGGAGGCCCAGGGCCGCTTTAATGGGAATTGGGTTGGTCTGGGTAAACAAAGCCTTGAATAGCGGAAACAGCGCTAGGTGAATCGCGATCGCCTCATTAATTTGCCCAGATTTATAGGCGCTCACCATGCGCTGTAGGCGATCGCCCACCAAATGGCTGGCGACGCTCACCACGCCGCATCCCCCCACGGACAGCAGGGGCAGGGTCAAAGAGTCGTCCCCGCAGTAGATGTCAAATTCGGGGGGCGTGAGGGTGCGAATATGGCTGGCCTGGTCGAGGCTGCCGCTGGCCTCTTTGATAGCGACGATATTATCAATCTTCGCCAGCTTAGCCACCGTATCAGGAGCAATCGACTGGCCCGTGCGCCCCGGCACATTGTAGAGCATGATAGGCAAGTCTGGGCAGGCCTGGGCGATCGCCGCAAAGTGCCGATACAGGCCTTCTTGGGGCGGCTTGTTGTAGTAAGGCACCACCTGCAGGGAGCCGTCTAAACCAAGCATTTGGGCCTTTTGAGTGGCGTCGATGGCCTCCTGGGTCGAGTTGGAGCCCGTCCCGGCTAGCACGGCGGCGCGGTCGCCCACGCAGGCCTTGACGACCCGAAACAGCTCGAACTCCTCAGCCCAGGTCAGGGCGGGGGATTCCCCGGTGGTGCCGCACACCACTAATCCGTCGCTGCCGTGAGTCACCAGATGATCGGCCAGCGTCTCGACCATCGAATAACTAACGCTGCCGTCAGCGCCAAAAGGCGTCACCATCGCGGTGATTACCCGTCCAAAGCGCGTCATGCGATCGCCTCCGCCGTGATGCAAAATGCCGCGATGCAAAATGCCCTAGTGCAAGATGCCCTGATACAAAATGTCATAATGCCAAACCTAGCCCGCCGCCACGGCGGTGGGAAACCAGCGCCGCGCCGCAAGCAGCTCTGCAATTTGTACCGCGTTGAGGGCCGCGCCCTTGCGGATCTGGTCGCCGCACAGCCACAGCTCTAAGCCGCTAGGGTGCGAGATATCGGCGCGAATGCGACCCACAAGCACGTTGTCTTGACCGCTGGCGTCGATGGGCATGGGAAAATAGTTGGCCTGCCAATCGTCCACAAGGGTGATGCCGGGGGCCTCTGACAGAACATTTCGGGCCTCCTCAGGGCTAAAGGGCTGGTCGAACTCCAGCGTTATGGCCTCTGCATGGGCCCGGAGAACAGGCACCCGAATACAGGTGGCCTTGATGCGTATATCGGGCTGCTCAAAAATTTTGCGCGTCTCGTTCACCATCTTCATCTCCTCTTGACAGTAGCCCTGGTCATCGAGGGGAGAATTGTGGGGGAAGAGATTGAACGCTAGCGGGTAGGGAAAGATTTCAGCCTTGGGCTCATGACCGGTCAAAATAGCGGTTGCCTGGTGCTTGACCTCTTCCATGGCGCGGGCTCCGGCTCCGCTGGCCGACTGGTAGGTGGCGGCCAAGATACGGCGAATTGGGCGCACCTGATGCAGAGGCCACACGGCCATCGCCATCAGAATCGTCGTGCAGTTGGGGTTGGCGATGATGCCCTGATGCGCCGCCGCCGCTTCAGGATTGATCTCTGGAATCACCAGCGGTACCGAGGGGTCCATGCGAAAGGCGCTGGAGTTATCCACCACGACAGCTCCTGCTTCAGCAGCCTTAGGGGCCCACTCTTTTGAAATCGAGCCCCCCGCCGAAGCCAGCACAATGTCAACGTTTTTGAAGGCGCGATCGCTCACGGCCTGTACTGGAACAGACTCACCTTTGAACGCCAGCGTCCGCCCTGCCGATCGGGAAGAGGCCAGTAGAACCAGCTCGGATACCGGGAAGCTGCGCTCTTCTAGCAGGCCTAAAATTTCGGTGCCGACCGCGCCCGTTGCGCCCAGGACGGCAATTCGATAGGAATTAGACAACGGATTATGACCTCCTCAAGTCACGACGTCTCCTGACGGCTCATGACGAGTATCCTACACCGTCCTATTGCCGGGTTCTGGCGGATGTGTCACGAGTTTGTAATGCTCATCGCAGCATTGCATCAGATAAGCTAGTATAGCTAACTGCGGCTGTGCTATCTACGCAGCTGACATTTTTTAATGACATTAACGTTTCACGACTGGCATCGATGTTAGTTCGAGGATGCTAGTGCGAGCATTGGTGCTGGTTCAAGTCAAGCACTGATGCGGGTTCAAGCAATGTCGGTCCAAGCCCGTTTCGCCAACTTTTACACGTAGTTAGAGTAACGCCGATGAAGGTTATCCAGGAGAAGCTGCCAGCCAGCCAGGTCCGTCTCGACATTGAGATCTCCCCAGAGATGTCGAAACAGGCCTATGAGAAGACGCTGAAAGAATTCACGCGGAACGTCAATATTCCTGGATTTCGCAAGGGCAAGGTTCCCCGGCAGATTTTAATTCAGCGGCTAGGACCGTCCCGCATTAAGGCGGCGGTCCTTGAAGATTTGGTTGAGGACGGCCTTAAAAAGGCGCTTGAGCAGGAGTCTGTCGACGCGATTGGCAAGTTTGAGCTGCGCTCTTCGTTTGAAGAGCTAATTGGTGCCTTTCGGCCCGGAGAAGCGCTGACCTTCTCTGCGGTGGTGGATGTACCCCCCGAGGTGGAGATCAAGCAGTACAAAGCGCTGAAGGTGCAGGCTGAGGAGGTCGCCTACGAGCCGCAGCAGGTGGAAGAGGTGCTCAAGGACTATCAGCAGAAAACGGCGACCCTAGTCCCGATTGACGATCGCCCTGCCCAGATGGGGGATGTGGCCCTAGTCGACTTTGAGGGACGACTGGCTGAACCGGATGAAAACGGTGAGGCCATCGCTATTCCCGGCGGCAGCGCCACAGACTTCCAGATTGATTTAGAAGAGGGCCGCTTCATCGAGGGTTTTATAGAAGGCGTAGTGGGCATGACGCCAGGGGACTCTAAAGCGGTTGACGCAGCATTCCCCGAGTCCTATCCCCAGGAGGAGGTAGCGGGCAAGGCCGCCGTATTTGACATCACCCTCAAGGAGCTTAAGGAGCGCGAGCTGCCCGAACTAGACGATGATTTTGCCCAAGACGTGAGCGAATTCGAGACCATAGTCGAGCTGCGGGAGTCCTTAGAAAAGCGCTACAGGGATGAGGCCGAGCAGAAAACCAAGGTCAACAAGCAGGAGGCGCTTTCCCAGGAGATTCTCAACCAGGTTGAAGCCGAGCTGCCTGAAACCCTAGTTCAGCGGGAGGTTGACCATATGGTCACCCAGACCGCCATGCGCCTAGAGCAGCAGGGTCTCGATATTAAGCAGCTTTTAACTCAGGAGCTAGTGGAAGGCATGCGGGAGCGATCGCGCCCTGAGGCCATCACGCGCCTAAAGCAGACCCTGGCCATTGGGGAGATCGCTAAGCGTGAATCCCTCACCGTTGAGCCGGATGAGCTAGAGAAAAAGGTCGATGAGTTCATCGAGCGCTACGAAGATAAGAGCATCGACCGCGATCGCGTCCGCCAGGTGCTCGAAGACGACCTGGTTCAGGAAAAGGTTTTAGACTGGCTAGAGGCGCAAAACACCGTTGAGCTGGTTCCAGAAGGGACGCTAGCTAAAGACGAGGACGCCGAGGTGACGCCTAGCGGTGAGGCTGATGAAGCTGACGCACCTGAGCCCACGGCTGACGCTACGGTAGTTGACGTGCCCGCGACTGAGATCACGACTGAGGCCTCTGATGCTGCTTCAGATAATGAAGGCGCAGCGGCAGCGGAATCTGAAGACTCTGCGGACGCGGCCTCATCTGAGGGCAGCTCGGTGGAAGCTGACGGCGTCGAATCATGACAAATCCGCGAGCCTGTAGTTCAGAGAGTTCAACGGTCTTTTGCGGTCGCCGCAACTTTCTGAAGAGTTGAGGCATAATGGCGAATAGGTGCATTGAGCGCCGATTGGACCAACTTATCGCGATTAGACGCAGGCTTGCTCACCTAGGGGACGGTAAAAGCGAGCTGATTTCCACGGAGAAAGACGCTCAAGCGACGCGCTTCCCGGTACCTGTAGTCTGGCTGTAGTGCTACCCGACCCTCATTTCCGCGAAGTTTCCTGATTTATCCCTGCATTTGACGTTGACATGATTACCAGCCATCACGCCTCCTCCTTTTACTCGCAGCAGCCTGACCCCTATGGGATGCTCTCTGCCCACCAGACCCCGTCTAGCGTGGTGCCTACCGTTGTAGAGCAATCAGGTCGAGGAGAGCGGGCCTTCGATATCTATTCCCGGCTGCTGCGGGAGCGCATCGTTTTTCTGGGCTCCCAGGTGACGGACGAGGTCGCTGACTCCATCGTGGCTCAGCTTCTATTTCTCGATGCTGAGGACCCTGAGAAAGATATTCAGCTTTACATCAATTCACCAGGCGGCTCTGTGACCGCGGGAATGGCCATCTACGATACGATGCAGCAGGTTCGCCCTGACGTAGCGACTATTTGCTTCGGCCTAGCGGCCAGCATGGGGGCATTTTTGCTGGCGGGCGGCGCCGCTGACAAGCGGCTGTCGCTGCCGAGCTCTCGGATCATGATTCATCAGCCGCTCGGTGGGGCCCAGGGCCAAGCCGTCGACATCGAAATCCAGGCCAAAGAGATCTTATATCTCAAGCAGCGATTGAACGAAATGCTGGCGCATCACACCAAACAGCCCATCGATAAAATTGAGGCGGATACGGAGCGGGACTTCTTCATGTCAGCAGAAGAAGCGCGGGAGTACGGTTTAATTGACCAAGTGATTGCCAAAGTTTGAGGCTCAAAGCTCTGGTTTGGCGAGGTTAGTCTCCATACGGCAGGCGATCAAAACGGCAGGTGATTAAGAGGCACAATCATGTCTAAATACGATTCCCATCTCAAGTGCTCCTTCTGCGGCAAATCTCAGGAGCAGGTTCGGAAGCTGATTGCGGGTCCCGGAGTTTACATCTGCGACGAATGCGTGGATTTGTGTAACGAGATCCTTGATGAGGAATTGTTCGACTCTAGCTCGTCCGTGCCGCAGCCCCCGCCGCGCCGCGAGCAGGCCGAAAAGCGCCAAGGTCGAGGGTCATACATTTCTCTCAACCAGGTTCCCAAGCCCGTCGAAATCAAACGCCATCTAGATCGGCACGTGATCGGCCAAGACGAAGCTAAAAAAGTGCTTTCGGTTGCGGTCTACAACCACTACAAGCGACTGAGCTACGAGCAGAGCAAGCGCAGCGGCAAGGCTGACGATCCGGTGCAGCTTCAAAAGTCCAACATTCTGCTCATTGGTCCGACGGGCTGTGGTAAAACCTTGCTGGCCCAAACGCTGGCTGAAATGCTGGACGTTCCCTTTGCCGTTGCCGACGCGACGACGCTGACCGAGGCGGGCTACGTCGGCGAAGACGTTGAGAATATCTTGCTGAGGCTGCTTCAGGTGGCAGACCTAGATGTGGAAGAGGCCCAGCGCGGCATCATCTACATCGATGAAATCGACAAGGTGGCCCGCAAGAGCGAGAATCCCTCGATTACCCGAGACGTCTCAGGGGAAGGGGTTCAGCAAGCGCTGCTTAAAATGCTGGAGGGAACCGTGGCCAATGTGCCCCCCCAAGGCGGGCGCAAGCACCCCTACCAAGACTGCATCCAGATCGACACGACAAACATTCTCTTTATCTGCGGCGGTGCCTTCGTTGGCTTAGAGAAGACGGTTGAACAGCGCATTGGTAAGAAATCTATTGGCTTTGTGCAGCCCGGTGAGGCGCAGAGCAGCAAAGAGCGGCGCATGGTCGATGTCCTCCAGCACATGGAGTCAGATGACCTGGTAAAGTTTGGCATGATTCCGGAGTTCATTGGCCGCGTCCCCGTGGTTGCTGTGGTAGAACCGCTCGATGAGGATATGCTGGTGGCGATTTTGACGGAGCCTCAAAACTCCCTGGTCAAGCAGTACCAAAAGCTCATGCGCATGGACAATGTTCAGCTTGAGTTTCACCAGGACGCAATTCGGGCGATCGCCCGCGAAGGCTATCGTCGCAAGACCGGCGCCCGCGCCCTGCGCGGCATCGTTGAGGAGCTGATGCTGGACGTGATGTATGAACTGCCGTCCCGCAGCGACGTCACCCGCTGCTCCATCACCCGCGAGATGGTGGAAAAGCGCTCGACGGCAGAGCTGCTGCTGCATCCCTCTTCTTTG
Source organism: Elainellaceae cyanobacterium (assembly GCA_050331115.1). Taxonomy (GTDB): domain Bacteria; phylum Cyanobacteriota; class Cyanobacteriia; order CAKZMO01; family CAKZMO01; genus JBCCAG01. Next base: position 23,672 of record JBHJHD010000032.1, read on the forward strand.
CCGAAGCCAGAGTCCGCCTAGCCAGAGCCTGCCTAGCACAAGCATCTATGCCATCTATCTATGCCACATATAGACATTCGGGGTGTGCCGCATTTTTACCGCTGGGTGACGGCCGCAGGCCAAACGGCAGACGATACCGCTGCAGAAAATCCATCTGAGGACGCTATAAGTCAGCACCGGCCCACCAAACCCGTAATGGTGTTCATCCACGGCTGGGGCGGTTCCCTGCGCTACTGGCTGAGTACGGCCCAGTCCCTCACCGATCGCTTCGACTGCCTCCTTTATGACCTGCGCGGGTTTGGCCAATCGCGGCTCCCCAGGCCCCTATCGCCTGACGTGGCGGCTCTGGGCTATGAGCTGGAAGGCTACGCCGACGATCTGGCGCTGCTCCTCGACCACTTGGGTTTAGAGCGCATCTACCTGAACGCCCACTCCACCGGGGCCTCGGTGGCCGTCCTGTTTCTCAACCGCTATGGCGATCGCGTCCATCGGGCCGTGCTCACCTGCAGCGGCATCTTTGAGTATGTGCCCTGGGCCTTTAAGCTGTTTCATCAGGCCAGTCGCGGCGTGGTAGCCCTGCGTCCCGCTTGGCTGAGCCGCCTTCCCGGCGTCGATCGCCTGTTCATGACGCGCTTTCTGTACCGGCCTATTCCGAAGCTGGAGCGCATTGCGTTTCTAGAAGACTATCTGCTGGCCGACGGGGAGGCAGCTATGGGCACGGTTTACACCGCCGTGAGCCAGCAAGCTGCCGAAGTCATGCCCAAGGAATTTGCGGCCCTGCAGGTGCCGACGCTCCTGGTGTCTGGAGAGCACGACCAGATCATTCCGGCGCAGCTGGGCACAAACGCCGCCGCCCTAAATCCCCGCATTGAGCAGGTCACAATCTCAGATACGGCCCACTTCCCCATGCTGGAAGATCCTGAGGTCTACCGCCGGCATCTGGCTTCTTTCCTATCGCCCGTGCGGCTTCAAAATGAGCTATCCTAGGATGCCGCTTACCCAGCCTTGGATAAAGCTTACCGGTATATCCCTCAATCTGCGCCGAGTTGGCCGATAGAGCCTGTAATATTGATCAGGGTAGCCGGCGGTTGATTCGACCCGGCATCCGCTTGATTTTGATACGTTTGGACACAGGTGAAGCATTTCTCACGACCTCGTCATCAACTCATCCCTGCTATCGGCATTGCCGCTGCGTTCTACAGCAGCTTTATTGGACTCTCGGTGTGGCGCTGGTTTGCTGCAGAACCAGCGCCGCCTGTTGTACTGACCGCTGATGCGGGCCTCGATCGGGTTTTGCCCGCTGCGGACGCCGTTCGGCATTCGTTTGAAGACGAGTGGACCTGTGAGGTGGTCGTGGTAGGCGGCTCTCTCGGCGGGGTCGCGGCGGCCTCCCAAGCGATGCGCTCAGGCGCTAAGACCTGCCTCATCGAGCTAACCCCCTGGTTGGGGGGGCAGATCAGCGCCCAGGGCGTCTCTGCGATTGACGAGTCGCGTCTGGTGCGCCGGTCTCAAAATACGTCAGCAAGCTGGAACGAACTGAAGCAGCTGATTCGCCGACAGATGGTCAACCTGCCCACCTGGGCCGGGCCGGCTAAATCTGTTGCCGAGCTCAACAGCTGCTGGGTTGGGGCCCTTTGCTTTCCACCGACGGCGGGTGCCTTGGCGGCCCAAGAGCTGCTCACGCAGTCTGCTCAGCGATCGCCAGACAGCCGCTGGGCCACCGCTACGGCGTTTAAGGGTGCCGAGCTGGATGAGAGCGGTCGCAATATCACCGCTATCCAGGCGGTGCGGCGCATCCCTCGGCAGCGGGACTACCTACCCGAAGGCAAGCTCTGGACGGAGCTCTCCCAGTGGTACTCCTGGTCTAGCAGTGAGGCTTTTGACAAGGTGCCGCTGCGCCTAGTGCCGCCCGAAGATAAACCCTGGATTGTCATCGACGCGACGGATACAGGGGAGCTAGTGGGCTGGGCCGACGTGCCCTACCGACTGGGGTCCGAGTCCTGGCAGACGACGGGCGAGCGACATGCCTCCGAGCGGGACAACCCTGACTGCACCCAGGCCTTCACGTTTCCCTTTGCCCTAGCCATAGCCGACGACGGCGGCGCGAGCTACCAGCATTTGCTCCAGTTCGAGCCTGAGTTTAACCTGGAGGAGCATTGGCAAAGCTATTCCTTGGGCTCATTTTCCATGTTCTCGGGCCGCAGCTTCTTTAACTATCGCCGTATTATCAGCCTGGCAAAAAATAGCCCCGTCGCCGGTACGCCGGTGCTGGGGGACGTGACGCTAGTCAACTGGCACCCCGGCAACGACTGGAACCTGATGGACCCGCCGCTGATTCTCAATCGCGATCGCCTTGTGGAGACCGCTCAGTTTGACAACTGGATGGGCGGTCTTTCCCTCAGCGCCTTAAAGCACGGGGCGACCCACGCGCTGCTGTTTTCCCGCTGGCTGATTGAAACCCAAGGAATGGCCGACAAGCCGCTGACGCACCTGTACGGGGGTGCGCCCATGGGGACCCAAACCGGACTGAGCATAGTGCCCTACATTCGAGAGGGTCGCCGCATTTTAGGGCGTGATGCCTACGGTCAGCGCAATTTTATGGTGCGGCAGGCGGACATGCGCTGGGACCAAGACGGCGGCCGAGACTTCACGGCCACGTCGGTTGCCGTGGCCCACTACGATATGGATATCCACGGCTGCCGCTACCGTAATTGGCAGCCGTCCTACGAGGCCTCCAGCGCCCCCACCAACGAGCAAAACGTCCGGCCTACCCACATTCCCCTAGAGAGCCTCATTCCCCAGGAGATCGACAACCTCATGGTTGGCGGTAAGGCGATCGCGGTGACCCACATCGCCAACTCTGTGACGCGCATCCACCACAGCGAGTGGAACGTTGGGGCGGCAGCTGGCGCGACTGCAGGCTGGCTTGTGACGCAGTCGCCACAGCTGGCCCCCGCAGACATCGTCCCCCAGGGCTATATCGCCGACCTACAGACCTACCTGACAGATCAAGGACTCCAGCACCGCTGGTAGTCGTCGCTGGTCGCCGCCCTGAAGCTGGCGCTACCCTTGGCCTAAGGGGTTGATGAAGGCCGCCAGGTCTGCAGGGGTTTTGAGCAGGCTATCCATGCCAAGGCTTCGATAGTGGTGTTGGGAGGGCAAATCTTCTGCAGCGCGGCCGTCGTCAACAGCGGCAATTTGTACCCGTGAGCCGATCTGGGTCTGACGCAGCCCATAAATCAAGTCTCGGCTGGCGATCGCCATTGGACAAGCGCCGACGATAATTAGGTCTGGCTGCAGGGCATCAACCTGCTCTAGGGCATGATACCCATTGAGTATCCAAATGAGCTGGCAGTCTGCCCCGGCGACGCCGTCGGCGATCGCTTGAGCTGAGTGACCCTGGCCATCAATCAATAAAATGCGCCGTCTGGAGCGACTGACCGCTCTAGGCGGCGCGAGATAGCGTTCAGACGTCTCCGTCGCCTGCCGGCGCGGCAGCCGCACCGTAAAAGTAGTGCCCACATTCACGGTAGATTCGCAGTAAACGTGGCCATCATGAAGCTCAATCAGCTGCTTAGCGAGTGCGAGGCCCATGCCAGTACCCTCATACTGCCGATGGTATGAATCGTCGAGCTGCTTGAACTTTTGAAAAATGATGGACCGATGCTGCTCGGCGATGCCAATCCCCGTGTCCTCTACCTGAATATTGACCTCGGCATCGCCGAAGGTCAATCGCACGGTCACCTGCCCGCCAGCTGGCGTGAACTTGATGGCGTTGCTCAGCAGAATAGCCACAATTTGCCGCAGTCGGTGGGGGTCGGCTGCCGTGCTGTCTTCCTCTAGTGACGGATGCGCCTCCAAGGTCAAAGTGATGTCTCGATTTTCTGCCTCGGCGTGATAGTCGCCTATGCACTCTTGAAGCAGGGCAGAAAGCGAGACCTGCTGAATATCCAGCGTCATCTGGCCGAGCTCGCTTTGAGATAAATCGAGAATGCCGTTAATCATCTCCAGCAAGTGCTTGCCCTGATTGTAAATGCTCTCCAGGTAGTGGCGCTGCTGTTGTCTAATGGCGGCGTCGGACGCATTATCTACCCAGCGAAGCAGGGTTGTGGACATCCCCAAAATATACGTGAGGGGCGTGCGCAGCTCGTGGTTGATGGCGGCCAAAAAGACGTTCTTGGCGCGCTCGGCCTTTTGGTGGTCAGGCTCAGCACGCTCGGACCTGGCATGTTGAGCTTCGGCATGTCGAGCTTCGGCTCGCTCGAGGACATGGCCTACAGCGGTCGCTTTTAGCGAGGAAGCGTTAGCCGCAGCAGCGGGCGCAACGGGCACGGCGTGCGCAGTGGGCATAGTAGGCACAGCGGGCACGGATGGGGATAAACCGTGGCGGTGGTCCGAAGTTCCGATCTGGCGCGATCGCGGCGGCAAGGCAGAAGTATATGATTCTCCATGCCGGACGGGATTAGCGACGCTCTGCGGCACCACCGAAGATTGAGCGATAAGGTGCCGCTCGACCTGGGACAGGCGCTCTAGAAGGAGCTGAACCAGCAGGCTGTGGACACCAACCTGGCTTGGTCCGAGGCTCTGGCGCATCTGCTGCAGCGTCGGAAAATGGGCAGACTCGGGGGGAACCCGCTCAATGAGCCAGTCTAAAAACTGGGCGACGGCCTGGCCATCGACGACATCAATCGCGTATTCATCTGCGGTAGGGACCTGGTGCCGGTGCGCTGAAGCGTGCGGTATCTGCTGAGCGACGAGCAAGGCGCTGAAGTGATCCGAGACAACTAAGCTAAAGTGGTCAAGATGCTCTAGCGTCGAAGGGTCGAGATCTAGCGAGGCCTCTGTCACAACGTAGCGCACCGACTGCGGTCGGTTGGCGTCAACAAACTGATATATCTGGTGGAAGCTGTCGCGCAGATGCTGAAACAGGCTTGCCGACAGTTTGTAGCGAAACACGGGATCGAAGCTGGCCATAGATGATCGGTGTAGAACATCGTGCCAAGAGCGCCACGGCACAGCGGCAGGTACTCAAAAAGTAGACCGCAATCGCTGTCCCCTAGAGAGCCCACCTGCAGTAGGTCTGAGCACTTGCTATGTTATCTTGCCCCTCAGCGTCCCCTGGGGAATCTACAGAATTTTATGATACTTGCGTGAAGAGAACATAATGCACCGTTTAACTGCAGCTCCCGGTGGGTGGACGCCTGGCCTCGACGGCGTTATTTTCCTCGACCAGCAGCCCGCGCCCATTGTTATCCTGACGGCAGCCGACACCGATATCCAAACCCTAGCGCGCGCGGCATCAGCTCAGCCGCCGTCGTTTCCAGCGGTGAGAGTGGCCAGCCTGCTGCAGCTTCAGCAGCAGTTGACCATCGATACCTATGCCGAAGCGGTGCTGCAGCAGGCCCGCGTAATTGCCGTCCGGCTTTTGGGAGGCGTGGCCTACTGGCCCTACGGACTGGAGGTCGTAAAGCAGAGCGCGGCGGCCTGTGGGGCTCAGCTTATCGTCATTCCGGGGGACGATCGCCCAGACCCACACCTTATGAGCCACTCCACGGTGCCGCTCGCGATCGCAGACCGGCTGTGGCGTTATTTCACCGAGGGCGGCCTAGCGAATCTGACCCATGCCCTGCAGTATCTGGCCGACATTGGTCTAGAAACCCGCTATAGCCCGCCGCCGCCGCAGTCCGTTCCGCGAGTCGGCCCCTACGCCTGGACAAGACTTGAGCTAGACCCGCCTGATTTGGACACGCTTAATTTAGACGTAGACGCTGTCGCTCAGTCTGCTGCAGACGTCACCGATCAAGCGACTGAGCGTTCTGCTGACCTGCCGGCGCTGGGGACGGGGGCTGCCAAAACGGGGGCTGCCGAGGTTGGCGTCCTGTTCTACCGGGCCCATTATCTATCGGACAACACTGCCCCCATCGATGCCCTGTGCACCGCCCTAGCGCGGCGGCAGCTAATTCCTAAGCCGCTGTTTGTCTCGTCCCTGCGGGAGCCCGACGTCCAAAGTCAGGTCGCCCAACACATGGCTCAGGTCCAAGTCATCCTCAACACCACCAGCTTTGCCATTGCCCAGCTCGACGGGGCCGCCGGGCCGTCACTGTGGCACCATCTAGACGTTCCCGTTCTGCAGGTGATTCTCAGCGGCGGCACCGAAGATCAGTGGCGGCAGCAGTGGCAGGGGCTCTCCCCGCGGGATACGGCGATGAACGTGGCGCTGCCGGAGGTGGATGGCCGAATCATCAGTCGGGCGATCTCCTTCAAGGCGATCGCCGCCACCAGCCAGCGACTGGAAACCGACGTGATCACCTACCAGCCCGTAAGCGATCGCGTCCAGTTTGTCGCCGACTTGGCTGCCCGCTGGGTGCGGCTGCGGCAGGTCTCCTGCTCAGAGCGCCGCGTAGCGCTGATTTTAGCCAACTACCCCAACCGCGATGGGCGGCTCGCCAACGGTGTAGGCCTCGACACCCCTGAGAGCTGCGTCCGGGTGCTGGCGGCACTGCGACAGGCGGGCTACGACGTTGCTGACGGACCTGAGTCGGGGGACGCGCTCATGCAGCAGCTCACTGGCGGCCCCACCAACGACCCCGAGATGCGGGAGCTCAAGCCGCTGCAGCAGGGGCTAGCCCTAGGCAACTACTGGGACTATTTTCGCGGGCTGCCCGAGGCGGTGCAGCAAGGGGTGACGGCCCGCTGGCAGCGGCGGCTGACCACCGCCGTCGACGACCAGATTCCGATTTTCGGCTGCCAGTACGGCAACGTGTTTGTCGGTATCCAGCCCTCGCGAGGCTACGATGTCGATCCGAGCCTCAGCTACCACGCCCCCGACCTGGCTCCCACCCACGATTATCTAGCGTTCTACCAGTGGGTCCGTCAGGGCTTCGACGCCCACGCCGTGGTGCACCTCGGCAAGCACGGCAATCTAGAGTGGCTGCCGGGCAAAAGCATGGCGCTCTCGCAAGACTGCTACCCAGAGGCGGCCTTCGGGCCGCTGCCCCATCTCTACCCCTTCATCGTCAACGACCCAGGCGAGGGCTCCCAGGCGAAGCGGCGCGCCCAGGCTGTGATCATCGACCACCTGACGCCGCCCCTGACTCGGGCTGAGCTTTACGGTCCGCTGCTGCAGCTTGAAGCTACGGTGGACGAATACTATGAGGCCCAAAGCCTAGACCCGGGTCGGCTGCCGACCATTCGCGCTCGCCTGATGGCGCTGGTGCGGCAGACCAGTTTCGATACGGACCTCGGCGGATCGCCAAAACCTATGGGGGCAGATATAGATCCTATGGGGGCAGATATAGATATAGAGGAGGCGACCACGAAGGAGTCGATTACAGAGGCAGCCCCAGCCGGAGTGGCTACGGCCCAACCGGACGTTGAAGCCTTCATTGCCCAGGCTGACGGCTACCTCTGCGAGCTGAAAGAAGCCCAAATTCGCGACGGGCTGCATATCTTCGGCCAGCCCCCCCAAGGCGATCAGCAGCGGGATCTGGCCGTGGCGATCGCCCGCTATTCTGGTGATGCTCTAGGCGGTGCTCAGCGGGGCGGCGGACGCCTAGGGCTGACGCGGGCGATCGCCACGGCCTGGGACTTAGGCCTAGACCCGCTGACCGACGAGCTTGGCGCGCCGCTCGAGGCTCAGCACCCTAAACTACCGACCTGCCGCACTACGGGAGACGCCGTGGCGGTGATCGAGGCGGAAGCCAGCCGCCTGGTGGCGGCGCTGATTACAGGACTGCCTCCAGAGGCGCTCACCGCTGATCCAGACTTGGTCCGCGAGCTCACCTGGATTCGCCAGCAGCTTTTGCCGGCCTTGGGCCAAACTCGCCAGGAAATCACCGCCCTCCTCCACGGGCTGGCGGGGGGCTACGTGCCCAGTGGGCCCTCTGGCGCACCCACCCGCGGGCGCAGCGAGGTTTTGCCCACCGGGCGCAACTTCTACAGCGTCGACAGCCGCGCTATCCCGACCCCCAGTGCCTGGGACATTGGGCGGCGAGCGGCGGAGACCCTGGTGGATCAATACACCCAGGAGCACGGCGAGTATCCCAAAACTTTGGGGCTGTCGGTGTGGGGTACTTCTACCATGCGCACGGGCGGGGACGACATCGCCGAGGCGCTGGCGCTGCTGGGGGTACAGCCGGTGTGGGACGGCGCTTCTCGCCGGGTGGTCGATTTTGAAATTCTGCCCATCGGGGTTCTAGGGCGTCCGCGCGTTGACGTCACCCTAAGAATCTCGGGCTTTTTCCGCGATGCGTTCAGCGGCACCATCGACCTGTTTCACCGGGCGGTGGAGGCGGTGGCTGCCCTGGAGGAGCTGCCTCAAGACAATCCCTTGGCGGCCCAGGTGACCGCAGATGCGGCACGCTGGCAGGCGGCAGGCCTGACGCCCCGGCAGGCCGAGACGCGATCGCAGTACCGGGTATTTGGCTCTAAGCCGGGGGCTTATGGGGCTGGTCTACAGGGCCTAATCGAAGGCCAGAACTGGCGCGATGCGGACGATTTGGCGCGAGCATACATTAACTGGAGCAGCTACGCCTACACGGGCCGCGAGGGTAAGGCGGCCCCGGAGGCGTTTCAGCAGCGGCTGCAGCAGATGCAGGTGGTGCTGCACAACCAGGACAACCGGGAGCACGATCTGCTGGACTCCGATGACTACTACCAGTTTCAGGGCGGCCTGACGGCAGCGGTGCGCGCCCAAGGGGGGAACCCGACGGTCTACTTCGGCGACAACGCTATGCCCGAGCGTCCTCGCGTCCGTCATCTGCGGGAGGAAATCGCCCGGGTGTATCGCTCGCGGGTGGTTAACCCGAAGTGGATTCAGGGCGTGATGCGCCACGGCTACAAAGGAGCCTTCGAAATGGCGGCTACGGTAGACTATCTGTTTGCCTACGACGCCACAACGGGCTGCGTCGCCGATCATATGTACGACGGCGTCGCCGAAGCCTACCTGCTGGATGAAACCGTGCAGGCCTTTGTACAGGCCAAAAACCCCTGGGCGCTCCGGGACATGGCGGAGCGGCTCCTAGAGGCCCATCAGCGGCAGCTTTGGCAGACTACGCCGGAGCGCGTGGAGGCGCTGCGGGCCATCGCTCACCAGTCGGAGGGGGCGATCGAGGACCAAACAAACCCAATATCGCAGTGAGGGTCGATCTGAAAATCGATCCCTATCGCGAGGGCCGTCGCCGCTGCAGAAACTCAGGGATATCGAGCCCGGATGACTTCTGTGCAGGCTCAGACGGCACTGCAGAAAAAGTCGGCTTTGATGACGGGCGCTTTAGCGGCGCGACGCGAGGCGTCATCACCTCAGCAGCCGGAGCCTCTGCCGTAAACCCAGTTGCAATCACGGTGATGCGCACCTCGCCCTGGAGGCGATCGTCGATCACTGCGCCAAAAATGATGTTTGCGTTGGGGTCAACGGCCTCATAAATAATCTCTGCGGCTGCATTAACCTCGTGCAGGGTCAGATCGCTTCCCCCCGTAATGTTGAAGACGACGCCCTTCGCCCCGTCAATCGAAGACTCTAGCAGGGGAGAGGAAATGGCCGCGATCGCCGCCTCCCGCGCGCGAGACTTGCCGGAGCCGATGCCGATGCCCATCAGGGCCGAGCCTGCGTCTGCCATCACCGTACGCACGTCGGCAAAGTCGACGTTGACCAAACCGGGCACCGTAATGATGTCTGAGATGCCCTGGATGCCCTGCCGCAGGACGTCGTCGGCGACCTGAAACGCTTCTTGAACCGGCGTCTGCTCTGAGATTACGGACAGGAGCTTATCGTTAGGGATCACAATCAGGGTATCCACGCGGCTTTGCAGCGCTGCAATGCCCTCCTCCGCCTGGGAGGTCCGCCGGCGCCCCTCAAAAATAAACGGCCTTGTCACGATGCCGACCGTCAACGCCCCGACTTCCTTAGCCACCTCGGCAACAACGGGAGCACCGCCCGTACCCGTGCCGCCGCCCATGCCGGCCGTGATGAAAACTAGATCGGAGCCCTCTAGGGCAGCAGCGACCTCATCCCTCGATTCCTCAGCCGCCTTTTGTCCAATGGCGGGATTTCCCCCCGCGCCAAGACCGCGCGTCAGCTTTTGGCCCACCTGGAGCCCGTTCTGAGACGAAGAATACTCCAGCGCTTGGGCATCCGTATTGATAGCCCAAAACTCGATCCCTGAGACCTCGCTTGCGATCATGCGGTTGACGGCGTTGCAGCCGCCCCCGCCGATGCCGATGACTTTGATTTTAGCTACGCTACTTGGCACAATCGAATTACCCCTCGACTGTTCATCTGGCGTCCCGTTGTCGTGGCTATTAGCTTGCCCTGAGCGGGGCCTAGAATTTGTGAAAGGGTTGGATGTATTCGCGGTATTCATCGGCGGCTAAGGCACAGCGGCAAACGTCAAGGCCAGTCAGTACAATACTATAGTCAGTACAATACTATTAAAAGATGCACCTACATAGCATCTGTTGGGGCTAAACCTACCTAATTCGCAAGAACCGTAAGAGCCATCAGCGTGACCCAGCGAACTAAGCAGCGGTGCGGATGTCCATTGAACATCGGGCTGTTCTTGTTCACTATAGGGTAAGTTGCTCTAAAACACCAACCGCCTGGGATAAACCCGTTTTGGCGGATGTTTGGCGCTAGATGTGCTGCCCTCAATACGGCTTGGTGTCGAGCTTTTCTGGGTCTGGGCAGACGGGGTTGGCGATGGTCAGACCCGTTTAGTTTGATTATCTACCCAATCTATCGGTTTATCCAATTTAAAGCCCATTAGGGTCAAAGGTGCCGGGTTCCATTGCAGAGTCATCGCCATCAGCGGCTGACGGTTGCATCTGAAGAAATGGGCTCGATGAGGTCAAATCTATATATTGAAGCTCGGATAGCGGTATCGTCTGAGGCAGATTTCGCATCTGGTCGAGCGTCTTGAGCTGCTGAACAAAGCGCTCGGCCTCGTATCCTCCAATATGAACTTCGCCTAAGCTACTTTTAAGCACGATATTTGCCGGATTCCGCAGGTCAACCTCGGTAATCTCGACGGGACTCTGCTTGGCCCGCCGGTAGAGTGACGCCCACAGCTCGCGGTAGTGCTGCCGCATGCCGATTAGCTTGAGCGTCGGTAGCTCTAAATCTTGGCTGACTGTGTTGTAGCGCGCTATGGGAATCAGCGTGCCGGTTTCGTCAAGCAATCCTGTGGGCTGCAGCGTGAGGCCGCCGCCAGTCGGCGCTGACGAGGCGTCATTGCCCAGGGCCGTCTTCAGGTCCGTTCGACCGAGTAAGAGGGCAACGGGCCGCTGCTCTCGGATATGGACCTTGAGGCCAGGAGGCAGAATCTGGCGTTTAACGGTCGCCTCTGCGATGGGGCCTCGGGTCTTGAGCGCCGTTGCCAGCTGCTTAGGTCGAACCTGCAGAATAGAACGTGGGTAGTCGATGGGCAGCAGCATCTGAACCGTTTCTGCGGCCAAAAATCCGTTGCCGCTGACCGCGATTTGGTCGGGCGATCGCAGCACCCATCCCGGTAGGGAGACGGTCCAAATGGTAGCTGCCGTCAGGGCGGAGACGACCAGAAAACGCCACAGCGATCGCAAAATACGCAAGCGGCGCTCTCGCCTGAGCCGCCGCCGCCGCTTGACAAGCTGGAGGTGCGAGGGATGTAGTCTGACCATTGGCTGAGGGGAGCGCCTGCGGCTACTGAGCGTTGATCTGGGCGCTAGACTGGACGCCAGACTGGGCGCCAGACTGGGCGATAGCCTGGGGGTCAGGCGGTAGATCGCGTTCGAGCGCCTGCCGCCACTGCAGCGCCATGTCGGCGTTGGTGAAGGGAACCGACCGCATCGTACCGTCGGCCAGACACAGCTCTAAGGCTGCGGGTTTCCCTGAGGATGCGGCATCTTCAATCAGTTCGTTTCCCATGCGCACCTGCAGGGCACTCACCTGGTCTAGAGAGACCGACTGCTGCGACGTGAGTCCCTGGCGCGTGGGCTTTCCCCAGATGAGCTGTCGTCCCCGCTGGCCCAGCATGGCCCGCACGTCATACTTGGCGCGATCGCAAGTCTCAGCCCAGGTGCGGTAGGCTTCAACTTTCTGGTATTCATTCCAGCCCGCCCAAGTGAGTCCAATAAAGATTGCCAACAGCGGCAACCACATCAGTCCGTGCAGCATAGCGTTAGGCCTAAGCGTATGGTTCTGTAAGAGCTAAAGTTTTGCATCAGCCCTTTTATTCTAGGCCTAAGTTCAGAAGTGGTTGAGCTATGGTGGGACATATCTTTAATCCGTTTGTTTAATCCGTTTGTAACGTTATACCCGGTTGAATCTATGAAATGGCAGTGGGGAGTCCTGTTTCTGGTGGGGTTGGGTTGGGCGCTGACGACGATGGCCGGCGGCACCGCCGAGTATGACGGCCTCATCCTAGATTTTCACGACGACCTATCACCCGCGCAGATTGAGCATCAGCTAGAGATCTGGGGACTGGCTTCGGCGCAGCTCAACAGCCCCTTCTCTGAGGCTGAGCGTACCTACCTGCTCCCGGGCGCTAATCTGGGCTCGGCCGCTGACCAGCGCCAGCGCCTCAAGCAGCTGCGCCGCTCTGAGCTGAAGGCGCTTACCGAGGCAATTGAGCCCAACTACATCTATCACGCCGCCAAAGTACCCAACGATCCCGGCTACCCGGAGCAGTGGAACTTCGGTCGCATCAATATAGAACCCGCCTGGGACGAAACCCAGGGGGAAGGCGTAACGGTGGCGGTGATCGACACTGGCATCAGCCGCGTCAAGGACCTCGCCCAGACGAAGTTCGCCAAAGGCTACAACTTCGTCGATAACGGTAGCGATACCGCCGACGACAACGGCCACGGCACACACATCGCCGGCACCATCGCCCAGTCTACAGACAACGGCTACGGCGTGGCGGGGATCGCCCACGGCGCGACCCTGATGCCGCTCAAAGTCCTCAGCGCGTCTGGGGGAGGCACCGTCGTGGATATCGCGGAGGCGGTTCGCTACGCCGCCGATAATGGCGCAAACGTCATCAATCTCAGCCTAGGCGGCCTGGGGGACAGCGCCGTGCTGCGGCAAGCCATTGACTACGCCCACAACAAAGGCGCGGTGATTGTGGCGGCGGCGGGCAACGCTGACGAAAGCTCGGCGGCTTACCCAGCCCGCTATCCCCATGCGATCGCCGTCTCGGCCACCGACGCTACAGGCGTAAAAGCCCCCTACTCTAACTACGGTGCGGGGGTCAATATTGCCGCGCCGGGGGGCAGCACGAGCGAAGCCGAAACCGGCGGCATCCTCCAGGACACCATCGTTCCCAACGAGGGAAAATCGGCGCTGCGATCGCTCCAGGGCACCTCGATGGCCACGGCCCACGTCAGCGGCGTGGCGGCCCTAGTGCTGGCCTCCGGCGTGGATGGCCCCGATGAGGTCGCCCAAGTGCTCTATCAGTCCTCGCGCGCCGGCCACAAGGATGAGCTGAACTATCTAGGGGCAGGGCACCTAGACGCCGCCGCCGCCGTGAAGCTCGCCCAGGCGGGCAAAATCTCCCCCAAGGACTTCTTCCACTGGCTAAACCGCAACGGCTACCTCAACCTGCGATTCTGGTTCGACGGTGGTGTAGTGGCGCTGCTGCCTAAGCTGGGCATGGTGGTGGGCTCCTATCTCTTGGCCTGGCTGCTGCGCACCTACCTCCCGGTTGCGCTACCGCTGGGGAGCGGCTGGCTGGCCAGCGGCCTAATTGGCGGCAGCGCGGGGGCGTTTTTCCTGCGAGGGCTCTATCTGTTTGACCTGCCCCAGTGGCCGCTGCGGGTTATGGGCAGCTCCATCCCCGAGCTGGGAACTGCCGTGGGAGCCAGCGGAGCCCTCAACCCCCTGACGGCTAGCGCCCTGATTCCGCTGGCGCTGGTGGCGCTGCTGCTGTCTCACCCGACGCTAAAGTGGTTTGCTATCGGCAGTACTCTAGGGGTGGCGAGCTGCTTGGCCATCAGCGCCTTTCTCGCGCCTACGGTCGTGTGGCTGGGCGGCGGGGCGATCGCCTCCCTGTTCTTACTTGGAAACGCGGGGCTATGCGTAGTTTTGGCTGCCCTGTCGCTTAGAGGGATGGCGGCGCGGTCATAGATCACGTGACGACAAATAGCGCGATGACTGATAACGCAAGGTCAATAACGCAAGGTCAATAACGCGGTGCACTGGTAACCGATGAGCAACAATACGATGGGCAATAGCGCGATAACAGTAGAGGGGACAATGGCCCGCTCTACCGTGGGTACAGGTACCTGGATGCTGAAGGGGAATCAGAAAACCTACGAGATTTATCAGGGGCAGCCCGCCGAGCTGCAGAAAGAGGGCCTGCGGGTGCGGGTCACGGGGCGGGTGCGCAGCGACGTGATGACGCTAGCGATGATTGGCCCGGTGCTAGAAGTACAGCAGGTTGAAACGCTCTGAGCTCTCCGAAACCTGGTGCCATATCTCAATCAATATGTCTGATTCGACCCCCTTAAATGCGCCCTCAAACGTGGACGATATCCTACCGTCAGCGCAGCTGTGGACCCGCCTCCAGGCTCAGGCTGACTACGCGCTGCAGTGCGGGGCGCTGCAGCCTATTGCGACGAACGCTGAATTTATCGAGGACTGCGGGGTCCGGTTCATTGTCCGCGTCTTGGCCAACCTGGCGCGCAAAGCGCGGGCCAAAAAGAAGCAGGCCAGGTCAGCAGCAGAGGGCAAGCCTTTCAACCCGTTTCTGCCCTACGACCCGGATCTATTCGTGGGTAATCTGTCCCCAACCCACCTCTGCCTGCTCAATAAGTACAACGTGGTAGATTACCACCTGCTGATGGTGACGCGGGAGTTTGAGACCCAGGACAGCTGGCTCAACGCAAAAGACTTCGACGCCGCCTGGCGCTGCCTTTCTGAAATAGACGGTCTCGTTTTCTACAACGGTGGGGCGCTGGCCGGGGCCAGTCAGCGCCATAAGCACCTACAGCTGATTCCCATGGCGACAGACGAGATTCCGATTGATGCGGTGCTGCAGTTTGAGCGACTGGGGCTTGCCCACGCGCTCCCCAGCCTACCGTTTCGCCACAGCGCCATGGCGTTTGCTGCTGCACCCGGGCATCAGCTCCTTGAGGCCTACCACCAGCTGCTGAATGCCGTCGGGCTTGAGGTGCAGGGCACCCATCAGACCGGGGCCTATAACCTGCTGTTTACGCGACGGTGGATGCTGGTGGTGCCGCGATCGCAAGAATCGTTCCAGTCTATCTCGGTCAACTCACTCGGGTTTGCGGGCTCCCTATTTGTGCGAGACAAGGCTCAGCTCGAACGACTCAAGGCCCACGGGCCTATGGCGGTGCTAAAGGAAGTTGCTGTAGTCCGCTAGCGCATTGGCGCGCTGCTGGGTCAGCTGAGCCTGGCAGGCCGCGTAGTAGGCGTTATAGCCCGTCGCGCCGTAAGCGACGTGCACCGCCGACAGGCAGTGCGCGTCGCGAAAGTTGATCCAAGCGAGCTGAGCGTCCACCAAACTTTCGGTCGCTGCGGTCTTAGGGCCGCTTTGAATGGCTTGATAGATCTGGTTGAGGCGATCGTCTTCCCGCTCGTAGGCCAGGGTGGTGCAGTAGTTCATAGACGGTGTCCCCTGGGGATCATCGCAGTTTACCGTTTCCCCGCCGTCTAGCGTGACGGTGCCTAGGCCGGCTATCAGGCTATTGGAAACCCGCAGCGGCTCATCCGCCATCAGCTGGCCCAGCTGCCCAGTGCGATCGCGGGTCACCTGGGTGAGGCAGCTGTCCCTTGAGATGTCAATTAGGGGCTGAAACGCACATTCCTCATCCCGTAGGGCAATCCAGGCGCGCTGGGCCGCGACGAGCTTGTCCTGGGCCGTGGTTCCCAGGGTATTGATTACGGCCTGATAGGTCTGGTTGAGCTGGCGATCGGCTCCGGCGTAGGAGACGTCGGCGTTCGCAGGGCTGGCGGGGGGAGCGCTAGCCGTCTTGCTATCGCTAGGGCGACTCTCGTCAGGGGAGACCTCATCGCCGGTGGGCCCAGCGGCCGCCTCAGCACCGGCTTCGCGTTCTGGGGGACGGCGCGATGTCCCTAGACGCTTGCCGTCTAGCATCACCGCTCGAATGGTGGCGTCGTCCCGGTACTGCGTCGTCTCGTAGAAGGAGCCCTCCACGGGCCCGTCGTACAGTCCAGCGAGCGCCGCGGCATCGTCGCCCTCAGCAAACCCGTTGGTGCGAAAGACAACGCTTGCGGGGTCAAAGTTAGCAAAGCGCACCGACTCCCGCATCTCATTTTCGGTATTGTGGGCCAGCGTCGCCTCGCCGTAGGCCGCCTCGGCCTCCCGCAGTCCTGTGCCGGGGCCGACCCCGGCGGGCGTCTTAAAGCGCGGATTGGTGGTCAAGAGGAGTCGAACGGGCGTCGTCTCGGTGAGCGGCTCGGCGCTGAAGTGCAGCACGTAAAATAGCGCCTCGTCCCCCTGGTTGACGGCGATCGCGTCTAAACCCCCCATGAAATTGGGCGTAGGCACAAAGGTGACGCTGTCGCCATAGGTCTGCCTCACCACCGTTTCCAACTCTCCTAGGGTCGTGCCGACCCGAACAGGGCCGAGGCGATCGCCGGTGATGATGGTTTTGTCTAGGGTAGCGGCCGCATCGGCGGCAGGGGCATCGGTGACGGGCGGCGCGTCGGCAGACGAATCGACCTGGGGCCTACCGCAGCCGACCCCAACCACGAGCAGCACGAGTATCCAGCGACGCCACATAGCTGTTCCTAGGTGAATGGTTCTCTTTTAAGCTAATCCACCCTGACTCTAAATCCATCGCCAGTAGGCTACTTTTTGAGCTGCCTCAGATCACCCCTGCGCTAAAGCGGAGCCTAGGGAGACAGATCGAGGCCGAGGCTCTTTTCCCAGGCGGCGATAGCGTGAGGCACGATAGGCGACACCAGCGCATGGGCCGCATGGGCGTAGGCCGTAATTTCGCTTTGCGCCCCCTTCCCTAGCCGGAGCTGCAGGAAGTGCAGCAGGGCCTGTAGGGAAACTGTCCAAACCCAGGAGGTGTAAACCGCAGGCACAAGCACGCCTCGGGCCTGCTCGCGGCCAACCCCCAAGTCGAGCAGCTGCCGGTAGGCGTCGTAGCTCTGGCGGCAGAGGGCCTCGTAGGTCTCGACGGCCTGCTGGTTAGCTTCCGGGTCGAGGGCTCCCTCGGTGGCCTGCTTGTTTGATTTGGCCTGCTGGCGGAAGGTCTGGGGGCAGTAGAATTCCTGGCCATCTTCAATAGCGACGTAGCGAAAGCTCTTTTCGTTCCAGCCCACCTGCTCGTCGTTGTGGCTGCTAGCGATGACGTGCTTCCACCACTGGCGGGCTACGAAGAGCGGCGCTTTGACTTTGAATTTGAACACAACGCCGCGAAAAGGAGACGTGTGCTGATGAGCGGCAAGGTAGTTTAGCAGCTTGATATCTTGGTCAGTCAGCTCATCGGACACCCGGTCAAAGGAGGCGCGAGCGTCATTGACCACGTCTAGGTCTGAGCCCATGTGGGACAGGAGCTGGACGCGGCTTTTGCCGTCGTTGAGGGGATCTTTGATGGTTTCAGCGGGCTGTGTTAATACTTTTACCATGGGGCGGTAAGGGGCTAAGTAGCGTTTCGATCCATGATGCGGTACGGGAGACCCTTACCGCAGCAAAGACAAGATTAAGATTTAGATGCGATCGCCGTAGGGTGTTGTCACCCGGGGTGACGCACTAAAAGTGCAAGCGGTGTTTAGTCTCGCGTTGGCGGGCGAATAGATAAATCTCAGTCCCCCATGGGTTTGCTAAGCAGCCTGTACTGGTAGCGGTATTAGAAGCGTAAGTACTGAAGCAGCTGGTTTACCGTCTCCCGAGACAGCCCCAGGCGACGCTGCAGGTCAACCAAATCGCGAAACGGCTTAGCATCACGGGCCGCTACAATAGCGCGCGCGGTCTCCTCACCGACGCCGGGAAGTTTGGCTAGGGCCGTTAGCGGGGCGTAGTTTGGATTTAGCCCCCCCAGGCTTGTCTCATCCGCAGAATAGTAGCGAAATTGAATTAGCGCCGCCCAGGCCTCAAACACCGCCACCGAGACCCCAAGCCCCACCGACAGATCCTCCAGGGAGTAGAACACTACGCCCGCCTGCCGCAGCGCCACAAGCTGACGCGCCTGGTGAATTGAGAGGTAGGGCAGCCGTAGCCAATCGTCTACGGCTGCCCGATTGGCGTCAATAAATAAACCCAGCTCCACCGCGATCGCCATGTCTTCCGGAGTCTGCAGCCGGCAGTAGGGGTTCTGCCGAATCTCTAGCGTGCGGGTCCGCACCCGGCTGTCTAGCGTCCGCCTCATTCCTCCAATCCAGCCTTCTAACGCCATCGTGCTGCCCTACTCTGAGACTTCCGCTCGGCCAGACCTAGCTTACCAATCTAGACGACATTATTAATATAGACAGCATTAATCCAGGCGATCTAGCCACTGGCGGCGCTTCTGCTCAAACTCATATTCCGAGATCAGGCCGTCCTGACGCAGCCGATCGAGCTGGCGCAGTGCCTCAGCCACCGACTCTACCTGCTTTGGATTTGGCATGTCCTGTAGCGCTTGAGCCTGCTGCATAGCCAGGTAGCGCCGGTTAAAGTTGTGGTCGAACACCTCATCGCTCATGGCGCAGTACCACAGGCCCTCAATCAGGCTGGCAATGCGGGAGATCGGGAAAGCGACCGCAACGAGCAGGTAGACAATACCCCACCGCCACTCGCCGAGGTAAAACTTGTGCATGCCGGGAAGCAGGACGCCGGCAAAGGCGAGCACGATAGCGTTGCGGCGGCGGCGGGGCCTGATTGTGAGAGAAGAAGACGTCATCGGAGCCGTCCAGGCAGTGTCTTAAATCTATGATAGTCAATCCAAATCCGGACCTCACGCGGTTGGGAATCGCTATATGGAGGGTGGGGGCAGTGCGAACTGCTGGTCGTGAAAAGCGGCATAGCGATCGCCCCGCGCCAGCAGTTCCTGATGGGTGCCGGTCTCCGCAATCTTTCCCTGGTCGACCACTACAATGCGGTCGGCCCGCCGCACCGTTCCCAGCCGGTGGGCAATGATAAACACCGTGCGCCCTATCATCAGCCGCTCCAGGGCTTCCTGCACGAGCGCCTCCGACTCGGAGTCTAGGGCTGAGGTGGCCTCATCCAAGATCAAGATGCGGGGATCGAGCAGCACCGCCCGGGCGATCGCGAGCCGCTGCCGCTGCCCCCCCGATAGGTTGACCCCCCGCTCCCCCACGTAGGTGCTGTACCCCTGGGAGAACGCCTGGATGAAGCGATGGGCGTTAGCCACGGTGGCGGCGGCCACAATCCGGTCCATATCCACGTCGCGCTGGCCAAAGGCGATGTTTTGGGCAATAGTGCCGGAGAACAGCAGCGTATCTTGGGGCACAATGCCGATCTGCTGCCGCAGGCTGCGCAAATTCACGCTGCGAATATCGATGCCGTCGATCAAAATTTCACCCCCCTGGGGATCGTAGAATCGCGGCAGTAGGTTGACCAGCGTCGTCTTGCCCGAGCCGCTCGGCCCCACGAGGGCGATCGCCTCTCCAGGAGAGACCTCCAGGCTCAAGTCCTGCAGAACCGGCTGCTCGCCGTAGCTAAAGCTCACGCTGCGATAGGCGACGCGCCCCTTCACGGGCGGCAGCGGCTTGGCCCCAGGCCTACCTACAACGGCGGGCCTGAGGGCCAATAGCTCAAAGATACGGTCTACCGACGCCTCTCCCTGCTTAAACTGACTGTAGTTGTCGGTGATGTGGGCGATGGGATCGATCAGCAGCAGCACGGCGGCCACGTAGCTGCCAAAGGCCTCTCCCGTAAGGTTGCCCGCCGCAATCTGCCAGCCCCCCAGCAGCAGCAGCAGCAAAATGCTAATGGCGTAGAGAAACCCCACCACGGGAAACTGGACAGCCCGCAGCCAGGCGGTGCGGTATTGGGCCAGGCGGTTGCCCTCCGCCTCGTGGCGAAAGCGCTCTAGCTCGAAAGCTTCGGCAGAGAAAGCCTGGATGATGCGCATGCCGCTCACGGTCTCGCTGACCAGGGACGATAGGTCAGAAACCCGATTTTGGCTGCGGCGAGAGGCCGCCAGCATGCGATCGCCAAACCAGCCGATCAGCGCTGCCAGCAGCGGCACCATCACCAGGGTCGCCAGGGTGAGCTGCCAGTTGAGGTAGAGCATGTAGCCAAAGACCACCAGCAGCTGCAGCACGCAGGGCAAAAAGTCGTGGAACAGCTTGTTGATCACCTCACCGACGCGATCGATGTCTTCCGTCAGCCGGTAGGACAAATCCCCGGCTTTAGCGGTTTCAAAGTAGCTGAGGCTGAGGGTCTGCAGGTGGGCGTAAGCGTCAAGCCGCAGGTCGAAGGCGATGCGGAGGGCAGCCTGCGCCATGAGCGCATCCTGGCCATACTGGGCCAGCTTCTGCACCAAAAATAGCAGCGTGGTGACCCCCGCTAGCCGCGCCAGCCGGGCCACCTCTCCCGCCGCCAATGCCCCCAGCATCTCGCCAGCAATCCAGGCTAGGAATGGCCAGAAGACGGTGAACACCACGGTGCACAGCAGCGCTCGAGCGATGGTGCGCCAGCGGGACTGAACGTAGGGCGCGAGCTGCCAGTAGCGGGAGCGACGAACCAAGACAAAGCATGCCAATAACGGTGCCCTCTAGGCTACCAGCTTTTGCCGTGGCGCTAGGCCGCTGCCGGAGTTTCCCACGACAGACCTGAGTAAGGTTTGGGCTAGATTTGAGCAGGATGTTGGGCAAGACCAGGGCGAGGTTTGAGCAATACCTGGTGCGATCGCCTCAGTCGAGGCCGGTCAGTCGGGGCAGGGCTCTGAGTAAGTGGGCACCGCCCCCGGTGCGTGGGACGCCGCCGTTTCGGTAAGCCCCCGGCGCAGGGCCTCTACAAATCGGCTGACGCGAATCGGATCGACGGGCTGGGCAATCTGCCCTTTGTGTTTCAGGGAAGACGAGACGATCACGCCGTCGGCGGCCTGAATGAGACTGGGAATGTTTTCCCAGGTGGCGCCGCTGCCGATGAACACCGGAACGCCGCTGGACGCCGCCACCGCCAGCTCTAGGTCCTCCTTGTTGGGCGGGGAGCCTGTTGCCCACCCCGAGAGAATCACGCCGTCCGCGAGACCCCGCTCGATGGTCTCCTGCACCGCCGTCGTTAGGTTGGGCGTTCCCAAGGGGCGAGCGTGCTTTACCAAGACATCGGCCAGGATCTTGACGTCGCTGCCCAGCTCGCGGCGGTAGCGCAGCAGCCGGTGGGCATCGCCTTCAATCAAGCCCTGATCGGTGGCCATAACGCTTGTAAGAACATTTACCCGAATAAACTGAGCCCCGACGCAGCTGGCGATCGCGATCGCGCTGTGGGCGTCGTTGCGCAGTACGTTGATTCCGAAGGGGAGGGTCACTAGATTCATCAATCGATGAACGATCAGGCTCATGGCGCTGACCACGGCTGGGTCGGCAGGTCCTTTAGTAAAGGGGGCGTCAAAAAAGTTTTCGACGATGATGCCGTCAACGCCACCCGAGGCCAGTGCGGCAGCTTCCTGCTCGGCCCTGGCCCGCACCGCCTTGAGGTCTCCGCCCCAGCGGGGAGAGGTCGGCAGCGGCTGCAGGTGAACGACACCAATAATCGGGTTTGAAGTCTTAAATACCTGGCGTAAATTCACGTATCTCCGCGTTGGCCCACACAGTCTAGAGTCAAAAAATTAATCGCTTTAATGAAGTCGCCTTAAAAAGTCCAGCAACACCGAGCTAGAAACACTCCAGATCCTATCGAATAATTGGCACCAAGGCGACCTTGATTCCCTTTCTCACGGGGAAACCTGTTTTTGAAGCGCCAGTTTGAAGCGCTAATTAGGCCTCCCAGCTGTGGAAAGCAGCGCCATCAGGCCATAAACGCCTTAAAACCCGCTTCTTAGCACGACCTTCCAGAAATAGATCACATTGTTATGTATTTTTACGATAGGATGGAGCAACGGGGATAGTTTACATAACTTATCCAACGGCGGGTAATATATGTTTCGGCTGTCGTCGGCCATTAGGTCTGGTTTTGACTAGCGTCTGGTTTTAGTCCGGCGTCTGGTTTTGGCCCAGCGAGGAGCGCCGGCGACATCGCTAGACGATACCGCTGTCAGTCGGCATCGGGGCTACAGGGCACGGCAGTTCCTAGCGCCTGCGGGCCAATGGGCCGAGGCGGTCACTGTAGACAGCAGTTAGGTCGTCGCTCTCTGCGCTAGCGTAGCGCTCACTGGGTGATGCGATCGCTCGATAGTGGTTTGCAGGGCTCAGCGTCGCTGCATTTTTGAAGCTTACGAATTTGAAACCTACGGAAACACCTTCAGGATTTATGGGCACGAAGCCGACTGTCGCCATGTCTCACTTGGGCTGTGAGAAAAACAGAATTGACACCGAGCATATGCTGGGCCTGCTTGCGGAGTCTGGCTATGGCATCGGCAGTCCCGAGGAAACGGCCGACTATGTCGTCGTCAACACCTGCAGCTTCATTCAGGCGGCCCGGGAAGAGTCTGTGCGGGCTTTAGTTGAGCTGGCGGAAGCTGGCAAGAAGGTGGTTATTGCCGGCTGCATGGCGCAGCACTTTCAAGAAGAGCTGCTGGCAGAGCTGCCGGAGGCGGTCGCCGTTGTCGGTACGGGAGACTACCACAAGATTGTCGATGTAATCGAGCGGGTCGAGCAGGGCGAACGCGTCAAAGAAGTCTCGCAGCGGCCTACCTACCTTGCTGATGAAACCCTGCCCCGCTACCGAACGACCGCAGAGGGGACCGCTTACCTGCGGGTGGCTGAGGGGTGCGACTATCGCTGTGCCTTTTGCATCATTCCCACCCTGCGGGGTAAGCAGCGATCGCGATCGATTGAATCCATCGTGACAGAGGCCGCCGAGCTTGCGGCCCAGGGCGTTCAAGAGCTGGTGCTTATCTCTCAGATCACCACCAACTACGGCCTCGATCGCTACGGCAAGCCCCAGCTCGCTGAGCTGCTTCGAGCCCTAGGCCAGGTGGAGATTCCCTGGATTCGCATGCACTACGCCTACCCCACAGGGTTGACCCCCGACGTGATATCCGCCATCCGCGACACGCCCAATGTGTTACCTTATTTAGACCTGCCGCTACAGCATTCCCATCCTGACGTCCTCAAGGCTATGAATCGGCCCTGGCAAGGGCAGGTCAACGACCGGGTTATCGAAACCCTCAAAGCAGAGCTGCCCGACGCAACATTGCGCACGACATTCATTGTTGGATTTCCAGGGGAAACCGACGCGCAATTCGAGCACCTGCTGAATTTTGTTGAGCGCCATCGGTTTGATCACGTTGGGGTATTTACCTTCTCCCCAGAAGAAGGGACCGCGGCATACGATCTGCCTAATCCTGTACCTCAGTCTGTAATGGACGAACGTCTGGAGCGCCTAATGCTGCTCCAGCAGCCCATTTCTCAGCAAAAAAATGCGGCCGAAGTTGGCCGTGTTGTCGATGTTCTTGTTGAGCAGGAGCATTCCGGAAACGGTCAGCTTGTGGGTCGCTCGCCGCGATTTGCGCCTGACGTAGACGGAGTGGTCTATGTCGAAGGCGATGCTCAACTCGGCAGCATTGTGCCTGTCGTGATTACGAATGCAGATACTTATGACCTCTACGGTCATGTTGCAGATCCTCAAACTCAGCTTAGAGGCGCGCTCCGACGTGTCTCGACTATTTAATTCAGGAGACACGGATGGAATTGTCATTTAACAGCTTGGGCCTGTCAGAAGCCCGCGTACAATCCCTCGAGAAAGTGGGCTTTACGAGTCCGACTGCGATTCAAGCGCAGGCGATCCCTCACCTGCTTGCCGGCAAAGATGTGGTGGGTCAGGCGCAAACTGGAACCGGTAAGACGGCAGCTTTCTCGCTGCCCCTGCTAGAGCAGATTGATCCCAGCGCAAAGGGGGTACAGGCCCTAATCTTGACGCCGACCCGCGAGCTGGCCCAGCAGGTTTATCAAGCGATTCGCGGCTTCAACGACGATCGCCGCATCCACGTTCTGTCGGTATACGGTGGCCAGTCCATCGATCGGCAGATCAAGCAGCTGCGCCGCGGTACCCAGATCGTCGTCGGTACACCAGGGCGCATTCTAGACCTGCTCAATCGCGGCGAGCTGAAGCTTGACACCCTAGAGTGGCTCGTGCTCGACGAGGCGGATGAGATGCTCAATATGGGCTTCATCCAGGACGTCGAAAGAATCTTGGCCCAGGCTCCCGCTGAGCGGCAGACGGCTTTCTTCTCCGCCACCATGGCTCCCGCCATTCGGGCGCTGGCCGCTAAGTTCTTGCGATCGCCCGTGACCATCACCGTCGAGCAGCCCCAGGCGACCCCCAGTCGGGTGGTCGAGACGGCCTACATGCTGCCTCGCGGCTGGAGCAAGGCCCGAGCGCTGCAGCCCATTTTAGAAATGGAAGATCCCGAATCCGCCATTGTGTTCGTGCGCACTCGCCGCACAGCGGCAGACTTGACCCGGCAGCTGCAGGCAGCGGGCCACAGCGTCGATGAATACCACGGCGACCTCAGCCAGTCTCAGCGAGAGCGGCTGATGCTGCGGTTTAAGCAGCGTCAGGTGCGCTGGGTGGTGGCCACCGACATCGCCGCGCGGGGCCTGCATGTGGAAGACCTGACCCACGTGATCAACTACGATCTGCCGGACAGCGTTGAGAACTACGTCCACCGCATTGGCCGCACGGGCCGCGCCGGTAAGGAAGGCGCTGCTATCACCCTGGTGCACCCCCTCGACAAGCGCAAGATTCGCGACATCGAAAACCACACTCGCCAAAAGCTGGAGTGGGCCAACATCCCGACCCGGGCCGACATCGAGGCGCGCCACCTGCAGAAGCTCAAATCTCAAATTGAAGAGGTGCTGGTGGGAGAGCGCGTGGCGTCCTTCTTACCCATCGTGGCTCAGCTCAGCGAAAACTACGAGCCTCACACTGTAGCTGCCGCAGCGCTGCAGATGGCCTACGACAAAATCCGGCCCCTGCAGTCCCGAGTCGAGCACGAGCCGATATCGTCTCCCAAGCCGCGATCGCGGCGCAGCCGCTCTGGCCCTAGGCGCAGCCGCGGCTCTGTTTCTCCCCAGCACAAGTAGGTCGCTAATCTCTCAGCACCCGAGCGAGCGCCTCCACCCTCTCCCAAGCGGCTCCGCTAGAGAGGACGGTGCGGGCTCGTTCGAGCTGGGTTTGGTAGGTCACTAAGCTGGGCTCACCGACGTCGCCGGCTGCGGTAAAGGCGAGCGCTGCGTTCAGGGCGACAATGTCCTGCTGCGCTTGGGTGCCCCTACCCTGTAGGACGGCTTTGAGAATATCTATATTGTCCTGAAGCTCCCCGCCCCGCAGCGCTGAGGTCGGGGCCTGGGCAAGACCCAAGTCTTTGGGGTTGAGGGTCGCAGGCTTCACCTGTCCGTTCCACACCGTGGCTGCGTGGGTGACGTCGGCTAGGCCTGCCTCGTCTAGCCCCTCCTGCGCATGGAGGACAATGGCGTGGGAGCGACCTAGGATCTGCAGGGCTTGAGCTACCGTAGAAACCAAGCCAGGATGGTAGACTCCCATCACCTGACCGGTGATCGGCAGGGGGTTGACCAGCGGCCCCAAAAGGTTGAATACGGTGCGCACCTTGAGGGCTTTGCGGAAGGGCACCACCGATTTCATGGCGGGGTGCCAGCCCGGGGCAAAGAGAAAGGTGATCCCCACCGCCTCAACGGCGGCTTCTACCTTGCCCAGCGGCGCGCGCAGATTGATGCCTAGCCCTTCTAAGACATCTGCGGAACCTACTTTGCTCGAGGCGGCCCGGTTGCCGTGCTTAGCGACGGGGATGCCCGCTGCCGCCGCTACGAAGGCGACTGCGGTGGAAATATTGAAGGTGGATGCGCCGTCTCCGCCTGTGCCGCAGGTGTCAATCAGCGGCGTTGGGAAATCGGTCCTTGTCTTGGGCTGAGACTGGTTTTGAAGCACCTGCGCCATGCCTGCAAGCTCAGTGGGCGACACGTTTTTGGCCTGAATAGCGGCCAGAATTGCCCCCGACAATACGGGTGAAATAGACTCGGTCAGCCAGCCCTGCATTAAGGCTCTGGCCTGATCGAGGCTAAGGGACTCTCTATCGAGCAGCTGCTGCAGGAGGCCGGGCCAGTCGTAGGCGCTGAGGTCGGGGATGGTGGTCGAAGACATGGGCAATCTTATCGCTAGGACTGATGAAACTGGGACTGATGAAACTAGGACTGATAGAAATAGTAGCGTCTATCTGGACTGGGTATGGCCATATCTGCAGCGCTGTAGACTAAAGATATTCAGGCGAATTCACGGACTGGCGATAGTGGTATCGTTTTGCCCAGATAGCCTTTTGGCCAGCCCGCCGCCCGAAGCCCCATCTAGTTGCTATCCTCTCCCTGTACTGGGCTACGACTCTTCAGCATGAAATTTTTTGAAAAACCGGGCCCCGAAATGAGCGATCGCACCCCGCCAGGGCAGTTTTTGACCAAGGGGTTTCCCGTGCTCACCTATGGGCCGACGCCCCCAGTAGACAAACAGACCTGGCAGCTTAGGGTGTGGGGCAGCGCTACGCCCGTCACACTGGGCTGGGACGATATGATGGCGCTGCCCCAGAGCGAATTCACCCAGGACTTTCACTGCGTCACCCGCTGGTCAAAGCTAGACGTCACCTGGCGCGGCGTCAAGGTAACCGACGTAATGGAGCGGCTAGAGATAGAGCCCAGCGCCACCCACGTGATGCTGCACTGCTACGGCGACTATACGACTAACCTCGCCCTAGATGACTTTGTGCGCGAAGAAAACTTTTTTGCCCACGAGCTGTCCGGTGAGCCCCTGCCTCCGGACCACGGTGGACCTATGCGGGTGGTGGTGCCCCATCTCTACGCCTGGAAGAGCGCCAAGTGGATCAATGGCCTGGAGTTTTTGGACGAAGAGGCGCTGGGATTTTGGGAGCGGAATGGCTATCACCGCCGGGGAGACCCCTGGAAGGAAGAGCGATACGCGGGGCGGTGACGGGTTGATTCTTGGGGGCACTGAGGGCTACGCCCTCGCTGACGTAACCCTCCCCCAAACCCCTGCTCTACGCCCTAGAGCAAAAGTGCCCGATCTAGATATCCGTCACGTTATCAGTCTTGGTCGTATTCTTTTGGGTGACCACGGCGTCCGCAGAGCTGTAGCCCATGTCAGAGGCGATCGCCCGCAGAACGGAAATCTGCGATTCAAAGTCCATCCCTTCGAGGTCGCCGATCAGCCTGTTCATACCGTCCGTAGCGCTATAGTCATTCGGCATGCCGACCACCGTATCCCCCATACCCACGGCCCAGGCAAACCAGACTACGAGCTGGTTGTTCTCAGTAAGTGCTCCGTAGGCTCGGGAGTACTCGGTATCTGTCTTATTTACGATTTCCCGCATGACGGCGAGCTGATCGTCTTTCGACAGCTCATAAAAGTCCCCCATCAGCAGGGGGGCTAAATCTGGGTCTGCAGCCTCCGGCGCTGCTGGGGTAATCGAATCTCCCATCTTGGTGTAGATGTAGTACAGAATCGCCAGCTTTTCGTCTGCGCCGAAAGCGCTGAAAGACTTAAACAGCTCTTTTTGATCGTCGTTGAAGAACGCCACCAACTTGTCTGAACTGGTCGACATAGATAACCTCCGAGCTAAAGTAGATGTAAACAAACAAATGCCGCCGAGTCCAGGCTAAGCCGAACTGCTAGACATGCTGGTCTCTGCAGCCTGGCGGCACGCTTCAGACGATAGATCAAATCGGGCTGTAATTCTATCTAGCAAGGTCTGCTCCTTTAGGGAAATGTCGCCGGTGCTGAGGGCCACCTTGTAGCACTGAATGGCTAGAGGTTCCGCAAAGTCAGTGTTGAGCTGATTGAGCAAATCGGCTACGGGGGGAAGATTTTCTAGATCTTTTGGCGCGGAGGAGAGCGATAGCTTTTCTAGAACCGGCAGCAGGCCAGCGGTGGCTTGGTCAGGGTAGCTAGTGATAACCATGTGGGTCAAAACCTGATCCATGATGGTCTGCTGCGCGTCAACCTGCTCTCTGTAGGCCGCACCGTCCCGCCGAATTTCGGCAGCCGTCAGCGTCGTCCCCTCGGATTTTGCTTTGTAAAACTGCGAGGCTACCTGACCCAAGACGTAAATAAGGCTGGCGTTTGAGGTTGCCCCCACCACAGCGCCCACGCCGGGAATCAGCTCCACTAGCCCCAAACCCGTTTTTAGCGCCCCAGACCCGCCAAACGAGAGCCCGAAAATAGCCAGCACCTCGCCCCGACGCGCCGTCTGGCTGAGGTCAAGGCCATACGCCCCGGCAATCCGGTAGACCATCTCGCTCTGAAGCTTGGTGATGGCGGCGACGTCCACGGCGAACAGCATCAGCGCTAGGGGCGGTACGATATTGGACAATAGTCCGATGGTGCCGGCCTGAACTGCGGTGTCGATAATGACGCGATGGGCTAGCTCGTCGGCGGTTTCGTTGGGGTGCTTTCGCCGCAGCTCAGCGATCTCCTGCTCAATTTCTGCCGCGCTAACGTCGCCCAGTATCTTGGGCAATAGATTGATGCCAGGCACCTTTTCGATAGACTGAACTATTGGGTTGTTGCGCGTCGCCGTGGCCCAGTCGCCTGCGGTTTCGGTCGTTTTTTCTAAAAGCCCATGTAGCGTCGTAGAGGCTCCCTCTGCCCAGTCGGCTGCCACTTTTGAGACATCGTCTAGGGCCTCGGCAGCGTTGCCAAACAGCTCTAAGACTGGGTTGGTGCTAGACTCGGGCTCGCGTCTATCGTTTGACATGGGCAAAAAAGGAATGTTTAAGGGAGCATTCAGCGCTATTTTCTTTTGCGCCTGAGATTTACATTAGAAGCAAGTGCGCCACTCGCCCTCTCCATCACGATAGATTTTGTATGTCCTTTTCTGCTGCCGCGCCCTCTGATGCTCTCTCTGGCGAAGCATATACCACCGAAGGCAAGGCTCGCTTTCGCGTTGGCAGCGCGTTTTACCGGGCCACATCGGCCCTCGCTAGAGATCTGGGGGTGCTCGCCGCCAGCGACTACCGGCGTCAGGTCGGCCAGCTGCGGGTGCTAGACGCCATGAGCGGCTGCGGGGTGCGATCGCTCCGCCATTGGTTAGAGAGCGGAGCGAGCGAAATCTGGGCCAACGATAGCAACGTCGACGCGCGGCCCACCCTAGAAGAAAACTTGGGTAAGGCGATCGCCTCCGGGCAATGTCGGTTGACCCACCGCGACGCCAACGAGGCGTTCTTTGAGTGCTACCAGCGGCGTGACTACTACGATTTCGTGGATGTGGACGCCTTTGGAGCTCCCGGCCCTTGGTTGGGCAGCAGCCTGTGGGCCGCCAAAATTGGAGGTCTGCTCTATCTCACCCACACCGACGGCAGCAGCAGCAGCGGCCGCTACCCCGAGAAAAGTCTGGCTGCCTTTGGGGCCTACGCCCGCCACCACCCGGCGAAGCACGAGCAGGCCCTGCGGCTGATGATTGGGCGCGCCCTACAGGAGGCCGCCAACAAGCAGCTGGGCATCACGCCGGTGATGTCCCTGCGCTGGGGCAACACCTACCGTGCCCTGCTACGCCTGGAGCCGAAGGCAAACCTGAGCGAGGCAAACTACGGCTTTTTGGGCTACTGCCACCGCTGCGGAAATTATCAATCGGTGACCTGGCGATCGCTAGGCCACGTTACCTGCCCCTGCGCGAGCCATCCGCTGTGTCTGAGCGGACCGCTGTGGCTCGGGCCGCTGCATGAGACTGATTCGCTGGTGCGCTGGCGATCGCAGGCGGTTATTTGGGGCTGGCAGCGGTCAATAGACTTGCTGGACGTCATGATCAGCGAAGCCTCGTTACCCCCCTATTTCTTTAAGCTGCAGGATATTGGCAAGCGCGGACGGCTGAATTTGCCGCCGCGATCGCGGTTGGTGGAGGCCCTGCAGGGGTTGGGGTATCGGGCCGCTCCAACACACATTGAGGCGGCTGCAATCAAGACAGATGCAACCCTGGAGATTTGTATTGGCGTGGCGCGGCAGATTTAGGAGGGGGTGTTGGGGTGCGGATGCAGGTCATAGGGCGGGCGATCGTCCTATGGAGTCGGTCTTTGGCGATCGCCCGCCGAATGTCCTGTAAAACACACATCCCAAACCGCCCAAACACGGTAGGGGCTTGGCACTGCCACGCCCAATCCAAACCACAAAAAATTCTTTGTTATGAAGACGTTGAATGGATAAATGTCCAGATTTCTCAAAAACAGATAATTTCTGGACATCAGGATTTGGACATGGCAGCGCCATGTCCCCACGGGGTAATGATCGTTTTGGTCCAACGGCAACAGGCTAGATAATCTTCGGGTGCCCCTAATCAATGACCGGAAACCAACATCTCAAAATCCAAAAATTTTTTCGCCGCGCTTCGCGCGAGGCAGAGGGCAAGAGGGCAAAAGAGCAGAGGGCAATGGCTTATCCTGCTGAGTTGGGAGTCCTCGCAGACCCGCACACGACCCGGAAACCAATAACGTAGTCGTGGACCGCCGGATTGTGGTTGCTGCGGATCGCCGAGCGGCAGTCCTCAGGATAGTCGCTCCAAGAACCGCCCCGCAATACGCGAGACGCTTCATCCTTCTCAGTTAGCCAAGCAGAACCATCAGCGGGCGCACCCTCATAACTTGCGTGCCAGTGGTCTAGGCACCACTCCCACACGTTGCCGTGCATGTCAAACAAGCCAAAGAGATTGGCAGTAAATTCTTCAGCAGAAGTCGTTCGCCCTCGAAATATTCCCTTAGGACCACTGCCGTAGTTACCAAGATACGTCCTACCTTCATACTGGAAATCAGTCCCCCGATAATTCGCCAAATCAGTCGTAATGGTTTCCCCAAGGTAAAACGGCGTCTCGGTTCCGGCCCGACAGGCATATTCCCATTCCGCTTCGCTCGGCAATCGGTAAGTCCACCTCGTCCGCTGAGACAGCTTCTCGCAAAAAACGATCGCATCGTGCCAGCTCACGCCAACCACCGGTTTGTTAGGGGCAACAAAGCGATCGCTATCGTATTGAGTTGCCGGGTTCTCAGCCATCACCGCTTCATACTGAGCCTGAGTCACCACAAACTTCCCCATGAAAAGCGACGGCACCGTCACCTCATGTTGAGGTCGTTCATTGCCATATCCCTTTTCTCTATCGCGCGACCCCATTAAAAACTCACCACCCGGAATCTGAACCATCTCCAGCGTCACGCCATTACCCAAATCCTCAGCAAAGCTCATAGCCTGCTTCTGCTCTCGCTGAATCGTCTTCCCCTCAGCGTCAACTCGTACCACGTCAAAGGAGAAGGTCTTGAGAAAAGATGGTTCTGATTCTACCCGTGAGGATGTGTTGGACTGTGGCCTCTCGGAAGGACGCTGCCCGCTCTCCTCACAGCCATACCTCGCTTCAATCTCCCGCTGCACCGGCTCCACATCCCGGTCCTCCAGCCCCAGCACCGTCTGCTGCCAGTCTCGCAGCTCCTCCAGCGTCTCCGCGTCTAGCGGATACCCCTGCGCCGCAATCTCTTCCTCATAATCCTGCCG
>JBHJHD010000033.1:0-123841 GCA_050331115.1 Elainellaceae cyanobacterium
AAGACTGCTCGTCTTTGCGTAAGCAATTTTAAGTACACCTGTATTTCAGAGCAAATTCAGATCAGCAAGAGGCCGCTGATAGAGCGAGTTTCAAGGGGATGGACGTAACTGGACTCGAACCAGTGACCCCCACGATGTCAACGTGGTGCTCTAACCAACTGAGCTATACGTCCAAGATAGAGCGATTGGTTTCGACAACCCTCGCGGATACCCACGATAACACAGCCGAAGCCAAGACGCACGGCATTAAACCAGTCGCGTTAAATTTACTCGGTAGCGCTCCTTCTTCGTTACGCCGATCTCCCCAATCTCTAGCCGCCCCTTGCCGCGAATCGCCACCAGATCTCCCTCGGCCAGCTGATGGCTCGGCTGAGTCACGTCGCGCCAGTTCACCCGCACGCTGCCGCCGCTGATCAAATCCACCATCTTGCTGCGGGACATGCCGAACCCCGCCGAGGCGATCGCATCCAGCCGCAGCGATGCCTCCACCGTGGTCATCTCCTTGCGCCGAGGCTCCCGCACCTTGAGTTCCCCAAGGTCAATGGGCTCCACTTTCACCGGCACCGTGCGTACCTGGGTAAGGCTCATCTGCAAAAACTCCACCAGCTCCGGCACCACTACCGCCTGCGCGCCGCGATCGCCCAGCACAACAATGTCCCCCACTTTATCGCGCACGATGCCCGTCCCCAGCAGCGCCCCCATAAAGTCGCGGTGGGTGGCGGTATCAAACAGAAAGTTGCCGGCGATGCTGATGGCGATCAGCTCGACATGGGAGGCGTCAAGGGGGAGTTCAGAGCGGGCAATGGCGAGGCGCTGGCGCTCTGCCTGGGGATAGCCGCCGCTGGAAAGGATATGGAGCTCCGTGAGCTGCTGAAACATCGCCTGGGCGTCCATCAGCTCCGGCGGCGATAGAAAACCGGTTTGAACAATTTCCCAGGTGCGCAGGGCTTGCTCTGCCTGGTCGATCACGCGAACGGCGGTCTCGCGGTCTGCGACGGCTTTAAGCAGGTCATCTTTCGGTAGCATAGGAGTCGATAGGGCATACGCTGTAGATTTCGAGTATACAATCGAGGGGTTTGTAGCGTATCGCCACATCGTCAGGCAGACCCATGCGAATGCACCGAACAAAATCCACGGACTAGCCAGCTCGATGGGGTTAGCGGTTCTCGGCGTCATCTGCGTCACCGCCTATCTGCGCAGTCCCCAGCCGCTCACTACTGCAGCACAATCGCTCCTCCCAGCAGCGGAGCTAGGCATCGCCCTCCTACGGGCTGTCCACAGCCCAATTTACTGCACGGCAAACAGCGTCACGCTGCGATTTACCGTTTATCTCTCAAGCTTTATTTATTTGGAATAATAGGCAAACTGGCGATCGCTATACTTCTATGAGCCACTCCGATTCAAGTTTTTTACCCAATGATGGTTTGGCACGCGCCGTTGAGCTATTGCGTCAGGACCATCCTGAGAAGGTCGAGCTGCCCCAAACCTTCCCAGAGCAGGGCCTGGGGGAACTGGGCACCCTAGAGCAGCTCGCACCCTACGTCCTTGGGGACGCCGCTCGCCTCGACGCCCCCCATGCGATCGCCCACATGGACCCGCCCACCCCTTGGATTACCTGGGCTATGGCCCTGTGGAATGCTCGCCTGAATCAAAACCTGCTGCACCGCTCTACTGCACCCTTCGCCACGGAGGCGGAGCGCTTAGTCTTAGAATGGCTCACGCCCTTCTTCGGCATGGGTGGTGGACACCTATGCTCGGGCTCAACGCTAGCTAACCTGACGGCCCTCTGGGCGGCGCGAGATGCTAAAGGCGTTAAGCGAATCGTGGCCTCAAAGGCCGCCCACATCAGCATTGAGAAAGCCGCCCGAATTTTGGGGCTGCCCTACGAGCAAGTTTCCATCGACGCCGCAGGCCAGATCGACGCAGAGCGCCTGGGTAATCTTGCCGACGCGGCCCTGGTGCTGATTGCCGGAACGACAACAACCGGGTCGGTGGACCCACTAGAGCTTGCCGGACAGGCGGCGTGGACCCATGTCGATGCCGCCTGGGGCGGGCCGCTGCGGCTTAGCTCGACCCATGCCCATCTGCTAGCGGGGGTCGAGGCAGCAGACTCGATAACGATTTCGGCCCACAAGTGGCTGTTTCAGCCCAAAGACTCGGCGCTCATTCTATTTCGGGAGCCAGATTTCGTCCGCGAGGCGATTAGCTTTGGCAGCAGCTACTTGGCTGACCCCAATGTTGGCGTTCAGGGCTCTCGCGGCGCTGCGGCTGTGCCACTACTCGCGACGCTGATGGCCTGGGGGCGCCTGGGCATGGCCGAGCGCGTTGACCAGACAATGACGATGGCAACCCGACTGGCCGAAAGACTCAGCGAGCGGGAAGATATTGAGCTTTGGGGAAAGCCCAAGACCGGTATCACGGTGTTTCGCTCTCGCACCTGCGCAACAGCAGAAATTCATCGGCGATTGCCGGAGGGCATGCTCTCGGTCTGCCGGGTTCACAACCAGAGCTGGCTGCGTTCCGTGGCCGCTAATCCTCTGGCAAACATTGATGATATTTTGACGGCTATCGACGCTGCGATCGCGGTCTCGCGGTAGGTCTACCGGCTCGGCAGGGTAAATAGGCGTTCGAACTATGGCCTCGATAGCGATCGCAGTATCCTGATGCATTGAAATATTTGCGCGTCCTGTGCCTACAAAATATGTCGTTTTGGGCCGACCATATTGTCTTCAGAAACAGGACCAGCACAATATATCGAAAGGTCAAATTTTTTTAACGTACTGCGGGCGAGGCGGTCGCCCTTCCAAACAGGAATAGCTCTGAAGATAAAGCGATCTCGAGAGTCTTTCGAGCGCTAAGACTATTGCTTTAGGTAAAGCCAGCGGGCGATGTAATTTACTTATCTTGGTACAAGTTAATAAAACGTCTTGTAGTTGTGGCTGCGTAGGGCACTGTAGCCTAGACTGACATTGAAACAGCTGATTCGCGTCAAATAATTACATAGGCTACGTCTTCATATAGAGGACTGTAGACAGTAGGTTCAGGTAAACTCAAATTAGTTTAGCAAGCCGCTTTAATTAACGATTGAGGTCGCGCTACAGCAGCTTTAGTGATATCCCTCAGCCTACAGCTTAGCTAAACGCTCCGAATCAAAGCTTTCTGATTTTAATCAATCCAAATTTAGCCAAAAACCATTTAAAAGCTCAGTGGTGATCAATATGAAAGTAATCTCTACAGCTTCTACGCCGTCTCTACAGCAGGTAACTTCATTTAAAGAGGTTCTCCGGCTCCGTAGTATGCCGGCAGCTCAACACAGCACGGTACAGCCTGAAATAGATCAGCACGAAGCAGTGCAGCACGGAGCAGTGCAGCACAGATGTTTGTGCTGCTCCGACGTCCTGCTGAGGCACGTTCGCGCAGGCGAAATCTACTGGCGCTGCGGTAACTGTCATCAGGAGATGCCCGCACAAAAGCAGCTTGGAAGGCTGCAAAAGTAAGCGACTCGCTAAGGGTAGAGCCATTAATATTCGGCAGGTCTGCTGGTGTAATATAAACCCGTTGTGTCAGTGACTCCGCCGCCAGGGCGAGCCACCAGGGAAATCACTATGGGCAAGCTATACGGTGAAATTACGCCAGCTCTGACGGCCTGGATTACAGCCCAAAAAATGTTTTTTGTGGCTACAGCTCCCCTCTCATCTGAAGGCCAAGTCAACTGCTCTCCGAAAGGCATGGACACCTTTCGGATACTGAACCCAAAGACGGTTGCCTATCTCGACTTGACCGGCAGCGGCATCGAGACCATCGCTCACCTGCAGGAAAACGGCCGAATTGTATTTTTGTTCTGTGCCTTCGCGGGGCCGCCCCAGCTCGTTCGCCTGCACGGTACTGGGCAGGCCATATCGCTTGATCACCCCGATTACAGTCCCCTCCGGCAGCGGTTTCCCGACTACCCGGGCGCGAGGGCCATTATTCGGGCTGAGGTAACGCGCATCAGCGACTCATGCGGCTACAGCGTCCCGCAGTATGACTACGTGGGCGATCGCGATACTTTAACCCAGTGGACGAAGGCGAAGGGGCCAGATGGTTTAGAGCAGTATCGACAAAACAAGAACGTCTCTAGCATTGACGGGCTGCCTGGCCTGATTTCGCCGGGCACCCCAGTCGATGATTCACCCCAGTAAGCCCGTTATTTAATACATGGGCGATTGCCGGGCCTTCCTGCTTAAGCATCGAGTCAGCGCTTAGTCCGATGGAAACTCTTCCACATCAGCTTCGCCCAGCAGCGTCATTCGGTCCCCTTCAACCGACAGTTCCTTGAGCCGCAGGCGCATACCCTCAAGCTCAAAGTTTCTCAGGTCTAGAAGCTGTCTTGACTGCTCTAAGAGCGCCTGGGTCAAGTCTGAGGAAAACTCAGCCCCGTTGGCGTGCTCTACCTGCTCTAAGATCACCTGGTGATGGTCGGCGCTAACCTGGGGCATTGCCGTGAAGGCGGTCTTCCTTCTGTCTTGGTTGACCTCGACCCAGGCCGTCAGCCCCACCTTGCCGCTGTCCATTAGCTCAAACTGAACCCCCTGGACGTTGGCTTGGGCCGGCTGCCCCTCAATCGACAATTCCAGGCCCTGCATTTTTTGTTGAATAAATTTGGAATTAAACGCTCGGTTGATGTCTTCTTCCGTCAGCACTACCTGGGCTGACGCCTGGGTGGACTGCTCTAGCTTTACGTCACCAAACATCGTGCTCATGACGTCGAGGTCAACGGCGTTGGTCTGAAGGTGCATCTCCTCCATCCGCAGACCGTCCTTCATCTCCATGCCTTTCCCATCAATCTCGACGCTGTCAACCTTGCCTTGAACGATATCGGCAGAATCAGCATTGATATCGACGTTGACTTGGTCCGACTTGTCTAGCTGGCTCTTGATGCCAGCCTCAGCAAGATTACTTAGGGTTTCTTCGCCCAAATCCTTACCCATGGGGTCCGTTTATCCTCAAGTGAAATGAAATACTGGATGTAGCCTGGATCACCAGCGGCTACAGAGCTTAGTTTAGGAGACGGCCTCCGCCTGAGGTCCCTCCCAACGGCAGACTTTGGTAGCCGGTAGCGTACTGCTTTCGGCTAGGCAATACTGCCCCGCTTGCGCGCCTCTTTGTAAGACGTGCCAATGTTTTTGAGCCCTGCCCGAATCATCTCTCGCTCGAGTAGGCTAAAAAACTGGAGGCGATCGCCGCCGCGCACTACGGCCTGGTTGTGGGACTCGGCGAGGGCAACGGGGTAGCCATACCCCTTTTGCACCTGGGCCACGGTGAGGGTGAGGGCCCAGTCCAGCAGGTCGGCATCCTCGACCACCCAGGCGGGCATTTCGAGGCGGGCCACCTCTGAGCCGACGTGGAGATAGCAGAAGTAGATGTGGTGGTCGCCGTAGCGCCGCAGAATCGAGGCCCCACCTCGCCACAGGGGGCTGCGCTGCCCCGGACTGAGGACCTGGCCCCACAGCGCTGCGTCCCGCAGGGGAGAAAAGACCTGACAGGGTGGCTTAATTTGTCGGGTCGACGGGGTTTTGGCGCAGTGGCGCTGGCAGTCGGGCTGATCATAGGGGCAGGTGTGCAGCCGCAGGAAGTTGAGAGATTCGCTGCTGCGGGTGGCGCTGATGTAGCCGACGACGGGAATGCCCCGGTCTCGGAGCTGATCCCATGCGGCTAAGATCGGCGGCAGCAGCTGATCCTGTGCGCCCTCGGGTAGGGTGTCGAGGAACCAGTAGACGAGAGAGCCGTCTACCATGGCCAAGACTGGGAGAGACGCCGGCTCAATCGCCGCTGCCAGCTCGCTCAGCACCACCGCCTCTGATACGGTGCGCCGATATCCCATCCACTCGTCTGTACGCACCCCCCACTGATGGGACTGATAGAGATCTTCCGGCCGGTAGACCACCTCCGGCAGGCTGTCGAGCAGCGGATAGCGGCTCTGGCCGTAGTGCAGCGCGGTGCGCCCCACATTGATCAAGTAGCAGTAGGCGATTTCGTGGTGGCTGGGGGCAATTTGGGAGCCGTCGGTGGCCAGTACCGTATGGGCGGCGGGGGCCGCAGCGATCGCCTGGCGCAGGGTAAGGGGCTCGGTTGGGATGCCGCTGGTAAAGATTAGGCGCTCGTCCCACTCCTGCCGCAATTGAAAAAGCTCTGATTGGCGGGCGATCGCCTCGTTAAATAGAGCCTGGGTGCGCTCAAGCCGCTTACGAGTGGCGGCAGACTCCTCGCTGAGGTGCTGGCCGATGTCGCGCATTTGATGGGCAAGCTTTGCAAGGTCTAGCATAGGGTTGCGCCGCTACTCTCCGCCCTTAACAATACACCTCAACAATACAAACGTTTTACAGCTATGTCTACAGTACCCCAACCCAACCTCTGGAAACGCCTCAGCAAACGGCTTAGCGCCGGGGCGATCGCCCTTGCTCTGCTGGCCTGCTCGTCGCAGCCAGAGCAAGGCCCCACACCGGCAGAAGGCCCTACCGCAGGCTCGTCTGAGGCGACTGCGCCCAATTCCGCGTCCAATTCCTCGCCGGCTGGCGATTTGGGCGCTGCGGCGGGCAATGGGGACGGCGGCGCTGATAGTGAAGCGGGGGATGGGAGCGCTGACGCGGCGCTAGCCGCCCTGGAGGACTCGGTGCTAGCCCAGATTAACCAATACCGCCAGGAGCAGGGGCTAGCGCCGCTGGCGACGAATGAGGCCATCCGGCAGCAGGCGCGGCAGCACAGCAGCGCCATGGCTCAGGGCGAAGTTCCCTTCAGCCACGAGGGGTTTGAACAGCGGGTCGCGGCGATCGCCAAGTCGATAGACTACCGCAGGTCGGCTGAGAACGTGGCCTACAATGAGGGCTACGCACAGCCGGGTGAGCAAGCTGTCCAAGGCTGGCTAGAGAGCCCAGGCCACCTGTCAAACATTCGCGGAGATTATGGCCTGACTGGGGTGGGCATTGCCCGCGACGGGCAAGCCTACTACTTCACCCAGATATTCATCCTGACCCCTTAATTCGCCCTGATACGGCTGGCAGCCTAAACGACCGGAGCGCGATGGCTTGACCCATTGGGTGACTCGCTAGGAGCCGATTGAGGGGACTGGATCACCTGGGAAGATAGGGGCTGACACACCTCCTCAAACAGCGCCGTAATGTAGTCTACCTTCGAGTCCCAATCAAAATGTTGAGATCTGATGCGCTGCAGGCCGGCTTGCCCAAGCCGCGCCCGCAAATCCGGGGACTGCCCAAGAATGACCATAGCGCTTGCTAGTCCGTCCACGAACTCGTTGGGTGTCGTGGGCGTGACCTTGATGCCGCAGGTCGAATCGACGATCATTCCCGGTCCGCCCCAGTCGGCGGCGATCGCAGGCCGCCCGAGGGCCATCGCCTCTAGGACCGCGTTTCCGCAGCTTTCCCGCAGTGAGGGCATTACAAAGGCATCGCAGTCGGAGAGGTGGGCTTTCAGGGTCTCGTGGGGCATCCAGCCCAAAAAACTGACCTGATCCGCAATTCCCAGCGCCTCAGCTTGCGCCTCAAGGGTTGGACGCATCTCGCCATCGCCGATGATGTGGAGCACCGCATCGAGGTCTCTGCAGGCGAGCTTGAAGGCATCGAGCAGGTAGTTGACGCCCTTCCAGTCAACTAGCCGTCCCGTATAGACGAAGCGCACAGCATCTCCAGCAGTCCGCGGGCTGGCCTGGTCGGGATTCCAAATTCTCAGGTCAACGCCGCACTCGATAATGCCCTCATGAACAGTGCCGCGATATCCTCTGGGCAGCATTTCTTTGGTCCTGCGATTGGCGACTAGAATATGATCTGCCTTTCGCTTACCCGGCATCCAAAAATGCGCAACGCCTGCTAGCATCTGACTCAGGGCCATAGTCCACCGCGTCACGGCTGAATCCAGCTCAAAATTTGGCGGGAAAGCCATACCGCCGCTGAGGGGGCCTACAACCACGGGCACGCCTAAATTGAAGAGGGCGCTAGCAATAAGGGGAGAATTCGGCGTCGGCTGAAAGACGACCTGAATGTCTTCGCGCGAAACTAACGCCTTAACAGTTTTTCTAGCGCTGAGCTGAAAAATTATATTGATGGCAACGCCAAATACAAGCTCACGGAGCCGAGTCGGCATCAGGCGAGCAAGCTTCCATAGGAAAATTTGTAGGCGATTGTCTTCTACAAAGCTAATCTTCTCAAATTGGTCGGGTGGCAGCTCCCTCCGCAGCTCTTCCCTAACCCGGCTGTGGCAAACCAGCCAAACCGAATAGTTCCTCTGCTGGAGCTTTTCTAGGTATACAAATATTTTTTGGGCCTCTCCACCCATAACCTTAGATATATTTTCTACAACCAAGGCAATTCTTAGGCCGGGCATTCGTCTGACTCCTGCAAGTTAGATGTGTCGCTCTTGTTTGGTCGCCGCTGTAGGCTTGTAATATAGCTCTGCCAGGCAGGTGCCCAGTTTAGTCTTAGCCAGGTCTGCTGGGACGATGCTTTTGGATTTTGAATGCACCTATTATCAAACGTATCTAATTACGAATCAGATAGCCTAAAGACTGCAGTAAACTTTACTGAGTTTTGATGGCGTCATGATGTTCTTTAAATCGTTCTATATAAGTCTTTTGGTTAGGGCCCCTTGGCTGGAATCGCTGCGGTATGGGCACTCTAAGCACTTAGAGGATGTTTGAAAAGCATTGGTTAAAGCGTTATGCTCCTGTTTCACCCCCTTAGTCCTCCTACGCCCTGCGGGCAGGCTACGCCAATGTAAAGGGGGGAAATTGGGTTCTCTCCCTTTGCGAGGGGGAGCTAGAGGGGGTAATGCAGAACTTTTGATACTTTTCAAACGCCCTCTTATGCAGATTTGCTCAAAAATAATTCAAGTGTTAAGCTACTTTGCCCATTCTTGAAACTGAACTTTCATTTTCACTTTAAGTAAGGATTCACGCCGCGATTAGGAAATTTAGTCATGAGCACCACCAGACTTTACGCTATTGCAACAACGGTATCTGACCTGGATCGGTCGCGGGAGTTCTACACTCAGGCCCTTGGGTTTAGCCCCGTGAGCGACATCATAATCGAAGACGAGAGCTTTTGTAAGCTGGCCCAGCTTCCGCCAACTCGGGTCCGGTTGGCCACCCTAAAGCTTGGGGATGAGCATATCGAGCTGATGCAGTATCTCGACATTGCGCCTCAGTCTATTCCCGAAGATTCCAAGAGTAACGACCTCTGGTTTCAGCACATGGCGATTGTAGTTCGGGATATGTCGCAGGCCTATGGGCGTCTGCAGGCTTTCCCCATTCAATCTATATCAACCCAGCCGCAGACCATTCCGGAAGATAATCCCATGGCTGGGGGGGTGCAGGCGTTTAAATTCAGAGATATCGATCGCCACAGCCTAGAGCTGATTTGGTTCCCCCCCGACAAGGGAAGCGCCAGGTGGCAGCAGCCGGGGGAGGCGCTGTTTCTGGGCATCGACCATACGGCGATCACTGTGTCTAGCACCGATGCCAGCATAGCCTTCTACCGCGATCTGCTGGGCATGACCGTGGCGGGAGGCAACCTCAACTCAGGAGAGGTTCAGGCCCAGCTCGACGGCCTGCCCGTGGCAGAAGTGCAGGTCACCCCGCTACAGCCTGCCGAAACCGGCGCTGGAATGGAGCTGTTAGACTACATCAAGCCCGGTACGGGCCGCAGCGTCCCTGACCACTGGCGGGCCAGCGATTTGCCCCACAGGCATACTGTGCTCGCCGTTGATTCCCCGGAGGAGATTCTAGATAAGCTCCGCCAGCGCGGCGCTGTGGTGGTCTCGCCCCAGCCGATTGACCTACCCGAGGCCTACCGCTACAGTCGAGGCAGCTTGGTTAACGACCCCGATGGACACAGCCTGCTGATTGTCTCTCCATAGAGGCTAATTTTGGCTGATAATTGGTCAGCATCTTCTGGACTATTGCGTTAGCGCTGTTGCTTAAGGCAACACAACTGGCTGAAAGCCTTGAGTCTCGTAGGCAACAGCGGGCGCAATTGCTCTAATGCATCAGAACAATTGCTACAGCACGTGAGGGAGTTATGGAAAACTGGAGGTTTTTGATCCAGCGGGAAGGCGATCGCGAGTGGTTACCCCTCGAGCCGCCAGAATCGGAGATCTTAGAGGGCTGCTATCGCCTCGTCGGTCAGTCGCAGCCGGGGCAGCGTTCGGTACAGATTCACCTTGCCTACCGCGACTTAGAGGGCGGCTCGCCTCGGCACCACCGCCGCGTCGGGCAAACCAACGATCGGGGTCTGGTCGGCATCTTTCCGTTTACGCGGCTCCAGCCCGGACATTGGCAGGTCACCTGCGGTCTTGACGGCGCTGCGGTGGCGCTGCATTTGCAGGTGGTTCCCCACGATGGAGGTTCTGAGCTAGAAGCTGACCTCGACCTGTCGCGCTTCTCGGCGTTTCGGGCTGAGGTCAATCACGCCGATCTATCTGCTGAAAATGCGCCCATAGTGACTTCTGAGAGGGCCTCGCCGCCTGCGGTGTCTAAATTTGACCTATCTGCAGCCCGGTCAGACCGCCGCTGGAATGGTCAGGCACAAGATCCAGCGGGTCGGCGAGCGGAAGATGAAGCGGCAAAGCCTTTGACTGACGAGATGGTAGCGCCTTTAGCAGATGAGATGGCAAAGCCTTTGGCTGACGAGATGGCAAAGCCTTTAGCTGACGAGGTGGCAAAGCCACTGCGCGATGAGGCGGCCTCGGTCGCAAATCTATTTCAGACCGTAGAAGACATGGCAGACCAGATTATCAACGCCATGTCGGCTCGGCTAGCAGTGCATGAGTCGCTAGCCGAGCCCAGCGGTGGCGCAGCGACATCGGTACAGTCTGAAGACCCCGCCCAGTCCGCGCTACCGTCAGCTTTGCCGGGCAATATTCAGCTCTACGACTCCGCCTACACGATTCGCCGCGGGCGACCCTTAAGGCTCGGAGGCCTAATCTCGGGTCCGGAGCTCGGTTTACCGGCGACGCTGACTCTAGTCCTAATAGATCCCCATAGCGGAGAGGCGATCGCTAAACAAACCTATCCCCAGGCGATCGCCCACATTCCCCAAGCGTTTGACTGGGATGCTGCCGTGTCGCTGCCCCCGCAAACTCAGCTCGTGCTGGCGCAGCTCGCGCTGCGCTCAATCGCGCCAGCCCATTCTCTACCCTTAGCCGCCTGCTCATTTGCCATCATGGTGCTGAACGAGCCGTCCGAGCCAAGTAATCCGTTCACGCCTGCAGTTTTAGAGCCGTCTGGATCAATCGGCGCTCCTTCATCCAGCGACCCCAGCGATTTGCCTGCTTCAGGTGTAGAGCTACCGCCATTTCTCAAGGGGGTATCAGCCGTTCCAGCGGAAACCAGGGCGGCGGCTCTAGCAAAGGTTGAAGAGCTGAAATTGCGCCAGCTCACCCCTAAAGATCGACCTGACGACAGCAAACCACCTGGTCACGAGGCATCAGGTGATTCTGAACCAAGCAGGGACCAAATTACAGATTCAGCAGCGCGAGCAGAAGAATCTGACAAGCTAAATGGCGATTCGTCTGATATAGGTCTAGGGGAGGATGCTATAAACCCGTTTCAGTATCCAGGTTTTTCAGAATATTGACAAGATTCCCTGCGTTTCTAAACCCTTACGTTGAGGCCTTACGTTGGTTTAACAATGTTAAAAATTCTTAGCATATAAGCTGCTGCTGCAGGATTCACAGTACAGTCGTGTCTACATATATCCGCTGCTGACTATAGGCTAGCGGCGTCTATATATCTTTTGTTGCATTTCGTAGGACATAGACTTATGGCAGCCTCTTATTTACCTTCTATCCTAGTGCCCATTGTCGGCCTGGTCTTTCCAGCCGTTGCAATGTCCCTTCTGTTTATCTATATCGAGCGCGAAGACGCCACTGGTATCTAGAGCGGCTGGCTACAAGTAAACGGTATTGGAGTTCGCCCCCCCAGCACGGGCGAACTCCAAGTAGCGTCGTTTATTTATGGCTTTCTACTTAATTACCCAACATCTTTAATCAACGCAGTCTTTTTGGAGATAGAACACAATGACGCAGGTCCCCGAATTTGTTCAGAGCGCTAGAAGTATGGAAGTGGTTCACGCCG
The DNA here is from genome assembly GCA_050331115.1 of Elainellaceae cyanobacterium. GTDB lineage: Bacteria > Cyanobacteriota > Cyanobacteriia > CAKZMO01 > CAKZMO01 > JBCCAG01. Next base: position 12,125 of record JBHJHD010000033.1, read on the forward strand.
CTGGTAGCCCTGAGGTCGGTAATCTAGCCACCCCGATTAATTCATCAGCGTTCACGCGAGCTTTCATCAACAACCTACCCGCCTACAGAACTGGGCTTTCCCCTCAGCGGCGCGGGCTTGAGGTGGGTATGGCCCATGGATACTTACTTTATGGCCCGTTCGTACTGCTAGGCCCGCTGCGCGATACCGACGTTTCTGGATTTGCCGGAGCAGCCGCAGCAATCTTGCTGGTACTGGTCTTGACGGTTTGCCTATCCCTCTACTCAAGCAACGGCGTCAAGAAGCCCGTCTCCACTTTGACTAACCCCAACCCTCCAGAGGCGCTGAGCACGGTCGAAGGCTGGAGCGAATTTGCAGGCGGCTTCCTTATCGGCGGTATTGGCGGCGTCATATTTGCCTATCTCTTAGTGCAGGTGCTCGACGCCGGCGTCTTTGACATTATCGGCATGGGATAGTCCTGCTGAGGGCGGTGCAGAGGACATCGCTTCTGGCGACATCTTCAATAGCGCTAGCGGAGGGTCACGCCTTGCTGGCGCTTTGCTTTATGGCTGCCCTCAAGACGCTTGTCGCAGCAGGCGCGCAGTAGACTTGATGGTGACAGTGCTGAGTCTGGGTGCGGGCAGGCAATGGGTTAGCCGATCTAGGATCTGCATAAAGTCAGTGGCGATCGCGCTACAGTTTTCCGGCGTCAGTCTAGGGACGTGGACAAACAGGCCGGGGGCAGTCGAGGTTCTGTGGAGATGGTCGAGGATGTCGTGGTATAGCTGATTACAGACAAACCGCCCAGCATCGTCGCTGATTTCAGCTGTAGGCAACCCCTGTAAAAGCGCCGACAGCGGCAGCGGAGAGCGGAGCGCCCGATTATCGATCACCGCAGTCGATTCTAGGCCCAGGCGATGCCGTGGTTCCCCCATGCCACAGCAGACTACGGCAGCAGGTCTGTAGGCCTCGATAGCGGCGATGACCTGCTGGGGTGCCTGCTCGAAATGAACGGGCAGGCGGCGTAAAAAGAGCAGCCTCGAGAGATTTGGATAGCTAGCGGCAACTATCTGCAGAAGGTCATCGGACGAGTTAGAGGGCTGGTCAGGTCGCCAAACTCGAAACGATGTCAGAAGAATATCTTGAACCATGGCGCGGTGAGCTTAAAGGGGCTGTGGAAAAGGTAACGTGATGCAGTAGCCGTAATTTCTGAGCAGCGTCATTTATTTGTGGTCTCCGACTTTAGCTCAGTTCAAGGGTGCATCACGTCTTGAATCTGAGCTGCAACGGATTTGCTAAACTCCGGGTCGCTGTTGGCTAATGTGGCCAGCTGCCTATATTCCTGCTCAGACAGACCAACTTCTACAAGAATGCTCACAACTTGAGCGTCTAGAGCGTCTTGATTTCCAGAGTCTCTTGAATTGATCTCCGTATAATCTGGGCTGTCAGTCTCAGCTGATGTCAATGTTGAGACACGTTGATAAGCCTCTACGAACTGGGCGAACTTTTGAGATGAAATATCCTTAACGCCGAGGCGATTGGGGGATAAAGAAGATGGCGGAGAGGACTCTACAAGCGGCGCTGCTGTCGCCCGAGCACCAAACGCCTCCAATATCCCGACGTCGCCTGCTGCCGATGTAAGTAACAATAGAAACATTAAACCCAAGGCGTGCACGAAGTGCCGGGCAGTAGCGTTCATACGTCGCAGTCCATTGACAACCTACAGGAGTGATTGCTCGCAGCAGACCTTGAATAGGGATAGGCCTAGTCTACGAAGTTTCCAATCGTGCCCTAACCTTAAATCTAAAAGCTTAACGCTTCTTTAATGAAACGATTGAGGCAGCTTACCTCGACTTTAACTTGTTTCTGTACCGCACCATATGTATTTATGCTGTGAATATTGATGCTGTGAGCCTTTACAAAGCCCCAAATGCCGTAGGCAGCAGAGCGCGCAGTTATCCCAATGCACCAGGACAATTGCTATACAATACAGGGCCAAGCCAGCAAGCGGACAGTCGAGGAGCGCAAATGAAATCAATTTCTGGGTTTGTAGTCAAGCGATTAGAGAAAATAGTACCGTATATTGAGAAAACAGTGCCGGCCTACTCCAAAGTGGGAGACTCTGTCTTCTTCACGCCTAAGCAGTTTCCCTGGGCAGCCTTTCTAGAAGAAAACTGGATGACGATTCGTCAGGAGCTAGACGGGATTCTTGAGCGCGTCGATGAGCTGCCAAACTTTCAAGACATTTCCAAGCGCCAGTACCGGATTGCCAACGACAACCGCTGGAAAACGTACTTCTTCTGGGCGTTTGGCTTTCGCGCTGAAGGTAACTGTCGGCGCTGCCCTCAGACCACGGCGCTGCTTGAGCAAATTCCAGACCTCAAAGTCGCTTTCTTTTCCATTCTGGCCCCCGGCAAGCATATCCCGCGCCATCGCGGCAAGCACAAAGGGCTGATTCGCTATCACCTGGGCCTCAAGGTACCCGAACCGGCGGACCAATGCTATATCCAGGTCGACGACCAAATTGCCCACTGGCAAGAGGGCAAGAGCCTCATCTTTGACGATACCTACTACCACGAAGTCTGGAACAATACCGAGGGCTATCGGGCCGTTTTATTTCTAGACATCGTGCGCCCGATGCGGTTTCCGCTGTCGCTGGTGAACTGGCTCGTCTGCCGGTTAGTGGCCGCATCGCCCATTGTCCAGGATGCACGTGCGAGCCATGATGCCTGGGAGCGCAAGTTTGAGGCGGCAGCTGATGAGGCGATCGCAAAGGTTTAGGCTGTCCGGATTGACTGCTGAACCCCGCTGCGGCTCCGACTTGCCTGGGGCCTGCTGGCCTGGGGTCTCCCTTTCTAGGGCCTATTTTTCCTAAGGCCTACTTTGAGCCGCTCGGCACTGGCGCAGCGAGAGGCACCGCCCAGCTAATAATGCCGACGCCTATGGCTAGGATTCCAGCGGCGTAAAATACCGTCGGCAGACTCGCAGTCTCCCAGACGGGGCCAAGCAGCAGCGGCGACAGAAACTGCCCCAAGGAATTGGTGCCCGTGCCAATCGCGAGCACGCTGGCGCGAATCTCGGGGGGGGCTAGGGCGGCGAGGCCGTCGTAAATATTAGGGATGGTAATTCCAAACCCCATGCCAAACAGGACCGCTGCCGGCACAATTGTCCAGAGACGGTCGAGCAGCGGAATAGTGCACAACATGGCCCCCATGATGACGAAGCCTAGCCCCACGGTGGGCCCTGTACCAATGGCTTTGGCGAGGCGGCTCGCGGCGATCGCCGACATTGTAGCGGCGCCCACCGCGCGAATTGCCAGTACGAAACCATTGAGGGCGGGGTCAGCGCCGATGGCGTCTTTGAGATACAGGGGGGTGTAAATGACCACCGCATAGACCACAGCCGCCGCTAGGGTAATGCTCAAGTAAAGCCGCAGTACCGCGGGCTGCCTGATCACCCGCAGCAGCTCTTTGGGGCTGGCGATGAGGCTACTCGATCTGTAGCTTCCTTCCCGTAAAATTATCGTAGCCAACAGGGCTACCGGGACGCCAAATCCATAGAGATAGAAGGCGAAGGACCAGTGAATTGCGCCAACCCAGCCGCCAACAACCGGAACGAAGATGCTGGCCGTCGTCATTGCGCTCGTCGCGTAGCCCAGCATCCGGGTGCGCGCTTCCCCATCGTACATCGTGCTCAGCAATCCGATGCTAGCCGCCGCAATACCCGCGCTGGCGATGCCCAGCAGAACGCGGCTGATCAGCAGGGGACCGAGCTGCGCCATAAACCCGCCGGCAGCGCCAAAAACGCTATAGCACAGTAGAGAGACAATCAGGACGCGGCGCTTGCCTACTCGGTCGGCAAGCAGGCCCAGTATGGGTGTAAACAGAGCAATGGCGAGGGCATGGGCGCTGACCAAAGTGCCGGCCCAGCGGGGGTCGAGCTGAAGCTGCTGCACAATTTCTGGCAGTACCGGAGAGACAATGCCGCCGGTCATTGTCGTTAAGCACCCCGCCCCAATTAAGACATATAGCTGGGTAAACCGTCTGGAATTGGGGCGGGTCAAGGACTTTAGCGCCATGGTATCAGTAGAGTCAACGTTGACGGCACAGCGGCCGATATAGCGCCACCGGGTATAACGCTACTGGTATAACGCTACTGGCCCACGGGCTAACAATCAGACTGGACAATATAAAATCTGGGTTACCCCGATTACTCACGTATGTCAATCATGCGTTACTGTTTATAACATACTGAATGGGCAGTGACAGTCGATCAATGACCTATCTGTCTCGCCCTCAGGCCCCTATGTTGAGGTAGTGTACGATACTACAATTTTGGCTGAAATTTTTATGCCGCGCTCAGTATCGCACCAGTACGCAACGGGGCACTGGTGCGCCGACCTGCAGGCACACAAGGACAGAACGATAACCCATGGATTTGGCAACAACGCTTAAGAGCGAGACGGTTCAAACCGCTGTACGCGAGATTGGCATCAACCCCAACTACTGGTATCCCTTGGGCTGGTCAGATCAGCTCAAGCGAGGTCAGGCCATACAGGTGATCGTCTGGCAGCAGCCGCTAGCGCTCTATCGAGATGAGGCAGGTGGGCTGCACGCGCTTGACGATCGCTGTCCCCATCGTGGGGTCGAGCTGCACCGGGGTAAGGTATCTGGGGAGCATTTGGCCTGTGCCTACCACGGGTGGCGGTTCGACGGCGATACGGGGGAGTGCGTATCTATTCCTTACCTACCGCCCGAGCAGAAGCGCCCCTGCGTCAGCGTCCGCAGCTACCCAGTCCAGGAAAAGCACGGCCTCATGTGGGTATTTCCAGGAGAGCCCCACCTGGCACTTGAGCGATCGCTGCCGCAGGTGGATGAGTTCGACCAAGACGGCTGGTTTATGGTACCCATTACCGCCGAGTTCAAGGCCCATTTCTCGGTTTGCAACGAGAACGCTATGGATGTGTTCCACGGCTTTTTGCACCAAGAGCTTCAGGGGTGGTTCGACCCCCTGCTGCTCGACCTTAAAGCAACCGACAGCGCCATCAGCGCCAAATATCAGGTGTCCTACAAAGGCGTGCTCGCCAAATTCCTGGGGCTTGCCGAGCGGGCCGACGAAGTGACCACGCTACCCATCTCGATCAACTATCGCTACCCCCACTATGCCAGTTCCTTGGAAGGCATATCGTCGGTGTATCTCATGCGCCTGCCGATTGGGCCAGACGAGAGCCGCTCGTTCGCCCTGTTTTTCTTCAGGCTCCGGCTGCCTCGGTGGCTCGTCAAGCTGGCCTACCCCGCCCTAAGCCGAATTGTCCGCCGGTTTATGCTGCAGCCCTTCTTGGCCCAGGATGTAGAGATGATGGAGAGTGAGCAGCGTCAATACAGACGACGCCCGGAACGCTATGTCGAGATTAATCCGGCAATCATCGCCCTTCAGCGCGTTATGGTGCGACAGTACGAGCAGTTTATTGCCTCGTCTACCGAGCGATCGATGGCGCGTCAGTGGGGCAGCCCCGCTAGCGAAAGTAAGCCTTTTCCAAGCGGCGATCGCGCCATCGAGGTGCGGCCATCTGCCGGTAGGGATCAAGCTGTAGCTGGGGTAGAATCAGACGCCAAGGCTGAGGTGTCGGCGTCTCGAGAGCGGGGCAGCGTAGCCTGTGGTCCACATCAGGCTAGAACTGTCACAGTCTCTTCGGAAGAGTGAATCAATATTTGGCAAAGTGAAAGGAGGTTTCGCTTAAAAAATTGGCTGGAGTGTCCCATACTGGGATATTCCTGGCGTAGGCTAAGGGAATTGAGTGGGTCCAAGCCGCATCATCCTGGCGGTTGATTTGTTTGACCTACTAGGTGCTCCGCGGATAACCATGTCAGGATGAAGAAATGCAACGTAGAAGGCCAAGTGTTTCAAATTGAGGTAGGGATAGACCTACTTCTAAGCGGAGCCACTAGCCGTCAGCGATTTGCAAACGCTCGCGAGTTAATCAGTTAAGGTGAGGGGAGTTTTACTGTGGAAGTTGTTCAAGAATACGTTCAGCGTTGGTATGAAAGCGGCCTCGAGCCTGACGAGTACGTCTGTCTAGGTCGCCAAGGCAACATTGTGGAGATTGAAGACGCCGCTACGGGCGATCGGCATAAGGTGTTGACTTTTTGCACAAACGACGTGCTGGGGCTCGTGCAAAATCAGGCGGTTCAAGAAGCGGCTATCGATGCTATTCGACAGTACGGCACCTCAAATAGTTCCTGTGCCGTACTCAGCGGCCGCATCGATCTCCATCGTCAGCTAGAGCGAGAAATTTCAGAATTTAAGCACCTGCCGCATACCCAGCTATTTCTTAACGCCTGGATGGCGCTGCAGGCCTTGATGGACGCCTTTTGTCACCTGGCCATTCCTGTTCCGGGGTTTAAGCATACCCGAGAGACGCTGATCCTCAGCGATGTACTGAATCACGGCTGCATTATTTCGGCGATTACAAACGCAGGTACCCGCTCAGGCAAAATGTTTGGCCACAGCCCTCGGGTGCGGGTGCGGGCCTACCGCCACTGCAGCAGCGACGATTTGGCCCGCAAGCTAAAGCGCTACGCCCAGCCTAACGATCGCATCATGGTGATTTCCGACGCCGTATTTTCTATGGATGGCGATCTAGCGCCGCTGCCCGACATGATCGAGGTGATGTCAGCCTATCCTGGCAGCGTGCTGGTGATGGATGAGGCCCACGCCAGCGGCGCCATCGGGGCGACCGGGCGCGGCATCTACGAGTACTACAACCTGACGCCCCAGGACGCGCTGGACAAGGGAGTAGTGCCGCTGATTATGACGACATTCTCCAAGTTTGCCGCCTCAGCCGGTGCCGCCATCAGCTCTCCAGTAGCCGAACTCAAGCCGCTGCTCCACGTATCGCCGACCTCCATCGGCACCATCTCTCTGCCGGCGCCAATTACGGCGGCGGCCTTGGAGAGCATCCGCCAGGTGCGCAAGCGCCCAGAGCTAGTGCGCCATCTGCAGGAGAACACGACCTACCTGCGATCGCAGCTGAACGAGCGAGGCTTCGAGACCATTGGTGAGACCAACGTCATTCCGGTAGTTTTGCCAGAGGACGTCGACCCGAAGCTGTTTGCCCGTACCCTGATGTATGACTATGGCATCTGGGTCTCGCCAATTTGGTTCATCGCCAAGCCTCGCCTGCGGATTACGGCCAACGCGGTTCACACCCGCGAAGATATGGACCGGCTTGTGGACGCGATGAGCGAGATTCGGGACGCGATGCATGAGCCGGAGCTGGCTCAGGCCTCGCCCTCCGTGGCTTAGCGCTTTGGCAGCCCTTGTTCTAAGCGATCGGCTTCTGAGACGTTAACTACGCGAAGGCGGACGAGTCAAAATCTGGGGGGACGTCTTGCAGTCGCCCCGGACCCACCGCCTTCAGCGCCTCCGAAAGCTTCAGGTTGCCGCTATAGAGCGCCCGACCGACAATAGCGCCGCTCACGCCGGCAGGCTCGAGGGCCAGCAGGCTTAGCAGGTCTCTAACGGTGCTGACGCCGCCGGAGGCGATTACGGGGACCGAAACGGCCAGGGCCAGGGTCCTAAGGGCTTCTTTATTGGGCCCCTGCAGCGTCCCGTCCCGGTAAATATCGGTATAAACTATCGCCGCCGCGCCGTAGCCTGCCATGCGCTGCGCGAGCTCAACGGCGTCTAAGCTAGAGGTTTCGAGCCAGCCCCGGGTCGCCACCTTGCCATTCCGCGCGTCCACGCCCACCACAATTTTCCCCGGGAAGGCGCGGCATAGGGTCTTGACTAGGGCCGGCTCCTCCACGGCAGCAGTTCCTAAAATTACCTGGTTGACGCCGCGAGCCAGCAAATCCTCGGCGGTCTGCCGGCTGCGAATACCGCCCCCCACCTGGACTGGCACTGCCATCGACTGGGCTATAGCCTCGATGGTGCCGTAGTTTGTAGGCTGGCCTGTTTTAGCGCCGTCTAAATCGACTAAGTGAAGCCGCCGGGCCCCCTGGTCTACCCACTGCTGGGCCACGGCGAGCGGGTCTTCGCTGAAGACCTCTGATCGGCCGTAATCGCCTTGATACAGCCGGACGCAGCGACCGTCCAATAAATCGATAGCAGGAATAACGTCCATAAAGGGCTCACGTGGGTCAGATTGTGCAGATGCGCTCCGTCTGAGGCGGGTTAGTGATGACCATCCCGCTGCGATAGCGCTAAGATCATAATCATAAGATCACAAGCGGACAGACCAAAAGGCAACCCCCCGCAAACTCCCTTAGCGATCGCGATGTCGGCGACTCCCAAGTCAATACAGCGCCTCAACCAGTGCGGCTACGCGTTTATCGGTGCCGGCAGCTTCATGCTGCTTTCCTGGGTCAACCCGATCGCCAGACCTGGCGGCGTAGCGATCGCTGCTCTCGCCGGTAGTCTAGTCGTTTACAGCCGGCTACGGCAGAATCCTCGGCGATCGCCGGCAGCTTCTTCGCGAGCGCCGCATTTGGGGCGCTCATCGCCGTCAAGCAGCTCTCCCAGCCACCACCATTTATCCTGAGCAATTTAGCGGTGGTCTCCTAAACCGTCTTAAATAATGCAAACCACATCCCCCCCAGGCCGCCTTTCCCACAAGCCTTCATCAAAAGATAGCGACGACAACACGCTGACGCTGCGCGTAGACGGCATGAAATGTGCCGGCTGTGTGCAGGCCGTCGAGCGCCGTCTGGCTCAGCACGATGGCATCAGCGCGGCGACGGTGAATCTGGTAACCGGGAAGGCCTGGGTGGCGTATGAGCCGGGTGTCGATAGCGATACGCTGGTGAAAGAGCTGACCGAGCGTCTGTCGGACAGCGGATTTTCGGCGCAGCGGACGCAGCCGGGCGCAGCCGCGGCAGATGAGGATAGCCAGGAGCGGCAGAATCAGATGAAGCGGCTGGCGATCGCGGCAGCGCTGCTGATTGTGTCGCTGGTGGGCCACGCTGGGGAGCTCAACTGGTTTACTATTCCCGTTTTGAGCAACATCTGGTTCCACTTTGGGCTAGCGACGCTAGCGCTCGCCGGGCCAGGGCGTGAAATCTTAGTCGACGGCTGGCAGGGATTCCGGCGACGGCGGCCCAACATGAACTCCCTGGTGGGGCTAGGCATGGCGACGGCCTATGTTGCCAGCGCGGTGGCGCTGCTCTATCCGCCTCTAAACTGGGAGTGCTTTTTTGACGAGCCCGTGATGCTCGTCGGGTTTATTCTGCTGGGCCGGACCCTAGAGCACCGGACCCGGGCCCGAGCGGCATCCTCTCTGAAGGCGCTGCTGTCGCTGCAGCCCACCCAGGCCCGGCGACTGCTAATTGAGAAAGCGGCACTAGTCCAGCAGGCAGGCCAGCTTGACCTGGCCCAAAGCCAGATGATCCCCGCCGAGGCCCTGCAGGTCAGACAGATTTTAGCCGTTCTGCCCGGAGAAAAAATTCCGGCAGACGGCACCGTTCTTATGGGGAAAACGACGGTCGACGAGTCAATGCTGACGGGAGAGTCGCTGCCGGTTGAGCGCGGGGTGGGGGACAGCCTCAGCGCCGGCAGCTTGAACCAGACGGGAGCGGTTGCCCTAGAAGTAGACCGCGTGGGCGATCGCACGACCCTGGCCAAGATTATTCAGCTGGTGGAGAGCGCCCAGACCCGTAAAGCGCCGATTCAGCGGCTGGCGGACGCTGTGGCAGGCTACTTTACCTACGGCGTTTTGGCGGTGGCGGCGCTAACGTTTCTATTCTGGTACGGCGTCGGTACGGATCTCTTTCCCGAGGTCATGCAGGCCGGCGTCACCCATCTGCACCACGGCCCCCACCATGCTCCTGGCGACACAGCCTCTCCCCTAATCGTCAGCTTGAGGCTGTCCATTGCGGTTTTAGTGGTGGCCTGTCCCTGCGCCCTCGGCCTAGCGACCCCAACCGCCATTTTGGTGGGGTCTGGAATTGGCGCTGAGCAGGGGATTTTGATTCGCGGCGGGGATGTTCTAGAGACGGTGCACAAGCTCGACGCCGTTGTGTTTGACAAGACCGGCACCCTCACCGAAGGCCGGCCGGCCCTGACGCGCTGTCGGGTCCTGCGGCCCAATTTTACGGGAGCGCAGCTGGATGAGGACAGGGCGCTGGCTATAGCCGCTGCGGCAGAGCAGGGGACAAATCATCCGCTGGCGATCGCCATTCAGGACGCCGCCCATCAGCGATCGCTACCCCTGCCCCAGGCCCAGGATTTTCAAACGTCGCCGGGCGGAGGGGCAGCGGCGGTAGTCGACGGCCGTCAGGTTCATTTGGGGTCGCCAGACTGGCTCCGGGAGCTTGGCACAGCCGTCCCCGAACAGGACTCTGAAGATGACCCTAAAAACGGTGGTAAAACCCACGGGACATCGTCCTGGGCCGCTGCCGGGGAAACCATCGTGGCGCTGGCCGTCGAACAGGAGCCTGTGGCGCTGTTTGCCCTGCAGGATCAGATTCGAGCGAGCGCGGCTAAGGCTCTAGCGCAGCTGCAGCAGATGAACCTTGAGGTAGTGATGCTCACGGGCGATCGCCCAGAGACTGCCCGCTCCGTTGCCGCTGAATTGGGGCTACCCGAACATCAAGTGCGCGCCCAGGTGAGGCCCGAGCAAAAGGCCGCCGTTATTGCCCAGCTTCAGACCCAGGGACGCATCGTAGCTATGGTCGGTGATGGCATTAACGATGCCCCCGCCCTAGCTCAGGCTGACGTCGGCATCTCTTTGAGCAAAGCCACCGACATCGCCGTTGAAACCGCCGACATCATCTTGACCACCAACGATCTTGAGGATGTGGTCAGGTCTATCCGCCTGAGCCGGCGCGTGTTCAACAAAATCCGCCAAAACCTGTTTTGGGCCTTTGCCTACAACATTTTAGGCATTCCAGCCGCTGCGGGGCTTTTGTTTCCGCTGACGGGACTTTTGCTCAGCCCGGCTACGGCAGGGGCGCTGATGGCGCTAAGCTCGGTCAGCGTAGTCACGAATTCCCTGTTGCTCAATTATGGTGGGCAGGACAGATAGCGGGCGACTGGAAAGTTTATGGAATTGGGTTACTCTAGACTAAAGCGGTCTGGCTCGGGCACAGTAAGCCGCCTTATACAGTCAGGTTTTATGAAAAGGTTAACTCTTTAAGGAATGGGTATTGTAAGAGATCTTGCAAAACACCGCCTTAAACGCCACTTCTATAGATTTACGATAAATTAACAATGCCTTCGGAAGCGCACCAGAACCACCTCCTGATCATCGAGGACAACAAGGGCCGTCGAGAATTTATTCTGGACAGTCCGGTCTACTCAATTGGTCGAGACCCCAAATGCGATATTCGCTTGGTATCCCAGTTTGTCTCTCGACGCCACGCGACGCTAGTGCAGCTTCCCCACGAAGATGGGGGCCACTATTATCGGATTGTTGACGGCAACCTGAAGGGAAAAACCAGCGCTAACGGGCTACTAATCAACGGCCGCAAGCTTCAGGCCCATGATCTAGAGGATGCCGACAAGATTATCTTCGGTCCCCAGGTTTATGCTATCTACTACATGCTCAAGCGGGACGCAGTGGTCACCATTCCACCGGTGAGCGAAGAGTTTGACGACGTTACCTTGATTAGTCCCAACATGGTGGGTGACCCGGAAGACGGTGAGGAATCGGACGACGATTAGGCTGGACAGTTAGACTGTGGGTTCAACTTTGCCTATTGCCTGGCCCAGCCGCTGTGCGTTCTGAAGGCTTGAATTTTGGCCGTTAAAGCGCCGCCGACCGGGCCAAAGCGAGCCCGCTTTGGCTGGAAAGAATGCGCCAGAGCATCCTGCAGCGATGCTAGGCAATGTCGTCGACCAGCTCGAGGTACTGATTCTCGGCGAGCGCTCGATTGACGAGGTTGAATTTTCTGCGGCAGTGATTATCGACCTGGAGGGGGAGCTCCTCGTTCTTAATCACGAAGCTCATTTCAAGGTCCCGCTCTGCCTCAGGCTGCACGACGTGCGGATAGTTGCCAATGACCACCTCAACCGTGACTAGCTTAGAGAAGCTAACGCCCCCCGGGACCTCCTTGGCCACCAGGTAGTCGCCCTTCTCATAGATCACGTTAAAATTACAGGCCCGGAGGACGTCCGTAATCAGTTGCCGGAGGTTATCGAGCGATGTTGCTGATCTACAAGCGCTTATGTAACGAGCCATGGAAAGATTGTAGAATCGAATGTTTAAATTTGAACAACGTACCCAGATGCATTTCGGAGAGCTATCCTAAACTGTAGGTTTTGGCCCAACCTCTCGACGCTGGGACCGTCTGCAAAAGCATTGCTCATCCAAAATGAATTCACAACGCGTCTCAATCGCTCTTAGCTTGGGGCACGAAGCCCTAAAGAACTGGCCTAGAGAGATTGGCCAGTAGCCCCATCTAGTTAACCCAATACCGACCCAGGAATTGGAAAAAATGGCGCTATGGGTCAGCTTGGGTCTCAGGCACCGGGACAAGGTTAGCTTTGACCCTATACCTTGTGCCATAAGGCTAGTATAGGTAGCAATATTTTTCAAGTCGTCCCGCAACCTTTGCCCATACTTGTTTTATATTCGAATTTTATATTCGAAAATTCCCTAAACAGACTAATCATAAAGCTACAGTTACTCGTAAGAGCATATGCAGGGCAAGCTGATTGTATTTGAGGGCATCGAGGGGTGTGGGAAGACGACGCAGCTCCAGCGTCTACAGCAGTGGCTGATTGGCCGTTCGGCGCGGCGCGTAGTGGCGACTCGCGAGCCGGGAGGCACCCCCCTCGGGCAGACATTGCGTCAAATCTTACTTGCGCCAGAGGACGCATCCGCAAAAGCGCTTGATATTCATCCGGTCGCTGAGCTGCTGCTCTACGCCACCGATCGGGCTCAGCATGTGGCCACCCAGCTCGTTCCCGAGCTGCAGGCGGGCTCAATCGTGCTGTGCGATCGCTTCATCGATTCTACCGTGGCCTATCAAGGGTTTGGCCGTGGCCTAGACGCTTCCATGATCGACCACCTCAATCAAATTGCCGCGATGGGTCTCCAGAGCGATCTGACGCTGTGGCTCGATCTGCCGGTAGAGCAAAGCTTGGAGCGCGCTAGGCAGCGCGGCAAGATCGACCGTATTGAGGGCAGCGGCCTCGCCTTTCACCGACGGGTGCGCGAGGGGTTTTTGGCCCTATCGGCAGCTCACCCCAAGCGCATTGTTCGCATCGACGCCAGCGGCAGCGCGAACCAAGTGGCCGGTACTGTTCAGGCCGCTGTCGCGGAGCGTTTGCGTGACTGGCTCGGCAGCCAACCCATAAATACCAAATAGAGTGGAGATACCAAACAAAATGGACCAATGGCTTTATTCTCGGATGTGATTGGCCAGCCTCAGGCGACGGGGCTGCTGACCCAGGTCCTCTCCCGCTGCCGCATCGCGCCGGCCTATCTGTTCGTTGGACCATCGGGTATCGGTAAACGGCTCACGGCACAGCGGTTTGCCGCGGCGCTGCTTACGCAAGCTCCCGTTAAGGGTGCAGCGCTCCAGTCGCCTGACCAGCGATTTTATCCCGACCTGCTGTGGGTCGAGCCGACCTATCTCCATCAGGGCCAAAGGCTGACTCCTGCTGAGGCTGAGCTTGCCGGGGTAAAGCGGCGATCGCCCCCCCAGATTCGGTTGGAGCTGGTGCGAGAGATGACCCGCTTTTTGGCTCGCCCCCCCCTAAACGCACCCCGATCGGTGGTTGTGATCGACGGCGCAGAGGCGATGGCCGAGCCTGCCGCCAACGCCCTGCTCAAAACCCTAGAGGAGCCCGGTAACGCAACGCTGCTGGTCATCGCTCACAGCAGCGAGCTGCTGCCTACGATAATTTCCCGCTGTCAGAAGGTGCCGTTTCAGCGGCTGAGCGGCGAAGATATGGCGGCGGTGCTGCAGCGACAGGGGGCGATTGAGCTGCTGGCGCGCCCGGATCTGCTGTCGATGGCCCAGGGCAGCCCTGGGCGGGCGATCGCGGCCCTGAACCAGTGGAACCAGCTGTCGATAGAGACGAAAGAAGCGCTGGACCATTTACCCACGGACGTCCGGCAGGCGCTAACAATGGCCCAGAGCCTTGCTGGAGAGCTAGATGTAGAAGCTCAGCTTTGGGCAATCGACTATCTGCAGCATCACGACTATGGCAAAGGTGACCCAAGCCATAGCTGGGCCGTCTGCCGCCGCCGCCTGCAGACGCTAGAGCAGGCCCGCCAGCAGCTCCAGCGCTACGTACAGCCAAGGCTGGTGTGGGAGGTCGCCCTCATGTCTTTAGCCGGGGCCCTGCCGTAGCCGGCGCTGACCTGCTTGAGGCCTGGCCCTATCGATTCACGCCAAGTGACTAGCGGAGCGTCAACCCTAAATTTATAGGTTGTGATTGACGGAGGAAACCCAACAAAGTCACTGCTGGCGCTGGGTTTCGCCTTGCTCAACGCCAATCTACAGCATCCTAATTTTTCGCCCTGACAAAGCACTAGAACCGATACGACAGCGATAGGTCCCAATCGCCGTCCTGCTGCGTCAGCTCGATCTGCTGAATAAACTCCCGGAAGTAGAACCGCCGCTCGGTCTCAGAGAGGTCAAACCAAAACTGGGGAATAGAAACCGTCTGCGCAATGGACATCAGACTAGCGGGGGGAAGCTGCCCGCTCTGCTCTCGAAGCGCAGCGATTTCGGTCTGCAGCGTGTAGGCCCGTAGGGCTGCAGTCTGCCGATCTAAAATACCTTGAGCCTCAAAGGACCCAAGCTGATCTAAGATCCCCTGCTTGGCGTCTATCTGCTGGGCCAAATTCGCCTTGATTGAATCTACAGGGGGCAGCGCAGACTGGCCAACGGTGCGAGGGAGCTCGTCGCAGATACGGTCAACGGTTTTTCCTAAAACATCAGCGTAGGGCAGGGATGAGCAGCGGCCACTGTCGACATCTCGATAAGGGCAGTGACTCGGCCGCAGATAGAGATAGGTCTTGCCCCGCCGCCGGCCCCGCTTAGGGGTCGTTTGCCCCACCGTCATCGACGTTTGACAGCGGCCGCAGACCACTAGCCCCGCCAGCGATCGCGGTGCGGTGCTACTGCGGGACGCAAACTGCCGGTTGCGGCGCAGCAGCCTGTCGATCTGAGCGGCCTCGTCCCGCGACAGGATAGGCGCATGGGCGTCGGGGATGACATCGCCACTGTGGTAGGCCAAATCCCCCCGGTAGACCGGGCTGGAGAGCCAGCGCTTGCCGGTGGACACCGAGATTTTTTTGCCGTGCGCTTCGGCGAGGTAGCGCACGCTGCGCCGCAGCGCGCCATACAGCAGAAAATGTTCGAAGAAGGCCCGGGCTACGGCAGCGGCGCTGCGGTCAAGGGTGTAGCAGTCGGGGCCGCGGCGATAGCCATAGGGGGCTTTGCCCGGCGGCGGCTGGCCCTGGATGCGGGCGTTGGCGTGGCCCTGACAAATTCGCTGGCGCTGCTGCTGTCGGCTGATGGTTTGGGCAAGCCGTAAACTCTGAAGATCGTAGGGCGATAGGTCATCTGCTTCGGCAGTGCGTATCGTAACGCCAAGCTGGGAGAATTCACTCAGGCGATCGCCCACCGCCTGCAGCGATTCGCCCAAGTCCGCGAGCCGGCGCACTAGCAGCGTGACCGGCGGCTCCTGACGACAGTCGCGGCACATCTGCTGGAGCTGATGGCGTTCCCCAATGTCTCGGTAGATGCGATCGGCAGACTGTAGCCAGTCCTCAGACTGCGCGGCGTCGGCATAGGGGCAGTAGTCGTAGGCAAAAATCATCGCCGCTAGCTCGATATGAGTCTGCCCTTGAGCACCGTCACGGCCTGCCCCCGCAGCCCCACGCGATCGCCCCGGCAGTAGACCTTCATCTCCCCGCCTCGAGCCGATGCCTGATACGCCAGCAGGGCCGCTTTCCCAAGACGAGCCTGCCAAAACGGCCCCAGGGCACAGTGGGCCGAGCCGGTAACCGGGTCTTCGTCAATGCCGGAAGCGGGCGCGAAGAATCGCGAGACGAAGTCGTAGTCCCCTGACTCAGCCTGGCTGGTGACGATTACGCCGCGCACCGGAAGCGATCGCAGTTGAGCAAAATCAGGCTTTAGCTGCCGCAGGACTGCCTCAGACTCTAGCTCAAGCAGATAATCAAAGCGACTTTTTCCCACAAAAGTGGGCTGAGCCCCAAGGGCCTCACATAGCCCTTGGGGCTCAGGCGCTGGGGATGCCGGCGTCGCGGGGAAATCTAACTCAATCCAGTCGTCAGCCCGCCGGGCAGTGAGCAGGCCGCTGCGGGTTTCAAAGCGAGCCTGCTCGGTCATGGGGAGATGGCCTTCGGTCCACAGCACATGGGCGCTGGCTAACGTCGCGTGGCCGCAAAGATCGACCTCGACTGCGGGCGTAAACCACCGCAGGCTAAAGCCGCTGTCCTGACGGTGCAGGAACGCCGTTTCCGACAGGTTCATCTCCTGGGCCACCTGCTGCATCCAGTCGTCAGGCTGCGGAGCGGGCAAAACGCATACGGCAGCAGGGTTGCCGGCAAAGGGGCGCGCCGTGAACGCGTCAACCTGGCTGATCTGCATAGCGGGCGTCTCCATGGGCATAGCCTCTCCATAGGCCTAGACCTGTCGGCCTAGACCGAGAATAGCAGTTTCAAGGCCTCAACTGCTGCAGACCTGATTGATAAAGAGGCGGATTGATAAAGAGGTGGATTACTGTAGCCCGGGTAGCGTAGGCTGCAGCGGCGATGAGTCTAGCGGCGGCAGCGACTCTAGCGGCGGTCCAGAGGCCAGCTTGTGGGCGTGACGCGTCGTTTCCGGCAGCCGGTAGCGGGTGGTGCAGCGCATCACGTAATCCACAGCGCGCTTTAGGCTGATCCGATGTCCTGGAGAGATGTAGAGGGGCTTGGTTCCTGGCCGGCTGCGCAGCACCGCTCCGATGGTGTCGCCCTTGTGGCGTAGCGGCGTCCAGTCGCCCTTCGTCTCCGGAGCCTCCTCGTGAGTGCCCACCAGCCGCGACTTGGCCACGCCGACAGCGGGAATCCCCGTCAGCAGACCTAGGTGGCAGCCGATTCCAAAGCGACGGGGATGGGCCAGTCCTTGACCATCGCACAGCAGCAGATCGGGCAGTAGGACGAGCTGATTGAGCGCATCCAAGACCGCCGGAATCTCCCGAAATGAAAGCAGTCCCGGGATGTAGGGAAATTCTGTAGGGCGGCGGGCGATCGCTCGGTCTACGACGGTCAAGCTGGGAAACGCCAGCACCGCCACCGCCGCCCGCGTCACGCTGCCGCCAGACTCAAAACCGACGTCGACGCCCGCCACGTGATCAACCTCGCCTAGCTGATCGCTCAGAATCACCTGGTCTCGAAGCTGATGCTGCAGTGCGATCGCCGCTTCTCGGGTTTCGGGCCAAGGGCCAAGGTCGAAGTGATGGGTCATTAAATTTTGCGCCCTTGCTGGATGCAGCCTAGAACATTCAAAAAGGCAGGTCCAATTGGACCTGCCTTTTAATCTTACCGCGAGCTACTATTCCATAAGTTAGCCAATGAGCCCTACACAAGCGGCTCACGAAAAGCCCCTAGCGGCCGATACCCACATACTGGAAGCCAGCCGCTTTTAGGGCCTCGCGGTCTAGGAAGTTGCGACCGTCGATCATGATGGGGGAGTTCATCATCGGCGCTAGCGCCTTGAAGTCGATGTCCTTAAATTCCTTCCAGTCGGTGACCAGAACCAAGGCGTCGCAGCTGTCAGCCAGCAGCTTCACGTCGGTCTCAACGCTGACGTTAGAGAGACCGTGGCGCAGGCCCGTCTGGGCAACCAGCGGGTCATAGGCTTTAACCTTAGCGCCTAAGCGAGTGAGCTGCTCAATCAGCGTTAGCGCCGGAGCGTCGCGCATGTCGTCCGTGTCGGGCTTAAAGGTGAGGCCTAGCAGGCCAACGGTTTTACCCTTCAAAATCTTGAGCACCTGCTGCAGCTTTTCAACCACAAGCAGTCGCTGCCGGCCATTGACCTCTACAGCAGCCTTGAGCAGCTGAGCGTCGTAGTTGTAGTCGTCAGCGGTGTGGATGAGTGCCGACACGTCTTTCGGAAAGCAGGAGCCGCCCCAGCCTAGACCAGCTTGGAGAAACTTTTGACCAATCCGGGAGTCGAGGCCAATCCCGCGAGCCACCTGGGTTACATCCGCGCCTACGCGATCGCAGATATTGGCCACTTCGTTGATGAAGCTGATCTTGGTCGCCAGGAACGTATTGGCGGCATACTTCACCATCTCGGCCGAGCTTAGATCGGTGGTAACCACGGGCACCGTCGGTAGAGACTGATCATCGGCAAACTGACGAGAGACGATAGGCGCGTAGAGGTCCTTCATCATGGCGATGGCGCGATCGCTGTTTCCCCCCAGCACGATGCGATCCGGGTTGAACGTGTCATAGACGGCAGAACCCTCCCGCAGAAATTCAGGGTTGCTGACCACGTCGAAGTCCACTGCTGCCTCGATAGACTCACCGCCCCCAACAGGAACGAGCGCCTTTTGCCGTTCAGCAACGCCATCGAGCACGATCATACGGACCCAGTCCCCTGAACCGATGGGAACCGTCGACTTATTGACGATGACTTTATAATCGCTGTTGAGATGGGAGCCGATGCCCCGAGCTACCGCCTCAACGTAGCGCGTATCGCTCTCGCCAGTGGGCAGCGCAGGCGTTCCCACCGCAATAAACAGGATCTCGCCGTGGTTGACACCCGCACCTAGGTCGGTAGTGAACTGAATACGCCCGCTGCTGATGGCCTCCTGCATGAGGTCTGATAGGCCGGGCTCGAAGATGGGCGACTGCCCAGACTGCATCAGCCGGACCTTCTCTTCGTTGTTGTCGACGCAAATAATGTCGTGGCCGATTCGAGCCAGGCAGACGCCTGTGACGAGACCGACGTATCCAGTACCGATAACGCAGACGCGCATAGACAATGACTCCTTAAAAAATAGATGAAGACGAGGTAAACAGTTAGTAGATATATATGCCCGTGGCGCAGATATACGAAATGAATCAGAAGAGGGGCTCGATGCGGAAGCTTCTCCGCGTGAGGTTGTAAGCTCAGGCTCCGAGCCCCACAAATAGCTGCGGCTAGACTTGCACCTGCTGACGGGAGGATGAATCAATGCGGCTGCGGAAATCGCTGATGGTGTATTCCAAACCTTTCGCTAGGGGAACCTTAGGTGTCCAGTCAAGAAACTCCTTTGCCCGAGTGATGTCCGGCTGACGGCGGCGCGGATCGTCCTGAGGCAGGGGCTTATACTGAAGCTCTGCGTCCGGATTTACCATATCCTGAATCGTCTGAGCGAGCTCAAGAATCGTGCACTCGTTAGGGTTCCCCAGATTGATGGGACCGATATAGTCGTTATTCATAAGCCGCATTAAGCCCTCGACCAAGTCCGACACGTAGCAAAAGCTCCGGGTCTGGGAACCGTCGCCGTACACCGTCAGCGGCTGACCTCTAAGGGCTTGCACCACAAAGTTGCTGACGACGCGACCGTCGTTCTCTAGCATTCGGGGACCGTAGGTGTTGAAGATGCGGGCCACGCGAACGTCGACATCGTTCTGTCGATGATAGTCGAACGCTAAGGTCTCAGCAACGCGCTTGCCTTCGTCATAGCAGCTTCGGATACCGATGGGGTTGACGTTGCCCCGGTAGTCCTCGGTCTGGGGATGGATCTCCGGATCGCCATACACCTCAGAAGTAGACGCCAAAAGCAGGCGGGCGTTCACCCGCTTAGCCAGGCCCAGCATGTGGAGCGTCCCTAGGACATTAGTCTTGATTGTTTTGACTGGATTGTACTGATAATGGACTGGAGATGCCGGACAGGCCAAGTGATAGATCTGGTCAACTTCTAGACGGATGGGTTCCGTGATGTCGTGACGGATCAGCTCGAAGTAGGGGCTGTCAAACCACTTGAGGAGATTGGTTTTGCGGCCCGTGTAAAAGTTATCTAGACAAACGACTTCTTCTCCAGCCTCCATCAGCCGATCGATGAGGTGAGAGCCGATAAAGCCAGCACCTCCAGTCACTAAAATTCTCATATTCTATTATTTCCTAAGGCGAATTTACATAGGGCAAGCGCTAGACTTGCGAAAGAATATACACGATGCTAGCAGCGAAGCTTCAGAGAAGTCACGGCGCTCCGAGAGGCCGCAAAAGCTCAAGTCAACGCTTATCCTCGATGTCAAGGCGTAGGTCAGCAACCGCAGCATTGATTTAGAACTTTGCGGTCAGCGTAGTTTGGGCAAAGGAGCAAGCCCTCCCAAAGTATATCTGTACAGAAATATTAAGCGATTCACCAAGAGCAGCGCGAACCTGTGGCGCTGACTTTGCAATATCTTCGAATTATCGGCGTCCTAGCCCAAGATTCTGTAAGGAAGTCACTTGGTTTGTGCCGATGCTCTTGATTGACGCAGCGCGCGGCGTCTCGCTTTCCACCATAAGTAAAAATACCTTTATGGGTCAATAGGCTACGGGCCTGGGGCCTGATAAAATTAAGATAGTTGAAGCAATTATTGCTCTAATTCAGTTAGAGGCTTTACGTGCATGGTGCTGCAGTGCTCTCAACAGGCAATGCAGGCGGTGCATATCGTTTAGAGTGAGTACGGAGAAAACATGCAATCTAGAACACTGTTTCAAAAGTTAGGAATCCTGGCTTCTGTCCTGATGATGGCGATCGCCACCATCTTTATCCCAGCGTCGCCTGCGGCTGCAGAAAACTATCAAGTTAAGATGGGAGCTGACTCGGGCCAGCTTAAGTTCGTCCCCAGCGAGTTGACTATCAGCCCTGGTGATTCGGTCGATTTCGTTCTGAACAAGCTTGCCCCCCACAACGTTGTTTTTGACAAGACGCCAGGCGACATCAGCGCAGATTCCCTGTCTGCTAAGAATCTGATGTTTGCGCCCGGTGAGACCGCGACGGTTTCCTTCCCCGCAGACGCGCCGAGCGGAACCTATTCCTACTACTGCACGCCTCACCGCGGTGCAGGCATGGTTGGAACCATTACGGTTCAATAGGGCTTTGCGGTTGAGATAAGCATCAGCAATCTTATCGCTGGCCTGTTTACCGGCTGCGTGAAGAGCGAGAGGGATTAGACCCCTCTCGCTCTTTTCACGTATTGCGCTGGCCCTATTGGCCCTATTGGTTAGAACTGCGCGGGGCTGTTAAATTTCTGAGCCAGCGTTCAGGTAAGTATATCGGCTGAGGGACTGGGCGTAGTTTCGCAGCAGCTTCCGAGACTCCTGTAGCGTAATGTCTCCCTGCTGCAGCGCTTTTTCAGACCGCAAGCGCACCTTTTCTAGCAGATCTTCTGTGCTGTACTGAACGTAGTTCAGAACATCGGCGGCGGCATCTCCCTTGACCACATGGGTAACCCCATAGCCGCTAGGGGTCAAGTTGACGTGGACCGTGTTGGTATCCCCAAATAGGTTGTGCAGGCTTCCCATAATTTCCTGGTACGCGCCGCCTAGAAACAGGCTCAGGTAGTATGGCTGATGTTTCGACTGGTGGCCGATGGCGCTGCTCGACGCGTCTGTATTGGCACGGGGCTCTAGCGCATGCAGCTCTAGAACAGACTTGGCGTTGCGCCGCTGGATGAAGCGTTCGATTCTACCGTCGCTATCGCAGGTCAAATCAGCGAGAATTCCCCGGCGGGTTGGCTCCTCATTAAGGCGATGGATCGGCATGATTGGGAAAAGCTGCTCAATGGCCCAGCTGTCGGGAACCGATTGGAATACCGATAGATTGATGTAGTAAATCGCGGCCATAGCGGCCTCTAGATGCGCTAGGTCGTCTGGAACGTCGTCTTGCCGGTGGGCAATGTGACGTACTTTGTGGCAGCAGGCCCAGTAGAGCCGCTCTGCGGCAGCGCGCTCTGCCAGGCTCAAGTAGCCAAAGTTAAAGAGGCTAAGGGCCTCTTGCTTGAACTGCACCGCATCGTGGTAGGCCTCTTGATAGTTAGCCTCTGAGATTAGCCGGTAGGTCTCACTTAGGTTGCGCAAAATCAGGTGAGCCGCTTTGTCGGGGGTGACCGCCGCTTCCGCCGGAGGTTCGCTGGCGCCAAGCACGTCGAAGACCAGCACAGACTGATGGGAGGCGATCGCCCGCCCGCTCTCGCTCACCAGCGTCGGTGGACAGACGCCAGCGCCCTCACAGGCTTCCTTTACCTCTGCCACGACGTCGTTGGCGTAGTTTTGCGTGGTGTAGTTTTTAGAGGCGTGGAAGTTGGTCTTAGAGCCGTCGTAGTCGATGCCTAAGCCGCCGCCGACGTCTAGGTAGCCCATGGTGGCCCCTAGCTTGGCCAGCTCAACATAGATTTGGCAGGCCTCCCGGAGGGCATCTTTAATGACGCTAATTGAGGAGATCTGGGAGCCAATGTGGAAGTGGAGCAGCTGCAGACAGTCCAGCATCCCTGCCGCTTTCAGGCGCTCCACCGCCGTGAGCATGTCTGGTATGGTGAGCCCGAACTTGGCGCGATCGCCCGTGGTGGCCTGCCAGCGTCCTTCCCCTGAGACGCTCAGCTTGGCGCGAATGCCCAGTATGGGTGAGATCTGCAGCTGCTGGCTTTCCGCAATCACAAGGTTTACTTCTTCAAGCTGCTCTAGCACGACGATGGACTGATACCCCAGCCGCCGCGCCAAAATTGCGGTCTCAATATACTCACGATCTTTATAGCCGTTGCAGATCAGCAGCGCTCCTGGCGTATCCAGCATGGCTAATGCAATCATCAGCTCCGGCTTTGACCCCGCTTCTAGGCCAAACCGGTAGGCTTTGCCAAAGCGCACCACGTCCTGCACGAGGTGGCGCTGCTGGTTACACTTGACGGGGAATACGCCCTGGTAGCGTCCGCCGTAGCCATACCGGGCGATGGCTTGGGCAAAGCAGGCGTTGAGCCGCTCGATGCGGTCTTCTAGAATATCGGAAAATCGAATCAGCAGGGGCAGGTCTAGGTTGCGGGCCTTGAGGGCCTGCACCAGCTCGTAGAGGTCTAGGGTGCCGCCGCGATCGCCCCGGGGAGATACCGTCACGTGGCCGGCGGCGTTGATGGAGAAATAGGGGTCCCCCCAGTCGCGAATGCGGTAGAGGCGATCGCTATCGTCGATGGTCCAGGCGTCGGCGGGGGGAGCCGGCCGACCAGAGGCGCGACGTTCTAAACGCTCTAGGGTATCTGAGGTATTTGCGTCATGAGCGGTATCCCAAGCCCTATCCAATGCTCTAGCCTCCAAAATGTGGTCATGGGGTTCTAGTGGTTTAGCGCTGTTTTCGTCGCCTAACTTTGTCGCTCAGCTGCGCAGCCTAAATTCTGAAGCCGAACCCTGTATCGCGCTGTCGCCTAGCCAGTTTATCGTAATCATGAAGAAAAGCTAATTTTGATCTATGAGCGATAATCAGGCTCTCCTAGAAGCCAACCGGGCCTTTTACCGCGCCTTCGAGCGCAAAGACATGGACGCTATGGCCTCGGTCTGGTCCCAGGGAACAGGCGTCCTTTGCGTTCACCCCGGTCGGCAGAGTCTAAAGGGGTGGCCAGACGTGCGCGCCTCCTGGCAAATGATTTTTGAGAATACGGAGTACTTCGAGATCGAGCTGCAGGTGACCGCCGCTGAAGCGGTCGGCACTTTGGGCTACGTGGTTTTGGTGGAGCAGCTGTTCCAGGTGGTGCGTGGGCAGCGGTTAGAGGCCAAGTCCATGGCCACCAATGTTTTTGAGAAGCTGGGCGATCGCTGGTATCTGGTTCACCATCACGGTAGCCCGGTAGCAGAGCGATAGGCTCAGAAGGCCGTGGGTCCGCAAAGAAGGCAAGCTGAAGGGGCACAGCATGCTGTGCCTGCACCGTCGGATGGGGAACGCAGCATCTGCGCCCCGCAGGGAATTTCTGAAATTGCGGGTGCGGGGCGTGTAGAGTAGTGAGGCCGCTTTTGTCAGTCCTACGCCCGTGCCCAAGGCTCCTCCGTCCCGCTCCCTCGTCAATATTGCCGGCATTGTTGCCGTCGCCACGCTAATCAGCAAAGTGTTTGGCCTAGTGCGTCAGCAGGCGATCGCCGCCGTGTTTGGGGTGGGGGCAGCGGTAGACGCCTATAACTATGCCTATGTGATTCCGGGGTTTCTGCTGATTCTGCTGGGCGGCATCAACGGACCGTTTCACAGCGCCATGGTGAGCGCCCTGGCGAAGCGCGATCGCGAGGAAGCCGAGCCGCTGGTGGAAACTATGACCACCCTGGTGGGGGGCGTGCTGCTGCTGGTGACGCTGGGAATCTTTGCCTTCGCCCCCATGCTGATCGATTTAGTCGCCCCTGGCCTAAGTCAGACCGAGGCGGGCCTAGAGATTCGGGCGATCGCCATTGCCCAGCTGCGCATCATGTCCCCCATGGCGCTGTTTGCGGGGCTGATCGGCATTGGCTTTGGCACCCTCAATGCCGCCGATCACTACTGGCTGCCCTCTATCAGCCCGCTCTTTTCGAGCTCGGCGGTGCTGCTGGGGTTAGGGGGGCTGGCGCTCAGCCTGGGGAGAGAGATCACGGCCCCACAGTACGCGCTGCTGGGGGGAGTAGTGCTGGCCTGGGGCACCCTGGGCGGCGCGGTGCTGCAGTGGCTGATTCAAATTCCGGTGCAGTGGCGATCGGGGCTGGGAAAGCTGCGGCTGCGGTTCAACTTTAGTCAGCCCGGCGTGGGAGACGTGCTGCGGGTCATGGGGCCGGCCACTTTTTCTTCCGGCATGATGCAGATCAACGTTTACACTGACCTTTTTTTTGCCTCGTTCATCCCCCAGGCTGCCGCTGCACTCAGCTATGCCAATTTGCTGGTGCAGACGCCGCTAGGCATCGTTTCTAACGTCATTCTTGTGCCCTTGCTGCCGGTGTTCTCGCGGCTGGCCGCCCCTGAGCATCGAGACGAGCTCAAAGATAGGGTCCGGCAGGGGCTGATGCTTACCGCCGTGACCATGCTGCCCCTTAGCGCCCTGATGATGACGCTGGCGCTGCCGGCGGTGAGGGTGGTGTATGAGCGGTTTGCCTTCGACCAGGAGGCCTCACGGCTGGTGACCAGCGTGCTGATCGCCTACGGCGCGGGCATGTTTGTCTACTTAGGGCGAGACGTGCTGGTGCGGGTCTTCTACGGTCTAGGGGATGGCGCGACGCCGTTTCGCATCAGCATCGCCAATATTTTTCTAAATGCGCTGTTAGATTACTGGCTGGTTAACGCCTACGGTGCGCCAGGATTGGTCTTGGCCACTGTAGGCGTTAACGCCGTTTCTATGGTGCTGCTGCTGATCTTGCTCGATCGCCGGCTGGGCGGCCTGCCTTGGCGAAGCTGGCTGCGGCCTTTTGCAGGCTTAGTCATCGCCAGCGTCGTCACCGGCGGCGTCAGCTGGGCGGTGCGGCTGGGGCTAGAGGAAACCTTGGGCACTAACGGATTCGGGCCTCAGCTGGTGGCGCTGCTGGGGGGCGGCCTCAGCGGTCTAGCGGCATTTAGCGCCATCGCCCTTCGTCTCGACATTCCAGAAGTACGCCTGCTCACAGGCCAAATTGCGCGCAAGCTGGGGCGCTCCCGCTAGAATTCAGCCGGGCCTGTCTGGCTAGCTGGTCTGGCTAATCTGGCCCAGAGGCGTCTCGCTACAGGTTGCGCTGATATTCCCTCAGCACCCCCATCAGTTCGCGGTGCCCCGCTTCAGGAATCAGCTCGCTGAGAGGCAGCGACTTTTTCCCGCCCCCCAGCTTCACTGAGATGCTGTTGAGCACCGCCTCTACCCGGCCCTCATCTAAATCGTCCGAGAGCATTGGGTGGATTTGCTCTGCGATCGCCGTATGCAGGTGGGCATCCTGTAAATAGAGGTGCCAATTGGCTACATCGATGTAGACCTTATCGCCAATTTCAGCCGCCAGGGCTTCGATTGCTTCACTTGTGCTGGAGTAAGCCATAAATCTTTGAGTTCAGTCGCTATACCTGTGCAGCCTCTTTATCTGAGACTGGCGGCTGCTAGCTCAACTCTCGCTAGGAAGATTTGTTATTGGCAAACCCCTTAGGCCCGGACTGGGGGGGCGGCGCATCAGAGTAATTGGCGATCGCAAAAATATAGATCCCGTGGGCAAATAAGCCGGCGAGCCAGACTAAGCTGACGCCTTGGACCCAGTCCCAAGCGGGAAAACGAGCTAGGTGAAAAAACCAGAGCCCCGAGTTTACAGCGGCGAAACCCGCAACGTGGGTGGCAAAAGTCATGCGATCGTCTAAGCGGCGAAACGCGGGATCGTTGCGGTCAGGCTTGCGGGGCCAACGAGGAGGCATAGACGCTAACGACTCAATCAGTCGAATGAAGTGTAATCGATCTCTACTTTAGCGCTGGGTGCGTCTTAGCGGCGATCGCACTGACCGCATCCATCACCTTTCTGCGGTCAGCATCTTTAACGCGTTCTTTGCCTGGCAGCTGGGTCGGGGGCTTTCTACCTTCATAGCAAATTGGCACTCCACCCGTCTCCCAATCAGCTTATCTAAACCATGAAACTTACAGTAATCAACGACACAGTCTTCAAGCAGTCTCCCCAACAGGCGCGGGAGCTGGCCACTCTCGACAAGTTTTTAGCCCCGAAAAACACTGAGTTTGACGTGGTTTCCTACAAACCGGCTCCCTTCAAGCACGTGCGGGTTACCTTCACGGCCCCGGTAGGTCTACAGCCCAAAGACACCTGGTACGTCTTCGGGGAACATGTGTCCTTTGAGGGCAATGCGCCTGATACCGACCCGAAGGAGACCGAAAAGGCCCCTAAACCGCGTTCTGGCGGCTTCAACCTACCCGGGTATCGCAGCCGATTTTACTTAGAAGACCCGGTTTTACCGGGCGGCAACTTTACCTGGGCCGAAGTGACCAAGAATGGACAGCGCATGCCGGAAACTAAAAGCATCGTGGTGGAGGTCTTGCGGATTGCCAGCGCAGTTCAGGACATCCGAGCGCTGTTTGGCGATCGCCCCATCACCGTTACCTCTTGGTACCGCGATCCGGTTTCAAATCGCCGCGTGGGTGGAGCCCGCCAGAGTCGCCACCTCACAGGAGGGGCGGTTGATTTCAAAGTTTCCGGCGTGTCCCCGGCAGAGGTGCAGCGGCGGCTTGACCCCTGGTGGGGGCGTCGTGGCGGGCTGGCCAGCGCCAACACCTTCACCCACATCGACAACCGCGGCTACCGGGCGCGCTGGCGTTATGGGCGCTAGATTGTGACGCGTTAGGGCATAGCGGGTCAGGTACTTACGACAACCGCTGACCCTACAGTTGAAATCTCCTACCGGCGGTAGTCCCCAGATTTACCGCCGGTCTTGCTCACCAGGTAAACCGCCTCTATGGTCATAGACTTCTCTAGCGCTTTGATCATGTCGTATAGCGTCAAAGCCGCTACCGACACGGCCGTCAGCGCCTCCATCTCCACGCCTGTCTCTGCTTTGGTCTTGACGATCGCCTCAACCTGGTACCCCGGCAGATCTGGGTCCGGCGTAATCTGAACCTCGATGGTCTTTAGAGGCAGGGGGTGGCAGAGGGGGATGAGCTGCGCGGTCTGCTTCGCCGCCATGATACCCGCTAGCCGGGCGGTACCCAGCACGTCGCCTTTGGCGGCGTTGCCTGCCTCAACAGCTTCAAAGGTCTGGGGGCGCATGCGCAATCGGCCTGCCGCGATCGCCTCGCGCGTGGTCACGGGTTTCTGGGACACATCGACCATGTGGGCCTGCCCTGCTTTATCTAGGTGAGACAGGACGTGCTCAGATGGTGCGTTTTGAGCGGACGACTCTTGGGGCGAAGGGTTCATAAGCTAAGCGAACTAAAAGGCAAAGTGCCTATTGCGTTTCCACTCGGTTATGATACGATAGAAATCCTGTAAGGGCTTGTAGCTCAGTGGACTAGAGCACGTGGCTACGGACCACGGTGTCGGGGGTTCGAATCCCTCCTAGCCCGTTTCAAAAGTGAGTTAAAGAGCGAGTTGAGGTAAAATCTGCCTTGGCTCCTTTTTTTTGGCCGATCTTCATTCTGCTTTGCCCAATCTAAATATTCATCGATATTCATCGATCCGTATTTGCTAACCCGTAAATTTTGACCTGAGCGACTGTGGACACCCAACTCGAATTCCTTAGCTTTGCCCGCGAGCTTGCCGTCCAGGCTGAGTCCGTGATTATGCCTCACTTCCAGGACCATGCGGTGAGCTACAAGTCTGACGGCTCGGAGGTCACGATCGCCGATCGGCAGGGCGAGGAGCGGATGCGTCAGCTGATTGGCGATCGCTACCCTGACCACAGCATTCTCGGCGAAGAGTACGGCGAGTCCGGAGCGTCCGAGGGCAAGCATCGCTGGCTGCTAGACCCCATCGATGGCACCGCCTGGTTCACCCTGGGCCTGCCCCTGTTCGGCACGCTGGTTTCCCTGCTGGAGGATAACGAGCCCATACTGGGCGTTATTCATTTTCCAGGCCTCCAGGAAACGGTATACGCGGCCAAGGGCCAAGGGTGCTGGCGGCAGACCAAAGGCGAAGCGCCGGTGCGCATTCGGGTAAGCCCTCCCCCGGCATTGGGTGAGGCGGTTGCCTCTGCCACGGGCGTTCACAGCTCAGACATTCAGTGCAGGCCTGAAGAGATCCCCTATCGCCTCACCCAGCTGATTCATCAGGTGCGCAAGTTTCGCTTTTGCTCAGACTGCAATCAGCACGCGCTTGTGAGTCGCGGCAAGCTGCACGTCGCGGTGGATACCCTCATGAACCCCTGGGACATCGCGGCGCTGGTCCCCTGCGTTGAGGAGGCGGGCGGCATGGTCACCAACCTAGCGGGCGATCGCCAGGGCATCGTCTTTGGGGGCAGCCTGCTGTCGACCTGCGGCGAGCCGCTGCACCAGACCGTGCTAGAAGTCCTGCAGCCCTCGGTGCAGAGCCAGTGGCTCTGAGCTGCTACGACTCGTAGGGGTTTTTAGGCTGAGGAATCTCAACCAGCTCTGCGGCTTGAATGACGAGCTGACGCTCTCCGCTTAGGGTTTCGCTCGCCATCGTTCCCGAGACGCGCATCCACTGGTCGGCAGCCGGTGACGCGGCACCTGCAGGAAGGTTGACCGGCAGCCCAACTGGATAGGCATCGGCGGCGCAGCAGGTGATCACAAAGCGGGAAAGGATGAAATAGCCGCTGGGTAGCTCTGGCGGTAAGACGACGAATCCGTCCACCGCTACGGCCTGTCCCTCATAGGCATCAGGCTCAGGATAGACGTTTAGGGTGCCAATCCAGTCCAGCAAGGATTTGTCGCTTGGATTTTGTGAGAGGCTGAAGGACTGCGGCTGCGAGCGGGTTAGGGTTAGGGTATCGGTGACGCCCCGCTGCAGGGCAATGTTGCTGGTAAACGGGCGGGGCGATGAAACCAGCCCCAGGACGGCAATCACGAGCAGCAGCATCGTATTCCAGCGGCGGGGAATGAGGGAGATGTGCTGAGCTGGTGCAGCGCTCTGACGCGACGAGAGCCGCTGCAGCATTCGCCATAGCCCCAAAGCGAGCAATCCCAGGCCAGCGGCGATCGCCAGCCAAATGTAGTTGGGGTGCAGCAGAAAGTAGATTTGCCCTGATAGCCAGTACTTGAGCAGCAGCAGCCCCCAGCAGAGCAAGACCGCGATGTCGAGCCAGTCGAGCCAGCGCCGCCGCGGCGGCACCGGGCCGGAAGATAAGCCAAATTTTGGCGGGCGATCGCGAACAGTCATACCTATCCCCGATATAGATTAATGAATACTGCCGCTAGGAAGGTCAGCTGTCCTGCCAAAGCAAATAGATAAAGGATGACTCGGCTGCGAAACACCGACAGTAGCAGGCCGATGTTTTTGATGTCAATCATGGGGCCGAACACCAAGAACGCCAGGATCGAGCCCTCGGTGAATAGAGACGCGAACGACAGGGCAAAGAACGAGTCCACCGTTGAGCAGATCGAGACCACCGCAGCCAGCAGCATCATGGCGAGGATTGACGTCACGGGTCCCTGGCCCAGCGCCAGAATGCTCTCCCGGGGCACCGCAACCTGAATAAAGGCCGCGATGGCGCTGCCTAGAATCAGCAGAGCGCCCAAATCCCGCAGCTCACAGACGATGTTTTCCAGCATGATCGACCGCCGACTGGTCCAGCCTAGGGCCGGGGTCAAGCCGCCGGTTTCCATCGCCACCTGGGGCTGCCCTATAAAATAAGTGCCGGACTGAAGCAGCGGACTGCGGCTAGCGGCCCCAGGCGCGCAAAACCCCGCCTGCCGCTCTAGCGCCCGGGCCACGGCGGGCTGTAGAAACGGGCGCAGATCTTTTTGAACGCTGAATATCCAGGCGATGATGATAGCGATCGCGAGGGTAACCCCAACCCTAAGGAAGACGATCTCGGGCTGGTTGCGGAACGCGACCCAGGTGGCCCAAATCACAATCGGGTTTACGGTGGGGGCCGCCAAAAGGAAGCCAATGGCCACCGACGGCGATACCCCCTTCACCAGCAGCCGCCGGGCCACGGGCACGTTGCCGCACTCGCAAACGGGAAACAGGCACCCAAACAGGCTACCGGCGATCGCACCCAGCAGGGGATGACGAGGCATTATGGCTACGAGGCGGGCTTCATCGACCACGGCCAGCAAAACGCTAGAGAAGATCACACCCAGCAGCAGAAAAGGCATCGCCTCGACAATTAGGCTAAAGAAGAGCGTCAGCATGTCGAGCTGACTGGTGAGTTGACCCATGAAA
This sequence comes from Elainellaceae cyanobacterium, assembly GCA_050331115.1. Lineage (GTDB taxonomy): Bacteria > Cyanobacteriota > Cyanobacteriia > CAKZMO01 > CAKZMO01 > JBCCAG01. The sequence goes on from JBHJHD010000033.1 coordinate 42,835, forward strand.
AAACTTGGCTTTGCTCGCGGTTTGTAGAGATGTAACTGGACTTAGCTTACGAGTTTAGCAACAACGGCAAGCAGCGTAAAGCCAGTCCCCGCCATGATCCCCATCTCTAGCCGTAGCCATGCTTAGCCAGAAACGCCGCTGTAATTGGCCCCGAGGTGGCCCAGCCGCCATCGCGCAAGTCCGCCTTGAGCCCGGCTTCTGCAGGGTCTTGAGCGCCGCGTCCCACAGACAAAAACTTCTCAACGTACTTCCCCAAAACGTCGGCCTCGATATTGATCGGGCTCTGGGGCTGCAGAAACTGCAGATTGGTATGGCTGTAGGTGAGCGGAATGACGGCGACGCTGAATTGGTCCCCCGAAGGACTGCAGTTGGCGACGGTCAAGCTGATGCCGTTGAGGGCAACGCTGCCTTTCTCGACGATGTAGCGGGCGATCGCCTCCGGAACGCAGATACTCATTTCCCAGGCGTCAGCGGTGCGTACCGCCTTCTGCAGAGCGCCGACGCCGTCGATATGCCCAGTCACAAAGTGGCCGCCCAGCTTGCTGCCCACCCGCAGCGACGCTTCTAGGTTGACGATAGACCGGGGAAACAGCTGACCCAAGGTAGTTCGCTTCAGGGTCTCGGGCGAGACGGCAGCGGTGAATCCCTGGGTGAGGATCTGCGTGACGGTCAGGCAGATGCCGTCTACCGCGATGCTGTCGCCGATGGCAATATCTTTAAAGGGGGATGTGTGCTGTACCTTCCCTAACTCAGCAGCCTCACGGGAGGTCTGTCCCGACGTCAAATGCCAGGAGACCTGGATCTGCTGAGCCTCGATGTGGTCGATGGTGCCTAGGGACTGAACTAAACCAGTAAACATATGCTCAGTATTTTAGAAGAGCTGCGGTATTTCCCCGTTTCGTCATTTTAACGGTTGACTGAATTCTAGCGGCTGGCTAATGAAAGTTGGCGATGCCGCGACTCACCGGGCTGTTTTGGGGCATTTTGGGGACATCGGGGATCGCGCTTGACGTCGATTTAAATTTACTTAGCAATTGGGCCAATCATTGTACCCAGACCGTAATTTTGCGTTTATCCTTGACGTATCGTTAATGAGTCGGGTCGGTAAATACTCTCTCATTTGCTGGTAGTTCCTTGCTCAATGAATTTTGGAGGCTAAGTAATGCTAGAAATGAAGCTCGCTGGTATTGCGCTCGATGCAGCAACCCGTAGCCCAATCGTTCTGCTGCGAGACGTTGCCGACCGGCGGCAGCTCCCCATCTTCATCAGCCAGGACCAGGCTCGCTCTATCATTAACGCCCTAGACAATCAGGCCCCGCCTCGTCCCCTCACCCACGACCTCATGGTGAACGTCTTCGACGAGTGGGATATGGAGCTAGAGCGAATTGTTATCCATTCTCTACAGGACAGCACCTTCTACGCTACCTTAATTCTCCGTCAGGGCGAGGAATGTAAGGAGATTGACTCTCGCCCTAGCGATGCGATCGCCATTGCCCTGCGCACCGATAGCCCCATCTGGGTTATGGAAGAGGTCGTCGCTGAAGCGGCGATGCCCGTCGACCGAGACGCCGACGAAGCCGAGCGGCTGGCGTTTCGAAGCTTTGTCGCCAATCTGAGCCCCAAGGACTTTGCCGAGCGCGGCCGCCTCAGCAGTGAAGGCGCTTAGGACCGCTGCTGCCCACACTGAGGCCTGGCCACTAAGAAATAATCGAGCCGCAATCGAATGCACTATCGGCGATTAGGCCGGACTGGGCTAATGCTCTCCGCCGCCTCCCTAGGGACGATGCGCCTCACTGAGCCAGAAGCCGCTCCAGTCATTGCTCGGGCGATCGCCGCCGGCATTAACCATATCGAGACCGCCCGCGGATACGGCAGCTGCGAGACCTACGTCGGAGCCGCTTTAAGCGCCCTAGGCATTGCCAGAAATAGCCTCCACATCACGTCCAAGATTTTACCCACAGCCGACGCCGACACCGCCGAACGGGCCATCGACCAGTCCCTCAGTCGGCTGAAGCTAGACTACCTCGACGGCCTAGCCCTGCACGGGGTGAATACCGCTGAGCAGGTCGGCCACATCGAGTCGCCCAATGGCTGCATGAAAGCCATTGAGAGGGCCCTGGGCGACGGCCGTATCCGCCACGTCGGCTTTTCGACCCACGCGCCTCTAGACCTAATTCTGCGCGCGATCGCCACCGACCGCTTCGCGTTTGTGAATCTGCACTACTACCTGTTTTTTCAGCGCAACGCTGAGGCGATCGCCCTGGCGAGCGAAAAGGACATGGGTGTATTCATCATCTCCCCTGCCGACAAAGGCGGGCTGCTGTATACCCCGCCGCCGCCGCTGATAGAAGCCTGCCGCCCCTATTCCCCTTTGGGCCTCAGCTATCGCTTCCTGCTCAGCGACCCCCGAATCTCAACCTTGAGCATCGGCCCCGCCACCCCGGAGGAACTAGACGCTCCCCTAGGGCTGCTGCAGCCGGGGGCGCTAGCGGCGGACGAGGCCCAGGCGCTGCAGCGACTCGATGAGCAGGCCGCTCAACGCCTGGGCCCCGAGCAGTGCCGGCAGTGCTACCAGTGCCTCCCCTGCCCAGAAGCCATCCACATTCCGGAAGTGCTGCGGCTGCGGAATTTGGCGATCGCCCACGACATGGTTGACTATGGCCGCTATCGCTACGGCATGTTTGAGAACGCTGGCCACTGGTTCCCGGGGCGGCGAGGGAGCCGCTGCACGGACTGCGGAGACTGCCTGCCGCGATGTCCGGAAGGTCTGGCTATCCCAGCGCTGCTGCGGGATGCGGATATGCGTCTTGGCGGCAGCCCTCGCCGCAGGCTTTGGGATGAGTAATTGAAAAGCCTACAGCAGGGCGAGCCGCTAGCTGGCTTCAGCCTGCTCCAGCGGCAGGAATATGGTGACCACCTCACCCTGCTGGGGATGATGACGAATCGTAAACTTCCCGCCCAGGGACTGGAACATGTTCTTAGTGCTGTCTAGGTTGAGGCTCAAATTGCCTGTCTCTGGCTGGAACATCAGCAGTTGACCGATAGACTTGAGGGAGAGGGAGGGAGAAAAAAGGCTAGAGAGTGGATTTGTAGTCCAGCTCGAATCGTGTGGCGCGGCTGCTTCGGTAGATCGAGAATACAGCTGTAGCTTGAGCTGGTTGCCGGCCGGAATAACCCGCATCTGGATATGGCTTCCAGCTGGAAGCGCGTGGGTGACCCTGTCGATCAACCCGGTCAGCATTTGATCTAGCATCGCCGGGTCACTGAGCACCGTCGGCAGTGCGTTAGCCCAGCCCACGTCCAGCGTTAAGCCGCGCTCTTCCGCCTGCTGCTTCCAGCGATCTAAATTCTTTCGGAACAGCTCCTCTAAGGAGATCTTCGCCAGCGGACTGGTGTTTCGAGACCTGTCGGTCTCTAGCTCAACCGCCCGGAAAATTAGGCCAAACCGCTCAATTTGGCGGGTGCATTCCCGGTCAATCATGGCCAATCGCTTAGTGGCCGGGGCCGGCAAATCCCGTCGCCGCAGCAGCAGGCGAGTTAGGGTGCGAATCGTCGTCAGGGGCGTGCGTACCTCATGGGCGATCGCCTTCAAAAGCTCGGTATCAGACCCGGCTTGGGGCGACAGGTTGTCTCCGGGCTCAGCCGCAGACGCCACAGGGGTAACATCGATCACGGGTGCACCGCGGGGATCGTCAATGTCGTCCACCAGATTTAGGTTGGTCTTCGCGCTAGCGGCTGGTCTGCGGGGCTTACCGACCTGCTCTACGGTCCGAGGGGTTTGACTGGTCGCCGTGGCCCCCAATGATGCCAGCAGCCTCCGACTAAAGGTGGTCACAAGCTGGTACTCTGGCGCTCGGGGCGTGAACTGCTGAATGAGTGGATCGAGATGGGCTAGCGCTTTAGGATTAGTCAGCTTCACCCGGGTTCTTAGAGCCTGCCAGCACTGCGAGACCACCTCCGGATCGAATGAAAAATTAAACGCCTGCTGCACTGCCGGATGCTGCACTGCTGGACGGCCGTCAGACGGGGCATCGCTCAAGGTCGCAACCAGGCCGAACTCCGCCGTCAGGACAAGATAAAAGGATTCGCTTGCCAGCGGATCGCCCGCCAGTAGAGAAATTGAGTTGGACGGCTGGCAGTGGGTCCCCATCGCTTTCGAAGGCAGCTGCCGGCGCAGCGATGTGGTCCAGCTTCCCGCAAATGCCCAGTCTGAAAAGCGAGGCATCAGCGGGCCTTCGTGGAAAACGGGCAGCGGCCCAGACAGAATCACGCCTTCTTGGGGGAGCAAAGAGTCCGCCTGGATTGTGGTGCGACCTTCGATAACCTGGTTCAGCAGTTCGCTCAGAGCCGTCACTGAGGCGTACCAATGGCGGCTAGCCTGATTGAGGTCGTAAGCGGTAGACGGTTCTGTCGACGCAATAATCTCGCTGAGGGTGGGTAGGTACCATCGGTGCATATCGGTTTGCCCCAAGACATATCGAGCGGCATTTAACAAGCTACTGAGCCTAAAGCAAGGGCGTCTGTCTGATGCCAGGTGAGACAGAGCGCCCTTTGAAATAGTTCCTGCGATATAGCAAGGGTCCTGATGCATTAGAACACTCGCGTGCCCAGCTGTCTATGAAACATCAAGGCTTTGAGCCAACCGCGCTATCTTAAGCAACTGAGCCAGCGCAATAGAATCGCGAAAACATTTCTAGTCTCTTGATTCAGCATAGGGGCAGGTCGATTAAACGAGTAGCCCCAAAACCGAACGTTGCTAGTTGAGATCTCCGTATGGTTGCTCCGCACGATGGTGACGATGGGCTCTTGTCCTGTTAAGCCCGGGCGGCCAATGGCATGAGATCGCCGCTGGGGCTTACCTGCGGTAGCTTGGGGAAGCAACCGCTAGCAGGCCTAGGACGGGCAGCCCAGCGCGCTGCAGCACGTCAGCCGCTGCCCGGGCTGTAGCCCCAGTGGTGTAGATATCGTCAATCAGCAAGATGGATGAGCGGGATTTTGCTAGGGCTGGACTGACGCGAAACGCGCCCGCTAAATTGGCTTCTCGCTCAGACGGAGAGAGGCCGAACTGAGCGCTGGTAGCACGGCCTCGAATCAGGCCTTGCCGCTGCAGCGGATAGCGGGTGACGGCGCAAAACTGCTGCGCAATGAGCACCGCCTGATCGTAGCCGCGCTGCCGTCGCTTTTCGGCATACATGGGAATCGGAATCACCGTAATGCGCAATGGACGACAAATGCGCCGGCGCTTTACGTCTTGGCGCTTCACGCTCTGGCGCTTTATCTCCTTATGTTCTGCAGACGCTAGCCAAGCCTGGGCTAAATAGCGCCCCAAGGGCTGAGCGATTTGGGGCTGACGCTCGTACTTGAGCGCAGTTAGCGATCGCCGCAGCGCCCCGCTATATTCCCCCCAGGGAAACACCGGCAGGTCTGAGCGCCAAAACGCCTGCCTAGAGCGATATTCCTGAGCGCGAATCTGGCGCTGGCAGGTCGAACAGACAGCGGCCGGCATAGGCCGATCGCATAGGGGCCGATCGCATAGGGGGCAGCGCGACCGAAAGATAAGGTCAAGTAGCGACCTGCCATACCAACCAATTTGACGGCAATAGATCATGGCCTGGCCCCTCACACAACCCCGCTCTCCACAGCGTTCCCAAAAATCGTTACCTCAAAAACTGGCGCAAGATGTCCCCAGTCGGTAACAATTTGCTGCTGAGTCAGAGGCGATCGCGCTCGAATCGACTATCATGGGCTCATTCATATTTGGAGCCGTGATTTGCCATAGCTGCCAGCTCGTCTAGGCGTCTAGGCCAACTCCGCGCTTCTCTTCCGTTCCCTGTATCGCTTTGATCAGCTTGATGTGTCTGATTTTTGGCGCGTCATCTGGTTATGGCGCATAAAATACTAGTAGCAAACTATTTAGTAACGATTAAAATTTTTACAACGTAAATTTTTTATCGATGGCCTTAATCAAACCAAGCAACCGTAAAAGTCGCGACCTGCCGACGATTAACGAGCGCATTCGCTTTCCGGAAATCCGGGTGATTGACACTAATGGCGACCAGCTGGGCATCATGAAGCCCTTCGACGCTCTCAAAATCGCTGAGGAGAGAGAGCTCGACCTAGTGTTAGTCAGCGACAAGGCGACGCCTCCGGTTTGCCGAATTATGGACTACGGGAAGTTCAAGTTTGAGCAGGAAAAAAAAGCTCGCGAAGCCCGCAAAAAGCAGCATACCTCTGATGTTAAGGAGGTCAAGATGCGCTACAAAATTGGTGAGCACGATTACAACGTGCGGCTCAATCAGGCAGAGCGGTTCCTCAAATCGGGCGACAAGGTCAAAGCGACCGTCATGTTTCGCGGACGGGAGATCCAGCACACCGATTTGGCCGAGACGCTGCTCAAACGGTTGGCAAGTGACCTGGGCGATCTTGCTGAGCTGCAGCAAGCGCCCAAGCGAGAAGGGCGCAACATGATGATGATGCTTTCTCCCAAAAAAGCAAACTGACCCATTGGCTTCACTTAAAAGTGAGTTAGGACGCCCGACGCCTTAGATCAGCTTTACTCCCCAAGGGGTGATTAGTGGGATATGTTGGCGCGCCCCACTAATCCCATTGAAATTTACCTGTTACTCAGACTGAACAATATACTCGGAGTCTATGGGCTCTAGCCTGCCCTGCTGCACTAGCGCTTGGTGAATCATCGCCGCCGTCTCAGCGCGGGTGGCAGGCTGCTGAGGGTTGAGCGCTTCAGGATTAGGATGGTTTACCGCAAGCTCATTTTGGGTCGCGGCGGCAATCTGGGGGACAGCCCATTCCAGAATCTGGTCTTGATCGGTATAGGTGGACAGGATTTCCTCAGGGGATTCTGGGGCATCGAGGCCGAGACCGCTGACTAGAGAAACCAAAACCTCTAGTCGGGATACGAGCTCACCCGGAAGAAAATCTCCGTCTGGATAGCCGCTCATGAAGTCGGCCTGACTGACGCGGCTGATCGGATCAGCAGCCCAATAGTCTGCGGTCACGTCTCCGTAGGGCACTGTCTCGTCGGCACTTTGCTCAACAAACGCTTGAGTGAGCAGGGCCGCAAACTCAGCGCGGGTAACCGGCTGCTCAGGCCTGAAGGTGCCGTCGTTAAACCCGGCAATGATGTTCTCCTCATCGAGTCGGTTGATGAAGGGCACGGCCCAATAATCAGCGGCAACGTCGATTAGCTCTTCGGCTCCCGCTTCAGGGGCTGCCCCTGCTTCCTCATCCACAGGCGATTCAAACAATTCCTCTGCTGATTCGTCGGTGGCGGGCAGTTCAGATAAGTTTTCGCCGGTCACGCCTGCGGATGGGACGGGGGCAGTTCCCTCCACCCGAGGGGCCGGGGCGATCACAATCGGAGAATCGGCTCGATTGACTCGCGGGGGGCTATCCTGCTCTAGGATATTCGTGCCTCGCTCCAGCCTGCGCTCCTCAGCCAATGACCTATCCTCCAGCCCCACAGCGTCGTCAGACTCTAGAACGCCCGCTGCGATACGACCCTCTGCCTCGGGCAGTGCCTCGTCGTCGTCGAGGTCAAACCCGAAGAGTGCATCACCCGCCCGGCGCGATCGCTCAGCATCGCTGAGAGGCTGAGCAGAAAATATTTGATTCCCGCCCAGTCGCCCTAGACCTAAAAACAAAATGGTGCCGATGGCAGCAAAGGCAACAACGCCGGCAATTAGCTCGTCTTGCCGCTCATCGCGCGGCGGCGGATTTGGATTGGGGTTTGTCATGATAGTGCGCAATAGGCTCAATGAAGGACTCTTGAATCTGGCTGCCAAACCGCAGCTCGTCTGGCCCTTGCCAGGCCGGTGGGCGATTGTCTCAAGTGACTGGGCTTGATAAGCGATCGCAGACCGACACTATCCTACCGAGGATAGTCCCCGTTTTATCGTTACTTCTAAAACCTTGAGGTAGAAATATGGGGTAATCGAGGCAAAGTTCTACCGACTGGAGCGATGTAATCCCTCATAATAGAGTCGTAGCTGATTTGACTAAAGCTATGACAGAGAACCTTCAAACCTGCTCCGTCTGTGGCGCTAAAATTCTAGCCATGATTGGCGGCGATCGCGTCCTATTTTCTGTGGGTCCACCAGGGACGCGTCAGACGCTGTGGAAAAAAGTGTGTCAACACGTGGACAACCCCCGCTGCATCAACAAGGACCCTAGTTAGAGGGGTCCTAGCCAGAAGCCTCCAGCCAGTTGGTCCCGAGCGGACTACCATATTCTAACGGCTTGTACCACCAAAATTTGACGAGTCCATCACCCCCAAAGTACGCCATACGTATGCAAGATCTAGACGCATCGCCTTTTAAAAATGCGGAATTAAGAAATGCGGACTCCCCTGTATCCGCATTGCCTGTATCCGCATTAGACGAGGACCCAGGAGCTTGCGTAGCGGTTGAGGCATCTGAAGAATCTGCGGGTAGACCCTCAACCCTAAGCGCAGTTGCCCTTTTTCTAGGGGAGCGCCTGGACTTAAAAGCATTTGAAAACACGGACTGCCTCGCTACCGATCCTCTCACGATTCATCTCGGTCAGCGGGGCTATGGCGTCCTGTTTGCCTATGGAGCAGCCGTATTATTTGGCCTAGGGCCGGTCGAAGAGGCCACCCTCGTCAACCGGCTGCAGTCTTTTGTAGAGGGCTCCTTCTTGGAGACAGAGACTGAGCGGGTTGAGCTTAGCTTTGACGCTGACACAATGCGGGTAAGCAGCGGCAAAATTTTGCTGCAGAGCTTCAGCACCGAACAGCTTCAGCTTGTGGGCGATATTTTGTCTAAAAGCGTTGTCCTAGCTCACTACGAAGCCAGAATAGCAGTTATCTTTGAGCAGCTAGAGCCGTTCTCTGAAAACCTACAGGACAACACCAGAACCAATCGATGGAGCAAGGAACTGCTGAGACAGCTCGGCCGAAATCTATCGATTCAACACAAAATTGTGGGTCGTGTAGAGATTATCGATAAGCCTGACCTGCTTTGGGATGCCCCTAGCCTAGAGCGGCTCTACCTAAGACTTGAAGACGAGTACGAAATTAAAGAGCGTCACACCGCCCTAGAGCGCAAGCTTGCGCTAGTGAACCAAACTGCTGAGACGGCCCTAGAGCTGCTCCAGCACAACACCAACCTGCGGGTCGAGTGGTATATCGTTATTTTGATCGTAATCGAGATTCTGCTATCCCTATACGAATTATTTATTCGGTAGACGCTTGCAGCGACACAGAATCAATGACGGCACCTGTGCGTCGTCGTGCCTACCGAAAGACGCCATATAGAGCCTACGGACGGAGAATGTGGTGCTCAGCGCCCCCAAGATGTATATCCTCTTCGCTAGGCTGCTGCTTCACCCGTAGGGCTAGCTCTTGAAGCTGGCTGATGGCCTCAGCACCCTCTAGCTTCATCAATTCGCGATCGTCCCGCATCTCAGTCCAGGTAATGCCATAGTCGGAAACTAAGAAACGGATCAGGTGATCTTCCCCCAAGCTGACCATGAAGGAAGCGCTATTCATCTGCCCGCCGCAGGTGTAGCACGACGCTAGGTAACCCCTGCGCTCTAATACAGTCGCCAGAGCCTGCAGATTCATGACGAGATCCCTGACAAACTGACGATGCTGTTCTGCAAGCCTCAAAAACATACTCAACTCCTGCCACCAACGTTAATCACGCCAAATTAGTTTAACAATTTTTTAATAAATCTACTCAAATATAGCTCAGCCTTTAGGGAATACGTCGTAGCGCCTTCGAGATCCGGACAGCCCTAAAGCGCTTGTCGAAGGAGGCTATGCCTTCCCACTGGAGCTAGCAGAGGACGCCAAGCCATGCTTAAACTCTCTGCCTACCGCCGCTACAGACGTTTCGGAAGCTGAATCAAGTCGCTCGACCTGCGTCAAGGTTAGCATCCACGATATCCCCCACAGCGGTCACGGAAGCTACAAACTTTAAGCAAATTTCATCTTGCTTACGGTAGGCGCTGCACCACCTGGTCAAAGCTTAGCCGATCGCATTAAGTTTTGCATCAGTTATGAGGCGTAGGCATTAATTTCCCTGCCGCCTGGGGCAGTGCCGGGCGCAGATTTCCCTAGGCGATCGCTACTGGCTGAGCTGCCACCAGCCTAAAGCGGGACCAATAAAGCGGACGGTGAGCCAGTACACCACAAGGCCGCCAATGCCAATCCAAGCCGCCTGGGTGCTGAGCCTGACAAACGCACTGGCCTGGCTCTTCTTAATCGGAATCCAGGGTAAAACATTGGACTCTTGTCCGTATTGGTCACCCATCAAATCTTTGCGTCGTTTAGCGTCGCCCATGGTCGTCCAGCGTTTAGTCTAATGGCCCAATATCCATACTAGCGAACCTTAGAGGCCAGTCGGGCATAGAACTACGCAGCGCCTCGCGCATCGTTAGCCCTCTACGGCGGACCTCTGTGACCCTGATTTCGCGTGCCCTAATTTTAAGCGCCCTGATTTTGAGGAAAACAGCGGCGCAAACGCGTCGTCGCGCATCGACTCGAAGAAGAAAAAAGACACGCCGTCGAGGCCTCGCGCATGGACCGCAGCGACCTGCTGGGCAATCAAATCTGGGGCCAGCGGGCGATTTTTTAAGCCGGCAAGGATGCCCACGCCAACCCTCGAGTAGGCTTGTACGCCCTTTGCCACCAGGCGATCGAGTTCTTCAGCAAACGAGGCGACAGTCGGTCGATAGATTTGCACGATCAGCTGGTCGATCCAGCCGCGCGCTTGCCACTGATCCCACGCCTGGAGATATTGCTCGTAGGCAAACGGCAGCGGGTTAGGTGACAGGGATACTGCCGCCCCAGGACGCGCTCGCGCTACGGCGGCCACGATTTCCCCCATGAGCGACGTCAGCTGATCTGCCCGCCAGGCCATCCAGTCTGGATCGTGGGCATCTGCGGGGGGATAGCGATCGCCGTGGGACTGGCGGTACTGCTCGACGGTGTAGGGGTCGTAGCCAAATTCGACCGGCCAGCTAAAGTGATCGTCGAACTGAATGCCGTCTATGGGGTAGGTCAACGCAACCTCGGTGACCAAATCGACGAAAAATGTCCGCACTTCCGGGTGCAGCGGGTTGAGCCACACGCGGGGATGACGGCCCTGCATAAACAGCTGGCTCCCATCTTGCCGCTGGGCTAGCCACTGCGGGTGCTGGCGCGCTAGCTCGGAGTAGGAGGGGGTCATGAGGCCAAACTCAAACCAGGGGATGACCGCCATGCCGGCATCGTGACCCAAATCGGTCAGCTCAGCCAGCAGATCGCGGTCGGCTAGCCCCGGGTGGGGATCAACAGCAATACCGGTGGTAGCCTCGGCAACTGGGCTGGGGTAGAGCGAGTACCCCCAGTTCCACACCGTGGGGTAGATCGTGTTGAGACCCCACTGGGCTAGCCGCTCTACGCCGCTGACCGTCTGGGATGTAGAGAACAGTACGCCGCTATCGATATTGGTGAGCCACGCGCCTCGGATCTCGCTGTGCTGCTGGGTGAAGCTGCCAGTTTCGGGACTCGGCTGACCGTTCGCGACGTGGGGCACTGCGCTGACGATCTCGTAGGTCTGCGGCCCGTAGATCTGCGGGGCAATTGTTTCGAAGCTGGCGCGAGCAGGGCCGCGATTAGCGCTGGCGATCGCGATTAGGAGGCCTAGAAGGGCGATCGCAATTCGAAATCCCCATCGACGCGGGGTCCATCGAAGCCGGAAAGCGCTAAGGTGGGCTCGCGAGTGGGTGAAAGTCAGCACGGCATCCAGATTGAGCAACGGTTTCGGCCAGGTTGATGGGGTCAAGCGTGCAGGTTCAGTTTACGGCAAAAGCATAACATAGTACACTTGATCTATTCTGGCTTGGCTCTAATTTCGAATCGGCGCCAAACCAGTTCGCGGCTAGGCTTCCTTGGGCAGCAGCGCCGTAATTCGGTCGACAAAGTCTTGGTGGTCGACCACCGGCTTGGAGATGTAGCCGTCGGCACCGCTCTGGCGCAAAAAGCTTTCGCGATCGCCCTGCATTGCGTGGGCAGTGACTAGGATGATGGGCAAATCAGCCGTTTTGGGGTCCGACTTGAGCATCTGGGTGATGTGGATTCCGTCTACCGGCTTGCCCTGATAGACGCTGCGGGACAAAGAGACATCCATCAGAATAATATCGATCTCACGCGATCGGGCGACCTTTAAAACCTCTTCCACATCTTCGGTGTGGCGAACGGCTAACCCGCCTCGCTTGGTCAAAATCTTTGAAAATACTCGGGCATTGATCAGGTCATCTTCAACAATCAAAACAGTTTTCATAACGGTCCTAGTCAAAGTGGGAACACATAGGGAATTTAGGGTATGCACATTTAAAGGGTATGCATTTATATGTAGGAAATATAGCGCAACGGTAAGCCCTAAAGCCGGCGCATCGGAATATCAGTCAGCAGCAAAGCGTACCAGCGCGCTGGGCCATCCGGTACCGTCGCATTTAGTCTCGTTTATCGGTAGCCCTGCCATAATGCGACCTGCGCAATTGAAATCAAATGGGATTGAGAGTTAGATAGAAATGGCACCCGCTGGTACTACTCTTCAAACTAAGTAGATTCAAATCAGCTACCTTCATCATATGGGAACACCGATAGAGATCCGGTGGCCTCAATCTCGGACAGGTTTGCATCGGGCCGCCATCAGGGTCTGTGGCCAAGATATATTCGGCCCTAGCCGCCGCGCCGCGTTTGCGGCCGCACCGCTTTTTCTCTATCCAATGTACAGACAGGATCACCGCTCATGGCCAGACAGCTCAACATTGCATCTTCAGGGCAAGTAATTCCCACTCCGCTTCACTCTGAGGTTCAGCGCTCGTACCTGGAGTATGCCATGAGCGTCATTGTGGGCCGGGCACTGCCGGACGTGCGGGACGGGCTCAAGCCTGTGCACCGCCGCATCCTCTACGCAATGCACGAATTGGGCCTCACCCCCGATCGCCCCTACCGCAAATGCGCCCGCGTGGTGGGAGATGTGCTGGGTAAGTATCATCCCCACGGCGACCAGGCCGTCTACGATGCCCTAGTGCGGATGGTGCAGTCCTTCTCCAGCCGCTACCCGCTGCTGGCGGGGCACGGCAACTTTGGTTCGGTAGACAACGACCCCCCCGCCGCCATGCGGTACACCGAGACGCGGCTCGCCTCGGTGGGCAATGAGGCCCTGCTGACCGAGATTGGCGAGGCCACGGTAGACTTCATCGATAACTTTGACAGCTCGCAGCAGGAGCCGGTTGTCCTGCCGGCCCAGCTGCCATTCCTGCTGCTCAACGGCTCGTCAGGCATCGCCGTTGGCATGGCGACCAACGTGCCGCCCCACAACCTGGGTGAGGTAGTGGACGGCCTGATTGCCCTGATCGATCGCCCTGACCTGCCCGATGAAAAGCTGCTGAAGCTGATTCCTGGCCCCGACTTCCCCACCGGCGGCGAAATTACCGGGACCAAGGGCATCCACGACGCCTACTTGACCGGGCGCGGCAGCATTCCCATCCGAGCCGTCACGCAACTTGAGGAGGTTCCCGGCGGGCGCGGGCGCCATCGGCGAACGGCGATCATCGTTACGGAGCTTCCGTTTCAGGTCAACAAGGCGGGCTGCATCGAGAAGATTGCCGAGCTGGTTAACAACGGCCGGGTCGAAGGGATTGCCGACATCCGCGACGAGAGCGATCGCGAGGGTATGCGCATTGTCATTGAGCTGCGGCGCGACGCCTCGGCGGAGGCTCTTCTCAGCGCCCTGTACCGGATGACGCCGCTGCAGAGCAACTTTGGGGCCATCATGCTCTGCCTCTCAGACAGCCAGCCCCAGCAGATGACCCTCAAGCAGGCCCTCAGCGCCTTCCTGACGTTTCGAGAGGAGACGCTGACGCGGCAGTACCGCCACGAGCTGGCCCAGGCCGAGCAGCGGCTTAGCGTGGTGTCGGGGCTGCTGGCGGCGCTAGAGAACTTAGATACAGTAATCGATATCCTGCGCAACTCCGCCGACGGCACTACCGCTAAAGCTGAAATGCAGGCTGAGCTCGACCTGAACGATCGCCAGTGCGACGCCATTTTAGCGATGCCCCTGCGGCGGCTCACTGGGCTGGAGCGCCAGCGGCTGCAGACGGAGCACGACGAGCTGACGGTGCGCATCGAGCGGCTGAACCAGCTGCTCGATGATCGCCACGAGCTGCTCAAAGCGCTGAAAAAGGAGCTGCGGGGCCTCAAGCGGCAGTTTGGCGACGAGCGGCGCACCCGTATCCTCAGCGCTGAAGAGCGGGCCCAGGAGAAAGAGCGGCTGGCCGAGATTGAGGCGGAAGTGGCTGAGGATGATGTGGTGCTGGAGTTCACCCGTCAGGGATACGTACGGCGATCGTCGCCCCGGGCCTTTCAGCGACGGCATGCGAAAACCGAGCCGCTCACGAGCGACCTCGAGCCCGTTTCAGACGACATCGTCACCCAGGTTGTCCCGGCCACCACAGGGCGATCGCTGCTCAGCTTTACCTACAGCGGCAAAGCCTTTAGCCTATCGGTGGGCGAGATTCCGGCAACGCCGCGAAACTCAAGGGGCACGCCAATTATCACCCTGCTGCCCCCCTCAGCTCAGATCGAAGGCGACCCGGAGGTGAGCACCGCTCAGCTGCTCTACCCCAGCGACGCCGAGGGCAAAGACGTCATCCTGCTGACGCAGCAGGGGCGGATTAAGCGGCTGCCGCTCGCCGACTTTTCTTCTCTCACCGCCCGAGGCCTCACCGCCCTAAAGCTAAAGGCGGGGGATAGTCTAGTGGACGTGCTGATCGTGGCGAATGATGCTCAGCTTGTCTTAGCCACCTCAGGCGGTCGGCTGCTGCGGTTCACCCTTAGCGAGGACCAGGTCCCTTACACGGTGCGAACGACCCAGGGACAGGCCGGCATCCGCCTCAGCCGCCGAGAGAGCCTGATTGGATGGGCTTTAGTCGAAGCGTCCGCTGCCCAGGGTACGCTGCTACTGATGACGGCCCAGGGCTACGCAAAGCGGCTCCGGCTGGACGACGTTCGCTTCGGTAACCGGGGGGATTTGGGAACTCAGGCGATGTCCTTTGCCGGAAAGACAGACCGGCTGGCAGGGCTCTGTTTGGCCGTTGGGAAGACGGCGGTGCGGGTGACGACGGACCAGGACCGCATCGCGCAGATTCCAGCCAGTCAGGCCCCGCTCAAAGGCCGGGACGACAGAGGGCGTCGGATTGTAACGCTCGGTAAGAAAGAGTCTATTTTGAGGCTAGACGTCGCCCCTAGCCCAGACGAGATAATCGACCTCTAGGGCGATCGCCTTAAACCGATCGCGCTGAACTGATTGCACCAAGCCAATCGCTCCAAGCTGCTACTCGGCCCCTTCAATTAGCCTACTCGCTTAGCCCAGATATCTGTCTTTCGGTGCGGGGCTTGTCCTTCAGACGAGGCTTATGACTGGGCTGAGTCGTTTCCATAATGTTGGCTAGATAACCTTTGCGGGCACCCCATGACCCCTTCGATTCCACCTGCGCAGCCAACGGCAGTATCTCAGCCAGCAGCCTCTAAAGCAGCAGCCTCTAAAGCAGCAGCCGCAGAATTTTCTAACCCGCTATTGTCCACTGAGCGATCGCGGCTGTGGATGCCAGAACAGGTTTTGTTCACGCCGGCGGCCCTGCAGGACGACTGGGGGCAGCAGATTCTGGCGCGCGTTGAACGCCTAGGTCTACCCATTAAAAAGCTAACTCAAAACCGCATTACCGGGCTGCGAGGCAGAACTGAACAGGAGACCTACAGCACGGCTAAGCAAACTTTGGCCGTAGTCGTGGCTCCGCCCGGCCAGTTCAAGCTCACGCCCATTCCCCCCTCTGCCGACTGGCAGTTTCACCTGGCCCAGGGCTGTCCGGCCCACTGTCAGTATTGCTATTTGGCGGGGAGCTTACAGGGGCCGCCCGTTGTTCGGACCTACGCCAACCTGCCGCAGATCCTAGATAACCTGAAGCATTACGAGTCTGCCGAGGGCGAGACAAGCTTTGAAGTCAGCTGCTACACCGATCCCCTGGGTATTGAGCACCTCACCGGCAGCTTGGCGGCCTGCATCCGCTACTTTGGGACCCGAGAGCGCGGTCGCCTGCGCTGGGTGAGTAAGTTTGACGCCGTGGAAGAGCTGGTCGATTTGCCCCACAACGGTCGGACGCGCTGCCGGTTTAGCGTTAACGCTCGGTCGGTGTTTCATTTTGAGGGCGGCACGGCAAAGATATCCCAGCGCCTAGCGGCCCTGAGAACTCTGGCGCTGCCGCCGGCCCGCGGCGGCGGCGGGTATCCTGTTGGTCTAGTGATTGCCCCCATCATGCCCCTAGAGGACTGGGCCCAGGAGTATGGCGAGCTGTTTGACCAGATTGAGGCGGCCCTCGATTTTGAGTGCGACTTGACCTTTGAGCTGATCTCCCATCGCTTTACGCCGGGGTCGAAAGCCGTGCTGCAGACGTGGTACCCAAAAAGTCGACTAGACTTAGACGAAGGCAGCCGCAGCGTTAAGCGCAATAAATTTGGCGGCGTTAAGTACGTCTATGAGCGCGACACGATGCGATCGCTCAAATCCTTTTTCGAGTCGGAGATCGGCAGACGATTTCCACAGGCTCATATTTTGTATTGGACCTAGATTCTTTACTAGACCTAGGTTCTGTACTGGACCTGGGTCTAGTCTGCGCCATTAACCTAAACCGCTTCTATTTCCACGGCCTATCGGAGACCCTCTCAATGAATACCGTCAGCGATCGCCTCAAAACCCTAAACCGCATCCGCAGGTTCAGCCGCCTGATGGACACGGCGATCGGGATTCCGGGGACGAAGTTTCGCATTGGCCTCGACCCAATTATCGGTCTACTGCCCGGCGTGGGCGATCTGGCGACGACTGGCCTGTCGGTCTACGTTCTGGTGATGGCGGCCCGCTTCCGCTTGCCAATGCCACTGTTACGGGGGATGATCTTCAATGTGGCTCTAGAAGCGGTCTTGGGATCTATTCCCGTCGTTGGCGATGTGTTCGACGCGTTCTTCAAGGCCAATATTCGCAACCTTGCCGTGCTTGAGCAGCACCTCCAGGAAAGCGCCCCCGAGCTTCAGGCTGCGGACTCAGAAAACTTATCTAGCGTCGACCCAGACTTCGCGCGATCGCTTTAGCAGCGTCGCTCACTCTAGACCCCAATACCGTTACTGAAGAGGGTGCTGATGATGATACCGTCATGGCTGGCGATTGGAGGAATAACGCTGCTGATTGGGCTGGCTGGAAACGTTATTCGACCCAAAGACATCAAGTGGTTCCGGCGGCTAGAGCGCCCCAGCTGGTTGACCATTGAGCCGCTAATTCCAATTATTTGGATCACCGTGTTCATCTGCGGAGCCTGGTCCGCCTATATCGTTTGGACCAGCCAGCCTGGTGAAACCTCGACCTGGCTGCGCATGGCCCTGTATGCGCTGTTAGAGGCCGTTACCGTTACCTACACCCCAGCGATGCTCTGGACCCATCGCCTTAGGATAGGCACAGTTATAGGCGGCACAGGATTTCTTCTGGCCCTAGGATTGGCCATATTTGTCAGCCCGGTATCTCTGTGGGCGACGCTGCTGCTCGTACCCTACCTGCTTTGGAGCCCGATTGGGACGTTGGCGACCTGGCAGATGGAAAGAATCAACTGAGACTAGCCTGATAGACCGAAGCATCTGACCTCTAGGGCGATCGCTGCGATAAAGGGGCTTGGTGAGCCAGTAAGCCCGCACACCACAGCAAGCTGAGGTCTGCTGACGCGCTATATCTACGAATCGAGTTAAGTTAACCTATTATAAATATTGATATGGCGGCCAGCGATGGGGCTAGTTGATATAGCGGCTAGCGCTCGGCGCGGTGACGCTGAGCGCTGAATTTTTCCAGCAGGTTAAATAATGCTTATGGTGAGTGTGAGATCGCAAGCGTTGGGCTTAGACCACAATCTGGATTTATCGGCAGTCAATCGACAGCTCAATCACGCGGGCGCAGAGCGGATTGTTCAGTGGGCCGTAGAGACGTTTGGCGACGGCCTGGTGATGAGCACGAGCTTTGGCATCCACTCTGCAGTCATGCTTCACCTCGTCACCCAGGCTAAGCCAGATATTCCAGTGATTTGGGTCGACACGGGCTATCTGCCTGCAAAGACCTACGTATTTGCCAAGTCCCTGACCGAGCGCCTCGATCTCAACCTCAAGGTCTACCAGTCAGCGCTGAGCCCAGCCCGCATGGAGGCCCTACACGGTCGGCTTTGGGCCCAAACCGATCTCGAGTCTCTCAATCAATACGACCACATCCGCAAGGTGGAGCCCATGCAGAGGGCCCTGCGCGATCTCAAAGCCTCGGCTTGGCTAGCAGGGCTGCGGGCCAACCAGACTCAGCATCGGCGATCGCTAGAGGTAGTCAACAAACAGTCCGGAGTCTATAAAGTTCTGCCCATTCTGTCTTGGTCCGCAAAGGAGGTTTACTACTACCTGAAGGACAACGACCTACCCCACCATCCCCTGTTTGACGAAGGCTATATGACCGTGGGCGATTGGCACTCTAGCCGGCCCGTTACGGCTGCCGACGGTGATGCGAGAGATACGCGCTTTCACGGCGTCAAGCAAGAGTGTGGGCTCCACATGCCTAAGACAGCGGGCGAGGCTGAGAGCCTAGACTCTAGCTCTCTTTAGCGCTTGCTGCCCGAGCCGCGTAGAGCCGGTTACGCAGCTCGGCCGCCTGCTCGCGCAAATTGGCCTGCGTGACCTCTTCTTGGGTGCCTGAAGCCAGCCACTTGAGCTGGGCGCTGCCCTGCTCGGCTTCAGCGTCCCCCAGCATGATGCAGGCCACCGCGCCGCTGCGGTCGGCGCGCTTCAGCTGCTTGCCAAAGGCGCTGCCCGTAACGTCGAGCTCAGCGGCGAACCCCGCCTGACGCAGCTGGTGGGCTAAAACCAGCGCCTGGGCCTCAGCCCGCTCACCCCGAGAGGCAATGTACAGATCAGGTGAGGCAAATTGAGCCGCATCCTGCTGCTGGAGCAGCAAAATCAGGCGCTCTGCGCCGCTGGCCCAGCCAATGGCGGCGGTATCCGGGCCGCCGAGCTGCGCGACAAGGCCGTTGTAGCGACCGCCTGCGCATACCGTGGCCTGCGCCCCCAGGGCTTCAGACTGAATCTCAAACACCGTGTGGGTGTAGTAGTCGAGGCCGCGCACCAGCTGCGTATCTAGGGCGTAGGAAATACCAAGATCCTTGAGCAGCGCCTGGACGCGCTCAAACCGCTGCAGAGACGCGTCGCTCAAATAGTCATATAGGCTGGGGGCCTCCTGCAAAATCTCCCGAGTGCGCTCGTGCTTTGAATCCAAGATCCGCAGGGGATTGCGCCCCAGGCGGTCCTGGGAGTCAGCGTCTAGCTCGGCTTTGTAGGGCGTCAAGTAGTCGACCAGCGCCTGCCGGTACTGCTGGCGATCGCCCAAATCGCCGATGGAGTTGAACACCAGCGTCAGCTCGTCTAAGCCCAGGGCCTGAAGAAACTGGGTGGCCAGGGCAATCGCCTCGGCATCGGTGCGGGGATCGTCGCTGCCCAGCACCTCGACACCCACCTGGTGAAACTGCCGCTGGCGACCCGCCTGGGGGCGCTCGTAGCGAAACATGGGGCCAAAGTACCAAAGCCGCTGCAGGCCCTGGGCATAAAGGCTGTGCTCGATGAAGGCGCGCACCACGCTAGCCGTGTTCTCTGGCCGCAGGGTCAAAGAGCGATCGCCGCGATCGCTGAAGGTATACATCTCCTTGTTGACCACGTCTGTCGCCTCACCGATGCTGCGCTTGAAGAGATCGGTTTGCTCAAAGATTGGCGTGCGAATCTCTCGGTATGCGGCCCGGGTTAGGACGTTGCGGGCGGCCGCCTCAACTTTGTACCAATAGGCAATATCGTCGGGCAGAACGTCCTTCGTGCCCCGAATTGCTTTTACCATTTCCATACCTGGAGTCCTAATCAGTTCGGGTTCAAAGTCACGCAGCTTGGGGCGGCGCAGCTTCGGCTTACGGGGCTCGTCTGGCCTATTTGTTCACCTGCAGCCTTGTGGGATCAGTCCTCAATCAGCTCCCACGGGCCGTGACGCAATCCATAGTACAGAAGAATGGATTCCACCTGCTGCCGATCGGGCTGCGCTTCGCTGGGTGTGTAGTGAATTCTAAGACCGCCTACCTGACTCTGACTATAGTCAAAGGTAGCGGCGGTTTGCGGCAAAAGACTAATATCGACGCCAGGGCACTGACGGAGGTGGGCAGAGACTTCACGGTACACCGCTAGGGGAAGCCCAGGACAGCGAACATCGACTTGAGCAAGGGCATCGGACTGCGATACGGCGATCGCCGGCACAATGGGGGGCATAGCGCTAAGTCAAACGGTGGGATTCGGATACCGCGACATCTACCGAGACCGGCAGCACGCAGCAATTGACCTGGTCTAGGCAGACCTTACCCCATCTGAGCGCCCACCTCACCAGCTCGACTCGATTAGCCGTCGATGTCTTAGTCAAGATATTGCTGACGTGGTTATCAACCGTACGCTTACTGATGCTCAGCGCCTCAGCAATATCTTGGTTCGTCAGACCAGCTGTTACCAGCTCAACAATCTGCAGCTCTCGCTCTGAGAGTGCTGCCTCCCTATCCACACCGCCTGCCATTCCCACCTGTTCGCCCTGTATATGTACCTACTGCCATGCTACTCATTCTAAAGGCTTATCCGTCAAAATACAGCCCGGTGACAGCCATTTGAACCCCGAGCTAAGGGTTCAAGTTAACATGGATTTATGACTAAGACTGTTGATATATTTGGCGTCCCGCATACCTACGAGTTAACGGACTCCAATCACCCAACTTGCCTGGTTTTTATCCATGGCTGGCTGCTAAGCCGCCGCTACTGGCGACCCTTAGTTGATCAGCTATCGGGCTACCCATGTCTGTTTTACGACCTGCGGGGATTTGGCGAGTCGCCCCTGGGGTCAGCTCTCTCCGACGGCGGCGATAGCGATGGCGACACCAGTTCACAAGCTAGCTGCGCTGCCCCTGCGTCAGACCCAGCCGCAGCAATGACTAACAGCGGCGGCGCACCGGCGGCGGCGCAGGCGCTACAGAGCCAGTCAGCCTCCCCCTATTCCCCAGCGGCCTACGCCAAAGACCTCAACCAGCTTCTCGATACCCTAGAGATCAAAGCGGCCTGGGTCGTTGGCCATTCTCTGGGGGGCAGTATCGGCCTTTGGGCTGCGCTGCAGTCACCGGAGCGCATCTGTGGCTGCATCTGCGTCAACTCTGGCGGCGGTATTTATCTTAGAGAGGAGTTTGAGAAATTTCGCAGCGTGGGGCAGCAGCTCGTACGGCTTCGTCCTCCCTGGCTCAACAAACTGCCGCTGCTGGACCTGGCGATGGCGCGAATGAACGTCGCCCGACCTATGGCGCGGCGTTGGGGACGGCAGCGCCTCGTCGATTTAGTCACGGCCCAGCGCGATGCCGCCTTAGGTACGCTGCTCGAATCGACTACGGAAGAAGAAGTCCACCGTTTACCCCACGTGGTTTCCCACCTAGATCAGCCGGTGTACTTCATTGCTGGAGAGACGGATGACATCATGGAGCCTAAATACGTCGACCATCTCGCTAGCTTTCATCGGCTGTTTCAATCGAAGGGGCAGAATGTCATCAAGCTACCGCGCTGTGGACACTTTGCCATGATTGAGCAACCCGAGCGGCTGGCGGCAGAGATCAAGGTGATTTTGGCGCGGCATGGCGACGGTAGCCTTTAGCCAATTAGGGCTTGTCGAGCAAAATCCCTAGAAAAATTCGTCGTTTCGTCGCACAATGGATAACGATATAAGGCTCTTTTAGGATTTTTAGGGAGGACGTTAACTATGGACTGGCGCGTCGTGATTGTGCTATTTCCGATCGTTTTGGCGGCTAGCTGGGCCGTGTTCAATATTGGGCGAGCTGCGCTGGCTCAGTTCAGAGGGTTTTTAGACCGCTAGCAAGCAGATAATTATTACGCGAAGCGGGTCAGGCCACGTTTGCCTGACCCGCTTCGTTGTGATAGGCCTTAATGCAATAGACCTCGACGCAATAGCCTCAGACAAACAGGCTTCGGGGAAATAGCCTTACTGCGATCGCATCCCGTTGAGGTCTAGCAGGAAAGGCAGACTATTAGAGCCATCTCCCATGACAAGCACCCTAGGCATGCTCGATCCGCCAGAGCGCCAGGCCGCGATCGCCTCCTTCTGAAGCACCAGATCTCCCCCCGTCGCCTTCAGGGTCTCCGCCAGCATGCGCTGCGATTCAGCCTTACCCTGGGCTATGTTGATGTCAGCCTGGGCCTGCTGCTCCGCCTCTTGGGCAATATAGACCGCTCTTTGGGCCTGCTGCTCTGCAATCTGCTTCTCCTCGACCGCGCGGGTAAACTCCGGCGTAAAGCTTAGGTCAATGACGCTGGTATCGAGTACCGTGACGGCATATTTCTCTAGGCGATCGCTCAGGGCGTTATCAAAGTCGCTTTTGAGCAGCTCTCGCTCAGTAATCGACTGTTCAGCGGTGCGTTTGGCGGCGGCAATCTTAAACGATTCCTGGGTCTGGGGCGCGATCACCTTAGCGACTAGGTTTTCTAGCGTTCCCTGGCTGCGCCGAATGTCGACCACCTGTAGGGGTTCGATGCGAAAGTTGATGGCGAACCGGGCGGTCAGATCCTGTAAATCTTTGGTTGAAGACTGGGCCGGCACCTCAAATTTCTGCACCGTCAGGTCGTAGATATCGACGTTGGAGATGAAGGGCGGCTTAACGTGTAGCCCTTCAAGCAGGGCCCCGTCTTGGGACTTTCCTAAGACGCTTAGCACCCCCGCCTGACCTGGATAAATGACCACAAAGCAGTTAAAGACCAGCAGCAAAACTGCAGCAGAAACAATGCCCAACAAAACCGCTGCGATATTTTGGGTTTGGGGGTTCTTCATAAAGTACGGGGTAAATGAGTTAAAAGTAGGCGCTATCGGCGTCAATAGCTTAATTTGAGCGCCGTCACGGGAACCTCGTCCCACGACTCGACGCCGCGCAGCCGAGCCGCCCAGCCGTCTTGCCGCTGCACAGCCGTTAGCTTAGCGGCAAATTCCTCGTGGCACGCTTCGGCCTGATGGCGATCGCGAGTGGCAATGCAGGCCTGAATCAGGCCACAGGGATCAACCTGCTCATTAATCCAGATCGTCATCTGTGTCTCCTACGCCTTGTATTGCCATCCTAACGCTAATCGGTATGGGGCGGTCAGATGGATGGCGCGCAGCCAGCGCGTCCGTCAGCGCAGCCATCCCTCAAGCTGGGCGGCGACCTGGGGGCGGCGCAGCTTACGCATGGCCCGCGTCTGAATCTGCCGGACCCGCTCCCGGGGAAGGTTAAAGTGGCGGCTCACCTCTTCTAAGGTGTGAAACTGTCCCGTTTCTAGGCCGTACCGTAGAGCGATTACATCCCGCTCTCGGTCGGTGAGTGCGGTGGCTAGCACGCGGTGCACATGCTGACGAAGAATGGCGTCGTCGATGTGGCGCTCCGGCGAACAGCTAGTGCCGTCTTCCAAAAGGTCTAAAAGCTCAGTGTCTTCTTCTTTGCCGACGCGGTGGTTGAGCGAAAGGGCTTTGCGCCTCATCTGCTGCAGACGGCGCAGCTGAGCCACAGATAGCGCCATGGCATCAGCGACTTCTGCCTCCGTGGGAGAGCGCTGGAGCTGATTGCTCAAATCTTGATAGGTCTTTCTAATTCGATTGAGCTTCTCAATGACGTGGATCGGCAGTCGAATGGTACGGCCGTCGTTGGCGATCGCCCGGGTAATGCCCTGACGAATCCACCAGTAGGCGTAGGTGGAGAACTTGTAACCCTTTTCTGGGTCAAATTTCTCGGTTGCCCGGTGCAGCCCCAAACTCCCCTCTTGAATCAAATCGAGAAACGGAATGCCCCGATTGAGGTAGCGCTTGGCAATAGACACTACAAGCCTCAAGTTTGAGCGCACCATAATCAGCTTTGCCTGACGGCCTGACCGCTGCCGCTGCCTCAGCTGCGCTAAAGGTAAGTCGAGGGCGTCGGCGAGCTCTTGGTCAGAAGGCGATCGCCGGCAAGTCCGCTGCAGGCTGCTCTGGATAGCGTTAATTTGGTTGAGAAACTGAACGCGGCGGGCCAGGACGACCTCTTCCTCAGCCGTCAGCAGCGGGTAGCGGGCCAGCTCCTTGAAAAAAGCGCCTGTGGCGTCGTCCGAGGCGGCTTTAACGTAGAGGGAAGGAGCGCTGCGGTTGGCTTCGGCTTCTGTGGCCAGCGTCGAATCTGGAGGGTGTGGTGCATCGGCATCAGCATCAGTTGAGGCGGCCGGGAAATCATTGCGCGGAGAAGTAAGCTGAGCTGAAGCAGGCGTTGAGGACGCGTGAGCAAACCTTCGATGTGATCCCATACTCTGCTAGGCAATCGTTATAAATGACCTTATAGGGGTCCACCAAGTTTTGCTACCGGGGATCTACAGAAATGGAGGGCCATACCCCCCACGGGCCACCCTACGGGCCTCCGTAAATCTACTGGCGAGCCCCAGTGGGGACATATTAGTAGGGTGAATGGTCGGTGAAGCAGGTCTCATCAAGGTAGCCCAGCCGATTATATGGGCTCATTGCGGAGAGAATTTGCTGGCCGTAGCTGCGATGATTGACGCGATTATCGAGCAGGGCTACAATGCCGCGCTCCTGGCGCAGGGGGGCTGTGGCCCTCTGCAGCTCGTTGAGGGTTTCCGGCAGCAGGTAATGGGTGAACCAATTCAGGCGCTTTTTCTTGTAATACGCGACGCGCTCTGCCACCAGGGGGTTCTCTAGGGATGGAATGGGGAGCGTGGTAATCACCAGCAGCTGAGGCACGGGCAGCACCGCCTGCTGCTCTTGCCAGTAGCGCCAGCCCGTCACCAAAACGCCAGTATCGTCTAGGCAGGTGCGCTCCACCTGCACCCGCGAACCGTACTCTGCCGCTAGGGTGGCCCCCACCTGGGCCTTGAGGGGCACATCGTTCACCAGCAGCACGACCAGCCCGCTACCAGCGGCGGTGAGCGCCAGAAGCGTACGAACCTCC
The DNA here is from genome assembly GCA_050331115.1 of Elainellaceae cyanobacterium. Lineage (GTDB taxonomy): Bacteria > Cyanobacteriota > Cyanobacteriia > CAKZMO01 > CAKZMO01 > JBCCAG01. The sequence continues at coordinate 67,963 of JBHJHD010000033.1, forward strand.
ATGAGCAGTGCGGCCTGAAACTGAGGCGTATTGGGCATGGGTAAGCGATCGGGCAGGTAGAGCTGAACGGACTCATGGTGTCGATCGGGGGAGAATTTAACATGAGTTAACTCCCCCAACCCCAGCCGCTCTCGGTAGACCAGCGCGTCGCTGTGGTAGTCTAGCGCGCCGCCAACTAAGATAAACGGCTGCCGCGGCCAGACTGGCCCCATCGACGGCGCGACATCAATAGGGGCGCAGTGGAGCGAGAATTGCCCCTGCTGCCGCGACCTTGTGGCCCAGGTGAGCTGATTAGGCCGCTGAAACCGCTCAAAAAACTGCTGCCAGTCGGGGCAGCTTGCCAAGGACTGTTCAGCGGCGACTAACCGCGCAGAGAGCTCGGACAGCGCTAGCTTCTCCGAGGCGTCTAGCAGATAGCAGCCATAGGGATTGGGGGGATGGTGAAACAGGTTGTGGGTGAGCTGAACCTGGGTTTCGCGGATGAGCGCGCTGTGACCAGGCTGGGCCAGCATGAGCGCCGACCAGTGGTCAGCCGTAAGGTGGCACGATAGGGCATGGCGCACCTGCAGTTCTAAATAGTCAGCGCCATCGATCAGCGTCAAGATTCCGTCGGGTAAATGCTGCTCCTCTAGGCGATCGCGGAGCCAAGCGGCGGGGGTCATAATCAGGATGCCGCGAAAGTCTAAAGACGGCCAGCGATCGCCCTGGCAAATGGCTTTTGAGGTGGTCATCCACTGCTTGAGTCGCGGAATTTCGACCTGCAGCAGCCGCTGCTGCAGCCGTTCAGGGGCCACAATGATCGTAGGCTCAGGCCAGGCCATCGCCGGCAGCAGATAGCTCAGCCGGTAACACCCGTAGAGGCCTGAGGGTGCGCCTGCCTGAATTAGGGCGCTGCGCTGGAGGCGAAACGCGCGAGCCACCAGCCGCGCCATCGTTAGATGGTGGGGCCACACGGGCGCGCCCTGCTCTCGCAGAAACGCCCGAAGCTGCTGATGGACCTCGACTTCAATCACCCGCAAGCGACCTCTAAGACAATGACCCCTATTGTGACATACCCCAATTGGGAGGCCAATTGGGGGTAAGGTATCTGGGCGATACCTATACAGCTTCTATATATTGTTTGGGGCATATTGTTTGGGTCGAGACACTACCTGGGGCGATATATTCCCTGGGGCGATATATTCCCTGGAGCGAGATACTACCTGGGGCGAGGTCGCTAGATCTTATGATAAATTCACTGGGCTTTGAGGCTGGGGTAACCCGCCGCTAAAGATTCGCGCAACAAAAATTTCGCTATGCAAATCGGCATCGTTGGGCTGGGTCTGATTGGAGGCTCTTTGGCAATCGACTTAAAGGCAAAGACCCCCCATAAGGTCACTGGCGTCAGTCGTCGCCAGGTGGTCTGCGATCGCGCCGTCGAGCTGCAAATTGTTGACGATGCCAGCGTCGATTTCAGCAGCCTTGAAGCTGCGGATCTAGTGGTCCTCTGTACACCGATACAGGCCATCGTCAGCACCGCTGAGCGGCTTTTACCCCACCTGCGGGCCGACGCTGTTTTGACCGACGTGGGGTCAGTCAAGCAGCCCATTGTCGAGCACCTAGCGCCGCTGTGGCCCAACTTTGTGGGCGGTCACCCTATGGCCGGGACGGCCCATCAGGGCCTAGAGGCTGCTGTCGGTAATCTCTTCGTCGATCGCCCCTATGTGCTCACGCCAAGCGCAGCGACGCCGACCGCAGCGGTCGAGCGGCTACGGCAAATAATTCAGCCCTTGGGCTGCGTGATTTACCACTGTGATCCGGTCATCCACGACCAGGCGGTGGCCTGGATATCCCACCTGCCGGTGATGGTGAGCGCCGGACTGATTTCTGCCTGCACCGACGCCGACGCCGATGTGTTCAGGCTGGCCCAGGCGATTGCCAGCTCGGGGTTCCGCGACACCTCGCGGGTGGGCGGGGGCAACCCGGAGCTCGGGGTGATGATGGCCCAGCACAACCGGGACAACCTGCTGCGATCGCTCCAGACCTACCGCCAGCGGCTCGACCAGCTGACAGACCTGATTGAGCAGGAAGACTGGCAAGCCCTAGAAGCCGCGCTCAGGCAGACGCAAAGCGATCGCCCGGGGTTTGTCTCCGAGCTATAGCCTTCTGGACCGGGAGTATGTCACTTTTGCAAATGCCGCGAAAGGCCCTCTTCAAGTGGGCTCAAAAGTGACATACTTCCTCCAAGCCCGCCTTCCCGGACTTTGCGCTAAGGTGATTTACGCTACAGCGCTTTACGCTTGAAGCTCAGCCTTGCTGCAGCTTATCGAGCTGTGCTAGCACCTCTCGGCTGTGGATCGCAGGGTTTACTCCTGTAAATCTGGCCCGCATAACCCCGTCTGGGTCGACGATGTAGGTATGCCGCAGGGAAGTAATTCCCAGCCACGATCCGTAGGCTTTGCTCACCGCGCCATCTGTATCGGCCAGCAGCGGAAACGTCAGCCCCTCAGAATCGCAGAATTCGGCGTGGGAATCGACGTCGTCAGCGCTGATGCCGATAATCTGGGTATCGCGGTCCAGATATTCGGTGAGGTCGCGCTGAAACCGCCGCGCTTCTAGGGTGCAGCCTGGCGTAAAGTCTCTGGGGTAGAAATAGACCACCGCCCACTGGCCCCGGTAGTCCGCCAGCGAGACAGTGCCATCGCCGATGTTCGTGGGCAGGGTGAAGCTAGGGGCCGGCTCGTTGAGGGGCGGCTGCGGGCCACCTAGGGCGATCGCAGGCTGGATGAGAGCAAGCTGCAGCACCAGGGCGATTGCTATAGCAGCGCTGGTGAGTCGGCCCAGCCCGACGCGAATACGATCGAAGTTATGCAAGAGATCAAAACGCCAAGAAAAAACCATGATTGCGTGAATGGATATTTCGTAAGGGACAGCGGCAAAGCTATTCATAGCCTATATCACGGGGTCCCATTGCGGGATACAAGGATGTGCCCCCGGCCAACTGCAGAAAAGTCAGCAATTGCGGCCCCATCCTTAATCTTTAGCCTGGGCACGCTTTACTCTGTGGCTTGAGCACGCTTCCACCAGCGATTGAGTGGATAGTAGATGATCGGAGCCCACAGGCTGCTCAAGATGGCTGAGCTTAGGGCAATTTGCTGGTGGTAGAGCCAGGTGCGCGTCAGCAGCGGATAGGACTTGGGTACCGCATCGAGCAAATACTGGAGGCTAAATTGAATCGCCATTACAGTTTCCACTAGCACCGCCATGGCAAATGCGATCATCGCCACAGAGATAAAATCTTCTTGGATATACTTCTGCTTTTGCAGCCGAGCCGTCAGCATCCCTGCCAGCATGAGACCCAGGGTGTGGGTCGGCTGCGCCATGCTCATGCCATCTTGAATCAGCCCAAGGCAGAGGCCGGCCACTGCGCCCTGCAGCAGCGTTCGTTTTAAGCTCCAGGCGACAACCCAAATTAAAAGCCAGTTGGGGCCAGCGCCCAGCAGCTCAAACCCAGCCAGACGAACCGGCAAAATCAGCGCGCAGGCGGCCACTGACGCCACCGTGATGGCCCAGTCTAGAAATCGTCTCAGCGCTGAGTTAAGGTCTGCCACGCTCTAAAAAGCCTGCCGAAGCGCCCGGCTCCAGTTTGGAATTGGCATAGACTGTGACCCATTCAAGCCGGCTGATGGGCGCAGAAATAGCAATGATTGCCTCTGGAGCAGGGGATTTAGTCAAGTCGATTGACCGCACGGTCCCAACCGGAATTCCGGCGGGAAATAGATGGCTCAAGCGCGACGTGGTGACCACGTCGCCAGGGGTTACATCTGGCACCTTATCAAACAAAACCATCACGGCCTGTCCTCCTGCTTGGCCCCGCAGGTATCCCATGGCTCGAGAGCGGCTGACCGTCACGCCGACCTGACTGGCCGGGTCACTCAACAGCAGCACCCGGCTCGTGCTGGGGGTCACTTGGGTAACGCGCCCCACCAGCCCACCCGTGCCTGCCACCATGTCTCCTTCTCGGATGCCGGCGCTTTCACCCTCACCCAGCAGGAGTTGATGCCACCATTGATCGGTGCTGCGCCCAATTACCGGCGCAAACACTTTGTCTACCGGCGCTAAATCTGGAGAGTCCAACAGCGATCGCAGCTGTTCATTCTGCTGTTCTACCTCCTGCAGCTGGCTTTGGAGCTCTTGGACGCGGGCGCTCTCTAGGGCTTCCGCGTCGGACGGGGCAGCGCGAACCACCTGCTGCATCCAGCGATAGACCTCTAGAACGGGCATGCCGTTGGTTTGGCGAACGAGCCACGCTGAAGCCAGGGCCAGTGTAATTAGCCCTACCCGCAGTCCATGAAGCTCCCACCAGCGTCGAAACGTATACATGCTGTTGACTCAATGACGGTAGAAGAGGCACTGCGCCAGGACGGCTTTAGGGCCTGCTTTCTGCTTTAAAGGCATCTCTATGCGATCGCGCCCCATCGACTTCCTCGATACTACTTAACATTACTTAAAAACGCGAGCCAGTTGCTTAAAGTTTTCAAGGACGCGCCCCGTCCCTAAAACCACACAGCTCAGCGGATCGGCGGCAATGTGCACCACAATTCCGGTCTCGTGGCTGATTAGGGTATCGAGCTCCTTTAAGAGTGCCCCACCCCCCGCAAGCATAATGCCGCGATCGACAATGTCGGCGGCTAGCTCCGGCGGCGTACGCTCTAGCGTGCGCTTAACGGCCTCGATAATCACAGAGAGAGGCTCTGACATGGCCTCACGCATTTCGGGGGCTTTGACCGTTACCGTTCTCGGCAACCCCGATAGCAGGTGAAGACCGCGCACCTCTATAGTCATCTCATCCTCATCCGACCGCGGGTAAGCTGAGCCGATGGATATTTTGATCTCTTCAGCGGTACGCTCGCCGATCACGAGATTATGCACTTTCTTCATATATTGAACCAGCGCATCGCTGAGCTCATCTCCGGCAACGCGCACCGATTCGCTCAGGACGGTGCCCTGGAGGCTGAGAACGGCAACTTCAGTGGTTCCCCCCCCAATGTCGATAATCATGTTGCCAGTGGCCTCAGCGACGGGCAGCCCAGCCCCGATGGCGGCGGCTACTGGCTCATCAATAAGGTGCACCTCCCGGGCCCCCGCCTCTCGGGCTGCGTCTTCCACCGCCCGACGCTCGACGCCGGTAACGCCGCTGGGAATACCGATTACAATGCGCGGAGAAACCAGCGTTCGACCCTCATGCACCCGCCGAATGAAGTGCTTCAGCATGATTTCGGCGGTATCAAAATCCGCAATCACGCCGTCCCGCAGCGGCCTCAAGGCTAGGACATTTCCTGGGGTACGCCCAAGCATCTTTTTGGCGTCCTCTCCGACGGCAAGGGGGGTTTTGTCGTGTTGGTCAATCGCAACAACAGAGGGTTCTTGAAGCACAATACCCTTACCCGAAACGTAGACGAGGGTATTAGCGGTGCCGAGGTCAATACCCATATCGCGCGACAGCGAGAAGCGATTTAGAATTCCCAAGTGATTTACTCTCCCAAATATTAGACAGATAGACGGTAATACGGTCGGGAATTTATCCACCAGAGCGTTGGCATCAATAAGACAGGAGCTCAGGGAATGATGACGCTACTTCCGAGATGAATGACGAGCTGACCCATGTGGTTCGCTGCTCACAGCACGCGCTTTAGCCGACAATACCTAAACGGTCAGGATTCTATTACGTTTTGTGGAACTCGTCTAGTGAGGGCGCCGCGCTTTGATGCTAGCGATGGCCCTCTTGATGCATTCTGATCCGGTTCAAAGCTGAGTCTACAGATATACCTCAAATTAGGTCTATTATGTCTTTCACTGGACCTAATGTGCTTGAAGCAGCTAAAGCCATGTCGGCTTACTGCCCTCCAGCTATTCTGAAAGGGAAGGTATTCTGGAAGAATCAAGATAACTACCACCGCTTCATCTCTAGGACTGGGCTACTGATATGGGACTGAACACCGTCAATCTCGTGGGTCGTGCAGGGCGCGATCCTGACGTACGCTACTTTGAGTCAGGCAGCGTACTCTGCCGGCTAACGCTAGCGGTCGACCGCCGCCGCCGCAACAGCGACGAGCCCGACTGGTTCAACCTGGAGATTTGGGGCAGGACGGCCGAGATTGCGGCCAACTACGTACGTAAAGGCAGCTTGATTGGCGTCAGCGGAGCCCTTAAAATCGACCGCTGGCAGGATCGGGCCACCGGAGCCGATCGCACCAGCCCATCGGTGCGCGTAGACCGCCTAGAGCTTTTGGGATCGAAGCGAGACAACGAATCCCAAGGCGGGAATTACGACGAATTCTGATATACCCGTAGGGACATGGCGCTGCCATGTCCTTGCAAAGAGGCATAGCAAAGAGGCATACCGCCAATCAAAACCCTCATTTCCAATGGAGTAGGCCGGTAGAGCAGGTCTAATTTTGATCCAGATCGGTCCGGGGAACGAAGGTACGCTCGTGCTCAGGGGTGGGCCAGTCGGGGTTTTCCCCGCCGATAATCAGCCGCTTAATCGCCACGTAGTCGTGGCTAAACTGGCTCAGCGTATTGACCAGCACGTCGAGGGCGATCGCATCTGAGGTGCCTAGGTCAAACCAGCAGCGTACCCAGACGCCCTGATATTCGAGGTCGGCCATATTGTGCATCACCGACATCAAGCTGCGGTCGGCTTCCTCTTGGCTGTAGGGGAGGTAGCTGATGTCGACCCCCGCCTCCTGCACCTGAAGATTCTCGGCGTTAAATCCGCCCAGCTTGCCCAGGAAAAACCAGGAGCTGAAGATTTCTTCAAAATACTGCTGCTCTGCGAGGGTGGGAACTGTCTCTAGCTCTAGCCAAATCCAGAGATCAAAGACGTTGCATTCGCGAAATTCGACTTGCATAGAAAATGGTGCTAAACGGTAATCTTAATCTGGCGTGAGCCGTACGTATCGAACTCCGTATCTTCGAACCTCATATCTTGGCTTTGGCAGCCCTTAAGCGCGCCCGGGGTAGGCTGCCGGCACGGGCAGCCCATTGGCGATCGCTCAACCCAACCGCCTCGGAAATATGGTCGATACCGGCCCGGTCCATTTGGTTCAGCAGGTACTCTAGTATACGGCGTATCATCCCTGGCCCTTCGTAAATCCAGCCCGTATAGACCTGAAGCAGGCTCGCCCCGGCAGTAATCTTCTCCCAGGCGTCTGGCCCCGTAAAGATGCCGCCGATGCCGATAATCGGCAGCTTACCGCCGGTGTAGCGGTAGATGTAGCGAATCACTTCGGTGGAGCGCGATCGCAGCGGCGCGCCGCTCAGCCCTCCGGCCTCTTGGGCGATGGGCTGCCCCGTGCGGCGGACTTTTATGGTCATTAAGTGGGCGCGGCTGAGGGTGGTGTTGGTGGCAATAATACCGGAGACGCCCACGGCCAGGGCCAGGTCGAGTACCGCCGCTAAATCCTCCCAGGCTAGGTCAGGGGAAATTTTCACCAAGATAGGGATCTGCGCGGTGTTGAGGCTCTGCAGCCGCTCTAGGATGGGCCGCAGCTGCTCTACCGCCTGGAGCGATCGCAGCCCCGGCGTATTGGGGGAAGAGACATTGACCACCCCATACTCGCCGTAGCCGCGAAGCGCCGTGAAGCTATGGGCATAGTCTTCCACCGCTTCATCTAAGGGCGTCGCCTTAGATTTACCCAAGTTGAGGCCCAGTGGAATAGGATGGGGCCGCTCGCCCCAGGTTTGGCTGAGGGTTTGGGCCAGGGCGGCCGCGCCTGAATTGTTGAACCCCATGCGGTTGAGGGCGGCCCGGTCGGTCGCCAGCCGAAACAGCCTCGGGGTCGGGTTTCCCGGCTGAGCATGGCGGGTTACGGTCCCCAGTTCGGCAAACCCAAAGCCGAGCCAGTGCCACGCCCCCGACGCGAGGCCGTCTTTGTCGAACCCAGCCCCCAGCCCCACGGGATTCGTAAACGAGAGATTCCAGAGAGACTGGGTGAGGCGGGGAGACCCAAAGCAGTAAGTTGACTGTAGCCTAGCCTGAACCTGCTGTGCCCAGCTCTGCTGGCGATGCTGGGAGAGCGATCGCAGCGCTGAGATAGTCTGCCGCTGCAGCTGCTCCGGGCCAACCGCCGCCGCTCCGGCTATAATCGGGCGAATTACTGAATAGGGATCGAACATTACGCCTAGGCTGGTTTACGATAAATCATTGCAACAGGCCCCCGCCCTCTAAAATTAGACTACAGATAACATACGGTGGGTGTGCTGTTTGCCGCATACTGCTGGAGAATGCCAATATTGGGTATATTCTGCCTACAGCAGCAGGTGCGAAAACGGACCCAGCAGTGCTAATAGAATAGACGCTGAGGCCAAAGCGCTGGGGCTAAAGCGCTGAATCTAAAACGCTGAAGCCCAGAGCTGCAAGGCCCAGAGCTGCAAGGCCCAGAGTCACAAAGCCCAGAGTCACAAAGCCCAGAGCTGCAAAGCCCAAACGCCAATACCAGGGGTGCTTAACGTATCTACGACAAGAGATCAAAACCATGAGCGGGCAACAGATCGACAGGCAGCTGAATGCGCTGGGGCGGACGCTCCAGATACTTCGGGATGAGCCCAGCAAAGCGGCTCAGATCGACCATGTTATCGCCCATATCGATGCAGAATTTGACTACGCGCTGATTTGGATCGGGCTATACGATCGGGCGACTCAGCGGATATCGGGGCAAGGGGGGCGATTGCCAAAGGGCGACTCCCAAATTTTGACCCAAGAGTTCTCCCTCACGCCAGGAGATCTGCTCGAGCAGGTCGTTGTGCAGCAGCGGCTCGCGGGGCTGCCCAATCTCCAAGAAGTCCGCGCTGGGCGGTGGCAAAAGATTGCTCAGCGGCTGGGCATCCAGGGGACGCTGGCGTTCCCCATTCGCTATAAAGACGCCTGTCTCGGCGTGGCGCTGCTGGGGGTGGCCTACTGGGGCGTTCCGGCTCAGTCCAGCGATAAGGCGCGGCTCTCGATGCTGTTTGGGGAGCTTGGGGCAGCGCTGCGTCGCGTAGACATGGCCTATGAGCGCAGCCAGATCAAGCAAACTGCGGCCCCGCTGCTGGCGCTGCTGGCGGAGCTGAGTCATTTACCCTCCGTGGAGAGCCGGCTGACGGCGATTACGCGGGAAACCCATCAGTTTGTGGGGGCGGGCCGTACCTATATCTACTGGCTGGATTACGAGAGCCGCCTGTTTTGGCACCGCGCCGGGCAGCCAGGAGGCGGACGAATTACCAAGACGACTGCGGCAAAGTCTAGCCCAGCGCCGCCTGCCCAAATTTCGGTTCAGCATGTGGGGCCGTTCTACCAAAGCTTGATCGCCAATAGCTCGATTGCCATTGGCGAAGCCAACAGCTCTGTACAGACTGAAAACGTGGGCCAGCTGATGCAAAAGCTGCGGGCCCAGTCTTTTTTGGCGGCTCCGATTTTATTTCAAGGGGAGCTTTTGGGCTTTTTGGGGGTAGATAGTCTAGAGCCTCGCCTGTGGACTGGGGAGGAGAAAGCCTATCTCTGTGGGGCGGCTCAGCTTGCCAGCCTCGTGGCCCCTCTTGACGGTACGGAGCAGGTGGTAACCCAAATTCAGCAGAATCAGGCGCTGGTGGCAGAAGTCTCTCACGCGATATACAGTCGCGACGACTGGAGTCAGGTGCTCAGGGACTGTAGCGATCGCCTTGCCGAGCGGCTCAAGGTGAAGCGGGTCTGGGTCTTGACCTATCGCGATCAGCAGGAGCAGTTCGGCGTAGTATACGAGCGGCCCGGCGGGCCGCTCCTGGCAAATCCCCTGGGCATGCTAGATAAGATCGACTGGCAGATGCTAGAGCACAGCCAGAATGCCGTAAGCGTCGAGGATCTAGACGATGATCTAAAGCTGATGGCCTGGCGAGACGCTTTCCTCAATGTGGGTATGCGATCGCTGCTGGTGTGTCATACCGCCATCGGCAGCCCTCTGAGGAGTTTGTTGGTCATTGGCGACGACCACGCCCGGGTCTGGAATGCCATCGAGCACGACCTGCTGCGGGCTGCCGGACAGCAGATTGGGCTGGTGCTGCGACAGTTCCAGCTCTCTAACGAAATTGAGCAGCAGGAGCACATCTACGATTCAATTCAAAGCAGCCTGGACATTATGCAGGAGACGCAGGAGCTCAATAGCCTAGAGCAGACGGCGGTTGACCACCTCGCCGCGCTGCTGCAGTCGCCTTTGGTGGCATTGCTCACCTGGCTTCCAGGCCAGCCTGTGGCCCAGGTAACGGCGATCGCCCTGTCCGACCACCGCTTTCAAATCGACGCCGAGGCTCAAATCAACATCGAGGTTGACCCCATCGTTCAGCGCGGGCTGCAGCATGAGGATATCCTGCGGCTCAATCGACAGGATTTATCAGCAGAAACCCGGCGCTGGCTCGTGGGGCAAAGCATCAGCCAGGTGCTGGTCGTGGCCCTCAGAACAGCGTCAGATTACGGCCCCAGCGGAATGCTCTTGATCGCCGATGGGTCAGAGCGGCGCTGGCTCGACCGCCAGCTCAAAACGCTGGAAATTTTGGGCAGTCAGCTCGCCTGGGCGCGGCGACATCTGATGATCACCGAAGCCCTGACCGCTAAAGCTGAGCAGCTTGAGCAGCTCAACTGGTATAAGCACCAGCGATTAGAGAACTTACACCAGACCTTTAGGCAGCACACGACCCAGCTCAATGAGCTTAGCCATCAGAAAGACGCCCTGGCCAGCATGCGATTCCACCAGGTGCTTCGAAAGCTAGACAGCGCGCTGAAGCAAGCTGAGCCTGTGCTGACCGATGAGTATTGGCAAGTGAACCCGCGGGATAGCGTCCTGCCGCTGACGACGCTGCTTAAGCAGGCCCGGGATCGGGTCGAGCCCTGGATACAAAAGCGACAGCTTTGGACTCAAATTCACAATAAGCATACGTTGGGCATCGGCGCGGACCCCAATAAAATCGAGCTGGTGCTCCACGAGGCGCTAGTCACGGCCTGTGAGCGATCGCCCCAGAGAGGCCGGATCGATATTTGGTGTCGGCCGCTCGACTTTCACTGGTTAGAGATCAGCATTGTGGACCAGGGCAGTCTGCAGCCTGAGCTTTTAGAGGCGCTCCGAACGGGCCGAGACGAAGATCTTCTGACGCCCTCCCCGCTGGACTACCCCCCCGGACTGCACCTCAAAATTTGCCAGGCGCTCATGCAGCAGATTGGCGGCGAGCTTACCCTAGGCCCCCTTGAGGACGGCCGCACCCTGAGCCAGCTGCTCGTCCCCATCGCCGCTGAGGGTGAGACCTAGCGAGGCCAAAAGGTTTAAGTCGCCCAGCGCTAGGCGGCCCTAGCGTTAAGTGGCCTCAGAGGGCGCAGGCGTCGCGGCTGCCTGCGGCTGCGGCTGAAACTGGAACAGCGAGTAGACGACGTTGCGGCGAATGTCCGTCATCATGGCCAAGAATAGCTCGTAGCCTTCGCTCTTGTATTCAATGAGCGGGTCCTGCTGACCGTAGCCCCGCAGGCCTACCGACTCCCGCAGAGCGTCCATCTGCTGCAGGTGCTCCCGCCACAGGGTGTCGATCTGCTGCAGGATGAAGAACCGCTCTGCCTGGCGCATAAAGCCGGGCTTAATAGCCTCTACCTGGGCCTCTTTGAGGTCGTAGGCAATGCGCACCTGCTCATGCAGGAAGGTCTTCATCTCGCTGACGGTCAGGTTTTCGATGTGGGAGGGCTCCATATCGGCCAGCAGGTAGACAAATTCCTTTACCTTGGCCACCAGCTTATCGAGCTGCCACTCCTCGGGGGGGAGCTCCGGGTTGACGTAGGCCTCCACGATGTCGTCCATCGTCTGCTCGGCGTATTTAATTACCTGCTCCTTGAGATCTTGGCCCTCCAGCACGCGGCGGCGCTCGGCGTAGATGGCGCGCCGCTGGTTGTTCATCACCTCGTCGTACTCGAACACCTGCTTGCGCATGTCGTAGTAATAGGTCTCGACCTTCTTCTGCGCCCCCTCTAGGGAGCGGGTTAAAAAGCCGGACTCGATGGGCATGTCTTCTTCGACGCGGAAGGCGTTCATCAGCCCCGCCACGCGATCGCCCCCAAAAATGCGCAGCAGGTTATCCTGCAGGCTAAGGAAGAATCGGGTTGAGCCTGGGTCTCCCTGACGGCCAGCGCGGCCCCGCAGCTGGTTATCGACCCGGCGCGACTCGTGACGTTCGGTACCAATGACGTGCAGACCGCCCAGCTTGATGACCTCTTCGTGCTCTTCCTCAGTGTAGCCGTCGTATTCCTCGCGGATGGTGTTGTAGGCGTCTCGCAGCTTGAGAATGACGGGGTCTTCCGTAGGCGCTTTCTCGGCGGCGGTGGCCACCTTATCTTCGGCTTCCAGCTCCGGCAGCGATCGCTCCCCATACTGCTTTACGGCAAACTCGACCGCATCTTTGAGCTGCTTTTCCAGCGCTGACGACAGCTCAATCGGAAAAATCTGAGGCGAGACCTTCCAGGTTTTTTCTTTCTTCCCGTCCGAAGTAAAGCCCTTACTGCTGCTGCGACGGCTTGCGCCCGCCACCTTAGTGACCGAAAAGCCTTCCTCCTCAGGCTCAACGACGCGCGGCATAAAGTACTCCCGCACCTTAAGCCGCGCCATATAGTCGGAGTTGCCGCCCAAGATGATATCCGTACCCCGACCCGCCATATTCGTGGCGATGGTCACCGCCTGCTTGCGCCCCGCCTGAGCCACGATTTCCGATTCACGCTCTACGTTTTCAGGCTTGGCGTTCAGCAGATTGTGCTCCACGTCTAGCTCGCTCAGCAGCGCTGAGAGCAGCTCTGACTTTTCCACGCTGGTGGTGCCGACCAGTACCGGACGACCGTCGCGATGCATATCAGCGCACTCTTGCGCCACAGCGGCCCACTTGGCATCCTCAGTTTTGTAGACTACGTCCGACAGGTCGGCGCGGCCGGTGGGTCGGTTGGTGGGGATTACCGTGACTTCCAAGTTATAAATCTTGCCGAACTCCGCCTCTTCCGTCTTGGCCGTGCCCGTCATGCCGGCCAGCTTCGGGTAGAGCAAAAAGAAGTTTTGGTAGGTGATGGTGGCCATGGTTTGGGTCTCAGGCTGGATTTCGACCCGCTCCTTAGCCTCGATCGCCTGGTGCAGACCGTCGCTCCACCGGCGACCCTGCATCACCCGCCCGGTAAACTCGTCGACAATCACCACCTCGCCGTTGCGAACGATGTAGTTGACGTCTTTGATGAACAGCTCTTTCGCCTTAATGGCGTTGAAGACGTAGTGGGCCCAGGGGTCTTTGGGGTCAAACAGATCGCCCACCCCAAGAATGTTTTCCGCCTCGATGTAGCCCTCATCCGCCAGCAGCACGTTGCGGGCTTTCTCGTCTACCTCGTAGTGGCCCGACTCGTCATCTTCGTCTTCCTTGCGCTGCAGCGCCGCCGCCACCTGGGCCGCGCGGACGTATTTTTCGCTGGGCCGCTCCACCTGACCCGAGATAATCAGCGGCGTGCGGGCTTCGTCGACCAGCACCGAGTCCACCTCGTCGATAATGCAGTAGTTAAAGGACCGCTGCACCACGTCGTCTGCGGAGGTGGCCATATTGCCCCGCAGGTAGTCAAATCCCAGCTCGCTGTTGGTGCTGTAGGTGACGTCGCAGGCGTAGTTTTTGCGCCGCTCCGGCGGGCTCATACCCTGCTGAATCAGGCCGACGCTGAGGCCTAAAAAGCGGTGTACCTGGCCCATCCACTCGGCGTCGCGCCGCGCCAGGTAGTCGTTGACGGTGACGATATGGACACCTTTTCCTTCCAGAGCGTTGAGGTAGGCAGGCAAGGTGGAAACTAAGGTTTTTCCTTCCCCCGTCTTCATCTCAGCGATCTGCCCCTCGTGCAGCACCATGCCGCCCACGAGCTGCACATTGTAGTGGCGCATGCCCAGCACCCGCCGCGCCGCTTCTCGAACGACGGCAAAAGCTTCAGGAAGCAAATCGTCTAGCGATTCTCCTTTGTCGATGCGCTGCCTGAACTCGTTGGTTTTGTTTGCCAAGGCCTCATCAGAGAGAGGCTTGATCTCCTCTTCTAAGAGATTGATTTCAACCACGTCGGGCTGATATCGCTTGAGCTTTCGCGCGTTTGGGTCGCCAAGCAGCTTTTTTAGCATGACTCAGGAAGGGTAAATTTTGAGGCGGTGAACTATCGATGCTGGGGCAGGCGCTGGGGCTATCTACGGTGTAGTGAGCCGATCGCAGCGCTGACCTGCTCGGTTTAGTGTATCTCTTAGTGTAGCGCCATGGGGATGGCGTAGAACCGCACTTCGAGGGCGGAGAGTAGCCGAACGCCGCTTGCTTATGGGGCGTCAGCCCATGCTGACGTCAGCGCGCGGAAGTTGAAGATCTCTGCTTTGGGGTGACAGGACACACAGCCCTGGAGGCGCACCGGCTCAGTGAATTCGACGCGGGGATGTAGCGCCTTGAAGTAGCGGGAATTTTCGAGGCGGAACGGCGGCGGCTCTTCGACCTGCAGCGATCGCGAGAACTGCTGCAGGTATTGCCAGATCAGCAGCCGTCCGGGGTTGGTGGGGGGGGAAATCCGTACCCCATAGTGGCCAGGCTCCTCCAGGATGAACTGCCAGCTTTGAACGGGCAGCACCGCGGGCGGGACGCCGATGTGACAGCTGGCGCAGGCTTCAAGATAGAGGGAGTGGCCGAGCCGAAACTCGGGGGGTATGGGGTCCACCGTGCCGACTTCAGCCGCGCTAGAGGGCTCAGCAGGGGGCGCTTGGGCCAGCGCCATCTGGCTACCGATTTGGCCCCCGATTTGGCCCCCAATTTGGCTACTGAGCGCCAGCCCTAGGCCCAGGCACAGCAGAACCGCTAGGCCAGGCAGCCGCCCCATAGACGCAGCCAGAGCTGTAAGTCGCCGCAGCGGAGCCTTGCGGGGCCGTGGGTCCGAGTTGACGTTGGGCTGGAGCACTGAATGAATTACCAATTAATCTTCTTCCCAATCTACCTGCTGAGGGCCGCCAGCCGCCAGCGCCGCCCCCATGGCGTCCACCACTCGCTTGACGGGAATGACGTCTAGACTCAAGCCGGTGGGCGGCGACATGGGGGGCACGATCGCCCGCCGGAAGCCCAGCTTGTCGGCCTCCCGCAGCCGCAGCTCCATCTGAGAGACGGGGCGCACCTGCCCCCCGAGCCCGACCTCCCCGATGAGCACAGTTTCAGGGTCGACGATGCGATCGCGAAAGCTGGCCGCTACCGCCACCGCTACCCCTAAATCGGCGGCGGGCTCGCCGACATTGAGCCCGCCCGAAGAGGCGACGTAAGCGTCGAGCTTGGAGAGGGGAATACCGACCCGCTTTTCGAGCACCGCCAAGATCTGCAGCAGCCGGTTGTACTCAATGCCGGTGGTCGCCCGCCGAGGAGAGGCATAGCTGGTGGGGCTCACGAGGGCCTGCAGCTCCACCAGGAGCGGCCGGGTACCTTCGCAGGCAACAATGGTGGCCGTGCCGGGGGAAGGCTCGTCCCCGGCGCTTAAGAACAGGGCCGAGGGGTTGCTCACCTCGGTCAGCCCGCTGTCCGCCATCTCAAAGATGCCCAGCTCGTGGGTAGCCCCAAAGCGGTTTTTCACCGAGCGCAGCAGGCGATGGCTGGCGAAGCGATCGCCCTCGAAATACAGCACCGTGTCTACCAGATGCTCTAGCACCTTGGGGCCGGCGATCGCCCCTTCTTTGGTGACGTGGCCCACAATCAGCAGGGTAATATTCTCCCGCTTCGCCAGCCGCATTAAGGCTGAGGTGCATTCTCGCACCTGGGACACTGAGCCAGGTGCAGAAGTCAGCTCCGAGAAATACAGGGCCTGAATGCTGTCGATGATGGCTATAGGGGGGCGCAAGGTCTCTAGCTCCGCCATCACGGCGTCTAGATCCGTCTCCGGCAGCAGGTAGAGGTCGGGGGCGGCCATGGTGGCCTTGAGTGCGGTTTGGCTGGCGGCGGTCTGGCTGGTAGCGCTTTGATGGGCGTCACCATCTACACCATCTGCACCGTCAACTACACCCGCAGCCCGCTTTTTGCTAGCGCGACGCTTAGGGCTACCGCCGCTGCCGCTAGCCTCGTCGAGGCCAGTCAGCGCCACGCCCAGCCGCTGCCAGCGCAGCTTCACCTGCTGGCTCGACTCCTCCGCGCAGACGTATAAAATCGGGTACTGGCCCGAAAGCCGGCCGGCCACCTGCAGCAGCAGCGTCGACTTGCCGATGCCGGGGTCGCCCCCTACCAGCACCAGCGACCCCGATACAATACCGCCCCCCAGCACCCGATCTAGCTCCGGATAGCCCGAAGAAAATCGGGCCCGTGGCCCTTCTTGGACCTGGTGCAGCGGCTGCGATCGCAGGGGCTGAGGCCGTTCTACCAGGGCGCTGCCGTTAAACTTGGCCGTCCCCCCAGACTTACCAGACTTAGAGCTCACCCCCCGACGCGCCGCTTCCTTCTGGCTGGCGACGGGGGCCGCCTCTTCCACCATTGAGTTCCAGCTGCCGCAGAATGGGCACTTGCCGAAATACTGGGCCGCGTCGGCTCCGCATTCACGACAGACGTATCGCGATCGCCCCTTTGGCATCTTCACACTCCAAAATATTTCAATATTCTACGGCGGCGTTCAGCGGCGGCGTTCAGCGGCGGCGCTCAGCGCCGCCGTTAACTGTGCGAACTATGCGCCGCTATCCCCTACAGCCTTGCGGCCAAGGAAAGTCGTTACACATTATCAATATTTACTACGAAACATTAAGCCAGATCGCGACTATTGCTCACTCATTTGTTGCTAAAAACAAAGCCTAAGAAACTCTGTGATCGAGCAATAGAGGGATATCTAGCTTCATAAAGGTACTAGCATTGGGACATACCTTAATGATAGGCTACAAAAAATTAATAGTTAGCAATTAGTTGGCTTTCGGTCTTGCTGCCGTCCGCAATTGAGTTAGTGGAGTTTTAAGAGCATTGGAAAACAAAGAGAAAATACTAGTCGTTGACGACGAGGCGAGCATCCGGCGCATCCTCGAAACCCGACTGTCTATGATCGGCTACGACGTAGTTACGGCGGCTGATGGGGAAGAAGCCCTAGGGACATTTCGGCACACCGAACCCGATTTGGTGGTGCTTGATGTGATGATGCCTAAGCTAGATGGCTACGGCGTTTGCCAAGAGCTGCGTAAAGAGTCAGATGTGCCCATCATCATGCTCACAGCGCTGGGAGACGTAGCCGATCGGATCACGGGTCTGGAGCTAGGGGCCGATGACTACGTGGTCAAGCCTTTTTCGCCTAAGGAGCTAGAGGCTCGCATCCGCTCGGTGCTGCGGCGGGTCGACAAGGTTGGCAATACCGGCATCCCCAGCTCGGGCATCATCCAAGTTAACGCCATCCGCATCGACACCAACAAGCGTCAGGTCTATAAGGGCAACGAGCGTATTCGCCTCACCGGCATGGAGTTCAGCCTGCTAGAGCTGCTAGTGGGCCGCTCGGGGGAGCCCTTCTCGCGCTCAGAGATTCTACAGGAAGTTTGGGGATACACCCCTGAGCGCCATGTAGATACCCGGGTGGTAGACGTCCATATCTCTCGGCTGAGGGCCAAGCTAGAAGAGGACCCCAGCAACCCAGAGCTGATTCTCACCGCCCGGGGTACGGGCTACCTGTTTCAGCGCATCGTCGAGCCCGGGGAAGAATCCTAAAGGGCCGCTCAATCTCAGCTCAATCTCATCAACGCACTGCGCAGCGTGGGGAACGCCATCTGCTAGAATCTTGTAGGTTTTTAGAGCATTGTCCAATGGGGTCAACTCAGGCAAGAATTGCAGTCGATGCGATGGGCGGCGACCTGGCGCCCGACGAAATTGTCGCCGGTGCGCTCAGAGCGCGGGATGAGCTAGGTGTGGACGTTTTACTAGTCGGCGATCGCGACCAGGTCGACCGGTCCATCGAGCGCCATTCTGGAGGCTCGCGGCAGGGCATCACTCTTGTTCCCTCAGAGGGGCTGGTTGAGATGCATGAGGAGCCGCTGGTAGGCATTCGACGCAAGCCCAAAGCCTCTATCAATGTTGCTATGACGCTGGTGAAGCGGGGCGAGGCGGACGCCGTAATTTCGGCGGGGCACTCCGGGGCCGCCATGGCGGCGGCGCTGCTCAAGCTGGGACGGCTCAAAGGTATCGATCGCCCTGCCATCGGGGCTGTATTACCCACCTTGAAGGCGGGCAAACCGGTCCTCATCTTAGACGTTGGCGCTAATGTCGACTGCAGGCCCAAATTTTTGGAGCAGTTCGCAGTGATGGGCTCCGTCTACTCTCGCTGCGTTCTGGGCGTTGACGTCCCTCAAGTCGGGCTGCTTAACATCGGCGAAGAGCCCTCGAAGGGTAACGATTTGGCGCTGCAGACCCATGAGCTCCTGATTCAGCGCTCAGACCTCTCCTTTGTCGGTAACGCCGAGGGCCGCGACATCCTGTCGGGTGATTTTGACGTGGTGGTATGCGACGGTTTCGTAGGTAATGTGCTGCTAAAATTTGCCGAGGCCGTTGGCGACGTCCTGCTGCAGATTCTTCGGGAAGAACTTCCCCAGGGCATCCGCGGTAAACTGGGTACGGTTGTGCTCAAACCCAATCTGCGCCGCATCAAGCAGCGGGTTGACCACGCAGAGCACGGCGGCGGTCTACTGCTGGGCGTAGACGGCGTCTGCATCATTAGCCATGGTAGCTCACAGGCTCCCTCAATCTTTAACGCGATTCGGCTGGCAAAAGAGGCTATTGACAATCAGGTATTAAATCAAATTCAAGGCTATTATCAACAGGTGATTACAGCGGCTGCTGATGGGCAGTAGTTGTCAGCAGTGATCGTTAGGGAGAACCTATGTCACAGTCTCTAAGCCAGGGCGTTGCCCTCACGGGATGCGGCTCAGCGGTACCTGAGCTGTCTATATCCAACGACCAGCTCAGCCAAGTCGTCGATACTTCCGACGAATGGATATCATCCCGCACGGGCATCCGTCACCGGCAGGTCATGGGCGCGGACGAAACCTTGAGCGGTATAGCGGCAGCGGCGGCGCGGCAGGCGCTCTCTATGGCAGAGGTCGAGCCCCAGGCAGTGGATCTCATTCTGCTAGCCACATCAACGCCGGACGATCTGTTCGGGTCGGCTAGCCAAGTGCAGGCGCAGCTCGGGGCAACTCAGGCGATCGCCTTTGACATCACGGCAGCCTGCTCAGGCTTTGTCGTGGGATTGACTACGGCAGCCCAATTTATCTACAGCGGTGCATACCAGACCGTACTCTTGATTGGCGCAGATGCGCTGTCTCGCTGGGTCGACTGGGGCGATCGCCGCACCTGTGTCCTGTTTGGCGATGGAGCCGGGGCGGTGGTGCTGCAGACGGACCAGGGCAACGCCCTACTCGGATTTGAGCTGTGCACCGACGGCACCCAGAACAGCTGTCTCACGCTTCCCTATCAGTCTCGGATAGAGCACCCCTCAGACGACGTCGCTGTGCAGCAGGGCGCTTTTCAGCCGGTTACGATGAACGGTCAAGAGGTGTATCGCTTTGCCGTCCGCCGGGTGCCTGAGGTGATCGAGAAGGCCACCTACCGGGCCGGTCTTACCTTAGAGGATATCGACTGGCTGCTGCTGCACCAGGCGAACCAGCGTATTTTAGACGCGGTGGCCAAGCGACTCAGCATTCCGAGCGATCGCGTCGTCAGCAACGTGGCGGCCCACGGCAACACCTCGGCCGCCTCCATCCCCCTCGCCCTCGACGAATGCGTCCGCCAGGGGCGCGTGCAGTCGGGTGATATAATTGCTGCCGCTGGCTTTGGCGCTGGTCTGACTTGGGGGGCGACCATTTTTCGCTGGGGTAAAGCGGCAGATGTTCAAGAATAAAGGCCTGTAGACGCGCAATCCCAGTGGCATAAACCAGTGGCATAAACCAACTTTGAATGAGGCAGGCCCAGGGCAGCTGGGCACGATTTGAGCTATGGCAAAAACAGCGTGGATATTTCCGGGGCAGGGATCACAGTCAATTGGCATGGGTCGCGATCTAGCTGATCACCCCGAGGCCCGGGTGCAGCTTCAAGCCGCTGACGCAATTTTAGGCTGGTCCGTGCTAGAGGTCTGTCAGCGCGAGGACGACGCTGTCTCTGATACCCGCTATACCCAGCCCTGCCTCTATGTGATTGAGAGCATCCTGGCTGACCTGCTGCGACGCCGCGAAGCACTAGGGGGCAGCCCCGATTTTGTGGCGGGCCACAGCCTGGGAGAATACTCGGCGCTGTATGTCGCCCGTGTGTTCGATTTTGAGTCAGGCCTGCGGCTGGTAAAGCAGCGGGCTGAAGTCATGGGTCAGGCCTCTAGCGGCGGCATGGCGGCCATTATTGGCGCAGATCGAGACCAGCTCGACGCGCTGCTGAGCCAGACTGAGGGAGTGGTGATGGCTAACGACAACAGCGCCGCTCAGGTCGTAATTTCCGGCACACAGGCCGCCTTAGATCAGGTGCTCTCCCAAGTCAAGGCAAAGCGCAAGCTGCCCCTCAAGGTGAGTGGGGCTTTTCATTCGCCGCTGATGGCAGAGGCGTCTCAGCAGTTTCAGACGGTGCTAGACAAGGTTGCCTTTCAGGATGCCGAGGTGCCCGTCCTCTCCAATACCGACCCGACGCCGGAGACGGCGGCGATCGCCCTCAAG
Source organism: Elainellaceae cyanobacterium (assembly GCA_050331115.1). GTDB lineage: Bacteria > Cyanobacteriota > Cyanobacteriia > CAKZMO01 > CAKZMO01 > JBCCAG01. The sequence continues at coordinate 88,659 of JBHJHD010000033.1, forward strand.
CAGCGGCTCTCTCGGCAGATGACCGGTTCGGTGCGCTGGCGAGAGACGGTGCTGCAGCTTCCCAATCTTGAGGTGGATACTGTCGTAGAGGTGGGCCCTGGCAAGGTGCTTACGGGGCTCGTAAAGCGCACCTGCTCGGGTATTGCACTTCAAAATGTGGGCGGCTTGAGCGACCTGAGCGACCCTTCTCCGTCCGCGTAATGAACGGCGATGAGCAGAACCGCGAAGAGATGGACCAAAATGGCGTGAGCGACGAGAAAATGAGCCGCAATCGCGAGCCGCGGCTCAGCTTAGCGCTCTATCGGCTCTTGAAGTGGGGCCTGGTTCATCCGCTGCTGCTGGGCTATTTTCGGGGCCGCATCTATGGCGCTGAGCATGTGCCCCAGCAGGGACCCCTTGTCGTGGTGAGCAACCACGCCAGCTACTTCGACCCGCCCCTGCTGTCTTCTGCCCTCCGGCGTCCGGTGGCCTATATGGCTAAGGCGGAACTGTTTGACGTACCGGTCCTGAGCCCCGCGATTCGGCTCTACGGGGCCTACCCAGTGACGCGGGGCTCGGGCGGTCGCGCTGCCCTCAAGGCTGCCTTAGCTCGATTAGAAGCGGGCTGGGCGGTGGGCGTCTTTCCTCAAGGGACCCGCACCGATGATGCCCGCATCCCCTCCCCTAAGCTGGGCGCGGCGGTGATTGCCGCCAAGGCCAGGGCCCCGCTGCTGCCTGTAAGCCTCTGGGGCACCCAGGATATTCTTCGCTCCGCCGTTCCCCGCCCTACACCAGTCACAATTCGCATTTGCCAACCCATCGCCCCGCCGCCCTCCGGCGATCGCGCCGAGCTAGAGGAGGCTACTCAGCAATGCGTTACGGCAATTCACGCCCTCCACGATCGGGGTCGCTAGGCAGCGCCAGCCTGCCCAAATCAAATTTGCCCAGATCAAGCTCGCCTAAATCAAGCGCGCTTACGCTAGATCGGCCCACCCTAGGGTCAAACCGCCGCAGGGATGAGCCGGTGCGCCCGGTAACCATCCAAAACACCGACCGAGCCCCGTCGCGCATCACCTTCCGGGTGGGCTCCGGGGCTTCCCCCGTCACCACCGATATGGGCCGAAATCCAATGCCGTGACTGCCGAAGACGATCTCTCCAATCACCCGAGCGCGGCGCATGTGGTAGTCCGAGGTGATCAGGTAAATATTGTCGATGTCGCGCTGCTCAAACTCATCTACGAGCGTCGTGAAGTTGGTTACGGTATCTACTGCCCGATAGTCGAGGTGGAGCCTAGCGGGGTCGATGCCTGCCTCGGCAAACAGCAGCTCGGCGAATTCGGGATTGGTGCCAGAGGAAACCCAAATCGGTAGATTGGGGTGCTCGGCGGCAAACTGGGCCGCAAACTCCTCACGCGCAATCGCCCCCCCCAAAACCAAAATGGCGTCTGGCTGACGAATGTAGTGCTGAAAAGCGCGATAGCCCACGCCGATAACGACGAGCAGCAGCAGCAGCTGGGTTATCCACCGAATTGATTTGAAGATAATCACCTTGGCCTCAATCTTCTCACAGCTCATTATGTCCCATCAGTCTAGCGAAGCACGCGCCAACCATTGCCAGACTAGTTCTGGAGTTCGGCATCGGCATACAGGCCGCAAGCAGAAGCTACAATACTTAAGGGAGCTTAAAAAGGGGCGCTACAAGCTCAAAGTTTCGTTAGGTGGCACATCAGCACTGCTGCTGCCAAAATGGCTTGATGTTGGTCAGCTGCCCTGATGAGGCCTGTTATTTGGAGGAGTCGGTTGAAGAATTCACAGTCCCAGAACATCATTACCATTGCGATCGCGCTGCTGGCCTTTGTGGCCATCGTGGTGGGGCTTAACTCGTTTGTTGTCGTCAACCCCGGGCAGGCTGGCGTAGTCAGCATCCTGGGCAGGGCCCAAGAGCTGCCGCTGCTGGAAGGCATTCACTTCAAGCCGCCGCTGGTCTCGGCGGTGGATGTGTACGACGTCACGGTACAAAAATTTGAGGTGCCCGCGGAGAGCGCGACCCGCGACCTTCAGAGTCTCAAGGCGAGCTTTGCAATTAACTTCCGCCTTGACCCGACGCGGGTGGTCGAAATTCGGCGGACTCAGGGCACCTTGGGCAACCTGGTCGCCAAGGTGATTGCGCCTCAAACCCAGGAGTCGTTCAAAATTGCGGCAGCGCGGCGCACCATTGAAGAGTCGATCACTAAGCGCTCCGAGCTCAAGCAGGACTTTGACCTTGCCCTAGGCGAGCGGCTTGAAAAGTACGGCGTTATTGTCCTAGACACCAGCATTATCGACCTCAATTTCTCCAAAGAATTTGCCAAGTCTGTAGAAGACAAGCAGATTGCCGAGCAGCGGGCGCGGCGAGCCGTCGACATTGCCCAAGAGGCGTGTCTAAAGGCGCAGGCCGAGGTCAACCGAGCTAAAGGTAAGGCCGAAGCGCAGCGGCTCCTGGCGGAAACGCTAAAAGCGCAGGGCGGCTCGCTTGTGCTTCAGAAGGAGGCGATCGAGGCCTGGCGCGAAGGCGGTGCTCAGATGCCGGAGGTTCTGGTGATGAGCGGCAATAGTTCGGCGGCAGTACCTTTCTTGTTCGATCTGCAGAATGCTCCTCAGGGCAGCGATTCGTAAGCGGCTAGCCACAAGTAAACAATGTTAAGGTTCCCCCCCCGTCGGGGGGGCTTACCAGGACGCTAAACATATACGTCGGGGGCAGTTCTCCGAGTAGCATTGTCTATTTATGGCCTCCCGCTTAGGCCGCACTTTAACCCAGCGGGAAAAGCCTGCGCGGCATCAGGACTAAGGGCAAGGAAAGCGCTCGCTGAGATTGCGGGTCTCACCAGAGGCCCCCGTCGCGGCTACCCACCCCGTCGCACCCTCAAACGGGATCTGGGCCCAAATCCGGCGGCCCTGCCTGCTGTCGGTCTCTTCTTCCAGGATACGGACGACTTGTCCCTGACCGATAGTGCCAAGGTTGCGGGCCAGGATGGATGATGCGGCGCGCACGTTCAAAAACGAAATTACGACGGTGGCGCACTGGGCCTGCGTCCCGGGCTGTGGATTGGGCTCGGGCTGTGAGCCTGACTGGCTGCTGCAGCCCTTCAGGTGGCGGGCAATGACGTAGCCGACAATGCTGTTGGCGCTCGGCACGACGACCTGGGCGAACCCGTCTTGAATGACGAACCCGTCTCCAGACGTCTGCTGCACTAAAAAGACTTCGGTGTCGCGCTCAATCGTGGCTCGGCTGGCGCTATCTGAACCGACTGAGGGCTGAGCATAGACGTCAAGGCGTCGATTGGCCCCTCGACAAAACGGCGTTGGTGTAGCCTGGGCAAGCAGCCCCGGCGCTGCCTCCACCCTAGGTTGAAGCGCTCCGCTGACGTTGGCGATCGCAGCCAGCGGCAGCGCATTGATCGCGGCAGTCAGAACGACGACGGCTAACCCTGATTTGACAACGGCCATGCTATTTCCCTTCAGTCACAGTGAATTTCTGTGCCCATAATACAATGCGCTATTCCTGAAGTCGCGGCAGCAGGTCGGCAAAGTTGCAGGGGCGATGGCGAGCGTCGAGCTGGGGCTGCAGAATTTTCTCCCACCCTGTGCGGCAGGCTCCAGAGGACCCGGGCAGACAAAACAGGTAGGTGCCGTTAGCCACCCCGGCGATCGCCCGCGACTGAATGGTTGAGGTGGCAATCTCCTGGTAGGACAGGTAGCGAAACAGCTCCCCAAACCCGGCAATTTCTTTATCGAGCAGCGGCGCGATCGCCTCTGGAGTACCGTCGCGCCCCGTGAGGCCAGTGCCGCCGGTGGTCAGCACCACCTGCACCGACGCATCGGCGATCCAGCGGGAGGCGATCGCCCGAATCTGATAAATATCGTCGGGGACAATCTGTTTTTCTGCTAAGTGATGGCCTGCTTCCTGAAGCTGGGCCACGAGGTATGCCCCCGAGCGATCGGTTGCCGCAGTCCGGGAGTCGGAGACCGTCAGAACGGCGATGCGCAGCGGCGCAAACCCCTTTTCACTTGTATTGGCGTTGGTCATGCCGGTATGGGCCGTATGGGTATGGGTTGTATGGGTATCGAGCGTAAATATGCCGTAATCGTGCGCTCCTATAATGCTAGTGCCACAGTTCGCTAATGCCACAGTTCGCTAATGCCACAGTTCCGCGGCTGGAGGCGACGCAGCCGCTCCCAGAGGGCAGCTATCCCGTTCTCAAGCTACACTCATTAAGAAACCTAAACCCCACCGTGAGACCAGCCGCCCATGTTCGGTGAATTCCAGCAGAGCCGCCTGCGGATTGAGCTTGATGCTTCAGAAGCCGCTATCCGAGACAGCTTACTGCGCTCAGATAATTTTCAGAAGTGGCAGTGGCCGCAGCAGTTTGTTGCCCCCTTGCCGCCGACTCTAGAAGTCGGTACCGTCTTTACGGCCCAGCTGGGGCCGATTGCCGTTGAGCACTGCGTCGAGCAGGTGGGAGACAACCGGCTGCGGCTGATTCTGAGCCGCAGCGTGGATGGCGTCCACGACTGGTACTGGGGAGAGGGCTGGCTCCAGTCTTGCTTGGAGGGGGTTTCACTGCTGCCGCTAGGGGTGGCCCATTCCCTCTCTCTAATGCAGCTGCGCCACTTTTTGGCCCAGTCTAAAAGCTGAGCTGCGTTTACGCCTGGTTAGTAGGCTGCCTACGGATGCATCTCTACAGGTGCACTTACCGGCGCTTGACTTCAAAATAGCGCTCAGCTAAGTGCCCTAGTCGGGCTCGCCGATGGGCTCCTTGCCCACCCGAAAGCGCACCGAATTGTTGTGGGAGGGCAGCCCTTCAGCCGTTGCCAGCTGGTCAATGGCTTGAGCGCAGTGGGCCAGAGCCTCTGGCGAATACTGAATTAGGCTCGAGTGCTTGATAAAGGTCTCGACACCCAGCGCAGACGCATAGCGCGCCGCCCCAGAGGTGGGCAGCGTGTGGTTTGGACCCGCGAGGTAGTCTCCCACCGCCTCTGGGGTAGAGTAGCCCAAAAACACCGCGCCCGCATGGCGAATCTGCTGCAGCATATCCCAGGGCTCATCCACCTCAAGCTGCAGGTGCTCGGGGGCGAACTGGTTCGAGAGCTGAGCGGCGGTGTCTAACGAGTCGACGATCACCACCAGGCCATAGTTAGCGATCGCCTTTTCGGTATCGGTGCGGCGGGGGTGTTTGGCCAGCTGGGCTTTCACTTCGCTGACCACCTGCCGCGCTAGGGCCGAATCCGGAGTCAGCAGGATTGCAGCGGCCATAGGGTCATGCTCAGCTTGGGCCAGCAGGTCTGCGGCCACGTGGCGGGGCTGGGCGTTGGAGTCAGCAATGACCAATACCTCAGAGGGACCCGCTAGCGAGTCGATACCGACGGTGCCGTAGACCATTTTTTTGGCGAGCATTACGTAGATGTTGCCTGGTCCCGTAATCACATCCACTTTGGGAATCGTCTCGGTGCCGTAGGCCAGCGCTGCGATCGCCTGGGCCCCGCCGACGCGGTAAATTTCACTGACGCCGGCCTCCTGAGCCGCCACCAGTACGGCCGGGCTGATGGCGCCGCCCTTGCCTGGCGGGGTCACCATGACAATGCGCTCTACCTGCGCCACCTTTGCGGGCACGGCGTTCATCACCACCGTACTGGGGTAGGAGGCCCGGCCGCCGGGCACGTAAAGCCCCGCACAGTCCACGGGCGTGTAGCGCTTGCCTAAAACAACGTCGCGATCGCCAAAGTGCACCCAGCTCTTGGGCAGCCGCTGGCGGTGAAATGCCTCTACATTGCGGCAGGCGACGCGGATCGCCTCCAGGAAATTTCGGGAGACCTGCTGATAAGCTGAGTCGAGCTCTGCGTCGGTGACGCGCAGGTCTTCGGCTAAAATCGTCTGCTGGTCAAACTCTTGGGTATAGTGAAGCAGCGCGGTGTCGCCATGTCGCTTGACTTCGTTTAGTACGGCGCGCACGGTGCCCTCTTTGTCGGCAACCTGCTCGCTATGGACGCGATCGCAGATTCGCTTCAACTCTGTTTGGGCTTCAGCGAGCTGAGTAACTATTCGTAGCATTGCCACATCCACTTAATCATCAATGAGAACCCCAATAGATGCCAAGCTAGTTAGACTATCGTGATCCAGCGTAGAGCCGTCAACCTAGCTCATTCGCGATCAACGCCGATCAGGGCAAACAGCCCCCTCTGGGTCATGGCCCTCAGACGCCCGAAACATTGATGCTCTTCCCCTACATTACCTTGGATTTTAGGGAAGCGCCCGGCCCCCGCACTCAAACGCGCCAGCAGAGATTAAAATTCACAACGCTAAACTTTGCATTTGAGGCAAGTAGCCTCTAAAATAGCAGATCGGTGACTTTTTAAGAGGCTGCAGGCGTCGTGCCAAATATCAAATCTGCTATCAAACGCGTTCAAATTACGGAGCGCAACCGCCTCCGCAACAAGTCGTATCGCTCTGCGGTGCGCACCCTGGTAAAGCGGTACTTTTCCGCCGTTGAAGCCTACAAGAGCGAGCCCAGCGCTGAGGCCAAGCAAGACATCCAGGCCCGCATGTCAGCGGCATACAGCAAGATTGACAAGGCCGTAAAGAAGGGCGTAATCCACACCAACGCTGGCGCCCGTAAAAAGGCTCAGCTTGCCCGAGCTTTCAAGGCCATAGATGATGGTCCAGCGGCGACCTCGGACAACGCCTCTAGCGCTGCGTCAGCGTCAACCACGCCAGCGTCAACCGCGACAGGGGCCGAAGCCAGCTAGGGACCGCAGCGCGATCGCCAGTCTAGGCTATGGGCCAGTCTGGGCGGCAGGCTAAGTTGGCTAGACAGTAAGTTGGCTAGACAAGCTTTATGATCGGCTTAAGCAGACTCCCCTCCACATCCCTATCGGCTCAACCTATGCAGCTCGTCGATACCCACGTCCATCTCAACTTCGACACCTTTGAGGCCGACCTCGATCAGGTTGCTCAACAGTGGCGTGACGCAGGCGTGGTTCGCCTGGTGCACTCCTGCGTTGAGCCAGCGGAGTTCTCCCATATCCGCACCATTGCCGATCGGTTTCCGGAGATTTCAATTTCGGTTGGGGTTCATCCCCTGGACGTTGCCCAGTGGACAGGCGAAACGGCGGCTGAGATTGGCCGGCTGGCGGATTCCGACGCTCGCGTCGTTGCTATCGGCGAGCTGGGGCTAGATTTCTTTAAGGACTCCAATGTGGCGCAGCAGCTTCAGGCCCTAGAGGCGCAGCTTCACATCGCTCGCGATCGCGACTTGCCCATTATCGTTCACTGCCGCGACGCGGCCGCCCAAATGCGGGAGGTGTTTCAGAAGTTCTCTGCGGCACACGGTCCGGTGCGGGGCGTGATGCACTGCTGGAGCGGCACGCCAGAGGAGACCCAGTGGTTTCTCGATCTGGGGTTCTACATCAGCTTTAGCGGCATCGCCACCTTCAAAAACGCCACTCAGGTGCACGACTCGGTCAAGATCGTTCCGGGCGATCGCTTGCTGATCGAAACCGACTGTCCGTTTTTAGCGCCGGTCCCCAAGCGGGGCAAGCGTAATCAGCCGGCGTTCGTTCGCTACGTCGCTGACCGGGTTGCTGAACTTCGAGAGACCTCAGCTGATGCTGTGGCAGTGCAGACGGCCCGCAATGCCGAGACGCTCTTCAGATTCCAGCCGCTCTAGGTTGGGACTGCAGGAATACCTCTCGGCTACCATAAAAGTGGCTCAATGCTCAAAATATCTAGCGAAAGTTGCTCGTCTATTGCTAAAATTGGGTATATGGTGTACCGGTCAGGTGGAATATTGATTTTTCTCCATAAACGAATAGCTCGAACAGATCAGCCAGGCTGTGGGGCTGTCGAGCTCGTGAAGGCTGTATGGACGCGAGGGATGCCGGGATTGCGAAGGCTGTGTGGATCGCGACAGACACGCGGGCTAGCTACACCTCCAAGCAGCCGCGCCTTTGGAGCAAGATTCGCTTCGACTCGATAATGTAATTAACGCCTTACAGCGGGCATAGAGATCAGCGTCATGATCAGCGCAGCGCCCCAGCACAGTACCGACATAATAAGGGCCATCCTTCATTTCAAAAGCCGACCCGACGGGTCACCCCCGCTCAGCTTTGTCCATCAAAGCTGAGCATCCTTGACATTTTTTCAAAAACTGTAGTAAAGTCTGGGACTTGCCTGGACTGCGAGCCACCTAAGAGGAGACGCATGAGTAATCTGGTCCAAACGACACCCGCTTTTTTGCTGCCGGACTTAGTTGAGATTCAGCGGGCCAGCTTTCGCTGGTTTTTGCACGAAGGTCTAATTGAAGAGCTCAACAGTTTTTCACCCATTACCGACTACACCGGGAAGCAGGAGCTTCACTTTTTGGGCAAAAACTACCGACTGAAGCGGCCAAAGTACGACGTCGACGAGGCCAAGCGCCGAGACAGCACCTACTCGGTGCAAATGTACGTACCGACCCGCTTGATCAACAAGGAGACGGGTGAGATTAAGGAGCAGGAAGTCTTCATAGGTGACCTGCCGCTGATGACCGATCGCGGCACCTTCATCATCAACGGCGCAGAGCGGGTGATCGTCAACCAGATTGTGCGTAGCCCTGGCGTTTACTACAAGGCAGAAACCGACAAAAACGGACGTCGTACCTACAATGCTAGCCTGATTCCCAACCGGGGGGCCTGGCTTAAGTTTGAGACCGACAAAAATGGCTTGGTATGGGTGCGGATTGACAAAACCCGCAAGCTGTCGGCCCAGGTGCTGCTCAAGGCAATTGGCCTCACCGACAGCGAGATTTTCGACGCCCTGCGCCACCCCGAATATTTCCAGAAGACCATCGAGAAAGAGGGCCAGTTTAGCGAAGACGAGGCCCTGATGGAGCTGTACCGCAAGCTGCGGCCCGGTGAGCCGCCGACGGTGTCCGGCGGACAGCAGCTGCTGGAGTCCCGATTCTTCGACCCCAAGCGCTATGACTTAGGCAAGGTGGGGCGCTACAAGCTCAACCGCAAGCTGCGGCTCAACGTGCCCGACTTTGTGAGGGTGCTGACGCCGCAGGACATCTTGGCCTCCATCGACTACCTCATCAACCTGGAGTTTGACATCGGCGTCGTAGATGACATCGATCACCTGGGCAACCGCCGCGTCCGCTCCGTGGGCGAGCTGCTGCAGAATCAGGTAAGGGTGGGGCTCAATCGGCTAGAGCGAATTATCCGGGAGCGGATGACGGTGTCCGATTCTGACTCTCTGACGCCGGCCTCTCTGGTAAACCCCAAGCCTCTGGTGGCTGCGATTAAGGAGTTCTTCGGCTCCTCTCAGCTGAGCCAGTTCATGGACCAGACCAACCCGCTAGCCGAGCTTACCCACAAGCGCCGCCTCAGCGCCCTCGGCCCCGGCGGCCTAACGCGGGAGCGGGCCGGCTTCGCGGTGCGAGATATCCACCCGTCCCACTACGGGCGCATCTGCCCCATTGAGACGCCGGAGGGGCCCAACGCAGGTCTAATCGGCTCGCTGGCCACCCACGCCCGCGTCAATGACTATGGCTTCATTGAAACCCCTTACTACCGCGTTGAAGGCGGCCGGGTCCTTAAAGACCAGGCTCCTCAGTACATGACGGCAGATGAAGAGGATGACTTTCGAGTTGCCCCGGGAGACGTGGCTACCGAGGACGACGGCACCATCATCAACGAGGTGATTCCGGTACGCTACCGCCAAGACTTCACCACCACCTCTCCCACAGAGCTAGACTATGTGGCGGTATCGCCGGTGCAGATTATCTCCGTAGCCACCTCCCTAATTCCCTTCCTGGAGCACGACGACGCTAACCGCGCCCTCATGGGCTCCAACATGCAGCGACAGGCGGTACCGCTGCTGCGCCCTGAGCGGCCTCTGGTGGGCACTGGCCTAGAGGCTCAGGCCGCCCGCGACTCCGGTATGGTGCTGGTGAGCCGAACCGCAGGCGAGATCACCTACGTGGACGCCAATCGGGTCCGGGTCCGAGACGACGACGGCCGGGAAACTGACTACGAGCTGCAGAAGTATCAGCGCTCCAACCAAGATACCTGCCTGAACCAGCGGCCCATTGTGTTTGTCGGCGATCGCGTCCAGACGGGGCAGGTGCTCGCTGACGGCTCCGCCGCTGAAGGTGGTGAGGTCGCCCTGGGTCAAAACGTGCTGGTTACCTACATGCCTTGGGAGGGCTACAACTACGAGGACGCCATCTTGATCAGCGAGCGGCTGGTGTTTGACGACATCTACACCTCCATCCACATCGAGAAATATGAGATCGAAGCGCGCCAGACTAAGCTAGGCCCTGAAGAGATCACCCGAGAGATTCCCAACGTGGGCGAAGACGCCCTGCGCCAGCTGGATGAGACGGGCATAATCCGCATCGGAGCCTGGGTGGAAGCAGGCAATATTCTGGTGGGTAAGGTGACCCCCAAAGGTGAATCCGACCAGCCCCCCGAGGAAAAGCTTCTACGGGCCATCTTTGGTGAGAAAGCGCGGGACGTACGGGATAACTCACTGCGGGTTCCTAACGGCGAGAAGGGCCGCGTTGTCGACGTGCGCGTCTTTACCCGGGAGCAGGGGGACGAGCTGCCGCCGGGGGCCAACATGGTGGTGCGGGTCTACGTCGCCCAAAAGCGCAAGATCCAGGTCGGCGATAAGATGGCCGGTCGCCACGGCAACAAGGGCATTATCTCCCGAATTTTGCCGTCGGAAGATATGCCTTACCTCCCCGACGGTACCCCGGTAGATATTGTCCTCAATCCTCTGGGCGTACCGTCTCGAATGAACGTGGGCCAAGTGTTTGAATGTCTACTGGGCTGGGCCGCAGAGAATCTAGACGTACGCTTTAAGGTGACGCCCTTTGACGAAATGTACGGCGAAGAGGCGTCTCGGCTCTCTACCCACGCCAGGATGAAGGAAGCGAGCGAGAAGCGGGGCGAGCCCTGGGTCTTCAACCCCGATAACGCGGGCAAGATTCAGGTTTACGATGGTCGTACGGGTGAACCTTTCGACCGGCCCGTGACTGTGGGTAAGGCCTACATGCTGAAGCTGGTTCACCTGGTGGACGACAAGATTCACGCGCGCTCCACGGGTCCCTACTCCTTGGTCACCCAGCAGCCTTTGGGCGGCAAAGCGCAGCAGGGCGGACAGCGCTTTGGCGAGATGGAGGTGTGGGCGCTGGAGGCGTTTGGCGCCGCCTATACCCTACAGGAGCTGCTCACGGTTAAATCAGACGATATGCAGGGCCGCAATGAAGCCCTAAATGCGATCGTCAAAGGTAAGGCGATTCCGCGCCCCGGCACCCCCGAATCCTTTAAGGTGCTGATGCGAGAGCTGCAGTCCCTGTGTCTCGACATTGTGGCCCACAAGCTCGACACCGCCGAAGATGGTACCTCTAACGACACTGAGGTAGATCTGATGGCAGACATCGGCACCCGGAGAACGCCCTCTCGCCCCACCTACGAGTCCATCAACCGTGAGGAAGTCGAGGTCGAGGAATAGCCGCCGCGATCGCCGCCCTCCGATTGACGCTCTAAGCCCGCCCCGCTAGGCCGCCGCTGCCCCGGCGGCTCGCGCGTTGGCTCCTCTATTTACAGATAGAACCAATATTCAGCCGCTAAGGAAACAGCAATGCCAAAACTGGAACAGCGATTCGACTACGTCAAAGTGGGTCTGGCCTCTCCAGAGCGCATCAGGCAGTGGGGAGAGCGTACGCTTCCTAATGGCTTGGTCGTCGGTGAGGTGACCAAACCTGAAACAATCAACTACCGCACCCTCAAGCCGGAGATGGACGGCCTGTTTTGCGAGCGCATTTTTGGTCCTGCTAAGGATTGGGAATGCCACTGCGGTAAGTACAAGCGAGTCCGGCACCGCGGCATCGTCTGCGAGCGCTGCGGGGTGGAGGTGACTGAGTCTCGGGTGCGGCGGCACCGCATGGGCTACATTAAGCTGGCGGCTCCGGTAACCCACGTGTGGTACCTCAAGGGCATTCCCAGCTACATGTCGATTTTGCTGGACATGCCGCTGCGGGACGTAGAGCAAATTGTCTACTTCAACGCCTACGTGGTGCTGGATGCCGGCAATGCTGACAACCTCAGCTACAAACAGCTGCTCACTGAGGACCAGTGGATTGAGATTGAGGATCAGCTCTACAGCGAGGAGTCTCAGGTCTCAGGTGTTGAGGTGGGCATTGGGGCCGAGGCGCTGCAGCGGCTGCTGCAGGATTTGGATCTAGAGGGGGAAGCGGAAAAGCTGCGGGAGGACATCGCCAACGCCAAAGGCCAGAAGCGCGCCAAGCTGATTAAGCGGCTGCGGGTGATCGACAACTTCATCGCCACCCAGTCAAGTCCCGACTGGATGGTGCTGGCCTACATTCCCGTCATCCCGCCCGATCTGCGCCCCATGGTGCAGCTCGACGGGGGGCGCTTTGCCACCTCGGATCTCAACGATCTCTACCGGCGGGTGATTAACCGCAACAACCGCCTGGCTAGGCTACAGGAGATTCTTGCCCCTGAAATCATCGTGCGCAACGAGAAGCGCATGCTGCAGGAGGCGGTAGATGCCCTAATCGATAACGGTCGTCGGGGACGCACCGTCGTGGGCGCGAACAATCGCCCGCTCAAGTCTTTGTCCGACATCATCGAAGGTAAGCAGGGCCGCTTCCGCCAAAACCTGCTGGGTAAGCGAGTGGACTACTCGGGACGCTCTGTCATCGTTGTGGGACCCAAGCTCAAAATTCATCAGTGCGGCCTGCCCCGGGAGATGGCAATCGAGCTGTTTCAGCCGTTTGTCATCCACCGGCTGATTCGTCAGGGCTTGGTCAACAATATTAAGGCTGCGAAGAAGCTAATTCAGCGTAGCGATCCCAGCATTTGGGACGTACTAGAAGAGGTGATTGACGGTCACCCGGTGATGCTGAACCGGGCACCAACGCTGCACCGCCTGGGTATCCAGTCTTTTGAGCCGATTTTGGTGGAAGGGCGGGCGATTCAAATCCATCCGCTAGTCTGCCCGGCCTTCAACGCCGACTTTGACGGTGACCAGATGGCGGTTCACGTCCCGCTATCTCTAGAAGCCCAGGCCGAAGCGCGTCTGCTGATGCTGGCGTCGAACAACGTTCTCTCGCCGGCCACCGGACGCCCCATCATTACGCCGAGCCAAGACATGGTGCTGGGCTGCTACTACCTCACTGTAGAAAATCCGGACGCAACAAAAGGGGAGGGGCGCTACTTTGCCAACCTGGACGACGCCATCATGGCCTACACCCAGGGCACTCTCGATCTGCACGCCTACGTTTGGGTCCGCTTCGACGGTCCAGTTGAAACCGAAGACGACGACGACACGCCCGTTGAAGAGCAGACGTTTGATGACGGCAGTACCACTCGCATCTATAAGTGGCGTCGGGTGCGAGAAGACGCTGATGGTAACGTTATCTCGCAATACGTTCGCACGACGCCAGGACGCGTGATTTACAACAAAACGATTCTCGATGCTCTGAAGGTTTAGCCGTACAAGGCTCAGTCACATAGTGCTCGTCACAGATGAAGGCACGGCGCCTTTGAGCTGGCAATAGATTCTCGCGCTGGGTGCCACAGCGCCAAAAAATGCGGCACGCCCCTATAGATGTAGTTTGATGGATGAAGAGACCCCATGGTAGACCAGAAAGACAATCAGCAATCAGCGCGTCCTTTTGTATTTCGCAATCGCGTTACGGATAAAAAGCAGCTGCGCAAGCTTGTGGCCTGGGCCTTTACCCACTACGGCACGGCCCGCACGGCTCAAATGGCGGACGAGCTAAAGGATATGGGGTTTCGCTACGCCACTCGCGCGGGCGTTTCCATCAGCGTTGACGACCTGCAGGTGCCCCCGATTAAAAAGCAGCTCCTAGAGGCGGCGGAAGAGGAAATCCGCAGCACGGAAACCCGATATACCCGCGGCGAGATTACCGAGGTGGAGCGCTTTCAAAAGGTGATCGACACCTGGAACGGCACCAGCGAGGAGCTTAAGGACGAGGTGGTGCGAAACTTTAAGGCCACTAACCCTCTCAACTCCGTCTACATGATGGCCTTCTCCGGAGCGCGGGGAAACATCTCCCAGGTGCGGCAGCTGGTGGGTATGCGGGGCCTGATGGCCGATCCCCAGGGACAGATTATTGACCTGCCCATCAAGACGAACTTCCGCGAGGGGCTGACGGTCACCGAATACATCATCTCCTCCTACGGCGCTCGTAAGGGCCTAGTGGACACGGCGCTGCGGACGGCTGATTCGGGCTACCTGACCCGCCGTCTGGTGGACGTTTCCCAGGATGTGATCATCCGCGACCTGGACTGTAACACCGAGCGCGGCATCCCCGTGCGCAGCATGACGGACGGGGAAAAAGTTCTGATTCCCCTGCAGGACCGTCTACTGGGCCGGGTTTTGGCGGAGGACGTCATTCACCCGAAAACAAAGGAGGTCGTCGCGGCTCGCAACCAGGATATTTCCGATTCCCTGGCAATCACGATCGCTAAGTCGGGAGTAAGCGAAGTTGTCGCGCGATCGCCACTGACCTGTCAAGCGAGCCGCTCGGTTTGCCAGCGCTGCTACGGCTGGAGCCTAGCACACGCCTCAGTGGTCGATCTCGGGGAAGCAGTGGGTATCATTGCCGCCCAGTCCATCGGCGAGCCGGGCACCCAGCTCACCATGCGCACCTTCCACACCGGCGGTGTATTCACAGGTGAGGTGGCGCAGCAGGTGCGGGCTCCCTTCGACGGTACGGTGGACATCCCCGACATTAAAGCCATGCGATCGCGCCCCTTCCGCACCCGACATGGGGAAGACGCACTGATTGTAGAGAACAACACAAAGATCGCCGTCGAGTCCCACGGCGGTCAGCGGCGCGTCTTCACGGTGAACCAGGGCTCCATCCTGTTTGCCCGCGACGGCGAAATCGTCAAAGCCGGCAAAATTTTGTCGGAGCAGCAGGCGACCAGCCGCACCCGTAAGGTGACCGAGCGGGCCACCAAAGACGTGGCCTCTGATCTGGCCGGAGAGGTCCGCTTTGCTGAAGTGGTGCCCGAGGAGAAGAAGGACCGCCAGGGCAACACTACCCGCATTGCCCAGCGGGGCGGCCTGATTTGGGTGCTGTCGGGAGAGGTTTATAACCTGCCCCCCTCAGCGGAGCCCGTGGTGAAGAACGGCGATGGCGTTGAGCTCGGCAGCGTGCTGGCCGAAACCCGGCTGATTACCGAAAATGGCGGCGTGGTCCGTCTGCCGGAGGACGACGAGAGCAAGGGCGGTCGCGAGGTCGAAATTGTCACTTCGTCTGTGCTGCTTGACCAGGCCCGTGTCCATGTAGAAACACTCCAGGGCCGAGAGCAGTACTTCATTGAAACGGGTAACGGTCAGCGCTTTTCCCTGATTGCTACCCCGGGTACAAAGGTGATGACCGGTCAGGTGGTGGCCGAGCTGATTGACGATCGCTACCACACCCAAACGGGCGGCATCATCAAGTACTCTGGCGTTGAAGTGGCCAAAAAAGGCAAGGCCAAGCAGGGCTATGAGGTACTTCAGGGCGGTATTCTGCTCTGGATTCCTGAGGAGGCCCACGAGGTCAACAAAGACCTGTCCCTGCTGCTGGTTGAAGATGGGCAGTACGTCGAGGCCGGGACGGAAATTGTTAAAGACATCTTTTGTCAGAGCAGCGGCGTCGTCGAAGTCTCTCAGAAGAACGACATTCTGCGGGAGATCGTTATCAAGCCCGGCAGCCTGCACATGGCCGATAACCCAGAAGACGTAATGGGCAAGGACGGCACCATTATCAATCCGGGTCAAGAGGTCATTCCTGGGTTAGAAGTTGATGCCCTGTCCTACATCGAGTACATCGAGTCTCCAGAAGGGCCGGCCATGCTGCTGCGCCCCGTGACCGAGTTTACGGTGCCGGATGTGCCCTCAGTCCCGAGCCAAGAGTCGGTGAGCGACGGCTCCGGCTCCTCCATCAGCCTGCGGGCCGTGCAGCGCATCCCCTATAAAGATGGCGATCGCGTCAAGTCCGCTACAGGGCTAGAGCTGTTGCGCACCCAGCTCGTACTAGAGCTTGGGGAGGACACCAACCAGATGACGGCGGATATTGAGCTCATCGAAGATGAAGAAGATGAGGAGACGCGGCGGCTGCAGATGGTGATCCTGGAAACCCTGATTGTGCGGCGAGACATCACCGCCGACCAAACCCAGGGCAGCACCCACACCCGACTACTCGTGGACGACGGCGACCAGATTGAGCCGGGGGCTATAGTGGCCCGCACGGAGATTCAATGTAAGGAAGCTGGGGAAGTGCGAGGCATTTTGGAGGGGGCTGAGGCCATTCGCCGCGTGCTGATCGTCCGAGAGGTCGATCGGTTTAGCGCTGAGCTTGGCGGTGAGAGCGCTACCGTTGAGGTTGGCGATCTCCTCGTCGGAGGTTCAGAGGTTGCCCCTGGCGTCACGATTGCAGAATCGGGGCAGGTGATTAACGTGACGGATGAGCGGGTCGTGCTGCGCTATGCTCGGCCCTACCGGGTCTCGCCGGGCGCTATTTTGCACATCGACGATCGCGACCTAGTTCAGCGGGGTGACAACCTGGTGCTGCTTGTATTTGAGCGGGCTAAAACGGGGGATATTATCCAGGGTCTGCCGAGAATTGAAGAGCTTCTAGAGGCCCGTAAGCCAAAAGAGGCCTGTATCCTGTCGGTTGGTCCCGGTACGGCCCAGGTGGTCTACAACGAGGGAGAGACCGTTGAGATTAAGGTCGTCGAGGACGACGGCGTGGTCACCGATTACCCCCTTGGTCCTGGGCAAAACGTGATTGTGGGCGACGGCCAAAAAGTGGAGGCCGCCGAGCCGCTGACCGATGGCCCCGCCAACCCCCACGAGATCCTGGACATCTTTTTCCGGGTGAACCGCGAAAGTAAGGGGACCCAAGACGCAGCAATGATTAGCTTGGAGAAGGTGCAGACCTTCCTGGTGAATGAGGTGCAGTCGGTGTATCAGTCCCAGGGTATCGACATCTCTGACAAGCACATTGAGGTGATCGTGCGGCAGATGACCTCTAAGGCCCGCATCGACGACGGTGGCGACACCACTATGCTGCCGGGCGAGCTAGTGGAGCTGTATCAAATCGGCCAGGTGAATGGGGCAATGTCGATTACGGGAGGGGCACCTGCCGAATATACGCCTGTGCTGCTGGGGATCACCAAGGCTTCTCTCAACACCGACAGCTTCATCTCCGCGGCTTCCTTCCAGGAGACGACCCGCGTGCTCACTGAGGCCGCCATCGAAGGTAAATCTGACTGGCTGCGCGGCCTGAAGGAAAACGTAATCATCGGTCGCCTGATTCCGGCGGGTACGGGCTTCAACGCCTACGAGGATTCGACGTCATCTGCGAATGACGAACCCTACGATGGCAACATGTACGACAGCAAGATGGACCTCAAAGACGTGGTCCTAGACGACCAAACCGCGCGTACCTACGAGCTGGAGGGAGGCTTAGACCGGCTACCGGGCCAAAATGGTGACGCCGAGCTAATTGGCGGTGGTTCACCCCAGAACTTCCAGGGTCGCGCCGTAGACGGAACCTCGATGCTGATTGAGGACGGTAGCGACTTGGGAGAGCTGGTCGGCAATGAGGCCGGTACGAATGGGGCGACCCAAGGGGCCTCAGAGGAAGGCGATGGTGAGGGCAACAACGAGATGGCGGCAGCAGCGGATGATGCGTCCGAAGCTGCACCAGATACAGCACCCGATACAGCACCAAATGCAGCGCCTGACGCCGACAGCGACGCGTAAGCCTGCGGCGGGGGTCAATCTCGCAGCGGGTTAAGCGCCTCAATATAGCGCCAGCTAACGTAGCGGCATGGACTGAGTCTATGCCGCTTTCTGTATAATAGTCGGCACTATCCTGACTGCTCCGATACGCCGCGTAGAGAATATCGTCGGGCTGCGATCGCATCAAGCCTACTTCAACAACGTGTTGCCACCAGCCTTATATTTTAAAAGGCTGGAACTTCTGCAGGTAAGAGCGATCTACTATGGAAGGCGACGCTTTTTCGGTTTATTTCTGCCCGGACCGAAGCGCAGCGCCCATTTAGTCCACGTTTACCCTCATCCAACGCTAGCCCCTGCGATTCAACATGGCTTCAAATCTTTTTTTTCAGGCCCGTCGAACCCTTTATCGCTACGGCGCAGCAGGTATGGCGATCGCCCTTGCCGCCGGTTTATGGTCATCGCCCGACGCGATTGCCCCTCGGGCGATGCTCGATGCCGCCTGGTCAGGCCGCGCCCAGGCCCAAACCCCAGCTGCCATTAGCCCTCAAGAGGTCCAGCAGTATGCCAGGTCGGTTTTAAGAATCGAGACCCTGAGGACTGTGGCGCTGAGACAGATACAGCCGCTCGTCGATGAAGATGCGCTTCAGAGACTCGCGTGCCATCAGTCCGACAGCGTCCGGCGGCTTCCCGCCCAGGCCAAGGACATCTTCGTCAACTACTGCGCTGAGTCTGTTGACGTCGTGGAACAGAGCGGCCTCTCAATCGCGCGCTTTAACGAAATTACGGTGGCCCAGCCGTCAGACCCGCAGCTCACTAACCAGGTGCAGCAGACGCTCCGGCGACTCCAGCTCGATGCCATCTCAGCGCCGCCGTCGCGTCAGCCCGCGCCGCAGCCGCAGCCCTAGGCAACTAAACAGCCCTAGGCAGCTAAAACTCGGCGTTCATGGGCGTTCTCGGAAACGGGATCACGTCCCGGATGTTGGTCATGCCGGTCATAAACTGCACCAGCCGCTCAAACCCCAGCCCGAAGCCGGCGTGGGGCACCGTGCCGTAGCGGCGCAGATCGAGATACCACCAGTAGTCGTCTAGCGGCAAATCATTTTCTTTGATGCGTCGCTCCAGCACGTCAAGCCGCTCTTCCCGCTGCGAGCCGCCGATAATCTCGCCGATTTTGGGAGCCAGCACATCCATGGCGGCGACGGTCTTTTCGTCCTCGCTGAGCCGCATGTAGAAGGCTTTGATTTCGGTGGGGTAGTCGGTGACCGCCAGGGGCTTTTTGAACACCTCCTCTGCCAGGTAGCGCTCGTGCTCCGACTGCAGATCAATGCCCCAGGCTACCGGAAACTCAAAGGTGCGATCGCTTTGCTCCAGCAGCCGTATTGCCTCGGTGTAGGTAATGCGGTCAAATTCGCTGTTGACGATTTGGTCTGCGGTCTCCAGCACCGTATTGTCGATGCGCTTGTTGAAAAATTCCATGTCGTCGGGGCAGTGCTCGAGCACGTAGCGAAACACGTACTTCAAAAACGCCTCCGCCAAGGCAATATTGCCGTCTAGGGTACAAAAGGCCATTTCGGGCTCTACCATCCAAAACTCAGCCAGGTGGCGGGAGGTGTTGGAGTTTTCCGCCCGGAAAGTGGGGCCAAAGGTGTAGACGTTGGTGAACGCCGTAGCCATGATTTCGGCTTCTAGCTGGCCGCTGACGGTGAGATAGGCTGGGCGACCAAAAAAGTCCTGTCCATAGTCCACGGCCTGCTCCCCTGAGTCTCGCTTAGCAAGCGGCACTTTCCTCAAATCTAAGCTAGTGACGCTGAACATCTCCCCCGCCCCCTCGCAGTCGCTCGCCGTAATCACCGGCGTATGAATCCACAGGAAGCCCTGCTCTTGAAAAAACTTGTGGATGGCCGTTGCGCAGGCGCTGCGCACCCGCATCACCGCGCCAATGGTGTTGGTGCGAGCCCTGAGGTGGCCGATGGTGCGCAGAAACTCGAAGGAGTGGCGCTTTTTTTGCAGCGGGTAAGTCTCGGGGTCGGCGGTGCCGTAGACCGTGAGGCTCTGGGCCTGCATCTCGATGCGCTGGCCTTTGCCGGGGGAGGGGACCAGCAGGCCCGTGACCTCGACTGACGCCCCCGTGGTGACGTCTTTGAGCTTCTCGTAGTCCGGCAAATCTTGGTTAACCACCACCTGCAGCCCGCTCATCGCCGAGCCGTCGTTGACTTCAATGAAGGCGAACTCTTTGAGCTCTCGCTTGGTGCGAACCCAGCCTTGGATAGTGGCGGCCTCGTCGGGCTGTCCGTGCTTGAGGATATCAGCGATGCGGCTTGTGGTCATGAGGAGGGGAATACTAGCTCAGAATTAACTCAGGCGGTACTAGCTATTTTAGTCTTCAGATCGCTGATTGGTGAGAGGCCTGAAGACCCATCCTGGTGCGATAAATTGGATGGAGTAAATTGGACGTGACAGATCACGGCACAAATCTAGGCTCACGCTCACCGCTCCTAACGCCCTTGGCAAGGAGCCGCTAACCTGGGCTAAAGCTCCTTCATTCGCGCTCCGCAATATGCCTCGATCTAGCTCAAATCTGACCATAGCCTGGATATTGGCAGCGGCGATCGCCGCCATTACCGCCCTCGGGCTCGGGACCTCAGCGCTGGGCTGGCCCCTCTACCTCGAACTCTTTTCCCACTTTCAGGCCCAGTATCTGGGCTTGAATCTACTGCTGCTGGTGGTGCTGGGGGGCTTAACCCGCAAGCCGCCCTTCTGGCTGGGGCTATTTTGCTGCATCGCCCTAGCGGCTCCCGTCGTCAGCTGGTACGTCCCGGCCCAGGAGCGATCGCCCGAGCTAGGCAACCTACGCGTCCTGGTAGCCAACCTCAACTACCAAAACGAGCGCTACGACCTCGTCGCCGATCTGATGGCTCAAGAGGAGCCGGACGTGGCGCTATTTATGGAGGTGGACCAGGGCTGGCAAACCCAGCTCGACGAGATGATCTCCCTCCCCCACACCTACAGCCAGTCCACCCGCCGCGAAGCCGGCATGGCCCTCTACAGCCGCTATGCGCTGGCCTCCCCCGAGGTCAATCGCTTTGGCACCGAGCGCAGCGCCAGCATTCTCACCCATCTGACCGTCAACGGGCAGCGGCTGCTCCTGGTGACTACGCACCCCCTGCCCCCCACCGGGCAGCGCTGGTTCAACTCCCGCAACCGCCAGCTCCAGGGTTTAGGGGACTACCTTGCCGGTCGCGAGGAACCCTTACTCGTGCTGGGCGACTTCAACACCACCATGTGGTCCCCCTACTACAAGCGCTTTGTCAGGGCGGCAAACCTAGCAAACGCCCGCCGCGGCTTTGGCCTTTTGCCCAGCTGGCCCACGCAGCGCACCTTTAAGGGGGTAAGCGGGCCGCTGGCCCTGCTGTTCTCGGTGCCCATTGACCACGGCCTCCACAGCCCGTCTCTAGAAGTGGTCAATATCCGGCTGGGGGCGTTCACCGGGTCCGACCACCGTCCGCTTGTGGTGGACCTAAACGTCACGTCAGAGGCCTAGCGTACAGCCATCTCCTCGGCATCATCGCTAGAATTGTCGCTGTATTCTGTTCACCGACCTAATCTTTCAGCGCTCTAACCTATGACTAGCACGCCCAATCTACTCAGCGCCTTTCAGCTTGAGGACCTCAACCTGCCCAACCGGGTGGTGATGGCCCCGCTGACGCGATCGCGAGCCGGGGAAGACCGCATCCCCAATCCGCTGATGGCCACCTACTACCGGCAGCGCGCCTCCGCTGGCCTGATTATCTCTGAGGCCACCGTTATTTCTAAGCAGGGCATCGGCTGGGTCCAGTCTCCCGGCATCTACTCTGACGAGCAGGCCCAGGCCTGGCAACAAATTACCGACGCGGTGCACAAGGCCGGCGGTCGAATGTTTCTACAGCTGTGGCACTGTGGTCGCGCCTCCCACTCTAGCTTTCACGACGGCGAGCTGCCGGTGTCGGCCTCAGCCGTGAAGCTCAACGGCGACGAAATCCATACGCCCAAGGGGAAAGAGCCTTACGAAACCCCCCGCGCCCTCACCACCGAGGAGGTAGCCGGCGTCGTGGAAGACTACCGCAAGGCGGCGGAGCGCGCTAAGACGGCGGGCTTTGACGGAGTGGAGATCCACAGCGCCAATGGCTACCTGATCGACCAGTTTCTGCAGTCGAAAACCAATCAGCGCAGCGATCGCTACGGCGGGTCTATCGAGGCGCGCTATCAGTTCCTCAAAGAGATCGCAGAAGCGGTGCTGACCGTGTGGCCTGCGGGCCGCGTTGGCGTGCGGCTCTCGCCCAACGGCGCGTTCAACGATATGGGCTCGCCAGACTACCGCGAGACCTTTACCTATGTGGCTCAACAGCTCAACGGCTACGGCTTGGCCTATCTGCACGTGATGGATGGCCTCGCCTTCGGCTTTCACGAGCTGGGAGAGCCGATGACCCTGCCAGAGTTCCGCAAGGTGTTTGACGGGGCGCTGATTGGCAACTGCGGCTACGACCGCGAGAGCGCAGAGAATGCGATCGCCCAAAGCCACGCCGATATGATCGCCTTTGGCCGCCCCTTCATCAGCAACCCTGATCTTGTAGAGCGCTTTGCCAACGGCTGGCCCCTCAACGAAGAGGCGGACCAGTCCGTGTGGTATTCCTTTGACGCTGAAGGCTACGTAGACTTTCCCGCCTACCCTGAAGCAAGCTAGGCTACAGCCCAACCTCCTCTTCCTCAATAATGGCGGTCTCCTGGCGGGCGGCCTCATGCCAGCGCTTCACCTGGGGATCGCCAAGCACTGCTTTCATATAGCGCTCCACTTTGGGGGCACCAGAGACGCCGTAGGTGTTAAAGCGAAACGCCACTGGCACGTACATCGCGTCGGCAATGCTGAAGCTGCCAAATAGCCACGGCCCTGACGCGGCGCCGTCGGCCTCTGAACGCTCGCGGCAGTCCGCCCAAATCTCTTGGACGCGCTGAATATCGCTCTCCAGCGCTGGGGTCAGCGGCACCCGTCGTCCCTCAGCGCGGCAGTTCATGGGCATCTGCTGCCGCAGCGCCGTGAAGCCGGCGTGCATTTCCGCCGAGAGCGAGCGGGCCTGGGCCCGCTGGGCCCGGTCCTGCGGCCACAGCTGCGGGTGCGCTTCGGCCAAGTATTCGGCGATCGCCAAGGTATCCCAAATCACTAGGTCGCCCTCCCGGTAAACGGGGACGCGCCCCGACGGAGAATATTGGTAGAGCGCTACTTGAGAGCCTTCTACCGACAGCGGCACCATAATTTCCTCAAAACCAACTTCGAGCTTGGCCAACAGTAGCCAAGCTCGAAGCGACCAGGAAGAATAGTTTTTGTTGCCGATGATTAGCTGAGTCGGCATGGGTCCTGAATATTTAATGTGAGTCTTGTAGCACCTGCGCCGCTAGGTGCGCAAGCGTATCAGTACGCAAGGGTCTCACGCCGCGCACCGCTTACCGGCTGCGCGCTAGCGGTTTGACTTACCCCGGTCGCGCATGCGGCGACGCTCTCGCCTGCGGGCCACCTCTTTGCGCCGATGCTTCTCTGCGGGGGTTTCAAAATGTCGGTTCTTCTTCATATCCGCAAAGATACCGGCCTGCGATACTTTACGCTTAAAGCGACGCAGCGCCGATTCTAACTGCTCATTCTCGCCGACGAGCACCTGAGCCATTCAATATCCTCCTTGACGTAGTTTTATGGGACGTAAGCTGGTGAATTACCTTAAAAAGTAATGCTGGCAGCGGCTTAATACGAACGCCGCCTAATTGTGAACGCGGATGTCCATCATAAACAATGCCGGGCAGCTCGGCAAACGATTGGAGCACTTGACGCCGAATTCACTCTGGTGCCAGCGCCGGGCCGCCGCTGCGGCAATATTCTTCTATGATAGCGCCACTGACGGCGCGATCGCAGGGCAGCTCTGGCCTCCCTGGAATTTAGCGGTCAAAAGCGCTTGGCCCGGTGCTGGCGCGGATCGTATTCAAACCGCTGCTCAAAGTCGGTTTTCCCATAGAGATTGAAGGAAACGACCGGCTCATCGCCCACCGGATCGACGCTGTGGATCGCGCCGGGCAAAAACGCCACAATATCGCCAGGGACAAACGTGGCCTCCCCCACCTGCTGAATCCGGTCTGGGTATTCAGCACTGCCCGCCTGACGCCAAATCGTATTTTTTTCGCTGCCCCCCACAATGGCGACAATGCCCCACGCCCCATGATTGTGAATGGGGCTCGGGTTGCCCGGAAGCCAGGCCACCATCTGCACCGTCAGCGGCCAGCTGTATTCTCGGTACAGAAAATTGACTGACCAGCCGGGCTTCTCTGGCGGGGGCGTGAATTCAAGCTGCAGCCAGTAGGCGCTGACCAGCAGCTTGCGGACTAGGGGAACCGCTTGCTCTAGGCGCTGCCGCTCATCTGTCGTCGCAGCCAAAATATCGTCCAAGTCTGAAAGAAACCGATACAGGCGGTATACCGTCTCGGGCTCCTCGACATCGGCAGTGCCAAACGGTTCGCAGCGCCCGTCTGGATAGACGAGCCAGTTAGACGGCTCGTGATCCACGTCAATGCGGAGCAGTTCGTCGCGCTGGGTCTGGTCTGAGGTTTGCATCGTCAGCAGCTCAACCTATTTCGCTTTCATTGTGCGCCTTCACTTGCGCGTTGTGCGCTTTCATCAAGCTTACGGCATCTTCAGCGTAACCCCCCCGCTATCCCTCTGCCGATGCTTAATCCTTCTCTCAGTCTTCTCTCAGTTTTGTATGCCTTAATCCTAAGGTGTGGTAAAAAAGTGATTCAATTCAACAAGACCTTTAATTCGGAGAGATTTTATGAAAGTTAAGTATTTAGGCGCGTTGGCGATGGCTTCGGTGCTGGGCCTTGGTCTTACTGCAACAGGATGCAGCGGCTCCAACCCCTGCGCCGGTAACCCCTGCGCCGCTGACAAGACCGAGAACCCCTGCGCGGGCAACCCCTGCGCGGCCGGCGAAGAAAATCCCTGCGCTGCTAATCCCTGCGCTGGCGAGTAATCCCGTCTGACCCTTATATTGGGCTGGGCCCAGTTGCTTAGGACGATGCTATCGACCAAAACCCAGACGTTTCGTAGGCGGCTGGGCGAGCAAATGTCCTAATGCATCAGGGCATTTGCTACATAGCGTTTGACCTAAGTGCTGGTTACGTGTGGGTTTTCTAGGCTGCTCAATCCATCTGTTATTTCCCAAAAGCGCATCCTGTGACAACTGTGTGACGGGGTGCGCTTTTTATGCGCGCTATAGCGTTTTTACACGCACTAAAGCGCAGCCTACTTTGCTTTTTTAACAGAGCGCAGTAGGTTAACAGAGGACCTCTCGACGGCCGAGTATGCTGCGTCGACTTCTAATTGGCTTTGCGGTAGCCCTGCTGGCGATCGCCTGGACATTGCCCCTGCAGGCCACCCCATCCGCTGAACCCTCAGCCCAGCCGCCAGCGCTGACCATAGATCTTTTGAGGGAGCGGGTTCAAGCGCCCATTCAGCAGGAGGGCACGCGGGTGATCGATCTGCGCCAGCTGACCATCGACCTAGAGACGGACGACGAGCTTCGCAACGAGTTTTATCAAAGCCTGCGCCAGCAGCAAACCAAAGCGCCTGTCGGCTTGGACATCAGCGAGTCGGTTGTTTTAGGTAAGCTCGCGGCGAGCCGCATGGGGCAAGTGGTGCCGCTCCAAAGCCCCAGCTTGCCCCCTAGCCTCACGGATGAAGAGCAGCAGCAGATCCAGCGCGATCGCCGCCGCCTGAGTCAGCTGAGTCAGCTCTCCCAATCGCTGCTGATCAAGCCGGTGGAAACCAGCCCTGAAGTAATTCTATTTCCGGGGGCGCTGCGGGCTCAAAACGCCCGCTTTACCGGCCCGGTTGACCTATCGAAGACCTTTTTCTTGGGGACTATTCAGGCCCAGGGGGCGATCGCCGAGCAGTCGTTTAGCGCCACAGAGGCGCGATTTGGCCGCCCTGTCGATTTGACCCAGGCCAAATTTGAGGACGCTGTCCGCTGGCAGGGCGCAGTTTTCTTCGATCAGGCCACCTTTAGCCGCGCCAGCTTCGCAGGAGAGACGACCTTTACCGGCAGCGAGTTTCGCGGCGACGCCAGCTTTAGCCAAAGCCGCTTTCAGCAGGACGCTAACTTTAGCCGAGCAACCTGGCAAGCCGCCGACTTTGCGCAGAGCTATTGGGAGGCTGCGGCGCTATTTATAAAAAGTAGGGTCACCCAGACCCTGTTTTTGCCGGACGCCGTGTTCAACGAGCGGCCGTCGTTCCGAGAGGCCCAGTTTAACCAACCCGTTAATCTCAGGGGGGCCAGCATCCTCAACCAGGCCGACTTCGGCGACGCCACCTTTGGCCCTGAGGCCTATCTCAACGTATCGGGGCTAGAGTTCAGCGCCAGCTTAGCAAAGATTTTGGGAAATCCTGGAGAGATTGGCGCAGCGCTCTCGGTCTCCACCCTGCAGGGAAACGAGACGCTGTTGCGCAACCTGATTCGCAACTTTCGCCTTCAAGAACAGATTCCAGATGCCAACCAGCTCCAGTACACGACCGAGACGCTGCGCCAGGCGCTGCTCTATAGCCAGCTCACGGACTTAAACGTCAACTCGGCTACGGTGGCGCAGCTGGTCGCGGCAGGGTTTACTGCGGAGCAGGCCCAGGCGATCGCCGCGCGTAGGTCGGACACCCCGTTTCAGCGGCTGTCAGATCTGCTGCAGCTCGACGAGATCGACTTAGCCTTCTATATCAAGGTGAGCGACAGTTTAGTGGCCGTATCGCCCCAAAGCGTCAAGCAGCAGGTTATCGATGGATTTTACTGGCTGGGGCTGAGCCTGCTGCTGCTGCTAACGCGTTACGGCACCGATTTATGGCTGATTTTCGGCATTGGCTTCGTTGCTGTCGCCTACTTCAGCCTGCTGTTTTGGCTCGTGGACCGGTTTCGCCGTCTGCCTATCCCCAGCCCGAGGCCGACTCAAACAGAGGTGTATTGCATCCTCTGCAGCTCGGCCCTACTGGCCGCTAGCGGCGTCAACCTTATTGTCCAATCGTCAGACCATCCCCTCTGGTCGCTCTTGTGCCTGGGGCTGGTGATTGGCCCGGTTCCCCTGGCGCTCGCGGTTCAGCTCTACGCCCAATCGCGGCAGCATCCGCTGATCAACCAAAGCTATTTTGTGGAAGACGGCAGCTCACGGCAGTTTCAGCTGCTGATTGGCCGACTGCCCATCATTCCCCGATTCACGTTTTTCCGCGATCGCTACGAGCCCATTCTGTGGGAGCGCCGCTGGAACTGGCTCAACTATTTGGATCTAAGCCTGCTGAATTTTATCAAGTTTGGCTTCAACGACATTCGCCTCCGGGACCGGGCAGTACCAGGGTTGGTGACAGCCCTAGTGTGGTACCAGTGGACCCTGGGGCTGCTCTATGTCGCACTGCTGCTCTGGACCCTGTCCCGCACGATTCCAGGGCTAAACCTGCTGCTCTATTTCTAACGGGGTTTTCGTTTAACAAGACTGCTTAAAAAGCAAAGGTACTGGGCGATGTACCTGTTTAGCGTCTTTGGAGAAAAGGCGACACGCCTTGGTCTTACTCCCCTCAATCCCCCCTTGTTAAGGAGGGAAGCACAATTCTCCCCCTTAACAAGGGGGAGTTAGAGGGGGTATTCCAAGACGCTAAACACGTACTGGGCGATCGCCCATTCCCTCACAATCCAAGCTGATTCTAATGCCTATGCAATAGAACTAGCGAGTCACTGCATCCGCTGCGTTATCTGCGCCTCGCTTGACGCTCTTAGAAGCATCTTTAGCGGCGTCACCCACGGCATCTGAAGCATCCTTAACAGCTCGCTTCGTCCCTTGGGCTGCGTTACGACCTGCGCTCTGGGCGGCATCCGCTGCATTGTCGGCTGCATCGCCTACAGCATCTGCCGTATCTTTAGCGGCGCGCCGAGTATTCTGAGCGGCTTCGCGGCCTGCACGCTGCGCCGAATCTTTAGCATCGCGAGCAGCGCGCTTAGCCGATTCAGCGGTGTTGTCTACGATATTTTCCGCGTTTTGACCCGCCAAGTCGCGCAGGCGCTTGTCGGGAGAAAGACCCGCCTGCACGTCGTCAACCGTCTCTTCTGCGGCTTCGCCCAGGTTCTCACCGATATTTTTGATGCGATCGCCCAGCGGCGTACCGGCCTTGTAGTTGTCGACGAAGTCATCGACATCTTGAACCTTGTTGACGTTGCGCTCAGCGCTGCGCTCGAGGCGCTCGGCTTTAGCGTTGACGCCAGCGGTATCGCGACGGGGGTCGGTGTCGCTGTAGCGGTTCATGCCGCCCTCAAAGGACTGCTCGTCTTGGTCGTAAGTATTGGTAAACTGCTCGCTACCCGGATTCTCGGTCGCGGTGCCCGCCGCTTTAGGAGACAGGGGAGAGTCAGCGGCATCGGCGGAGGTGGCACCGCAGGCTGTGGTGAGCAGCAGGGTGGCGGCAGCAAATATAGTAACGGTCATGCGTGCCCAGCGGGTAGCGCGCTTTAGAAGTGAAGCAATACGGCTCATAATCTATATCTCGCATTTGTACAGTACTCACTATTACAGTCTGGAGAGTTAATCAGCGTCTACCCAATGGATCAAGTTGCGGGGCGTTTACGTCAAAGGCTTGGGGATGATAAATACTAACGATGAATAGCTGGTAACTATAGTGAGCTGAGCGTTTTATAAAAGCTGAGCATTTTACAAAATTCGGTTCGACTGGCGCACGATTTTCTAGTATCGGTTGAGCAAAGGGGCAAAAGTCTAGACATCGACCCAACGTCTCGAAATAACGCGCCCAAATGTCCCCGGCGGTTGTCAAGACTGTTAGTTGGCGATCGCCGCCACGTAGCGCTTTTTGGGGTTCTTGTGGGCTTCTGGCCCCATGCAGATAGCTGCCGTAATCGCCGCAAGGTTGATGGCAAACCGCCGAAGGGCGCCAGTACGAGCGCTGCGACGCCGGTCAGCAGCCCCGAGGCCATGAATAGGGGGATGCCGGTCCATGGCCTCGGGCGAACCAGCCGCTGAACCCGACATGCCGCTACTTTACCAGCGCCGCCGCTACACGTTCATATAGCCGCCGTCCACGACCAGATCCGCCGCCGTCATATAAGACGAGTCATCACTGGCCAGAAATACCGCCGCGGCGGCGATCTCCTCGACCTGGCCCAGTCGGCTCAGCGGTGCCGCGTCGGCCACATATTTAGCAAAGCCCTCCAGCGCCTCCTGAGGCATACCCATTTTGCCCTGGAAGTTTGTCATGACCAACCCCGGGCTCAGTGAATTGACCCGAATCTGGCGATCGCCCAGTTCAGCGGCCAGAGTGCGGGCTAAGGAACGCACCGCCGCCTTCGTGGCAAAGTAGACGCTGCCCATCGCCATTCCCTTTTCGTTGACCGCTGAGGCGTTCAAAATCACGCTAGCGCCGCCCTTGAAGAGTCCTGCAAGCTTCTGCACCGTGAAGAAAACGCCCTTAACGTTGATGTCAAACTGGCTGTCGTAAAAGGCCTCGTCGATAGCATCCAAAGGCGCAAATCCGCCGATGCCGGCGTTGGCAAACAGAATGTCTAGCGCGCCAAACTCAGCCCTCACTTGCGCCACCAGCGTATCTAGATCATCGAGAGAGCGGACATCGGCTTTGACTGGAATAGCCGGCGGCCCTAGGCGCTCCGCCGCCTCTGCAAGACGACTCTCATTTTGCCCGGTAATCAGCACCCGCGCCCCTTCAGCGATAAACTGCTGAGCGGTTTCGAAGCCGATACCAGTGGAGCCACCGGTGATCACAGCGGTTTTGTGGGTTAGACGTGTCATGGGAGTTCCTCCTTATGTTGGGTGTGAGTTTGATGCGGGAAAAGCGTGATGCGGGAAAAGCGTGATCCGAACAAAAACTTACACCAATCGGTAAAAGTTAAGCCAAAAAAAAGTTAGCAAGGCCCACAGGCGCAATTGCCGCGACTACCGCTCGCTCAGCAGGGCCAGCGTCGCAGTGGTCGTTCCCTCCAGCAGCGCCTCATCCTTCAACACCCGGCCCAGCAGCGCCATACCCTGGGTTGTGCACAGCAGCAGCCGGGCTAAAGCGCGAGAATCAGCGACCGAACTCACTTCACCTACCGCCTGCGCCCGGGCGATCGCGGCGCAGAAGGCGTCTTCAAGGCGCGTCAGATAGGCCCGCAGCACCTTGGCTATGGCCTCGTCGTCGGTGCTGAAATCAGCAATGTTGGTGCCAATCATGCAGCCGCAGCTTTTAGGCTGAGCGTGCATTTCCTGCAGCTCGCGCAGCAGGGCTTTGAGGTTTTCGAGCGGGGAGCCGGGGGCCGAAAGGCGATCGCTGATGGACCGAATCTGAGTATTGGCATAGTGGTCTAGAGCTTTAAGGAAGAGCGTCTGCTTATTGCCGTAGGTGTCATACAGGCTTTTCTTGCCGATGCCCATATGCTTTAGCAGCTCGGACAGGCTAGCGGCCTCATACCCCCGCGCCCAAAATACCTCCATTGCCTTTAATAGGGTAGCTTCGGTATCAAACTGCTTTTTAGGTCCTCGCGTCATTAATCTACCTGCCTCAATCTTGAATCCAATATAGCAAAACCTGAACCAATTGGTCAATATTTTTTGCAGCTTCTCCGGTTCTCATCCGAAGCGCTTACTTGAACCTTCGGTTTAGGCGTTGGCGCTTGAGCGCTGAGGGTGACTGCAGCAGCGCTCTAGCGCCTCTGGTATGATTGCGGGGCAAATTTCTCACGGTCTAGCGGCCCGCCATGATAGATGTCTTGATTTCGGCAGTAGTGCCGATCGCCCTCGTGGCGCTAGTCGGGGCTGCCGTTGGCCGAGGGTTCGCCCTAGATATCAAAACCCTATCTCGGGTTATTATCTATGCGCTGCTGCCCGCGCTGATATTCACGGGGATTTCGGATACTAGCCTCAACCTAAGCAGCGCAGCGGGCATCGTCGCTAGCTTTTGGATTACGACGGCGCTGCTCTATTTTCTTGCCTGGTGGCTGGGCCGCGCGCTAAAGTTCTCGCCAGAAGCGCGCAAGAGCCTGATTGCCACTACGGTATATGCCAACGTAGGCAACATGGGGCTGCCGTTTGTGCTGTTTTCTCTAGGGGAAGCGGGATTAGAGCGGGCAATTGTCTATTTGGTGGCCTCTGCATTGACCATTTCGGCGCTCTTCTCTATTGCGCTGAAGGGCGAGGGGGTCATCGGCGGGCTGCGCTTTGCCCTAAAGCTACCGGCGTTTTGGGCCGCGCTAGCAGCGCTGGTGCTGAGCCAGATGGCGATTTCCCTGCCCCTTTCCTTAGTTCGGGGGATAGAGCTGCTGGGGAGCGCGGCGGTGCCAGTGGCACTGTTGACCCTGGGCATTCAGCTCTCGCAAACCCCGTTTGCCTTTGGCCGAGCCGAGCTATTTGGGGCTAGCCTGCGGCTGCTGGTTTCGCCGCTGGTGGCTTTTGGTGTGGGATGGCTGCTGCAGATGCGCGGGCTAGACCTGCAGGTGCTAGTAATCCAGGCGGCGATGCCGGTGGCGGTGAACTCGCTGATCTGGGTGACGGAGCTGGGGGGCGATCGCCTGCGGGTGGCGAAGACGGTGGTGCTGTCGACGCTGCTGAGCTTTGTGACGCTACCGGTGGTGCTGTGGCTGACGGGGCGAACTTGAGATGATTCAGCTTTGAATTCAGAGCCTGATTTCAGGCTTGGCTTACGCCATTTCTGAGTCTAAACAGGCTGATGGCTCATCTTTACTCGCTGGCATCATCATCAGGTCAGTTGGATCGAGTCGAATATTCCAAGGGAAAGGGCGGTTTTTAAGGCTATCCCACCGCTCGCGATACACCTCGGCTTGAAGATGATAGTCCTGAGGGTGTTTTGGGGGAGTATGCAGCTTGATGTACAGACTGACCCGATGCTGAGTCTCGCTCGCCGCGGCGAGCCAGCCGGAAAATGTATTGCTCTGGTCAGGGTTCTTGGGGAACCTAATATGGTGGGCACGAATGCCCAAATACGTCAGACCGTCAGGGATAGGCTCGATCACCTCCAGTCTGCATCCCCAATCCGAGGCTTCGATATGGGTTTGATCGACAGAACGAGCGAAAGAAAAATTTTTGCACTCCGTCACTTTAGCCACCTCAACCGTCGGCGGACGGGAAAAGATGTCTTTTTTATAGCCTCGGGCTAGTATCTGTCCATTGGAGAGCACCAGAATATCTGTGCAAACGCGATAGGCTTCTTCTAACTTATGGGTAATGAAGAGCGCTACCCCACCGTAGTTTGAAAGTATTTCGATCAGGAGGCGCTCGATCTGGCTTCGCAGGTAGGTATCTAAGGCAGATAGGGGCTCATCCAACAGCAGAATGTCTGGCTGAATGGCCAGCACTCGCGCTAGGGCTACCCGCTGCTGCTGCCCGCCAGAGAGCTGATGAGGATAGCGATCGCCAAGTCCCGCTAATCCCATCTGTTCCAGGTACGTTGTCACCTTACCAACCCGCTTTGACTTCGCAATGGCCCCCATGCCAAAGGCGATATTCTGGGCAACTGTGAGATGGGGGAAAAGGGCGTAGTTCTGGAACACCAGCCCCACCTTGCGATCGCGGCTCGGCAGGTTGATCTGTTCTTGGGCGTCGAACAGCACCCGCCCGTTGAGCACGATGCGCCCTTGAGAGGGCGTTTCTAGTCCGGCGATGCAGCGCAGGGTCATGCTTTTCCCCGAGCCAGACGCCCCCAGCAGTCCTAAAGGATCTTTCCCGACTCTAAACCGAGCCCGGAGGTGAAATCCCGGAACCTGTTTCTCAAGGTTTACTCGGAGTTCAATATTCACTTTTTCGCGAGCGGCTAAAGGCTCAAGACTATTTAGATTCGAGACCGGTTGATGACCAACTGCGCCAGAACGGCTATGGCGCTTCTGCCTCGGCGCTATGGCAGACAGCTGAAATAGGTTTAGCTTGAAGTCGCCGAAATAAATGCCGTTAAAGAATCGCTGGGCTAGGGCAGAAGTGCGGTTTGGCGATCGCCAGTGGCTGCCGCGATTAATGCCGGCAATCACCATCAGGGACACCCCCACCACCAGAAGCACCCAGGCAAGGGCCACCTGCATTCGCCCCGCTTCTGCAGCAAAGAAGATGGCGATTGGAATGGTCTGGGTCACTCCTGGAATACTGCCCCCCACCATGAGGGTGGCGCCAAATTCACCCAGCGCTCGGGCAAAGGCCAAAATGACGCCGGCGAGCACGCCAGGCCAGGCCAAGGGAAGCAAGACCTGCCAAAAGAGCCGCCATTCTGATGCGCCAAGGGTGCGGGCAGAGCTCACCAAGGTTAGGTCTATCTGCTCAAAAGCGCTCAAAACCGTCTTGTAGACCAAAGGAAAGGCCACTACCGTCGCCGCAATGACGACAGCGGCCCAGGTAAAGATAAGCGTTACGCCGAGCCGATCGAGCGCTTGCCCTACCGGACTATTCTTGCCCAGAACCAGCAGCAGCAGAAATCCCACCACGGTGGGGGGGAGCACGAGGGGAAGCGTCAAGACGCCGTCAGTCCACCCCCTGGCCCTGCCGCGATAGCTCAGCATTCCATACGCCGCCGCGATGCCGAGAGCTGAGGCAAAAGCTGTAGCGGTAACGGCTGTCTTTAGGGAAATCCAGAGAGGAGACCAGTCTAACGGCATGTCAAGTTTGGCTCAGCGACCTCAAGAAAGCTCCTTGCTGAACTTGAGGTAGGTTTTATTGTAGTCGTGCATATTCAGCAGCATCGTCAGCAGGTCGGTTTCGATGCTCTGGTCTGCCGTATGTCTGATGAAGTCATAAGCATTTGCGATCGCGTCTAGCGCAGCGGGAATCGGGATCTTGGGGTCATGTTCGACGTAGGACCAGATGAAATAGAGCGCCGCCAGCAGCTGACGCAGCAGCTCGAGGACCTGCTCAATCCGTCTGGAGACCTTGAGAGTTTCTGCTCCTTTGGGCCAGATGGGCAAGTCTTGGGAGGAGAGTATGACGACGCGGCGCTGGATATTGGCATGGGGATTCGGCCTGACCTGGTGGGGCAGGGGAATGGGCGGAAGTACGCCGAGGCTGTGATAGCTTACGGCGTAGCCCAATACTCAGCCCAACAGCTGCGGGTGACGATCGCACAGTTTAACCAGCGGGCGCAACGGGTGTGGGCGCGGCTGGGCTTTGAGGCAATAGAAACCTTTACTAAAACGAGTAGTCAGGAGCGCTTTGTAATCATGATGCGCGCTGAAGCATGATGTAATAGCGGCAGCGCGCCCGCGCTCATTCCACCCACCGAGGCAATCCAATGGACCCCAGCAAATCCACCCCCATCGAGCATCAGGACGTTCCCGAGGCGCACCAGGGGCTGCACAGCTTTCTCTATTCTTCCAACGACGAGCACGCCGCCGAAACCCCTGACGCCTCCCAGCTTGCGCAGGGCACTGACGCACCTATCTCTATCGATGCCTGGTGTGACGAGGCTCAGAACGCTAAAGTCGCTGGCGTTTACGCAGTGCTAGATCGCGATCGCCAGCCCCAGTTCATTGGCTACTCGCGCAGCGTCACCCGCTCCCTGCGTGGCCACCTGACTCAGAAGGGCGACGCCGTCTGCGCTTTTGTAAGGGTGCAGCCCTTCCAGTTCCCAAAGCGAGACGCCATGGAAGCCCTGCGGGACGAATGGATTGCCGCATTGCCCAGCCCGCCCCCCGGTAACGTAGACGGCTCATGGGCCGGGACGATTCGGGAGGCGGCCACCCAAACCATGTCTGCCGCCGAGCGTCAGGCCTATGAAGAGAAGAAGCTGAAGCTGCGGCGCGCTATGGCAGATGGATCGCTCTCTCAAGATGCGGTGAAGACGCAGACTAATTCAGGGCAAGACCTCGCAGCAGCTATGAATGACGATAACTGGAGCGCGGTAATCCGCGAGCAGACCCAGGAAACGCGACGGTCGGAGACCGGTCCCCAATGACCATTGGTAAAGACTCGGTAGAGATCATCGGTAAAGATCAAAAGATCACGGGAAATAAGGGCGATCGCGATAGAGACTGCGTATTCGCGTTTCCTCCCTCAGAGGGCCTGTGTAAAAGTGAACAAAACCTTAAAAGCCGTCCCGCCCTTTACTTTCCTTAACAATTCTGGTACTGTTCTATTAGTGGGTTGTAACGGAATGGTTACACAACCCACATCTCATACATAGTTCACATTCATTAGCACTCATTAAATCATGACAACTACCCTACAGCAGCGCTCTACTAGCGCTAACGTATGGCAGCAGTTCTGCGAGTGGGTCACCAGCACCAACAACCGGCTGTACATCGGTTGGTTCGGGGTACTGATGATTCCTACTCTGCTTGCTGCTACCACCTGCTTC
>JBHJHD010000034.1:0-36403 GCA_050331115.1 Elainellaceae cyanobacterium
AGTGGCGCTAGACGGCGTCAGCTTTGATGAGCTGAGCTTCTTCCAGGGTACGGGCGATGTGGCCGGCGATGTCTTTGGCTTTGTGGGCAGTGAGAGCATCTTGCAGGTAGCCAACGCCACCGTGGCCCAAATCGACGACCAGAGCAACTTTACAGCAGCATAAGCCCTCCTTAGGCTGCAACATAGCGCCCGTTAGGCAGTAGCAGGACAACTCAATAAGATTTGAAGCCGCTGAGATGAAAGCCCTGTCTCAGCGGCTTTAATTTTTCAGGCTAGAGTCACGTGGCTTTAGCTTATTGATCGCCCCCACGAGACTTAACTAGAGTGCAGCACAGCCAAATTCTCTTTTGCTACCTTAAAACCTGGGTTAAGCGCGATCGCCCTCTCCCAGTGCTGTCGGGCCAGCTCTATTTGACCGAGCTTAAAGTAAGCTACCCCCAAACTGTTGTGGGCTTCCACATGGTCGGTGCGCTCTGCCACCACCTGGCTCAGTTCATCAATTCCCGCTTGCCACTGCCCCAGGTCCACTAAAATCACGCCCAGTCGATACCGCGCCGTCATCTGCCGCGGTTCAAGGGCTAGCCCTTGCCGATAGTGGTCTACGGCGGAGCTATGCTCACCGACCTGATACGCCTGCATCGCCGCCTGAAACTGCTGCTGCGCTGCCGTCGGCGCCGCCTCAGACAGCACCACTTCAGCTAGCGCCTCGTCCGGCAGCACATAGGACGACTTCAAATGCTCTGCTTCAGCGGTAATCAGCTCCGGGAAGCGCATCCCCGGCAGCACCTGAACCGAAAAGATTTCCTGCACCGCGTCTTCAAACTTAAGGAAGGCGATGACTTCGGCGGTTTCTATATTGACGACCCATACCCCGCAAATGCGCTCAGTAAGCCGCTCGGTCAGCGGGATGCCGCTGAACACCGCCGACTCCCGCACTTGGGATAGGCCTACAAACGCCAGCGGTCCGCAGAAATCGATGCCGCGGGTAAAGCCCGGTAGCTCAACCAACGGCTGTACTTTACCCGTAGCGGGGTCGACTATGGCCAGCGTACCCTTGCCCGACTCTAGTACCCAGAGGCGATCGCGGTACCAGCGGGGGGAGTGGGGCATGGACAATCCCTCGGCCAAAATTTCGTTGCTGGTCACATCCATCACGATGCCGCCGCTGGCCTTGTTCTCCCGCCAGCCGCCGGCGGTATCGGTGGTGCCCAGGGCCGTCACGTACTTAGGCGCGCTATCTACCAGCTCCAGCCCGTTCAGGTGGCAGCGGTCTTCAGGGGCGTAGGCGCTGACGAAGGGCGGTCGCCAGCGGGGGACGAAGCTGTGGTCCTGGTCTTGGGTGCACAGACAGGAAAAGCGGGTGTTGATGAACCACAGCCCTTCGCTGCCCCAGGCCATTTCGTGAATGTCGATGTCGCCTGTGATGTGGGAGTTGCGAGGCAGGAAGCAGGCGTCGTGGCGTCCGGCTGGCTCTAGCTTGGGGGCCACTGCTGGCACGTTGCGGAAGTCCCAGATGTGGCAACCGGAGCCGATGGCCATGCGGCCCTGGTGCACCGCTAGCCCCATGGGCTTTTGAAACAGGCGAAAGTGGGTGTTGAGGGCGTCGCCATCGGCCCGCAGCAGCACTACTTTACCGGCTTGGTAAGTGGAGACGACCAGGGAAATGCCCAGCTCGGCTAGAATTCTTGGGAAGGTGTGGGTATGGACACTGCGCAGCGGGCTTTGATCGGGGCTGGAGGGTGAATTCACGGGAAAAACCGGCTTAACTGGGCATTAGCCTACTCCAGAGCGAAGGGCGATGTCCGGTAATGTTGGGCATCTTTGCAGGATAACGATACTGCTCAAGGGAAGCGCTAGATAACGCGATCGCGCCCGCCTGCCATGCCGAAATGGTTCAACGTCGCTGGTCCCTGCAAAGCCGACATCCACTACATGCTCCCGCTCTTGGCGCGACTGCCCCAGCTGAGCCGCCTGGTGGTGCAGCAGGGCTACTTCGTGATTCACGCCCCCCGGCAAACGGGTAAAACGACCGCAATGCTGGCTTTGGCTGAGCAGCTCACCGCTAGCGGCGACTACACCGCCATCATGGTGTCGGCAGAGGTTGGAGCTGTCTTTTCCCACGATCCCGCATGGCTGAGCGAGCCATGTTGAGTGACTGGTGGGATGCGGCTTTTGTCTGGCTACCGCCCGAACTACACCCGCCGCAGTGGACTGACACCGAGCCGGGGCGACATATTGGCCAAGCCCTTAGTGCCTGGGCCCAAGCTTCACCGCGTCCTTTAGTCGTTGGCTCGGACCGAATGGACCTATGCCTGCGCTATGGCGACGTGACGGTGGCAATGGAGCTAGAGGCGTGGCGAGAGGGTCGCCCGGACCCGGCAAAGGCGGGGCTGGCGCAGTTAGACCGTTATTTAGCAGGGTTGGGGTTGGATACGGGCTGGCTCGTGATTTTTGACCGGCGACCAGGGCAGCCACCGATTTCGGAGCGGACAACGACGGAGACGGTGATGTCGCCCAGCGTCCTATCCCCTCATTGTAATGAGGGGATAGGACGCTGTAGTAAGCTTCTGACGACGCTTTCGCATGCGTTTGCCCTGATACGGCTTTAGGTTTATTGCTTTAGTTTTATTGCTTACTACAAAGTAGAGTCATCGCGCAGCTACCCCGCGATGACTCTACTTTGCTGAAAACGGCCTAGGGTCAATTGCGCTAGGCCATTACTTTAAATCACGATCGCAGATCGCAATCGCTCAAAAGCCGCTCTGTAAGAGGTCTCCAAAGGGCCTACTTATACAGTTCGGTAGACAGACGAAAGGCGAGAATGCCCGGAATCAGGGCAACGGCGAGGGCGACAAGAATTTGAGTATCAGATAGAGACATAGCTTAAACGCTCCAAATATTATGGGTAAATCACTATCGGTGGTCTATTCACCAACGCTAGTCTACCGCGATGAGCAGATCACCAATTTCCCCTAACTTTGATTTAATCTGCGATCGCGCGGGTCGTTTTGTTACAGTCCTTAATGAAATCACCCTTCTCAGGTCCAAGTTAGGTTCGACCGATCTGTTCAACCGATCTAATCTAACTGGTAAGAGCCCTCGGGCCTGCGGGTCGGTAATGTGAGTCAGGTTACATCAGTTTTAGACAATGTGGTGTTCAATGTAGAAACCAATATAGGCAGCAGTAAAACGGGATAAGGCCCAGCTCCTACAGTCCTATGCTGATGTCGGTGGCGATCGCTATTGGAAGCGCTAAGACCAGTAGATAGCCTGCACCGTCGAGCCTTAAACGCTCCATCCATCCGCTGTAATAGATAATGACCACTGCAATAGCCTCCGTGGCTACGCCAGAAGATGGCCCGACTGACTCCTGCACAACTTGATTTAGAGATAGAAAGAACTAGCGTGATAGCTCCATCAAACGAGTCAAAACCGACGCGACTAGAATTTGACCGCCAAATCCGTCGAATACAGCGTGATGTGCTGCGGATGGGAGCCTTGGTCGAGCGATCGTTTTGGCTAGCCTGCGAGGCCCTATTCGAGCGCAATTTGGCGGCAGCGGACCAAATCAAGGTCCAAGAAGAGTATATCGATGGGTTCTATCGGCAAATCGAAGTGGACTGCGTCAACCTGATGGGGCTTCAGTCTCCCATCAACCAAGACCTGCGGCTGCTCAGTGCGATTATGCAGCTGGTGAGAGACTTAGAGCGCATCGGCGACTATGCCGATGATTTGGGCGAGATTTCAGTTAAGCTGCTCCCCTACACTCCCCACTGCAGCCTGGCTCAAATTCAAGTGATGGCAAACCGCTGTCGCGCCATGCTGGCGATGAGTCTGGCGGCGCTCTCTGACCTTGATGCGGAGTCGGGGCTAGAGCTAAAGGTTGAAGATGACCGCGTCGATGCAGAGTACGAGGCCCTCTACAGCGAGCTTGCAACCCAGCGCGATATATCGGGCACCGTCGAGCCGACTATTCTTCTAGTCTTGGTGATTCGTCACTTAGAAAGAATGGCAGACCATGCAACCAATATCGGCAGGCGGGTGGCCTATGCGGTCACAGGTCAGCGCTAATTACTTGCGCAGTCGTCGCAGAACATGGCTAAAATAGAGTGCCTGTCTATACGGTGACGTTGAGACCACAATAGGTTAAGCAACGATACCGATCAGCGCGTTGGCGTGTTTCATGAATAGGGTCGATGATACCGCAATCTTTTGCATCGCTCCCGTTCACGTTGCGCTGGTTTTAGAGCAGTGACCCCGAAAATTTTTAAGGATTATCAAGGAACGAGCGCCACATGAATTTTTCGATTGCAACGCTGCTGGCAAATTTTACCGATGACAAACTGGTAGCGCCAAAAGCGTTAGAAAAAAAGCTCAACTGTGAGGGAGACGACAGCGCCCGCAAGCTTCAAATCGCGCTCGACGCCCTAGAGAAAATCGAAATTTTGAGTAAAGAGCGGGGTCGCTACCGGCGAAATACGCAGGATGCTCTAATTGAGGGGAAGCTGCGCTGCTCCAGCAAGGGCTTTTGCTTCGCGATTCAGAGCGATGAGGCGGCGGAGGATATATACATCCGCGAGAGCCAGCTCAACACAGCGTGGAATGGCGATTGCGTTCTTGTGAATGTCACTAAAGAAGGCACCCGTCGCCGCAGCCCAGAGGGCGAGGTGAAGCTGATCCTAGAGCGAGCCAATCAGTCGGTGCTGGGCCGAGTAAAGCAGGTAGACAAGCGCTTTCAGGCGGTTCCCCTAGACGATCGCCTCTTGTTTGAGCTGGAGCTGCAGCCCGACGGCAACGCCCTAGAGGAGTCGGTAGACAAGCTGGTGCATGTCGAAATCCTGCGCTATCCCCTGGGTCAAAATCCGCCGCTGGGGCGGGTGGCCCAGGTGCTCGGCATTAACGCTGAAACCGCCTCAGATATCGACATTGTGCGCTGTAAGCACGACCTGCCGCGGGAGTTTTCGGAAGAGGCTCACCGCGAGGCTAAGAAGCTGCCCACGAAGCTGCGCAAGACCGATCAAACCGGCCGGCTAGACTTAAGGGACTTGCCCACCGTCCGCATTTCTGGCCCCCACGTCACCGACAACCCGGCCCTAGACGACGCCCTCTCCGTGCAGGTTTTAGACGACGAGCGCTGGCAGGTGGGGGTGCATATTGCCGATATCTCGTACTACATCGAGCCCGACTCAGCCCTTGACCAAGAGGCGCGATCGCGGGGCACCTCAATTCACCTAGGGGAGACGGTGCTGCCGCTGCTGCCTGAGCTGGTGTACCGCCGCTGCTCTTTGACCCCCCAGAGCGATCGCCTCACCATCTCGGTGCTGATCACCCTCGACACGGAGGGCAACGTGGTGGAATTTGAGCTGCAGCCCACCATCATCAACGTTGACTACGAGATCGACTACCTACAGGCCCAGGCCATCATCGAGCGCAATACCCCTGCGGAGAAAGTGGCGGCCGAAGCGAGCGAACCTGGCGACGATGCTGATGACGACGGCGAAACCTCCAGGCCCTATCAGCTTCCTGACCTAAAAGACATTGAGCCATTCGAGCCTATTTTCCCGGTGCTTGACCAGCTGATGAGCCTCAGCAAGGCGGTAGCCGAGCAGCGCCACCAGCGCGGGGCTTTCGAACTCAACCTGCCGGAGAAGCTGCTGCCCGAAACGACCGACACCGGCCTCGGTAAGTACTTCTCCACCAAGTTTGAGTATGACGACGAGGGCGCACTGGGAGCCATGGTGGTCTCGTCCCTACTGCCCGCCCGCTCCATTGTCATCGAGCTGATGATTCTGGCAAACCAGCTAGTGGCCTCCCATCTACAGGCCTTAGAGGTGCCCATGATCTACCGCGTGCACCGAGCGCCCGACCCAGCCAATGTGCAGGAGCTGCTAAAGCTGGTGAGCAACATGGACATTGACCCCACGCTGGAGCAAGAGGACGTCGTACAGCCGCGGGACTACCGGCGCTTGACGCAGCAGTTTGCTCAATCAAAGGTGGAGAAGGTGCTCACCTACCTGCTGCTCGACACCCTGAAGCCCGCCAACTACAGCATTAACCCGGGCCCCCACTTCGGCCTCGCGCTCGACGACGGCTATACCCACTTCACCTCTCCCCTGCGGCGCTATCCCGATCTTCTGGTGCACCGGGTGCTGCATGCGGTCTTCAGCCAGGGCCGCGATCGCCGCTCGGCGCGCTCCAAAGAGCGGGTCAACCTGCGCCACTCCTCCTGCCATGGCAAGGTGAGCTGGAACGTGCTGCCCACAAAGCAACAGGCCGAGCTAGAAGAGACTTTTACCCTCGTCGTCAGCCACCTCACCGACCAAGAGCGCAAGGCCCAGGATGCTGAGGCCGACCTAGAAGGCCTGAAAAAGGCCGAGTTCATGCAGCAGCACACCGGCTCTTCCTTCCACGGCCTGATTACCGGCGTGCAGTCCTACGGATTCTTTGTGGAAATTGAGGAGCTGCTGGTAGAGGGGCTAGTGCACGTCAGCTCCCTCAAGGACGACTGGTACGAGTATCGCTCCCGTCAGCAAAAGCTGGTGGGCCGCAAGAACCGCAAGCAGTACCGACTGGGCGATCGCGTAGAGGTGCAGGTGAAGAGCGTGGACTACTACCGTCAGCAGATTGACCTAGTGGCGGTCGGCGGCGGCAGTGAAGCGGCGGAAGGTGACCTAGAAGACGACGATTATGATGAGGATGGCAACGGCCAAAACGGCGACGGCTATGATGACTAAGCGAGCCGTCGCGCCGTAGGCTGGTCGCGCCGTAGGCTGGCCTTGCCATACCTAACCGTCGCGCATTTCACGTGTC
Organism: Elainellaceae cyanobacterium; assembly: GCA_050331115.1. GTDB lineage: Bacteria > Cyanobacteriota > Cyanobacteriia > CAKZMO01 > CAKZMO01 > JBCCAG01. The sequence continues at coordinate 6,811 of JBHJHD010000034.1, forward strand.
TTACCGTCTCCCTCATCATTAGCCCGTGTCCATAGACGATCCCATTATTCTTGGCGTCACCGGCGCGTCCGGTTTGATCTACGCCGTACGCGCTGTCAAGTTTTTGCTGCAGGCGGGCTACTCTATCGAGCTAGTCGCCTCAAAGTCAGCCTACATGGTCTGGCAAGCCGAAGACGGCGTCCGCATGCCCCTCGAAGCCGAGCAGCAGGAGCAGTTCTGGCGAGAGCAGGCCGGGGGTGAAACTGGAAGCAAAACTGGAGGCGGGACCGGGGGCGTGCTTGGGGGCAAGCTCCACTGCCACCCCTGGGGGGACGTGGGGGCCTCCATCGCCAGCGGATCTTTCCCCACCCGAGGGATGCTGATCATGCCCTGCAGCATGAGTACCGTGGCTAAAATCGCCAACGGCCTCAGCTCAGACCTGCTGGAGCGGGCGGCAGACGTACAGCTCAAGGAGGCAGGGCGACGGCTGGTAATCGTACCCCGCGAAACGCCCTTCAGCCTGATCCATTTGCGAAACTTAACCACGCTGGCCGAGGCTGGGGTCTGCGTGGTGCCCGCCATTCCCGCCTGGTATCACCATCCTCAGACCATCAACGATTTAGTGGACTTCGTCGTGGCCAGGGCTCTAGACCAATTTGGCATCAAGTGCGTGCCGCTGCAGCGGTGGAAGGGCCACTTAGATGCCGATGCGCAACGATAGAGGGTCGCTGTAGGTCACTATAGTCAATAGGGGCTCCTCCCCAGTCGCGATTTGGGAAAAAGCAATGGCGCTACTCGTCGGTGTGTTGATTCTGATTGCCCTGGCCATCTTTGCCGTAGAGAACTGGTCTCCCGCCGTGCCGCTGGTCATCTTGGGGGCGCAGACGGTGGCGCTGCCCATAGCGCTTTGGGTGATTGGGGCAATTCTGGCGGGGGCGCTGACCATGCTGGCGATCGCGGTGCTGCTGCAGCTTGCCGGTGGGGCGTCTAGCGGTCCCCGTCGTCCCCGAGGCGATCGCTACGGCGATGACGACGACAGGCGTCGACGCTACGTGGTAGATGAGCCCCCCGATGACGGCGGACCCCGCCGGGCTCGCGCTAATCCCTACGTGGACGAGGTCAGCGAGGTTGACGCGGACTATGGCGCTCTAGACGAGGACGACGGCTACGCGGGCCGCGACCGGTCCGACCGCGAGCCGCGCTACCGCCCTGCGGCCAGCAGCGCCGCATCTCCCCAGCACAGCGACGACTGGGACAGCTTCTCCCAGCCCCGGCAGGCGTGGGAAGACTGGGAGCGATCGCCCCGCCAGGGGCAAGGTCAAGGCTACCGCAACGTCCGGCAGGCCACTAATGTCCGGCGGGTCACGGTTGACCAGGTGCTCGATGTTAGCCCGATTGACGCTACCCGCGCTAGGCGTGAAGACAGCGATCGCCGATACGCTGAGGACGAGGGAGAAGAGGAAGACTGGAGCCGCTGGTCTAGCGATGAAGCGCCGCCGCCAGGCTCAAGGCCAAGCTCAAGGTCAGGCCCAGAACTAGACCCAGAACTAGACCCAGATTATATCGACATCAACCCGGACTATAGGGCTTACCGGCCAACTGTCCCATCCGAAGACTACAGAACCGCTCCTGAGCCAGACGTCAGAGCAGACTTTCACTCAGACTATGGCCCAGAGCCAGCCTATGAACCGGTCTACGAGCCGCCCTATGAGCCAGCCTACGACCAGTATGAACCGCCCTACGAAGCCCCCCCTGAGCCAAACCGCCCCCGCTACGCCGACGGCGCTGATGGTGCAAATGCAGCGGCATACCCCGATGGTGACGACGACTACATTGTTGACTACGGGGATGAAGAAGAGATCGATCGCTTTGAGCTGAGACCCAGACGGCGCAGAGAGGCTAGTTCGGCGAGCGCTCAGGCCGATGGCGATCGCCCCGGGGAAAGCGCCGATGACGGCGGCGATGACGATTGGCCTGACTGGGAAGATGAAGAAGACGCCAGCGCCAAGGCCAAAGCCGTTATGGAAGAGTCTGCAGAAGACCGCACGCCGCGAGACATCTACGAAGTTCCAGGAAAGCCAAGGGCTGTCTCCCGCTCGGGGTCAATTTACGCCTACCGCTATCGCCCCGACGACGCAGAAGCTGATGCGCCAAAAGACGATGGGTTAGAAGACGATACGGCAGGCGGTGATTTAGCATCAGAAGAGCCCCCTACAGCCGAGCTTGGCAATATCCCAGACGACGACAGCGCCAGTGACTCCGAAAGTACAGGTCGCATTCTCACGCCGCCCTATCGCCCCGATTCATCCCGCTCCGATTCGACATCATGACTGCGCTAATCGCCACCTTCTACAAATTTGTTCCCCTCTCCGACTATGCTGAGCAGCAGAGGGAGCTGCTGGCGCTTTGTGTGGCCCACGAGGTCAAGGGCACCATTCTGCTGGCGGAGGAAGGCATCAACGGCACCATTGCTGGATCACCTGCCAACGTCCACGCCGTTCTGGCGCATCTGCGCTCTGATTCTCGCCTCAGGGACCTAGAGTGCAAAGAGGCCACCACGTCAGCGCCGCCGTTTGAGCGCATGAAGGTGCGGCTTAAGGCCGAGCTTGTGCCTTTAGGCGTTGAAGATATTGACCCCGTTCACGAGGTGGGCACCTACGTTTCGCCAGAGCGCTGGAACGAGCTAATTCAAGATCCAGAAGTGGTCCTCATTGACACTCGCAACGACTACGAAGTGGCGATCGGAACTTTTCAAGGCGCTGTCAACCCTAGCCTAAAATCGTTTCGCGAATTTCCCGACTACGCTGAGCAGCACCTCGACCCCAGTCAGCATCGTAAGGTAGCCATGTTTTGCACAGGCGGCATTCGCTGTGAGAAGGCGACGGCCTATCTGCGGCGACAGGGGTTTGACCAGGTCTATCATCTAAAAGGGGGGATTTTGGCGTATCTTAGGGCGGTGCCCTCGATGGAGAGCCTATGGAATGGGGAGTGCTTCGTCTTTGACCAGCGCGTTGCCGTTGCCCATGGGCTAGAAGCAGGAACCCATGTCTTGTGCTACGCCTGTGGCAATCCGGTGTCGCCGGAGGACCAAGCCTCAGTGGAGTATCAACCCGCCGTCAGCTGTCCGCACTGCTACTCAGGGTCGAGGGCGTAGGCGTTCAGCCGTTTTAGACTAAACTAATGACATCGCGATTCTCATAAGACATCATCCATGGACATCGTACAAAGCTTCGTACAAAACAATCTTCTCGTCCTACTGATGTACGCTGGCCTCGGCGGAGCCTACCTGCTGGTGCTGCCCCTAGCCACGATGTACTATCTCAAAGCTCGCTGGTATGACGCTAGCTCACCTGAGCGCGTGCTGATGTATTTTGCCGTCTTTTTCTTCTTCCCTGGCCTGCTCATCCTCAGCCCCTTCGTCAATTTCCGTCCCCAGCAGCAAACCTACTAAACCCATGCGACGCATAGACGTAATTGGCATCGGCGCTGGCGTCGCCCTCACGGGCGGCGGCATCTATTTGCTGCTGCGCCTAGGCGGCATCGACAGCGCCAATGCCGGCATTTGGAGTCAGGTCATTTTCTTAGGCGGCCTCTTAGGCTGGATTATTACCTATGTGACCCGGGCGACCAGCGGCAATATGACCATCCATCAGCAGATGAAAGACTACGAAGACGCCGTCCTGCAGCGCCGCCTGGAGGAGCTCACCCCAGAAGAATTTGCCAAGCTGCAGGCAGAGCTAGAAGCCGAAGTGGCGGCGGATATGGCCTCTGAGACGACGTCAGACGCGGAATAGTGCGGCCGGTGGCCGAGGCGTCACTTGCGATTTCTATTACAAAGTGCCTTCTATTACAAAATTGTCATCCGTAGCCGGGGTCGCCCGTCATTCTTATCCGGCTCAATAGAGACATAGCAGGCCACAACCCTGCATGACCCTATTGGAGATGACCATGAACTATCGATTTACGCTCGCGATCGCTGCTGCTGCTTTAGTTGGGGCAATTGGTGTTGCCAACGCCAATGCCGCCAATACCAGCGCCACCGACCTTCGCCCCGACCAGGCCGCTCGGACCTCAGGGGCGGAGCGCGTAAAAAGGCACCACGGTGGCCGAGGCCGAGGCCACCACCGAATTGACTTTGCTGATGCCGCTGCTGAGTTGAACACTACGGAAGCTGAGCTGAAAGCGGCGCTAGGCATCCCCGAAAACCGTGAGGAAGCCGCCCGCGCTCGATTCGTAGCGGCAGCAGCCGAGCTTGACGTCACCCCCGAGGCGCTTCGCGACGCCTTGGGAGTCAGCATTGACCCAGAAACAGGGCGGCCCGAGCGGCCTCGTACGCGCCCAGACCTCGAAGCGGCGGCGACGCAGCTTGGCGTCACGGCGGCAGAGCTGAGAGCGGCATTCGGGTTCTCGGAAGAGGACGGTCGTCGGGGCCCTCGTTTGGATATTGCGGGCGCGGCGGCCCAGTTTGGCGTCAGCGAAGCTGAGCTGACTGAGCTCTTGGGTCTACCAGATCACCAGTAGGTCGGTGCTTTGGTTGCGTCTGCCCCGTCAAACGGTGTATTAAAGCGGCGATCGCCTTTAGAAAAATGCCAGGACCCAGACTTGAACTGGGGACACGAGGATTTTCAGTCCTCTGCTCTACCAACTGAGCTATCCCGGCTAGACACCGCATCCGTTTGCGGCTTTACTAAGATAGCAAATAAGGCCCCTATTTAACAAGGAAATTTTCGCTCTTTTTGAGCCGTGTCGGAAGTTGCGGCATCGAAATAGAAACGTCAGGCCCGGCTGCGCTTGGAGGTTGACGGCCCAACAGCCATAGACGCTCCTATTCCGTCTCGTCTACCGGGCGCAGCCGCGTCACCTTGAGATTAAAGCTGCCCAGCCCCTGGCCTGCATAGGGGCTGACGCGCAGTGTGTATGCACCGCCTTCCTCAATGCGCACAAACAGCATCGAATTTGTCGAGCCGTCTGGGCCGTCGTCGTTCTCTCCAAAAGTCGAACCGTCTGGGGCCAGCAGGGTGACGATGGTATCAAACTCCTCTGATTTCAGGTCGATGACGGCGTAGTCGCCATCGCTGAAGGTGACGGAGTAGTCCCGCGCAAACCCACCAAACCCAGTTGGAATATCGCCCTCCGACAAACTATCGTCGATGGCGTTTTCCTCGGGCAAGGGAATTGGCGTGTAGAGTACCGTTTGCGCCTGTGCTGAAGAGAAAATAGCGCTGCCCGTGAGCAGTATTGGGACAGCAAATGCGGCACGAGCGTGAGACCAAAACCGATGAGTGAGCGCCTGCTTCATAACCTGAACGTAAGTCCACAATACTTTCTACCCGTCTATTATGCCTCAGAGCTTTCGGTAGCGAAAAGGTTTTGTTATGTCTGGCTCTCAATCCTATGATAGGGATAGAGTCTAGGCGAGGAGAGATGGCGCTAAGGGGTCTAATTGGTACTATACTGACGGCGATCGCCCTGGGATGTCTGTGGCTGCTGCTGTTTGCAGAACCGGCTATAGCCTAGCGTCACCCCATGTTCTGTCTTATCCAACGCACAAACCCATGGCAAAACACCTCTCACCGCAGGAGCGGCAGGCCTGCTGGCAGTTCCCAGATGGATAGCGCGTCGGGTCCGGCATCAGCCAAAGCGATCGCGTCCACAAGCGACCTGTGCAAATGCCCTCGGCGCTTGATCTCTCAGCGCCGAGGGCATTTGTGTAGGCTTGGGTAGGCCTTTGTGAGGGCTTATAAAATATAGGCCCCTCAGCTGGCTAAATATTCCCGCATGTCCGTTTGCCGCTTACGGAGCTTGGTAAGCGCTTCTCGCTCAATTTGGCGAACGCGCTCGCGGCTAATATCGAGCATCGAGCCAATCTTCGCCAGGGTCATAGTCTGGCCATCCTGTAGGCCAAACCGCAGCGATAGCACCTCCTGCTGCTGGGGCGTCAGATCGGCCATCAGCTTGGCCAATTCTGACTTGAGGGAAGACTGAGCCGCGTAGTCCTCAGGAGACGGTCCGGTGTCCTCCAGCAGCTCACCTAGCTCGGTATCCTGATTGTCGCCCACGCGCAGATCTAGCGACAGGGGCAGCCGCGATCGCTCTAGATACTCCCGCACCTGCTTCGTGCTTAGGTCTAGCTCTTGGGCAATCTCGGCAACGGTAGCTGAGCGCCCTAGGGTCTGCGCAAGCTGGCGCTGAACCTTCTTAATCTTGTTGAGCTTCTCGGTAATGTGTATGGGCAGACGAATGGTGCGGCCCTTCTCGGCAATGGCGCGGGTAATCGCTTGGCGAATCCACCAGTAGGCGTAGGTCGAGAAGCGATATCCCTTCGAGGGGTCAAATTTTTCTACTCCACGCTGCATGCCGATGGTGCCCTCTTGGATGAGGTCTAGCAGATCTACGTTGCGCTTGATGTACTTCTTTGCCACGGAAACTACGAGTCGCAGATTGGCCTCCACCATTTTGCGCTTAGCGGCCTGACCGTCCTCAACGACTTGATTGAGGGTCTCTTCAGGCATTTCAGCAGCGTCAGCCCACTCCTTCGAGGTTGGCACGCGCCCCAAAGATTCCGCTAGGGACTCTTGAATCTGCAGTAGACGGCTAAGCTGCTGGACCTGCTTACCATAAATGATTTCTTGCTCATGGGTGAGAAGAGGAACACGACCAATCTCTTTTAAATAAGAGCGGACTAGATCGGTTGACGATAGCTTAGTTTTCATGGACAAGCGTTGTGTAGAGATGGAATATTGTCGCGGGTGTCAGGCAGCTCAGCTCTATCGACGCTGGATACCAGCCAGCCGTAGGGATAGCGTCAGAGGTTGGGGCTAGGCCTTGGATCGGCGCACTAAGGGCAGAGGGCTTTCACTCTATGGGTAAGCGACAGGATGAACATCCGTAAGCTGAGCCGGCCCGGGTACATCGAGTTAGCCTATCTGCCACCGTAATCAACTTTGCGTTACCTAAGCTTTCCCACCAGTTGGGATGAAGCTCTTGTCAAGTGTTAACAAGTGTAACATTTATGAGCGTCGAGCTGCTATCCCCTTTGATATAGATGCTGCAGTGTCTGACCCTCTGGCACGGAAGGCTGCGCTCAGGCTAGCGCCCCTTTGCAGCTGCCGTCTGCATCCTGTCAAACAAAACGAGCGCTCACTCGCTGGATTTTTAAGATTAACGACTGTAGCTGATATTCTCATCTGCCCAGAGGACCATAGGGGGTCGGTACCACAATATAGCCTGAAGACATATCACCTAATGTTAAGTTCCGGGCTGCGCCCCAGCACCACCAGTGGGCCGCGGCATAGGCGCAAATGAGGCTGTCGAGCTGGTCTTCTACGGCCTTGAGGTCTCGTCCAACGGTAGGAATCTCAGGCAGTTCAGCTGATGTGAGCGCTGGATCGAGCTGGGGCAACCGCTCTAGAATGAGCTGCCGCAGGCGAGCCAGCTGCGGACGGCGATCGCCGATTCGGCCTTTCTTATATTTTAAGATTTGAGGCAGCTGAAACAGATGAATGATGGCGGCATGGGGAAACGTTTCGAGCTGGAAGTTTCCGGGCGAGCGGGGGCAAGACGCCGAGGGGGCGTGGCGGTAGCCGCGCTGGAGCAGCGCTTCGCCCAGCCCAGTGGTGCGCGCCGCAAAGGGACGGCCTCGGTTGGCCGGATAGCAGCCCGCGTGGTAGCGGCCAAAATGCCGATGGGCCAGCCGATCGGGCAGGCGCATTCCCGTTTCGTTGGGGATAATCGTGGGGGCATCGACGGCAACAACGGCGGCGGGACCTGCGTGCTGGTCCACCCAGTCTAAGATGTCGGCGATCGCCAGTCGTCGGGTGAGGGCAATAAGCGTCAGGCTGTTGGGCGGGCCATCGGACCATTCCAGACAGCACAGGCCGCTCTCGCCCGAGGTCCAGCCCAGATCTATGCCGATGAAGCGTCGCCGGGTTGCCATTTCACCATGCGGTAGGGGCATAGCATGCTGTGGTATCTGTTTAGCAAGGGTGGAAAAATCGCGCCGCATCTCGGTTTTACCCCCCTCTAGCGCCCCTTTGCTAAGAGGAGATAGAGGGGGGCTTCCAGAACGCTGAACACATACATGCCGCGATCTTACAGTTTCAGCACCGCCATAAAGGCCTCCTGCGGCACATCCACCGTGCCCAGAGACTTAAGTCGTTTTTTACCCTTGGCCTGCTTTTTCAGCAGCTTCTTCTTCCGGCTGATATCGCCGCCATAGCACTTAGCCAGCACGTCCTTGCGCAGCGCCGGGATGCGCTCGCTGGCGATAATGCGGCTGCCAATGCTGGCCTGCAGCGGAATCTTAAACTGGTGGCGGGGAATTAGCTCCTTGAGCTTTTCGACTAGGGCGCGGCCGACGTGATACGCCTTGTCCCGGTGGACGATGGTGGCTAGCGGGTCAGCGATATCACCGTTAATCATCACATCCATCTTCACCAGCGGATTCTCGCGGTAGCCGATGAACTGATACTCCATGCTGGCGTAGCCCCGCGATCGCGACTTCATTTGGTCAAAAAAGTCGGTGACGACTTCAGCCAAGGGCAGCTCGTATACAAGCGTCGTGCGCCCTTGGGTGAGGTACTTCATGTCCTTAAAGTCACCCCGGCGGCTCTGACACAGCTCCATCAGCGTGCCGACAAACTCCTCCGGCACGATCATCTCCACCTTGACGTAGGGCTCTTCAATCTTCTCGCGGTCCTGCGGGTCGGGCAGCAGACAGGGATTGTCGATGCTGACTATTTCGCCCCCGACCTTAGTCACCCGATAAATCACCGAGGGAGCCGTGATGATTAAATCTAGGTTGTACTCGCGCTCTAGCCGCTCCTGGACAATTTCCATGTGCAGCAGGCCCAAGAAGCCGCAGCGAAAGCCAAAGCCCATAGCGCTAGAGGTCTCCGGCTCGTACTGCAGGGCCGCATCGTTGAGGCGCAGCTTTTCTAGCGCGTCCCGCAAGTCTTCGAACTGCTCGGAGTCGGTTGGGAACAGGCCGCAAAACACCATCGGTTTAGCTTCGGTGTAGCCCGGTAGAGGCTCGGGAGCGGCCGCCTTTGCGAGGGTGATAGTGTCGCCCACCCGCGCGTCCTCTACCGCCTTGATGGCGGCGGAGAAGTAGCCCACCTCACCAGCATGCAGCTCGTCTACGGCAACCTGTGTTGGCGCTAGGACGCCAAGCTCATCAATTTCGTATTCCTTGCCGGAGATCATTAGCTTGACGCGATCGCCCGTCGCAACTCTGCCGTCCATGACGCGGAAGTAGACGATTACGCCGCGATAGGGGTCGTAGTAGCTGTCGAAAATTAGGGCCCGCAGCGGCTTCTCGACGTTGTCCTGGGGGGGCGGCACCAGATAGACGATCGCCTCTAGGATTTCGTCGATGCCAATGCCCTCCTTGGCCGAGGCCAGGATGGCGTTGCTGCAGTCCAGCCCCACCACCTCCTCGATTTCTGACTTTACCCGCTCTGGCTCCGCCCCCGGCAGGTCAATTTTGTTGAGCACGGGAATAATTTCCAGGTCGTGCTCTAGGGCCAGGTAAACGTTGGCCAAGGTCTGCGCCTCCACGCCCTGAGAGGCATCCACCACCAGCAGCGCCCCCTCGCAGGCGGCCAGCGATCGCGACACCTCATAAGAGAAATCCACGTGCCCCGGCGTGTCGATCAAGTTGAGCACGTAGGTCTCACCGTCTTTGGCGGTGTAGTTCATCCGGGCCGCCTGCAGCTTGATGGTGATGCCCCGCTCTCGCTCTAGATCCATCGAGTCGAGGAACTGCTGCTTCATATCACGGTTGCTGACCGTGGCCGTATCCTCCAGCAGGCGATCGGCCAAGGTGGACTTACCGTGGTCGATGTGGGCAATGATTGAGAAATTTCGGATGCGGGAGACGGAGATATCGGTCATGGCAGCAGGGGTTCAATCAGCAGACGCTGAGATGACAGGTACTCAAGGCAAAGGTTGAACGTCTCCCCAGCGCCAGTGCCCCGAAAAGCGCTGGCGCTGCAGCACGGGCTAAGCCCTGACGAAGGGTTAACCCATTGTAATGCTTCTAATTCGCTCCGTGCAGCCCATCGCCAACGCGGCGAAAATTGACAAGGCCGACGCTTACCGCGATCGCTAACCCCCAATTGCCGAGATTCTACCAACGCAAATACCGGCGCGGCGGGGAACGCTAGTCTAGCCTCTGTAAAACATTCCCCCTGCTGTCACCAAATCATTGGCTTAATGGGTTTAAATGGATATCACTATAGTGAATTTGCTAATACTTCACTTAGACTGATCCTTAGCAGGACCAATCTCTAGAGACGACGCGCTGAAACCGCACCTGACTCTAGTTTTGTGCAACTGCATGAACGCACACATTTGCTGTACCGCCATGTCTGACTCCGCTAAATCGATTTCATCAAACCTGGAAGCTAGCACCTTAGAGGCCCGTGAGCCGGATGCAAATAAAGTGGAGCTGTCGGTTCACCTTGATCCAGACTTGCTGCGGCAGGTGAAGTACCTCACGGACGACCCGAGTAAAGTGGTTGAGGTCGCGCTGCGGCAGTGGCTGCGGGGCGGGGCCCGTCGGGATGACGATCTAACCCGCAACTTAGAGCGGAATCCTCCGGTACCGACCCGAGGCGAATGGAATGACTAGTTTAGTGTCGGCCTACGCCTTATCACCGGCTCGGTGCTGGTCTGACGCTATTTCCATATCGATCGGTATGCCGGTTTCACCCAATCAGCGGCTCTGTCCAAACGCCGTGATTCATTTCCTTAAATGGGCGCTACTATTAACGCATTCCAGCAGGTTACCGCAATTTAACAGGGCATCTACGCACGCTTTCAAATTTCAACTGCAAACCACCGACGCTAGCCGCCTCGGCGCTTTCAGCGGGCTGTCATCACACCTCCTACAGACCCTAATATGACGACGTCTAGTCACTTGCCCTCTTCTGCAACAGCGATAACTGAAGCGAGCCCCTACGGCGGTTCGCCGGATCTAGAGCTGATGTTTATTCAGGATGAGGCAGGGCGATATCTTTCATTCTCCTGGCCTGAGGCGGCCCGCTACGGCTTGGGTAATCAGCCTGTGTTGGGCAACCTTTCGGAAGCGCCATTTCAGCCGGTTAATCCAGCGCGCTATCTCCAGCATTTGCGCACCGTCCTAGACGGCCTCGTTCCCATCGAGATCGAATATCCCTTCCGGCTCCAAGGTCAGCACCTGCTGCTAGCTCTCAATGTCAGCCCACACCTCTCAGCGAAGCACTGCAATCGCCGCGCGGTGGTGACTGGAAGCGTCTGCAGAGCGCTGGCCGAGCAAGAGGCGATCGCGATTTGCCACGGCCCTGTGCAGGTCGCTAGCGGACATGAACAGTATTACCAGACCAAGCTGGATCAGGTGGCTTGGGATATTCGCCGCACCCTCGATATCGAGACGATTTGGCAGAAGACCGTCGATGGCCTCGGCAGCGCCTTAAATGCGGCCCGCTGCATCGTTTACCCCTGTAGGCCGGGGTGTCAGGTGCTAGAAGCGGTTGCAGAATACCACAAGCCGGCCCTGTCACCCACAGAAGCAGATGTCCTGCAGCTGGCCGAGGTGCCCCAGCTTCTAGAGGCCATTTCGACCCTCACGCCAATCTTTTACTGTGAGAATAACCATAGCGAGGCTGCTCGTGACGAGGCTGCTCCTGCTGGGGAAGGATGCGGCATCATTGCGATGCCAACGATATACCAAAACGAAGCGAACGGTCTGATTATTCTCCATCAGGCCAATCGAAAGCAGCTCGCCCCCCAAGAAATTTCGGTGATTCAAGAGTTTGCCCAGCAGGTGGGCACCGGCATTGCCCATGCCACCCTATTTGCCGAGAGTCGAGACCTGGCGGTAGAGCTGCTGCAGGTCAACGAACAGCTGCTCAAAAAGCACAGCGAGCTGGAGGAGGCTCACCAGCAGGCGGAAGAGGCCTCACGGCTGAAAAGCGAGTTTTTAGCCAACACCTCCCACGAGCTGCGGACGCCGCTCAACGCCATGATCGGCTTTTTGAAACTGGTGCTCGACGGTATGGCCGACGACCCAGAAGAGCAGGAGGAGTTCATCAACGAGGCCTATCGCTCGGCGGTGCACCTGCTCAACATCATCAACGACATCCTAGATATTGCCCGCATCGAAGCGGGTAAGATGCAGCTTGAGATGAACCCGGTGACCCTAGATGACCTGCTCATCGATGTCGAGAACTTTACCCGCACCCAAGCGGAGCAGAAGGATCTTTACTACAAAGTTCTAACGCCCGCAACTCGCGATCGCATTGTGCTCTACGGTAACTATCAGCGGCTCCTGCAGGTGCTGCTCAACCTGATTGGCAACGCGATTAAATTTACCCACGAAGGTGGAATCACGATCACCGCTGACGTAGAAGAGAGCCAGCAGGAGATCAATCGCCCTCGGATGGTGAAGCTCGGCGTGGCCGATACCGGAATTGGCGTCTCGCTAGAGGATCAAGACAAGCTGTTTCAGTCCTTCAGCCAGGTCGACGGCTCCCGGACCCGGCGATTCGGTGGGTCTGGGCTAGGGTTAGTAATTTCCCAAAAGCTGGTGGAAGCCATGGGGGGGGTAGTCAACTTTTTCAGCATGGGTGAGGGCTTGGGCTCGACCGTAACGTTTACGGTACCGCTCTACCAAGAGCCCGTTATGGTGGATAGCCAAGAGTAGGCTGAATTCGCCTACACGCTGAATTTGCCTACACGCTGAATTTGCCTATATCAATGGCAGGGCTGGCGATTGGCGTCACAAAGCTTTTTCCTTAAGAAATGTAAAGTTCTTCGGATTTTAATCGTAAAGCGGCGTTTCTTGTAAGTATCTTCACATAAAGTTTCGTCCCCCCAGAGAAAGATATGTTTGGAGAACCTCTGTCCGCCATTTCAATTGATAGTCCCTATCGCCTAGAGGCCGTCCGCAGCGACGGCAGCTGCCCCAGCGGCGGTCTCGATCGCTCTGATGTGCCTGAGCCGCCTGAATTTAAAGTCGATAAATCCGAAGCCAGCCAATCTGAAACCGAACCTAGCTTGCCCACAGCGCGGGCGCATGAGCAGCTGCTTAAAAAGTACGCTGAGCTTGAGCAGGCCTACCGGCAGGCCAAGGAAGCGCTGCGCCTGAAGAGCGAATTTTTAGCCGGCACCTCCCACGAGCTGCGCACGCCGCTCAACGCCATGATTGGCTTCCTGAAGCTGGTAATAGATGGCTTGGCCGATGATCCCGAGGAGCAACGAGATTTCATCAACGAGGCCCATCGCTCAGCGGTGCACCTGCTCAACATTATTAATGACATCTTGGACATCGCCCGTCTCGAAGCGGGCAAGATGCCCATTGATGCAGGCCCGGTACCCCTAAATGAGCTGCTCACTGATGTAGAGCACCTCACCCGCACCCAGGCGGAGCAAAAGAGCCTATATTACAAAGTTGTTTCTCCAGCCGCTGGCGATCGCATCGTGGTCTACGGCAGCTATCAGCGGCTGCTGCAGGTGTTGCTCAACCTCGTCGGAAATGCTATCAAGTTTACCCAGCAGGGCGGCATTACGATCGCGGTAGAGGTCGAGGCGCGTGGGATCACATCGGCGAGCTCCCCCATGGCGAAGCTCAGCGTCGCCGATACCGGGATTGGCGTTTCTTTGGAAGACCAAGACAAGCTGTTCCACTCCTTCAGCCAGGTTGACTGCTCCCAAGCTCGTCGCTTTAGCGGTTCAGGGCTCGGCCTAGTCATCTCTCAAAAGCTGGTGGAGGCGATGGGCGGCGTGGTCAATTTCTTCAGCATGGGCGAAGGGCTGGGGTCAACGGTGACGTTTACGGTGCCGCTGTATCAGTGAGCGCAGCTTTCGAGCAGCTGTCATTTCAGCTAGATGTGCGCTTTACGCTTCGGGCCAAACGCCAGGACAATCTGAGTGATTGGTGCTAACGTTGTAGCGCTTACAGAACTCCTATAGGGCAAGCGTACATTGGGAATAACCCCCATGAGTCACCCAGCTAAGCCTGATATGACACAAAGACTGCGTCGCTCTAAGTTATGGGTTTTTGCGGGCATTGCGGCGCTGTTGTTGACCGTGGCTAACGCTGCGTACGCCCAGCCAGGGCCAGATTTAGGGCCAAACCCAGCACCAGAAGCAGCGCCAGCCGAAAAGCCACCCTCGCAGCCCAGGGCCGGGATTCAGCGCATTACGCCAGTGCTGCCCCCCGAAATCAAAGCGTTTGTCGGCTCTGAAGACGGCGCCTCTCGCGTCGATTGGGACACCGTATGGTTCGACGGACGCCGCCTGCTCAGGGTGGCGGCGTTGATGGAAGACCGAGACGACGCGATTGAACGGCAGCTAGAAGCTTTTGTGACGCAGGATTTCGACCCCACCACCCTGACGGTGACGCCAGAGAAAATTGGCACTCTAACGGTGCTCATGGCGACGGCCCGCCTCGATGGCCCAGGGGACGGCGCCGAAACGATCGCTTCAGAACTTCTGACGGTCACCGTCGCCGATGCCCAATGGCTGAGCTATGACCTGCTTGGCTTCGATCGCGCCTCCCAACAAGAGGTCGTGGATACGCTGGCGAGAACCTGGGCGACCAGGATAGAGCGATCGCTAATTCGGTTTAAGGCCGAGCGCCAAGGCCGATTTTTGCTGCAGCAGCTTCAGATTGCCTGCGGCATTTTAGTAGGGCTGCTGGTGCTGTCTATGAGCCTGCTGCGGCCCAAGCGGCGGCTAGAGCACAGACAGAACAGGCTAGAAGAGGAGCGGACGGCGATCGCCCAAAAAATCTCTGATATGCCTGAAGACGACGCCTCCGCCCGGCTGACGCTAGCGCAGCAGGACCAGCGCGCCCAGCAGCAGCAGAGTATTTCCCTTCTCAAGCGCCGAGTGGTTCAGCTGGGGGAGCTCGCGCTGTGGATCAGCGGCGGCTTCGTGGTTGTGGGGCTAATTCCCTACACCCGCTGGCTGCAGGTGCTGCTCCTCGAAGCATCGCGCATTCCGGGCAAGCTGCTGATCATCGTCCTGGTGACCTATCTACTGATTCGCATCGACGACATCCTCATTGACCGGCTGTTTGCCTTTCTGCAGCGGCAGACGCCGCGCTTTCTAATTCACGATTCTCAGCGCCGGATGCTCCGCTTTTCCACCTTCTCTACCGTGGCTAAGAGCATCACAAACACCATTTTCGCCGCCGCAGGCGGCCTGGCGGCGCTGTGGGTCGTCGGTGTTGATATCGGTCCGCTGGTGGCCGGGGCCGGAATTTTTGGACTGGCGGTTTCTTTCGCGGCGCAAAGCCTCATTCGCGACATTATCAACGGCTTTTTGATTTTGTTCGAAGATCAGTACGGCGTGGGGGATGTGGTAATTTTGGGGGACGTGGCTGGCTTTGTTGAAAACATGGGGCTGCGAATTACCCAATTGCGCAACGAAGAAGGCCGCCTGATTACCGTGCCCAACGGCGCGATTACCGTGGTGCAAAACCTGACCAAGGAATGGTCGCGGGTGGACCTAACCATCGATGTCGCCTACGCCGCCAACATCGATCAGGCCTTGGCGGTGATCACCAAAGTGGCCCACGACCTGCAGCATGACCCCGGCTGGAAAAGCATTATCCTAGAGCCAGCGGCGGTGCTAGGGGTAGACCAGCTCACCCATGCTGGAGCCACGGTGCGGCTCTGGATAAAAACCCTGCCGCTGAAGCAGTGGGACGTGGCGCGGGAATACCGCCGCCGTCTTAAAATTGCCTTCGACAAGGCGGGTATCGACATCGGCACCCCCCACCAGGCCATTTACTTCGATGGCCCGCTCGCAGGGGCTGTGCAGCCTGGCTTAGCCAACGTTAAACCCGCCGATACGCCCAATTAAAAGGCGTCAGTCCAGGCGCTTACGTCGGTAGGCATTCGAGAAGGGCTGTGGCAAACTAGCTCATGTGTACTAAACCCTTTTTAATGGGCCCCTCGTGTAACCCATGGTTTTTTCTAAATCACCAGAGCCCAGCGCAGCGCTTGAAGCCGACGCACCGCCAAATGTCGAGGATAGCGCCATCGACAGCAACGATATCGACAGCAACAACATTGGCGATAATCCCCTCGGCATTGAGCTGACGCCCCATCAGCAGGTCGCCCTTGACGCGCTGATGACGTTCGTTCGCAGCCGTCAAAAGCTCTATCTGCTCACGGGCTACGCCGGCACGGGTAAGACAACGCTGCTGCAGGCGCTCATCTACCAGCTGCGGCAGGAGGGCGATCGCCGCTCGGTGGTGCTCACCGCGTTTAGCAACAAAGCCACCAAGGTGCTGGTGCGCATGGCCGACGACTGGGGGCTAGAGGTGGACTGCATGACCTGCTGTAAGCTGCTGGGCCTGAAGCCCGAGATCGACTCCCAAACGGGTCGGCAGGTGTTTCGCATCGACTCTAACAGCGAGAATCGCTTCGATCGCTACCGCCTAGTGGTGGTGGATGAAGCCTCCATGATTGACGAGGAGCTGTGGCTGCTCCTGACGGCGTCAGTGGCCGATCTCTACAAGCAGACTCAGATTCTATTTGTGGGGGATGTGGCCCAGCTTCCCCCCATTAATGAACCCGAATCGAGAGTCTTTAGCCAAATTCCCGAACGCACCGACCTGACGGAAGTGGTGCGCTACGGCGGCGCGATTGGGGCGCTAGCGACCACCATTCGCCAGCACCTCCACACTCGTCTACCGGCCTTTGCCACCGACGCCAACCGCGATCGCACCCAGGGCGTATTTGCCCTGCGCCGTCCCCAGTGGAACCGGTGTCTCATTCAGGCGTTTCAGAGCGATACCTACCGGCGCGACTCAGACTACGTGCGGGCGCTGGCGTACACCAATGCCCGGGTGAATCAGCTCAATCGGGCGGCGCGAAAGGCGATACATGGCCCTGACGCGCCACAGTTTGTCGGGGGAGAGCGGCTGATGGCCAACAGTCCCTGCTGGGTCGGGGAAGCGCTGATTTTGCAAAACTCGGAGGAGTGCGAAGTTTTAGCGGCGGTGGCGGGGGAGGAGGGCCCATGGCAGGTCTGGTTTTTGGAGGTGATGACCGACGACGACAAGCACCGCAGCTTGACGGTGCTCCACAACGCCAGCCGAGGGCTGTTTGACAAGCTTTTGGGACAGTATGCCGCTGAGCGCCGCTGGCAAGAGTTCTGGGAGCTCAAGCACCTGTTCCACGACCTCAGCTATGCCTACTGCCTAACGATTCATAAGTCCCAGGGCTCTACGTTTCAAAACGTGTTTATCGATGCCCCCAACATCAGCATCAATCCCAAAATTGATGAGCGTAATCAGCTGCTTTATGTGGGCGTGACCCGAGCGGCGCAGCGGGTGTTTTTGCTGACTCAGCAGTCGTAGCCCCAATTGGGTCGGACGGCCCGGTGGCTTGAGTGCGCGCTGCCTTGATGTGCTGGCGTGCTGGCGTGCTGGCATAGGTGAGGGAGCGATCGCCCTCTATTTGTTCCGTTTGGTGGACCCGCACCCATACCCGATGATTGAAGCTTAAAGCATGTAAAGTTTCCTATAGTTCGAATGTGGCAAATCAGCCACCGACACGACTAATTTTCAAATCACCTATGAAGTACAACGACATCCTAGAGCGCGTTCAAACCGTCGCCCAAATTGACCAGCCTGGGGCACAAAAAGCGCTTGAAGCGACGCTCAAAACCTTGGCAGAGCGCATCTTAGGAAACGAAGCAAGCCATTTGGCGGCCCAGCTTCCTGATGAAGTGGGTACCTACCTCAAGGGGCATGAGGGAGAAAACGGTCAGCCTTTCAATATTGACGAGTTTTACCAGCGCGTCGCTCAAAAAGAGGGCGTCGACGGCGCGACTGCCGCCGCCCACGTTCGTGCGGTATTCATCGTGCTTCAAGAAGCCGTCACGCCGGGCGAGTTCTCCGATGTCAAGGTAAATCTTTCTGACGATTATCAAGCGCTGTTTGCCCCTGCTTCAGCGTAATTTAATTGGTCCCAAGACTAGACGCTTTAACGCAACCCTTCAAAAAATTATGACGTACCTAACCGATGACGCGGTCAAGAAGCCGCTGAAAATGTTTGCCGACTTTGATGCCGACACGCAGCTTGCCCTGCTGTGGTACGGCTACCTCGACATCAAAGATAGCCTTCAGCCCAATCCTGACCATGGAACCGAAAAGCTCGGCGACACTATCGTTAACTACTTTGACCCGCTCTCGAAGGACGACCAGCTCCAGGCCATGCGGGACATTGCCGCAAGGAACGACAGCGAGATCAGTCGGGGCTACGGAGCCCTCAGCCCACCGGCTAAGCTAGACGTATGGCTAAAGCTAGCCCAGGGTATGGAGAGCGGCCGCATTGTAGGTATGCCTGACGACTACGAGCTGCCCGAGGGCACGAGCCCGTTCACTGAAGAAATCAAAAAGCTCGACTTTGAGCAGCGCATCAACTTTACGCGCAATGCGGTCGTGGAGATGGGCTTCCAGGGCTAGTTCGCTCTAGAGCGCCAGAATATCCTCGTTAGCGGCACTAAGACCTTACGTCCTGGTGCCGCTGCCCCAAATTTATATTGACTAAATTTGCATTGAACAACTTGAAAAGCGCGTTCCGCGTCAGACTATGCCTCTACCGCCTGGGCCAAAGCGGCCTGCCATGCTACAGACAGCGGCCATTGTGCACCGCCCCATTCCATTTCTATCCCACTGTTTCGAGCGCTATGGCGACACCTTTACCCTCAGAATTCTGGGGCCGGCTTCGCCGCCCGTAGTTTTTCTCAGCCGTCCCGATACCCTGCAGCAGGTGTTCACAAGCGCTGCCGCCGCCTTAGAGTTTGGCCAGGTAACCCAGGTATTCCGTCCTTTGGTAGGTCAAGACTCGCCAATTATGCAGCAGGGCGATCGCCATCACCAGCAGCGTCAGATGCTGATGCCTGCCCTCCACGGTAAGCACCTGCAGGGCTACGGCCGCGATATTCAGGCCATCACCCAAGCGGTCACTGGGTCCTGGAGCGTCGGGCAATCCCTCGCCATCCGCCCCTGGATGTCGGAAATTTCGCTGCAGGTGATTTTGCGGGTGGTGTTTGGCCTACGGCCTAGCCCCCGCTACCAACACCTGCATTTGCATTTGAGTAAGCTGCTAGAGGCGGTTACCGGCCCCCTGTACTCAGTACAGTTTTTCGCCAGACTCCTTCAGCAGGACCTCGGTCCCTGGAGTCCCTGGGGGCGGTTTTTGAGGCGGCGAGAGGCGATTGACCAGCTGCTGTACGCCGAAATTGCCGAGCGTCGCCGCTGCCCCGACGCCCGGCAGGACGTGCTCAGCCTGCTGCTCGCGGCCAAAGATATTGACGGGCAGCCGCTATCAGATCAGGAGCTGCGAGACCATCTGATGACGCTGCTGCTGCTCGGCCATGAGACGACGGCCTCTTCCCTCGCCTGGGCTTTCTACTGGATACATCAGAATCTCGACGTTCGCGATCGCCTGCTTGAGGAGCTACAGCCGCTAGGAGCGTTACCAGACCCCGTGGTGGTTCAAAAGCTGCCCTACCTCGATGCCCTATGCCGAGAGACCCTGCGCCTGTACCCGATTGCGCTGATCTCCCAGCCTCGCCTCGTTCGCCAGACGCTCACGTTAGAGGGTTACCGCTTCGAGCCCGGCACCGTTCTTGTGCCCTGCATCTACACGGCCCACCGCCGCGCCGAAACCTACCCCAACCCACACCGGTTTGAGCCAGAGCGTTTTTTGCAGCACCAGCCCTCGGCCTCAGAATTTTTTCCGTTTGGCGGCGGCAGCCGGAGCTGTATCGGGGCGGCCCTGTCGCTCTATGAGATGAAGGTGGTGCTGGCTACGGTGCTGCAGCGCTGGCGGCTCCACCTCGATTTTGCTCAACCCGTCCGGCCCCACCGACGCGGCATTACCTTTGTGCCGCCGGAGCGGGTTCGCTTCAATATTCAGGCGCTCAGCCCCCAATAAGGCTACCTTCAGAAGAGAAATGCCCCCAGGAAATAAGGCCGTGGTCTGTAATTATGGCCACAGAACTACGGTTTATGCCTGTGGCTTATGATAATGAAGACAAGCTTTGTAACAAAACCATTGCAGATTATTAAGCGATGCTTGCAAAGTACAGCCCCGTAAAATCTAGATGGATTTATTGGGGCACAGGTGTCTAGGATATCCAGCGGCTCCATACCCTAGCAACCTGTCCTACAGTACGAGTAGCCTGAGCATGATTGTTGCGTACCGATATCCGAGTACTCCCACTGAGACTGACGTTTTTGAGGCAATCTACACGGCGGTGCGTGAGCAGTCCCGGACCTCAGTCCGCTTTGCTGTAGGCCGTGAAGGTAGCGAAAATAAACCGCTCATCAGCCTGTCGCTTCCTCTAGCCCCTGTAGACCTGCTGGCAGCATTGACAGAACTGCAGTCAGAGGGGCAAGAGTTTTACTGCGAGAATGCCGATAGAGCCGAGGGGATTGCGGCTGGGGGATGCTTGGTTCACTGGACCGGCTCAGGGAGCGATCGCTTTGACCAGGCGCAGCGGGTTGCCCAAGATTGGCTTGACCAAATCCACGAGATTGCCCTGGGGGCAGCGCCCACAATCCGCGTCCTCTGTCAGTTTGCGTTTGGCGATCGGCCTGCTGAGGCTGCGCAGGAGCCTTTATGGCCTCAGGCTCCCGGAGCGAGGCTGTTTCTGCCCCGCTGGCAAATTACCCGACAGGCCGATCTATATCGATTTACCGCCAACTTTCACTTATCAGACGTCAGCCCGCCCGCCGCGCTAGAAGCCACCTGCGCGGCAATTTGGAAACGGTACAGTCGCCTGCGCCACCTGGCGCTGCTGCCGCAGGCGCAGATGGGAGATTTACGCCCCCACGCAATGCCGGTCTCGATTCCGGCATCTGCGCAGCGGCGGCAGCAGTTTCTTGATGGGGTAGCGGCGCTGCTGCTTGCTATTGAACGCCGCCGGATGACCAAGGCGGTCCTGGCCAGTGCCTTAGACCTAAAAACCCGTAACCCGCTGCCTATTGGCATGGCGCTGCGGCTTCTACGCCACAGCTACAGCGGGTGCCATGTTTTCGCGACGCGCTGCGGCAGTCAGACTTTTTTGGGCGCGAGCCCCGAGCAGCTGTTTCGCATTCGGCAACAGCTGCTCTCCGCCGATGCGATCGCCGGCTCGACGGCGCGGGGGACGACGGCGGAGAGCGATCGCCAGCTGGGCAATGCGCTCCAGCGGAGCCCCAAGGAGCTTCACGAGCACCAAATTGTAGCCGACTTCATTGTCGGGCAGCTGCGTCAGCTGGGGCTACAGCCGTCGCGCTCATCCAAACCTCAGCTGCTCCGTCTCGCCAATATTCAGCACCTGCACACCCCAATTGCGGCGCGTCTGCCCGCCGGCATCCATCCCCTGCAGATTGTGTCAAAACTGCATCCGACCCCGGCCGTTGCCGGCCTGCCGCAGCGGACCGCCTGTGAGGCTATTACGCAGCAAGAGGCTTTCGCGCGATCGCTCTACGCCGGACCAATAGGCTGGATGGACCGTCAGCGAGATAGCGAATTCGTGGTTGCAATTCGCTCGGCGCTGGTCGATGCAGCCCGCGTTCGCCTGTACGCCGGAGCCGGCATCGTTCGGGGGTCTATCCCCGAGCGGGAGTGGCAGGAAGTCAACACAAAGCTGCAGGCGATCGCGTCTGTTCTCTCGCTCTGACCCTGAGGCGAAACGCATCCTAGTGCTAAAATCAGGGCAGCTCAACCAGAACTTTACCGCTATGCGCTTCGCCCACAACGCCCGCTTTTTGGTTATCAGTTTGGCTGCAGCGGTTTTTGCCGTCGCGATGTTTCTCAACAATTCTGCCGTAGCGGCCTCTCCCTCAGCCATGATTGCCCAGGCGAGTACAGCTGAGGCGATTGTTAAGAGCACGGCTGAGCCCTCTGAGGTTCTGGGAGAGGCGACGTTTACCGAAACGACCGATGGTCTAGAGGTCGCAGTTTCCCTCAGCGGCGTTACCGCCGGCTACCACGGATTCCACGTTCACGAGAACGGCAGCTGCGCCGACGGTGGGCAGGCGGCTGGTGGGCACTACAACCCTATGGCGGTCAAGCACGGCTGGCTACCGTCAGACGGCCTCGACACTGCCCACGCCGGCGACCTGGGAAACATTTTCATTTCGTCAAGCGGCAGCGGCACGCTCAAAGAGACGCTGCCTGGCCTTTCGCTGGCCAACGGCGAGCCCGCTGTGAGTGGCCTAGCCGTTATCCTCCACGCCGATCGTGACGACTTTGGTCAGCCGACAGGCAACGCAGGCGGACGGGCCGGCTGCGGCATTATCGAGTAGGCAAAATCAGTTGGACGAAATTAGGTCTGGGGAAGATATTACCTGCTGCTCGGCGTGCAGCAGATTTTGCAGCCGCTGGGCCTGGCTTGTATAGTTGTCCAGAGTCTCTTGGGCTCGGACAAGGTCCGCTTCTAGAAATTCCTGACGCTGGGCGAGTCGCTGCCAAATCTGCTGCTGCTGTTCGAGTCGTTCAGCGAGATACTCTAGCGTCTGCTGACGGCGCTCTGTAATCTGTAGACGGTGGGTTGCCGCCAGCCATGACTTGACGTGAGCGAGGCGAAGCGGGTCCTCGGCGATCGTCGTCGCTAGCTCGGGGATAAGCACCTGTACAGGCCGTAGATAGATACTCTCCATCTCGCCTTGCAGCTGGCTCGATATCTGCTGATGCTCCGCCAAGAGGGCTTGCTTCGATGCCGCGGCTGGCGTCGGAAAATCATGCTCTCTGGGGTCCCAGACTGGCCCATTCAAAATGGTGGCGTTGGACACCTCCGCCAGCTGACGGTCCGCCTGCTGCCACTGCTGCAAAAGCGCGTGATATTCCGGCATCCGGTTCAGTAGCTCTGCCGCCGATGTCTCCGGCTCTAAGCCCAGCTGCTGATTGATCTGATAGAGCTGGCGGCGGAGCTGGTTGGCCTCCTGCTCCAGCTGCTCTTGCTGCATCTGGGCGCGCTCAACGTGCCGGGCAATTACCTGGGCGGTGGCCTGAGGCTGGGCCACCCCAGATTGAGCCTGAAGCGCCTGGAGAGCCACATGACGCTGGGCCATATGCTGGCGCACAGTATCCATCTGCGTTTGAATATAGGCCAGATCCCGGCAGGTGGCTGAGCAATTGCCGCCCTCGGCCTGGCTGGAGGCGGTGAGGGGCTGCGCTGCCGGCAATGGTTGAACTGCTTGCTGGGGCGCTGGAGCATTCAGAGACAGTACAGCAGTAGTTACCGTAGCGGCGGTCCCCATCAGTACCGCAGGCCGCCAGGAGGGCGACGGCGGTTCGGCAGTAACAGGGTCCCAGGTATTCCACTGCTGTAGCGGTTCGGCGGGAAGAGTGAGCTGAGACGGGAGGGAGTGGGCGGCCTGCATTGGAGATTCGTCGCCATACCGGCATAAGCTATACAAATACTTATGCATCTCACATAGTACCCAGCCGGACAGTTTTGCTATCGCACCGCAAATTGAGCCACCTTAAGCTCGTGCTCAAAAATGCTAGTGCTCAAGAACACCTTGGTAATGGAGCAGGTCCAGATCTACAAGGGTGGGTACACAGTCAAAACAGGACTGGGCCAAATCCCACCGCTGCTCTCGCTTCAGCATGTCGGTAAGCTGCTGTCGCAGCTTGTGTAGGTAGCGGACGTCGTTAGCGGCATAGGCCAGCTGCGCTTCAGACAAACTGGCCGCATCGCCCCAGTCGGAGCTTTGGGCGCGCTTGTCTAGCTCTACTCCGGCAATTTCATTCACGAGCTCTTTAAGGCCGTGACGAGGACTATAGGTGCGGGCCAGCTTGCTGGCAATCTTGGTGCAGAACAGCGGCGCAACCTGAATGGCCAGATGATGCTTGAGGGTGGCGACGTCAAAGCGGGCAAAGTGGAAGATTTTCGCTATGTCGGGCTGCTCCATCACCTGCTTAAGGCGGGGCGCTTCGGTCTGGCCAATGGCAATGCGAATCGCGCAGGCATGGCCCTCTGGGTCACAGATCTGCACGAGGCAAAGGCGATCGCGCTGCGGAATCAGGCCCATGGTCTCGGTATCTACCGCGAGGGCGCTGACCTGACGGTAGCGCTCTAGGGCTGCCTCTGAGAGATCGCGCTCGAAGATTTGAAAAGTGTCCTGGCTCATGGCCCCGTTTGCGTCACTATGCTTTAAGACTGTAGTACGAATATAAAGCGTTACGACTGTGAAAGCGGGTGAAGCGCCCGCGTTTCAAAATCGGTAACCCAAACCGGATATGATTTTGGTGATCCTACTGTAAGTCTATGTCAACGCCTCCAGCTCTATCTGTAGCGTCATTGCCCGCCGAGCCCAGTCCCGATCAGCTCCACAATATTAAGGCGCAGCTCGATCTGATTCTTCTAGCGCTGGAGGCGCTGGCCGGCTTGGGGTCAGAGGCCATGCTGGAGGCAGCAAAAGCCCTGAACTTATCTGAGGCGCTAGGCGATCGCGTGGCCCTATGGCGGCTGCGCCAGTCTAGCCCGCTGCGCAAAGGTCAGGGGCGCAAGCGCTTAGATGTAGAGGAGGCGCGATCGCTCGTGCTCATAACCTGCTACCTAGCCGCAGAGCAGGGCGAGCTGATTCGACGGGCGGTAGCACTGCTAGAGCAGCTAACCCAATCAGGTAAGCCCCCCTACCAGGCGTCGCTATTGGGCGACTATCTCGATAACTTCAACAACCTCTACCAAGACCGCATGCAGCCGGGAGAAGACGCGACCCCAGATCGCCTGGCCCATCTCGCCTTAAAGCTGCTCATCGATTTACTGTTTTACAGCACGCCTTCTGGGGCCCGCCGGCTGTGGTTAGCATTGCTAGAGCGGGCCGCCTGATAGGCCACGACCTGTTTCTGCACGGCCTATTTTCGCAGCATTTTTTCTTTTCCCTGCCCCGCGTCATGCCTTTCGCCATGCCCCGTACTGTAAACTCCTGACTATGCCTGCTATTCGTCGCTACAGCCCGCCCACCTGCACTTTAGAGCTGCTGGCCCGCACCTCGCCCCTAGCGCGCTGGACCCAGCGACCGGTGTGGCAAGACGTTACGTTTCGCCTCAGCTTCGACGGCCCGCACCGGCCCACAGAAAGCCGTCTGTCGGTACAGGGCAATCAGACTCAGCTCGACGCCGTCTGCGAAGACATACGCAGCTACGTGCAGCAGGTGCTCACTCGATCGGCGGAGCAGTTTTCGTATCAGATGCAGCCGGTTCACCCCACCATTGGCGGGCCAAATGGCGGGCCAGATGGCGGGCCAGATGACGGGCCAGATGACGGGCCAGGCAGCGGGCCAGATGACGGGCCATCCGTCTCCCCTAGATTAGAGCACCGCACCGCCGACTGGCCACAAACCACCGCTTTGTCCGCAGCACGCCTAAGGCCGCTGAGGCAGCTGGGTCACCAGCTCCAAATTCGCCTGGGCGATCGCCCCGCCTCAATCGACCTATCCACCACCGAGCTTTTAGACCTGGCCGATGCCCTAGACGCCTACGAGCGAGAAGGCGCGATCGCCGCCCCACGGCGCACCTCCCCGACCTGGATGCAGATTGCCGCTGCCGCCGTGCTGGCGGTTGGGGTATCTGCTGGCCTAGTGGCTACTCTACAGTCAGAGCGTCAGACCACCACGCTCAACAGCGAAGCAAGTGATGCCGCCATAGCAGAGGCGGATGCAGAGGCCAATGAAGCAGGAGCACCTGCCGGTGCCCGCAATACCCGCCGCGACCGTCGAGTGGCGATCGCTGAGCGGCCTGAGGCTGAGGCTGAGGCTGAGGAAGGCGCTGAGCTGACCCAGCCCGAGTCTGGCTCCCCTGCCTCACCCAGCGCAGGGCCCCGTCAACCCGGCAGGTCGAGGCCGCCCCAGGCGCAGGCCCCAGCATCTAGCGCAGCAGGCCAAGCGGTCCCCAATGCAGGCCCCAATGCAGGCCCCAATGCAGGCCCCAATGCCCCGTCTAACCCATCAGCGGGTGAATCCATTCCGGCGGAGCTAAGCGCAATTCCGCCTATCGAGACCAGCCAGGCCGAGACCAGTCAGGCCGAGACTAGCCAAGCTGACATCAGTCCAGCGTCACCCGGTCAGCCGTCAGCCCGTCAGCCGTCACCCGGTCAACCTGACGTTAGTCAAGCCGACGCCGAGGCCGCTCCCGCCAGCCCCCCCGCTCCCCGCGGCCCCGATCCGCGCGCTACCGTAGACCGCATCACCACCGCCGACCGGCCCATGCCGGCCAGCCCCAGCGCAACCGCACGTCAGGTGCAGACGGCGGTGCAGTCTCGCTGGCAGCCGCCTGATGGGCTGCTGCAGTCTTTGGAGTATCGCGTCACCTTGGCCCCAGACGGAACGCTACAGCGCGTGCTGCCCATTGGCGATACCGCCCGCGCCTACCTACCCCGCATCGATGTGCTGCAGGTGGGTGAAGCGGTGGGTCCGCCTGAGGCGTCGTCGCAGCCCATTCGGCTGGTCTTGAAGCGCGATGGGCAGGTGAGGGCCTTTTTAGAGCAGCTATGACTTCGGCTACTGCCCAGCTCACACTACCGCCCAGCTCACACTACCGCCCAGCTCACACTACTGCCCAGCCCACGTTCTAGCCCAAACTGACGCTACTTCACGTAATCCATGACCACCTCTACCCACATCCTCGGCATCGACATCGGTACGACCAGCACCAAAACGATTTTGTTTGCAGCTAGCGGTAAGGTAATTGTCGATCGCACCGTCAACTATCCGCTGCTGTCCCCCCAGCCTGAGGTCCAGGAGCAAGACCCCGAAGAGATCTACGAGGCAGTGACGCGCAGCGCTCGCGAGGTGATCGAGCAGGCGGGCTGCAAGGCTAACCTTGCAGGCATTGCCTTCAGTACAGCGATGCACACCCTGATTGCGGTGGATGCCGACGGCGCGCCCCTCACCCGCAGCATTACCTGGGCCGATCGCCGCAGCGCCCCCTGGGTCGATAAAATTCGTCAGCAGTGCGACACTCACGCCCTCTATGGTCGTACGGGGGTGCCGCTGCACCCCATGCTGCCGCTGGTGAAGCTGCTGTGGCTTAAGGCCGAGCAGCCCAAGGTGTTCGAGCAGGCGGCCAAGTTCATTTCCATCAAGGAGTACATTTTGCACCGCTGGTTTGGCCAGTTCGTGGTGGACCACTCCATCGCCAACGCCACCGGCCTGTTTAACATCAACAGCCTGGACTGGGACGAGGAGGCGCTCTCCCTAGCAAAAATCAGCGCCGATCGCCTCTCTGAGCTGGTGCCCACTACCCACGTGCTTAAGGGCATGACCGAAGCGGCAGCAACGGCCCTGGGCCTACCGGCAGAAACGCCCGTGGTGGTGGGGGCCAGCGACGGCGCGCTGGCGAATTTGGGCGTGGGGGCGATCGCACCGGGGGAGGTGACGGTGACGGTGGGCACCAGCGGGGCGGTGCGGGCGTCGGCGGAGCAGCCCCAAACCGACCCCAAGGAGCGGCTATTTTGCTACGCCCTGACGGAAAAGCGCTGGGTGATTGGCGGGGCCACGAACAACGGCGGCATTGTTCTGCGCTGGGTGCGGGACCACCTGGCGGATGCGGAGGTGGACACGGCCAACCTGCTGCAGACTGACCCATACAACATTTTGACGGACATCGCAGCTACGGTGCCCGCTGGCTCCGAGGGCCTGATTTTTCACCCCTATCTGGCTGGGGAGCGGGCCCCCCTGTGGGACGCCAACGCTCGCGGCAGCTTTTTTGGGCTGGCGCTGCACCACACCAAAGCCCATATGATCCGCGCCATCCTAGAGGGCATTGTCTACAACCTCAACGTGATTTTGGCTGCGGTGGAGGACGTGGCGGGAGAGACGAAGGGCATCCACGCGACGGGCGGCATGGTGCGATCGGAGCTGTGGCGGCAAATGCTGGCGGATGTGTTTGACCAGACGATTTTGATTCCGGAGACGTTTGAGAGCTCTTGCCTAGGTGCGGCGATGCTGGGGCTCTATGCGCTGGGCCACCTCGACAACCTAGAAGACGGCATGGCGATGCTGGGAGAGGCGGAGAGCCACCCACCGAATGCGGAGGCGGCCCAGCACTACAGAGCTCTTTTACCGCTGTATGACAAGCTGCTGGCGCAGGTGAGGCCGCTGTATGAGGGGCTGGCGGAGCTTTAGGCCAGCCCCCCTAAGCACAGAGAAGGCTGTGCCATCTAAGCCAATCGAAGGGGTGCGTCCAATGGTTACCCTTTGGGTACGTCCAGCGAACGCAGCCGCATCAGGTAATAGAGCACCTGGCCCTGGCTTTGGGTAATCTTGACGCCGTCGGGGCCAATTTCGACGGGGCCGGTCCACAGGTTGGGCTCGACGTAGCGCTTGATGTGCAGCAGGTGTATGGTTTCGCGCAGGGCCTCAGGGGAGCCGATGAGCACGTGGCGGACGACTTCGCCGCTGGGGCCGGGGTCGGGGGCCGTCAGCCGCACTGGCGCGGATTCGGCGGCCAGCAAGGCGGGTGCGGCCTCTGAAGACAGGGGCAGCTCGGGGTATAGAAATGTCATGGATTTTCTCTCTTTGTAGGTAAGAAAACCCAGAAATAAGGTCATCCCTTGTCTTGGGCGTCTGGGATGGCTGTAGCCATTGAAATACAATTGACTACAGCTCAACGACAGCTCATTCCTGTCGAAGGGTCAGGCCACGATCGCCGCTCACAACAGCGATCGTGGCCGTCTTGACCGAATTTTTGGGTTGTGTGCAAGCTGCATCGGGTCACAGCTTCTAGCATGAGAGTGTAGCGTCTTGGGGAGCCAGACGCAAGCTCTAATTTTGGGCTGTGGAGAATTTCCCCGAAAGCTGCGAGCCTTGACTCAAAGAGAACCGAGATATTCATTAGCCTGCCTTAGCAGTGAGACAGAATGCCGTAGGGGTAAAAGAAGTTGCCGCGAATACTTTTGAGAAAAGAAATAGAGCCGAAAGCAGCGATCTGGCCAAGATGGCTAGAACGATCGCCTCTCAAGGCCTAGGCGGTTTGTGAAGGGTGTTCGCCGCAATTTTATGCCGCCTAAAATGCGTCAAGATGCAATTTTTAGAGTTCCAGGTGTAGGGGGGGTGAAGGGTTACTTTTGGCTTGGAGATTGAGGGCTGGGGGGCTAATGTTGCTGCTAATGAATGGGGTGAATGGTTTGCTGTGTATAGGTTTGATGATGTGGAGGAAATTGTGAAGGTTATCTTACGGGTTGGGAGATTGGGCTGGGGCGTGTTAGTGTGGCAGGGTAGGCCGAACCTTGAAAACCGCATTATTACGTTGACCCTGGCGCAGCCTTTGTCGTGTAAGCGTTTCAGCCATTTTTTGCGCTATTTAGTTGCACAGAGAATGGGCTTATTGACAATGAGTTTTGGGGCTGCGCAAAATGCCTTGCTGGAAGCCGCTCCCAGCAAGGGTTCTATAAAGGGGGTCTTTCAGACTGCATCACCCCGCAAGGGGACTGAAACATTCAAGCATTGTGAGCCTCCCGAACAAACCTCCTTTCAGACTGCATCACCCCGCAAGGGGACTGAAACCATGGACTCAAGCCGAAGCGGTGATGTGATCATGAAGCGTTAAGACTCCATACCCACGGAACGGGACTGAAACTTTTTGACAGTTCTATAGATACGAAGCTTGGC
>JBHJHD010000035.1:0-21975 GCA_050331115.1 Elainellaceae cyanobacterium
GATCCCAGCAAGCCTTCAAGAGAAGGAAAACTGATTGGTTAGCGTACAGCCCTGGCACACAGCCAGACTACCTCAACCATCAGACCCGTGTGTTTACTACTCTCTTGCATGGGCATCGCCTCCTAGGCTTACTAAACGACAATTTAGGGGTTCACCACTAAGACAAGCTTAGTTTGATATCACCCTGCATCAATATAGCATAGTTCTACAGAATTGTTTTTAGCCCGCTGCAGTTGGCGGCGATCGCCCGCAGCCGGCTATTACCGGTCTCCGCGATCTAGCCTCTCGCCCGGCCCTGTCGCTGCCGATGACAGTCTGTAGCTCGCCTTAAAGTTCGAGGCCATCGGCGATGCCCCTTCCTAATATAAAGAGGAGGTTTAGCGGCCATCTCATTCAACGCTAATCAGATGGCTGTAGGGTTAACCTGTTGACGCGAAGCATAAAACAAGGAGAATATCCGCATGGTTGTCGATCAACGGCCCAACCAAGAAATAGCCCAGCAGGGCGCATTAGATCGAGACACCACGACGCTGTCTCGTCACGTCTTACGTCATCTTCAAGACGTTGCGCCTGAGGATCAAGATTTAAGCATTCTAATGGAGCGCATCGCCCTGGCAGGCAAGATGATCGCCCGGCGGCTGACTCGGGCCGGTTTGATTGAAGATGCCCTAGGCTTTACGGGGCGCACCAACGTGCAGGGCGAGGCCGTCAAGCGGATGGACATTTACGCCAACGACGTCTTCATTTCCGTACTCAAGCAGAGCGGCGTGGTGTGCCGCCTCGCTTCAGAAGAGATGGATAAGCCCTACTATATTCCCGAAAACTGCCCTATTGGTCGCTATACCCTGCTCTACGACCCTATTGACGGGTCATCTAACGTTGACATCAACCTCAACGTTGGGTCTATCTTCGCGGTACGCCGCCAGGAGGGGGATGATCTAGACGGCACGGCTCAAGACCTGCTGCAAACGGGTGATAAGCAGATCGCCGCAGGCTACATTCTCTACGGTCCGAGCACGATGCTGGTCTATTCCATCGGTGCCGGCGTCCACGCCTTTACCCTAGATCCCAGTCTGGGAGAGTTCATCCTATCCAAGGAAAATATTCAAATTCCGGCCCACGGGCCCGTCTACAGTACGAACGAGGGAAACTTCTGGCAGTGGGACGAATCGATTCGGGACTACATTCGCTATATGCACCGCCACGAAGGCTACTCGGCCCGCTATAGCGGTGCGCTGGTGGGAGACTTTCACCGCATTCTCTTTCAGGGCGGCGTGTTTCTCTATCCGGGCACGGCGAAACAGCCAGAAGGTAAGCTAAGGTTGCTGTATGAGTCTGCGCCACTGGCCTTTTTGGCCGAACAGGCGAGTGGCCGAGCGACAACGGGTCAGCAGGCCATTATGGACGTGGTTCCCGGTGCAATTCACCAGCGATCGCCCCTGATCATTGGTAGCCGAGAGAACGTCGAGCAGATCGAATCGTTCATTCAAGAGCGCGTCCGCCTCGACGAAGACTCGCCCAAGGATTGATCCCTGAAAGAGCGCTTTGAATAAAGCCATAGCGGTTAAAGGCGTAGCTGCTAAATCATCAGCTCAACTGTAAGATTGTCTGACGCTGACCTGCTAACGTGTCCATCCGGATTATCTCACCATGGTAAATCTGCTCGAAAATCCGCTCCGCGTCGGTCTCCGGCAAGATCGAATCCCAGCGCCGCAAATCTTAGTTATTTTTGGCGGCTCTGGGGACTTAACCCATCGCAAACTGGTGCCCGCGCTCTATCAGATGCGCCGCGAGCGTCGGCTTCCCCCTGAGCTCACCATCGTCGGCGTGGCCCGGCGCGACTGGGATCACGACTACTTCCGCGATCACCTCAAAGAAGGTGTTGAGCAATTTGGCGGCGGCATTGGCTCTGAGGATCTCTGGCAGGATTTTGCCAAAGGCCTGTTCTACTGCTCAGGCAACATCGACCAGGCTGAAGACTACCAAAAGCTAAAGACGCTCCTTGCCGAGCTCGACGATAAGCGCGGCACCCGCGGAAACCGAGTGTTCTATCTCTCGGTTGCGCCCCGATTCTTCGCCGAGGCTACCCAGCAGCTTGGGGCCGCCAACATGCTCACCGACGCCAGCAAAGAGCGTCTAGTGATCGAAAAGCCGTTTGGCCACGACATCTCCTCTGCCCAGGTGCTCAACCGGGTGGTGCGTCAGGTCTGCCCCGAGGAGCAAATCTACCGTATCGACCACTATCTGGGCAAAGAGACGGTTCAAAACCTGCTGGTATTCCGGTTCGCCAACGCCATTTTTGAGCCCTTGTGGAATCGCCAGTTTGTAGACCACGTACAGATTACGGTGGCGGAAACCGTGGGCCTTGAGGGGCGAGCGGGCTACTACGAGACAGCGGGAGCCCTGCGGGATATGGTGCAAAACCATCTGAAGCAGCTCTTTTGCCTAGTGGCGATGGAGGCCCCCAACTCTCTTAACGCCGACGCCATCCGCAATGAAAAAGTCAAGGTTATTCAGGCCACTCACCTGGCGGATGTTGAAAATTTGGCGCTATCTGCCGTGCGCGGTCAGTATACCTCAGGCTGGATGAAAGGCAAGCAGGTGCCAGGATACCGCAGCGAAGACGGCGCTAGTGACGAATCGACGACGCCCACCTACGCCGGTCTGAAGCTGATGATCGACAACTGGCGGTGGAAGGGGGTGCCTTTCTACCTCAGAACCGGCAAGCGCATGCCTAAAAAGGTGACGGAGATCTCAATTCACTTCAAGGAGGTGCCCTTCTTGATGTTTCAGTCTGCGACACGGCAGGTGAACCGCAACATTTTGGCGATGCGCATTCAGCCCAACGAGGGGATCTCCCTACGCTTTGAGGTGAAAACGCCGGGCAGCTCGCTGCGCACCCGCACGGTAGATATGGACTTCCGCTACGATGCCGCCTTCGGCCAGGCCAACACTGACGCCTACAGCCGACTTTTGGTGGACTGTATGTTGGGGGATCAGACCCTGTTTACCCGCGGTGACGAGGTGGAAGAATCCTGGCGGATCTTGACGCCGCTGCTGCAGGTATGGGATGCGCCTGCGCCTGCGGAGGTAATCCCCCTCTACGAAGCAGGAACCTGGGGACCGGTTGAGGCCGAGCTGCTGCTCAATCGGGACGGTCGTCGCTGGCGCAGACTGTAGCGCTGGTACAGTCTGTAGCGCTGGTACAGACCGTAGCATCTGTGTGATCTGCGATCGCTGCTGCCCTAGCTCAATTGGCTTACTTCACAACTGGCTTAGTTCGCAACTTTTACTGCCCTTGCCTAACCTACCTAAACCAATATGACTACTTCACTGGTTACCCTTCAAGCGCCCAAAGACATCTCCCTCGACGAAATTGAATCAGAGCTCAACAAGATTTGGATGGGCCAAGATGGCGATCGCGTTACCCCCGCCGCCACCCGCGCGACCACCTTCAGCATGGTGGTCTATGAGCCCGAGGAATTTCAGCAGCTGCTAGCGATTTTGGGGTTTTACGACGGGGCGATCGACGGCATCCACGACGTCCAGACCAAGCAGGCGATTCGAGATGCTCAAACCGCCTACGACCTGCGGGTCACCGGGCGTATCGACTCCAAAACCCTGGAGCGGCTGCGGGAGGAAGTGGCAAAACTGCCCAACGAGAAGCTGCAAATTTCTAACCCCGACAAGCGCGGCTTCAGCATCAGCGAACCCATCGCCGCCCAGAACCCCTGCCGCATCATTACCCTCTGCCCTATCCAGGGCGAAGATACCGGCGTCACGGCCCAGGTGTCTGCCTACTGCCCCGTACACAAGGCAAACGGCAACAGCCTCGTGTGCTGCGAATACATTACGCTGCGGGGCACCAAGGATGCGCTAGAGCGCGTCGCCAATGTCGTAACCTCCCTGATGACCCCAGACATGCCCAAGTTTGTCTGGTGGAAGGCGACCCCCAACCCAGAGCAAACGCTGTTCAAGCAGCTCTCTGCGGTATGCAACTGCATCATTGTCGACTCCAGCTTCTTCAGCGATGCCGAATCCGAGCTGCTTAAAATTCACCAGCAGCAGCAGCAGGACACCTCCGTCGCCGACCTCAACTGGCACCGGCTGTCCCCCTGGCAAGAGCTAATGGCCGCCGCCTTCGACCCACCAGAGCGCCGGGCTGCCCTGGTCGATATCGACGTGATTTCCATCGACTACGAAAAGGGAAACTCGGCCCAGGCCCTGATGTTCCTGGGCTGGATTGCTAGCCGGCTGGGCTGGAAGCCGGTGAAGCATGAGGTCGAGGGGGGGGATTACGATATCAAGCGTGTCTACTTCGACGGACCTGACGGGAAGGAAGTTGAAGCTGAGCTAGCGGCCATTCCCACGGCGGACTGGGGCGAAATTTTAGGGGATTTGGTGGGGCTGCGCGTCTCCTCTAGCAACGAGCAGGCGGACTGCTGCACCATTTTATGCTCTGAGACGACGGGCTGTATGCGCATGGAGGCCGGGGGCAGCGCCCAGTCCTGCCGCACTGAGCAGGTTACCGCGCTGTCGGACCAGCGGGCCGAGGCGCTGATGAGCCAGCAGCTTCAGCGCTGGGGTAAAGATGCGCTCTACGACGAAAGCCTAGACGTGACGGCTCAAATCGTATCCCTTGCCAACCAACGTTAGCGACCTTCGATAGCGCCCGCTTCGCAGTCCCGCAGCCACAGGTCTATGGCTTGACCGACATCGCCGTAGGTGGTCTCTAGAAACGGGGAGGAGGGCTGGTCGGCCGGGTATCCCGCTAGTCGGGAGAACAGCCCTGCGAGCTGCCAGCCCCGTGCGGTGCGGGCGATCAACGCCCAGTGGTAATGCTGCAGCGAGGTGAGGGTCTCGCCTACGTACTGCCGCTCTAGCGTGGTGAAAAATACCTGCTGCAGGCCGTTTTCGGCCAGTTTGCTCGAGGTAGGGCCATCCCATCGCGGTCCGGGGATCGCCTCGGCGTAGGTCGCTGGGCCAGACAGGGCAATATGGGTCTGCACATCAGCCGCTGGAGTCGTCCTAGACCGCGCCAGTACCCGGTTGGCGTAGTCGGGCAAGTCCTGCAGCATGGCCTGCGTCATCTGCTCAAAGTCGTTGGGGCAGGTGGTGACGGGGCGCAAGGGCGAAATTTCACTACCGGTCGATGGTGGGTCATCCGGTGAGCCGGGCGGCGGACCATCTGATGGGCCAGAGGGCGAGCCAGAGGGCGGCGCGGCCTTTAGGGCGGTGATATTTTGGGGAATAGATCCGGCGATCGCCCCCAAACCAGTTGCCCCTAGGTTAGCGGCTGCTAAGCCAGCCGCCGCAAGCCCCGCCACTAAGCGGGGCCCCGGACCCGCTGTGGCCCACCAGCGGCGAGGCCGCTCTGCTGAGTGTCGTGAAGGCTGCAGCGTCATATCATTTTAGAGCGGTGATCTCGTCGCAAACGCGGCGGTAGGCGTCGATCGGGCTATCGGCCGCCGTAATCGGTCGGCCAATGACTAGGTAGTTTGCCCCTGCCTTGAGGGCCTCAGCCGGCGTCAGCGATCGCCGCTGGTCTCCCATATCCGACCATGCCGGGCGAATACCGGGACAGATCAGCAAAAAATCTTCGCCGCACAGTCGACGCAGCTGGTCGGCCTCCTGAGGTGAGCACACCGTTCCTGCTAGGCCGCTATCGCGGGCCAGCAGGGCTAGCTGCAGCACATACTCCGGCAGCTCAATCGGGACTCTTAGCTCGAAGGCCAAAGCCCGCGAGTCTAGGCTAGTGAGCAACGTGACGCCAATTATCTTAGGGGGCAGATGCCCCGCCGCCGTCGCCCCCTGGCTCGCCGTCTCCGTTAGCCCCAGCAGGGCGTGTCTCCCCGCCGCCGCATGCACCGTCAATAGATCTACTCCATAGCTCGCCGCCGCCCGGCAGGCCCCGATCATGGTGTTAGGGATATCGTGCAGCTTCAGGTCTAAAAATATCTTCTTCTGCCGAGACCGGAGCTCAGATAAAATAGCGGGACCCGTACTGATAAATAGCTCTAGGCCCACTTTCCAAAACAGTACGTCCGGAAGCTGGTCTAGCAGACGTATGGCGTCGTCCTGGGTGGGAACGTCCAGGGGGACGATAATCCGATCGCGCGGGGCTAGCGTCATCGGTCCAACCTAGGCCAGCGCTGCAGCGGCGGCCTTCACCCCTGCCCCCGCCTCTTGAAGCTGACCGGCCTCCAGCAAAATCGACTCAATGGCCGCCACCACGCTCAAAATATCGCGATCGCTGATGAAACCCAGGTGGCCGATGCGGAAGATTTTGCCCTTGAGGTGGTCTTGCCCGCCAGCGGTCGCAATGTCGAACCGCTTTTTCAGGGCGCTGCGGATGTATTCCGCCTCGGTGCCCACCGGCGCAACGGCAGTAGCGGCCGGGCTTGCCACCTCCTCTGCCGCCAGCAGCGGTAGGTTGAGGGCGGCCATGGCCGCCCGGGTGGCCTGCCGATGGCGCTGATGGCGATCGAAGATAGCGGTTAGGCCTTCAGCCTGCATCATCTGCAGGGCGGCGTGGAGCGCAAACACGAGGTTGACCGGCGGGGTGAAGGGGGTGCTATTTTTCGCCGCTGACTTGCGGTACTTGCCCAAGTCGAAATAGAAGCGAGGCAGCTTGGCGGTTTCGTAGGCCTGCCAGGCTTTTTCACTGACGGTGACAAAGCCCAGTCCTGGCGGAATCATGTAGCCTTTTTGAGAGCCGGAGGCCACCACGTCGAGGCTCCACTCGTCTACCGGGACGCTAATAGCCCCCAGGCTGGTGACCGCGTCTACCATAATCAGCGCCTCACCGTGGGCTTTAACGGCGTCGTTGATGGTCTCTAGGTCGTTTAGCACCGTTGTGGAGGTCTCGCTGTGGGTGATCACCACCGCCTTGATGGTCTTGTCGCCATCGGCCTCTAGCCTGGCGCGAAACGCCCCCGGGTCCAGCGCCTTGCCCCACTCGGCCTCTACCCGCTCCACCTTCAGACCATAGGCTTCGCCCACCAGCGCCCAGCGCTCGCCAAACTTGCCGTTGCTGCCCACTAAGATGCGATCGCTCGGGCTCAAAAAGTTGATCATGCCCGCCTCCATGGTGCCGGTGCCGCTAGCCGACAGCATAAGCACGTCGCGGCTGGTCTGGTGGAGCCACTTTAGACCCTGGTTTACCTCGGCCAGAATATCTGAAAACGCTTCGCTGCGGTGGCCGATGGGGTGCTTCGCCATGGCCTGAAGCACGCGCTCAGGCACCGGCGTCGGGCCAGGAATCATCAGCATTTGTTTGTCGTCCACGGGTCCTCCGGTGCGATCGCGCCTTGGGGCTAGAATGATATCCTACCGCAAGGTTAGGCCCGTTCGCTAAACCCATTTGCTGGACCTATTTGCTGAACCTTTTGCTGAGAGGCTGGCTAGATTAGCCGAATTTAGAATCCCATAAAAGCTGGCGATTGCGGTAGTAATGCCGCCGAATCAGGAAATCGGGGAGCTCTAGCTGAGCGATGGGCTCGGGGGTATGGGGCTCGGGGTCTAGATCTAAAGCCGCCAGCAGAACCTGAAGCGCCGCTGCCGCCTCGGTAGGCAGACAGGTCGCCTCGCTTCCTAGGCTGAGCTTTATCTTGTCGATCTGCTGCTGGTTAAAGCGGCAGCGTGCTTTCCAAAAATGGACCGCCGTCTCGTATTCACTGGCCTGTTTAGCCTGCCGAAAAACCTGTTCCTGTAGCTCAGAGACCTGCTCCTCTAGCGCTTCGCAGCGGTGATGATGGGTGGCGCAATCCGTCTGCAGCTCCAAAATTTGCTGCCGCCAGCGGGCTGCGTCTCGGTCTATGGGTGAGGCAGGATAGCGTGAGACAGGGTTCCCATCCTCAGCCGGCTCAGGACTGGAGACTGATCTATCTTCTAATCCCCGAGACGAGCCGGGAGGCGCTGACCGTTGAGAAGTGGACTGCTGCAGCGCTTTAAGCTGCGCTTTGAGGCTAGCGATCGCCCGCTCCTGAACGTAGGTATAGTCCTCGGCCATGGCAAGCTGCACTTCCAAGTCGCTATGGCACTGGTTTTGCTGCCTGAGCTCCTCTAGGTACAGCATGGCCTGATCTAGCGCCTGCTCTAGCTCATAGATTCGCTTTTGAGGATTGGCAGTCTTGCCCTCATCAGCGGGGTTGAGATCGCTAGTGCGGGCGGAAGGAGTCATGGCTGCATCAGTCCAATCGATTGGTTAAGCATACACAAGCACCCAGTCGCCGATATTGCGTTGATCCAGTGGCTTGGGATAATGCGAACGGCTCAAAGCCTTGATGTTTTGCAGGCCACTGGGCGCATAAATGTCCTGATGCATCAGGACATTTGCTATAGGGTACAGCCAACCCCATCTTTCTATCAGTGATGACCTACACATTCCCGCTGCGATCGCCCTATGGTCAAGGCTACAGCGGTTTCAAGATCGTGACGAAACGTGAACTAAGACAAATCCTGCCGCAGACGATGCAGCACGCTGTCCCGATCGATCTGACTAAAAATTTGCTGGATGGCGGCGCTGATGCCGTCCGGTCCCCAGGTGCAGCCATTTTCTAAGTAGGTCTGGGCCGCTTTGCCAACCCGATAAGCGCCGTAGCCCGCCAGGGTTCCCTGGGCGATCGCCGTTGAGGCATAGGCCCCGATGGCTGCCCCTCCGGACACCGCCGTCAGCGCCCCCATAGCGCTCTTGCCAAAGCCCAGAATCAGGCCGCTGCCAAATTCACCCACCAGTAGGCCACCGGCGCTCCAAACGATCGCGTTCCATAGGTCTTTGGCCCCGTGGCTGGTCATGGGCAGCCCATACAGCCGCGCTAGGGCGCGAATCATGACCAAGTCCGATAAGGCTCCCCCGGCCAGGTCCAGCCCGGCCACCGGATTTACGGCCACCACTATGCTCTTCCAGCGGGCGAAGGTCCAGATGAGGTCGCTGGCCGCCTCCTGGTGCAGGGAAACGCTCTTTTTAGCGATCGCCGCCTCGGTTTGCTGAGCCTGCTGCAGCGCTCTCAGAGCTACCAGGGCCGCGCCGTCCTGATGCAAAATATCGAGCAGCCTTTCTTTTAGCGGCCCAATCTGCGGCGGCGGCGTCTCCCATTCGTAGGTTGTGCGTCCGTCAGGCCAATCGACCTGGACTTTCTGCGGTGCAGGGTCTGCCGCCACAGGAACGATCCTGTCGGGTTTGAGGCTGAGCTTTGGGGCCGGCGGCGCTATAGCGAGACTTTCTGAACCTGAACCTGAACCTGAAGCGTCAAGCTGGGGCGCTGGCTCCGGCAGCGTTTGACCAAGCACGTAGCCAGGGACCACCTGCAGCGATCGCGCCTTGAGGGCTTGGGCCAGGCTCTGCTGGTCGTGCTCGGGGTACTGGTCGATCTTGTTGAAGACCAGCAGCAGAGGCTTGCCCTCGCGCCACAGATCCTGCAGCGCAGCGTACTCTGTGTACGTTAGCTCTCCAGCTACCACAAACAGCACCAGATCGGCTTGGTCAATCACCGTCCGGGCCATGGTAGCCCGCTCGGCCCCCTCGACTTCCCCCAACCCCGGCGTGTCCACCAGCTCGACCTTGACGTCATCGCTCGGGGCCCAGTAGACCGAGCGGGGCCACTGGGTCACCCCATGCAGCGGTCCCGTCTTCAGCAGCTTTTTGCCCACCAGGGCGTTGATCACCGCAGACTTACCGCGACTCACCATGCCAAATACGGCAATGCGAATCACGGGCTCCTCCAGGGCTTCCAAGGCTTCTGACATCTCCTCTAGCTCGGCTTTGAGCGCTAAATCTGCTGAGGATGGCCCCGTTGATCCCAGTCGATAGCGATCTAGGGTGCGCTCTAGGCAGGCTTGCGCTTGCGCCAAGTAGACACGGTTGGCCATGGGAGACGGAGTCCTAAAAATGGAGAAAGACGCTACCGAAAAACTAATCTTGCTGCCGCTGGCTCAGCGGCGGCTATACCGCCGGCTCAGCGGCAGGGGCTAGGCGCTTCATGCCCTGCTGCACAAACTGCTTTAGCGTATCAAGCCGGCGCTGCTGCGACATGAGCCGCTGTAAAATCGGCGTCAGGCGACCCACGTTGATGGTCGCATCGGTGGGGTGAGTCTCGAAGTACTCTACCAGACTCAAACCGGCTACCCGCGTCAGGTAGGCGGCGCTCAGGCCCTGCAGCGCTCCGCCGGCAGCATAGGTCACTAAGTGGCCCTTCAGCAGCGGACTAATGGCCTGGCTGGCAATTTCCACTAGGCCTAGCTTCACCATCACCTCGGCTAGCGCCTTGGCGGTTATCTCTGCCTGGTCTAGGGACAGCGATCGCTTGTAAAGCTTGCCCAGGTCCAGCACCATTTGGCCATTGATGGCCGCAGCGGCCACTACGTCGAGGGTCGGTAGCGGGTTGGCAAAGGCGGTCGCCCCAGTGAGCCACTGGTAGCGATCGATAATGGGCATCGCCTGGCGGCGGCGGTGGCCATTCAAATAGTCTCGGGCCTCAGACATTAGGGCACCGAGCTGACGGCTGCCGCTGTTGAGTACGAGCTGTCGCCCCTCTGCCTTGACCACCTGGGCTAGCCTTGTCGCTAGCGCCGCAATGTCTGCCGCCGGGGTGACCGTGCTCTCGATCACCGTGCCGTCGTCCTGGTGCTGTCGCCGCTTAATGGCCGCGGGAGCCGCCATAACGGAGAAGATATCCTGCTCGCTCAGCTGGCTGAGGTGATGGCGCACCTGCTGCAGGATTGAGGGCTGCTCAGCGGGCAGGTAGCGGTCCCACTTGTTGCAGGCCACTAAAACCCGATGCCCCTGGCTCAGCAGCGACTGCACTAGCCGGTACTCGGCGTCGACCAAATCTCCGGCGACCACAAGCACAACCAGGTCGCTCTCAGCGATGTCTAGGCCTTCTATTGCCGCGATCGCATCCTCTGTGGCGTCAGCGCCAAACAGCCCCGGCGTGTCCCGATACTCAACTTGATACTCGTCTAAGTTTAGATCTCCCGAAGCCTGGAGCTGCTGCAGCAAGGCAGTCTTACCCACGCCCGCTGCGCCCAATAAGGTCGCCGTGAGCTGCGATCGCGTTAGGCTATCCCGGCAGTCCTGTAGCCGCTTTTCCAGCGCGGCCACCTGGGCTTCCCCAGCGTCCCCCCCCTCGCTTTTGAGCAGGCACAGCTCGCCCTCTAAGCGCTCTACATCCCGTCGAAACTGCTCTAGGCTGGCGGGCTTTATCACCTCTGGCGGCATCACAGACGGCTGCCGCCGCCGTAGCCACCACAGCCCGGTTCCCGCGATCGCCGAGCCCCACAGCAGGGTGCCACTCCAGTCTATGCCGGTGGGGACAACGCTCTCCCAGAACCAGACCCCAAGGGTGAGCCCGAGTCCGCCGACAACGAGAGGCTTACGAAGAATTGCAAAGGGGTGCTGGAGCGCCATAGTTTTGATTAAGGGTGACGGCAAGAGGGCGATCGCCATACGGCTGCAGGCTGTAAGCTGACCGCTAGCCCCAGTGTAGCCAAGGAATTTGCGGTTCGAAAGTCGGTCTGCAGGGATAAACCCATACGGATTCTACGCTAGCGATCTTCCCTGGGCGTTGAAGGCTAGACCCTGAAGAGGGGGGATTAAGGGAGCCGGGCCCAAAGACGGAACCCGGCCGATTGCCGACTTAAAGCGGTCTCATCATCCTCTAACCACATCCTGATATGATCGGACTCGCTATCTATACGCCTTGATCTTGATTTGTACGTCATTGTCTGAGGGCACCCATGGCCGTAACCCTAGAGCAAATTGCCAGCTACCTCGAGAATACCGTGTGGAGCTACAGCCTCGACCACGACGACCAGCGGGTGCTCATTGAAGCCTATGCCGCCCACATCGACGACTTCTTGATTGTGGTGCAGCTTGAGGAAGACGGCGAATTTTTTAAGCTGTTTGCCCCGCGAGTGCTGGCCGGCATTCAGGACCACCCCTACAAGCTAGCTATTCTACAGACGATGCTGCGCATTTCCTGGGAGACCAAGATGCTCCAGTGGGAGTACGACCCGTCAGACGGTGAGATTCGCGCCATCATCGAGTTTCCCCTAGAGGACTCAACCCTGACGGAGCGGCAGTTCAACCGCTGCCTGCAGGGTTTGGTGGAAATTGTGGACGAGATCGCCATGCCCCGCCTCAGGCTCGTGATGGAAACCGGGGACGACCCGTCCGACATCGATATGGGAGAGCGGCTGCTGCTGACCCTGCAGGAGGAAGCGCCAGGGCTGTTGAGCATGATGGAGCGAGCGATGGAGGCCCGCAAACGCCGGGGGCAGTTTCCTCGCTCTAAACCTGACCAGACCTAAGCTCCCTAGCATCTAAAATTTAATACCCTATGGGGAGTCGTCTGCCTCAGCCTCTGGTCGCTGCCTTACTCCCGGCGCTGCATTTGCCCAGCGGGCCGCCAGCACGATGCCCATGGTGCCGCGATCGCTCTCGATGGTGTCGATGGGCAGCACGCAGGTGACGTCATCCTGCCACCGCCCCGCTAAATCATAGGCATTGATGGACGCTGCGCAGGCGAAAGGGTCGAATTGAATTGCCGTCTGCACAACTTTGTCGTCAATGATGTCCTCTAGCTCGCTGTCCTGGTCAAAGACTTGAACAATCACCTGGGTTGGATAGCCGGACTCTAGCCGGGGCGATCGCTGCCGGGCGCTCAGGCCCCAGTTGGGGTAAACGCTGTCGCCGATGCGCTCAGGGGCGATCGCTGGCGTCGTGCGCTGCTGATTTCCCAGGGTGAGGTCTGCGTATACCGCCGGCTGCTGGTCTAGAGGCGGTAGATCTAGCCCCGCATTGGGGGTCACCTGCAGCACGTATAGCTGCAGCGTTACCTCGGCGCTGTTGGGCTCGGCGACGGGGAGTTGGGCGAGGAGGGTAGCCAGTGCGGCGGCGCGAAGCAGCATGACGTGTTGAAGCTAAAGGTTAAGGCTAGAGAATATTGAGGGGATCGACATCGACGGTCACGCTCACTGTAGCAGGGCAGCGCGCTCGCAGGGTAGTAAGCTCTAGCCGCTTGGCGATGTCGGTGGCGCTGCCGGCGCACTTAATCAACAGCTGCCAGCGGTAGCGCCGCGCCACCCGCAAAATGGTGGCGGGGGCGGGGCCTAGGATCTGGTAGGCACTATGGGAGGTGGCCTCGGAGGGCTGAAGCTGCCCTGCGATCGCCTCCGCCGTCTGCTGCACGATGGCCTCATCCGTACCGCTAAAGCGCAGGCCAATCAGCTGGCCGTAGGGCGGGTAGCCCAGGGCCTCGCGCTGGGACAGCTCGGTCTGTAAAAACGCCGCTTCGTCCTGCCGCTGCACGGCCTCAATCACCGGGTGCTCTGGGGAGTAGGTCTGAACAATGACGCGCCCCGGCTCATCGCCGCGCCCCGCCCGCCCCGCCACTTGGGTCAAGAGCTGGTAGGCCCGCTCGCTGGCGCGGTAGTCAGACTGATGCAGCAGGCCATCGGCGGTGACTACGCCCACCAAGGTTACCTGGGGCAGGTCAATGCCTTTGGTGAGCATCTGAGTCCCCACTAGCAAATCCGCCTCCCCCCGCGCGAACCGGGTGAGCAGGGTGCGGTGAGCCCCCTTAGTGCGGGTGGTGTCGCTGTCAAACCGCAGGCAGCGCAGCTCGGGGAACTGCTGCCCCAGGGCCTCAATCACCCGCTGGGTGCCGCTGCCGAAGTGCTTTAGGTAGCTCGAGTCGCACTCTGGGCAGGTTTCGGGCTGCGATCGCCCGTAGCTGCAGTAGTGGCAGCGCAGGGAGGGGGCGGCGGTCTGGGTCGGTCGGTGGTAGGTGAGGGAAACGTCGCAGTGGGGGCAGAGGAGC
Organism: Elainellaceae cyanobacterium; assembly: GCA_050331115.1. GTDB lineage: Bacteria > Cyanobacteriota > Cyanobacteriia > CAKZMO01 > CAKZMO01 > JBCCAG01. The sequence goes on from JBHJHD010000035.1 coordinate 13,821, forward strand.
ACGTGGCCACAGGCGCGACAGGAGACAAAGGTGCTGTGGCCCCGGCGATGGATGAACAGGATGCCCTGGCGCTGCTGCGTCTTGAGGGCGGTGAGGGCGTCCTGCATCGGATAGCTGAAAATGGAGCGGTTGCCCTTGTGCAGCTCCTGGCGCATATCGACGACGCTGATTTTGGGGAGGGGGCGGTCGGCGACGCGCTTGGGGAGGGAGAGGTAGTGATAGCCTGAGCCCGGCAAAGAGGACCGCTCAGGCCGAGCGGCCACCCAGGACTCTAGGGACGGTGTGGCGCTGCCCAGCACGAGGGGACAGCCCGCCAGCTCAGCCCGCCAGCGGGCCACGGTGCGGGCGTGGTAGCAGGGTATGGGCTGGTCTTGCTTATAGGAGCCGTCGTGCTCTTCGTCGAGGATAATTAGGCCCAGACTTGGAAGCGGTGCGAAAACGGCGGAGCGGGTGCCGATGACCACCTGGGGCGCGCCCTGGAGCATCAGCCGCCAGGCGTCGTAGCGCTCGCCGTCGGACAGGCCACTGTGGTAGACCCGGACCCGGTCCCCAAAGCGAGCCACGACGCGATCGGTGAGCTGGGGCGTGAGGCCAATTTCCGGCACCAGCAGCAGTACGGAGCGCCCTGCCTCTAGGGCGGCGGCGATCGCCCTCAGGTAGACTTCTGTCTTGCCGGAGCCAGTGACGCCGTGGAGCAGCACGGTGTGAAAGCCCGCTAGCGACTCTAGGGTCTGCACCGCTTGGGATTGGGCTGGGGTGAGGGTACGACGGGGATCGGCCACGGCCGCTGCCCCAGCGCCGGCCCGCAGGACCTCCCGCTCCTGAATGGTGACGCAGCCCTTGCGCTCTAGCGCCTTAACGGTGGATGAACTAGTGCCGCACAGCTGCAGCAGCTCCTGCAGCCATAGATCCCCGCCCCGTCGCTGCAGCACCTCTAGCACCTCTTTTTGGCGCGGGGTCAGGTCTGCCTCACCGCCGGTTAGGATCACCGCCTGCTGGCGCTTGGGCTTGATGTGGCTGGGCGGCGCTAGGTAGCTCTCCACCCAGCCCAGCTGCTGCAGCTGCCGCAGCCCTCGCGCCGCGCCCTTGACCTGCCGCCGCAGGTAGAGCCAGGAGTAGTCCCCCTCTGGCTGCTGCTGCAGAAGCCCTAGGATTTGCTGGGCTGCAGGAGAAAGGCCCAAGGCTTGTAGGTCGCTCAAGCGCTGGACCTTTGGAGCCGGTTCGGGGCCGCCGCGCTTCAGCCGCACCCGGCGCTGGGACTGGCCGAGCAGCCCGGGGGGCAGCGCGGCCCGAATCACCGACATTAGCGGCGCACAGTAGTAGTCGGCCACGCGCTGCATCAAGGTCCAGTAGTCGGCGGGGAAGAAGCCGCGGCTGACCACGTCTTCTACGGTGCGAATATTAGCGGGGTCTAGCTCGGGAGACTGGCTTCGCAGCCGCACCGCCACGCCGCCAAGCTGCTGGCTGCCAAAGGGGACGCTGAGAATATCGCCCGGGGCGATCGCGATCGCTTCCGGGCAGCGATAGGTGTAGAGATAGCGGGCGCTGGGGCTGTCGACCAGGACGTCGCCCCACTGTGGGGAGGGCGCGTAGGGCTGAGGGGGCTCCTGCAGAACGAACGACGGAGGCAGGGGTGTGGCGACCATTTGCGGGGCGGTACTACGGGTAGCGTCTATAGTAGCGGATAGGTCCGTAAGACGCTACTAGCTTTAGCCAGTATAGAACATAAGTACCCACAAAGATTACGCCCTAGGGCTGCTATCCCCAAGTCACGTAAGGCAATCCTGACGCGGTCTGGCGGATGCCCTCGGCCTGGGCCACCAGCTGGCCGCAGGCGTCCCAGGTGCCGCCTAAAAACATCTGCCGGGGGCCGTCGCCCATGGCGATTAGCATGGTGCTGCGGCCATAGCGCGCTTCCATGGCATTTAAGTCGATTTCCACCTTAAGCGTGGGGTTGGCCTCGACCGCGTCCTGAAGCTGCTTTAGGGCGTCGCTTTCGGCGACGACGCAGGGGACGCCCATGGCTACGCAGTTGCCAAAGAAGATCTCGGCAAAGCTCTCCCCAATTAGGGCCTGGATACCCCAGCGGGCAAGCGCCTGGGGGGCGTGCTCGCGGGAGGAGCCGCAGCCAAAGTTGCGGTTGACGGCCAGGATGCGGGCGGATTGGTATTGGGGGAGGTCGAAGGCGTGGTCACCCTGGAGCTGTTGGCGATCGTCTTCGAAGGCGTGGCTGCCGAGGCCGTCGAAGGTAACGGCTTTGAGGAAGCGGGCGGGGATGATGCGATCGGTGTCGATGTCGTTGCCGCGGAGGGGGAGGGCGGGGCCGGTGATGGCTTGGATTTTTGTCATGGTTTGGGATTTTGTTTATGGGTTTTGGTTGGCTGGTGAACCGATGCCTTGGAGGCCAAGCCCCCAAACCCCCGCTGGGGGGACCGGGTGCGGTTCCCCCAGACCACCCTCCGCACAATGGGGTTTTGGTTTTGCGGTGTTGCGGGTTGGTTTGGTGTTTTGGCGGGGTGGGGACAGGGCAGCACCCTGTCCAAAGACACTTATTGGTTTGTTCCGGCTGCTGGGGTCGCGGTTGCGACACGATTTAGATTAGCGTGTGCCTCGACCGCACCTAAGCTGAAAACTTTCCACAGATACCCCCTTATGCAGGGGGGCGCTGGGGGAGGCATTGAGCGCTTCGCGCTCGCTTCGCGAACGTCCCCCAGCAAAGGGGGTTTGGGGGCAGCGCCCCCAAGTAACCGGCTGACGCCCCTACAGCAACTCCCGCACATCAGCAACGCTACCCGTGACGGCAGCAGCAGCCACCATAGCAGGACTCATCAACAAAGTCCGCCCCGACGACGATCCCTGACGCCCCTTAAAATTCCGGTTCGACGACGACGCGCTAATTTGCCTGCCCTGGAGCTTATCAGGGTTCATGGCCAGACACATCGAGCAGCCCGCCTGCCGCCACTCGAAGCCCGCCGCCTCAAAAATCGTGTCTAGCCCTTCCGCTTCCGCCTGCTGCTTCACCCGCTCCGACCCTGGCACCACAAAGGCCTTAATACCCTCAGCCACCTTACGGCCTTCGGCCACCCTGGCGGCTTCCCGCAGGTCGCTAATGCGGCCATTGGTGCAGCTGCCGATGAAACAGACGTCGACTTTGGTGCCTTTGATAGACATTCCGGGGGCCAGGTCCATATAGCTGTAGGCTTCCTCAGCCACAAAGCGATCGCCTTCGGGCAGCGACTCGGCGTCGGGGACGGTTTCAGTGACCCGGATGCCCTGGCCGGGGGTGATGCCCCAGGTGACGGTAGGCTCGATGGCCTTGGCGTCAAAGACTACCACGTCGTCGTATTTGGCGTCGGCGTTGCTGGCGAGGCCGCGCCACCAGGTGACGGCCTTATCCCAAGCGTCACCTTTAGGAGCAAAGTCGCGGCCCTTGAGGTAGTCAAAGGTGACGTCGTCGGGGTTGACGTAGCCGCAGCGGGCGCCGCCCTCGATGGACATGTTGCACACGGTCATCCGCTCTTCCATGGTCATGGCGTCGAAGGTGGTGCCCGCAAATTCGTAGGCGTAGCCGACGCCGCCTTTGACGCCTAGGGTGCGGATGATGTGCAAAATCACGTCTTTGGCGTAGACCCCGGGCAGTAGGTCGCCGTTGACCTCCACGCGGCGCACCTTGAGCTTCGCTAGGGCTAGGGTTTGGGAGGCCAGTACGTCGCGCACTTGGCTGGTGCCGATGCCAAAGGCGATCGCTCCAAACGCGCCGTGGGTGGAGGTGTGGCTGTCGCCGCAGGCGATGGTCATGCCGGGCTGGGTGAGCCCCTGCTCGGGGGCAATCACGTGCACAATGCCCTGGTTGCCGGAGCCGATGTTGTAGAAGCGGATGCCGGTGTTTTTACAGTTGGCTTCCAGCTGCTGAATCATCTGCTCGGCCATAGCGTCTGTGAAAGGGCGCGCCTGATTTTCAGTGGGGACGATGTGGTCGACGGTGGCGACGGTGCGCTCAGGAAACATCACGGGCAGGCCCCGCTCGCGCAGCATGGCAAAAGCTTGGGGGCTGGTGACCTCGTGGATGAGGTGGAGGCCAACAAAGAGCTGGGTTTGGCCAGAGGGCAGGGTGCTGACGGTGTGCAGATCCCAAACTTTGTCGAAGAGCGTTCCGTGACTCATAGGTGTGGTGGGGTAGACGGGGGATGAGGTGGCCTTGGCGGGCGCATATCTACTACCCTAAGGCCTAAAATGGGTGGACTGAAGCCTATTTTACAAAAGCTTTCGCCCTGTTGGCGCGTCTCTTGGCTTTGCCGATAGCCCTCTCAGCGTGTCAAAGCAGCTTTCAATATGAAATTTAGACGCTATTACTTGGTCTGGTCCGTCATTCTGTTTCTTGTAGAGCTATATATTGCGCTCTATGTCCGCGATGGCTTTGTCCGTCCCTACGTAGGCGATGTTTTGGTGGTCATATTAATCTACGCAGTAGTTAGAACCTTTTTCAAGGTGCCAATCCTAACTGCTGCGCTGGGGGTTCTTCTGTTTGCCTTTGGCGTTGAGATTCTGCAGTATTTCAAGATCGTTGAGGTTTTAGGGCTAGGGGCATCTTCGCTTGCTAGAACGGTGATTGGGACAACCTTTGTCTGGGAAGATTTAATTGCCTACAGCGTCGGTACTGCAATACTGCTCTGCCTCGAAAAATCTGTTGGAATCTATAAAAAAGAGTGGCGATTGATCAAGGGATAAAACTGTCAGAGCGCGATCGCTTTATCTGCTTCTCACATAGCCTATACTTAAACATAAGCTTTCAAGGAAGACGCGAAATTCCCAAAAGCGTCCGGATATGGGCGGGGAATCCTGGAATGGTGATTACACACCTGTGCGTGAATTTACTCACCTATACGTGAATAGTCTGCCTTTAAGGTCTACCTTTATTGAGCTGAGCTTAGGCGGCGGGGCTTAGTATTTGCCTCCAGCGTCTAGAGCCTGCTGAGAGATGCCATGATGCGCTTACCCCTTGAGCTGTCCGGCGATCGCTTTTATTCGTCCCTGCCCCCAGCAAAGCGATTTTTTGACTTAGCAAACTCTAAATTTTATACTGCGGTGCCTAACGACTGGTACGTCGTAATCACGGACATCGTGAAATCGACAGAGGCGATCGCGGCAGGGCGATATAAAGACGTCAACATGATTGGCGCTAGCTCTATCCTGGCTGTCCTCAATGCCGCTAATCCGCTGGAGATTCCCTTCATCTTTGGTGGCGATGGGGCCTCTTTCGTTATTCCGCCCTCCGCCCTGGCCGCGACCCGAGAAGCGCTTCTTGCCCTGCGCCAGCTTGCGCAAACCCGGTTCGACCTCAATCTTCGCGTCGGCGTCGTGCCTGTGAGGGACGTTGCCTCCCAAGTCCCGCTAAGAATTGCCAAGCTTCAAATTACCCCTACTTATTATCAGGCCTGCTTTTTAGGCGGTGGCGTTACCTACGCCACTCACCTGGTTAAAATTAGCCCCGCTTACCAGCTAGACGTTTATCGCCAAGCTTCAGCGGTAGATTTGTCTGGGCTAGAGTGCCGCTGGCAGGATATCTTAAGCCCCTATGGTCATACCATTAGCCTGATTGTTTCGGGGGTCTCAAAGACGAATGAGCCTGAGGATTGCGACTACCGGGAGGTGACTCAGGCAATCGAGAGAATTTACGGCTCCCCCCAGAACTATCAGCCGATTACGCGAGAGTTTTTGAAGCTATCTTTCAATCCAGAAAATCTGTGGGCTGAGACGAAAGCGCGATCTTCTCGAACAAGATATAGAGTGCCCTACCTGCTTCAAATTATGCTGCAAAATGCATTGGGCTTTCTCTTTATGGCGCTTGGCATTGCCATTGGGGGTGTCCGATGGCGCGCGTATAGAGATGACGTTGCTGCGGCTTCAGACTACCAGAAGATTGACGATACGCTGCGAATGGTAATTTCCGGAACGCCTGCTCAGACGCAGCAGCTCACGCAATACCTAGAGCAGCAGTATCGGGCCAGGAGACTGGCGTTTGGTCTGCATATCTCCGACCGGGCCTTGATGACCTGCCTGATTATTGATCGGCGCGATCGCCACATCCACCTAGTCGACAGTGCAGACGGTGGATACGCCCTTGCAGCTGAGCAGCTCAAACGTCGCCTGCAGGCTCGCTTGGCGGGTTAGTTGGTAAGATCTTTTAATATTGAATCAGTACGCAGCTGAATTTGAGATTGAATTCAGTGCAACTGAATTTAGAGCGTCAGCAGCGTCAGCTTCCCTAAGGGGAAAACACAACGTGTCAGAGGCGAGTGACTATGAGTTTAGCCGTTGACCTGTCTCTACTTCTGGGCAGCTGCTGTGTAGGGCGTTTTGCAGGCGAATCTAAGTCAGCCCTTTGGATTGTGCTTGCCCTGATTTTTATTGGTGCAGGTTACGGCCTCGTTCGTTTTGTGATTGCTGCTGTGTCCTATGTCAAGCAAGACGCGCCTTTTATTAGCAGCAGCAGCAGCGATGTTAACTATGGCTACAGTGACAGTGGCTATCTTGGCGGTGGCCATAGCGGCTACAGCGGCGGTGGTGACTGTGGTGGTCACGGCGGCGGCGGTGACAGTGGCGGCGGTGACAGTGGCGGCGGTGGCTAATTAAATTTCGTGTCGCGATCGCGACAATTTGTAGCATTCACCGCCGCTGCCCAGATCTCACAACGGTGCTACGATAATCCACATGCTAGGGGTGCCTGAGTCATAACCAGGCTGAGAACTACACCCTTGGAACCTGAGACTGGTTAGTACCAGCGCAGGGAAGCTGTTTCTTTTTAGGACTACCATCATTATGCGTACAGAGTGGGTCGCCAAGCGGCGCGGACAGGCCAACGTGTCCCAGATGCACTATGCCCGTCAAGGGACGATTACCGAGGAAATGAACTACGTCGCTCAGCGGGAGAACCTGCCCGTGGAGCTGATCCGGGATGAGGTGGCGCGGGGCCGGATGATCATCCCCGCCAACGTTAACCACACCAACCTAGAGCCGATGGCTATCGGCATTGCCTCCAAATGCAAGGTGAACGCCAACATCGGCGCGAGCCCCAACTCCTCAGACATGGCGGAAGAGGTGGCCAAGCTGGAGCTAGCGGTGAAGTACGGCGCAGACACGGTGATGGACCTGTCCACCGGCGGCGGCAACCTGGACGAGATTCGCACCGCCATCATCAACGCCTCCCCCGTACCTATCGGCACGGTGCCGGTGTACCAGGCCCTAGAGCGGGTGCACGGCAACGTCGAGAATCTGACGGCGGACGACTTCCTGCACGTCATCGAAACCCACGCCCAGCAGGGCGTCGACTACCAGACCATCCACGCAGGCATCTTGATTGAGCACCTCCCCTTAGTGCGCGATCGCATCACCGGCATCGTTTCCCGAGGCGGCGGCATTTTGGCCCGGTGGATGCTTCACCACCACAAGCAAAACCCCCTCTACACCCACTTCGACGACATCATCGAGATCTTCAAGCGCTACGACGTGTCGTTCAGCCTTGGGGACTCGCTGCGTCCGGGCTGTCAGCACGACGCCTCCGACGAAGCCCAGCTCGCGGAGCTCAAAACTTTGGGCCAGCTCACCCGTCGCGCCTGGGAGCACGACGTGCAGGTAATGGTGGAAGGCCCCGGCCACGTGCCCATAGACCAGATCGAGTTCAACGTTAAAAAGCAGATGGAGGAGTGCTCGGAAGCGCCCTTCTACGTGCTCGGTCCCCTGGTCACCGACATCGCCCCCGGCTACGACCACATTACCTCCGCCATTGGGGCGGCGATCGCGGGCTGGCACGGCACGGCCATGCTCTGCTACGTCACCCCGAAAGAGCACCTAGGCCTGCCCAATGCTGAAGACGTGCGTGAGGGCCTAATCGCCTACAAGATTGCCGCCCACGCCGCCGACATCGCCCGCCACCGCCACGGGGCCCGCGATCGCGACGATGAGCTATCCGCAGCTCGCTACAACTTTGACTGGAACCGCCAGTTTGAGCTGTCTCTGGACCCGGAGCGGGCGAAGGAGTACCACGACGAGACGCTGCCTGCGGACATCTACAAAACTGCTGAGTTCTGCTCGATGTGCGGACCTAAGTTCTGCCCCATGCAGACCAAGGTGGATGCAGATGCGCTGACGGAGCTGG
>JBHJHD010000036.1:0-22300 GCA_050331115.1 Elainellaceae cyanobacterium
GGTCCGGCTACCCCGACTTTGGCACCATGGTGGTAGACTACCAGCCTGCTGAGTGGGTCGTCGAGCTCAAGGCGTTTAAGCAGTATATCAATACGTTTCGCCAAGGCCGCGTCAGTCACGAAACCGTCGTCAACCAAATCAGCGACTTTCTTTGGCAAGCGCTTCAGCCAGCCGGTCTGCGGGTAATCGGCGATTTTACCCGGCGCGGCGGCGTCAAAACGGTGATTACGGTCTGTCGGGGCAGCACGGACCTGTTTGAGCCCTATCGCGCCAATGTGCTCTAGCTAGAGGGCTGTACCGAGAGCACTCTAAGGACGCTGGGGACGGCGGCGATCGCCTCGTCGTTGCGAATCTGCGCGAGGGCGGCCATGGCGTTCCCTTCTCGCACCTCGTGGGTAATGACCACGATTTCGGCCAGCTCGTTGCGCATGCCGATTTGCACGACGGACTCTAGGCTGACGTTGTGGTCGCCAAACCCAGAGCCCAGCCGCCCGATTACCCCCGGCCGATCCTTCGCCAGCAGCCGGACGTAAAAGCGCGTCTTCAGCTCCGATACCGGGGTGACGGCCCAGGTGTGGGAATAGGTCGGGGCCAGCAGCGGGTCGAGCGGGGGCGTGCCCGCTGCGGTGGTGACGCCGCTGTGGCCCAGCTTCAGCAGCGCCGCCACGTTCAAAATATCGGCCACCACGGCGCTGGCGGTGGGGCCGGCCCCTGCCCCAGGGCCGTAGAACATCACCTGGCCCACCGGCTCCCCCTCGACCAGAATGGCGTTGTATACGCCGCTGACGCTGGCTAAGGGGTGCTGCTGAGGCACGAGCGCCGGGTGGACCCGCACCTGAATTTGCTCGCCGCTGCCTTGCTCGTCGCGGGTGGCGATCGCCAACAGCTTGACCACGAAGCTGAGCCGCTCCGCGTAGGCGACGTCGGCAGCGCTCACCTGCCGAATGCCCTGGCAGTGAATATCAGCCAGATCCACCCGGCCGCCAAAGGCCAGCCCCGCCAGAATCGAAATCTTGTCCGCCGCATCGAGGCCGTCCACATCCGCCGTGGGGTCGGCTTCGGCGTAGCCTAGCCGCTGGGCGTCCGCCAAAATCACGTCGAAGTCACCCCCCTCCTGCTGCATGCGGGTGAGGATATAGTTGGTGGTGCCGTTGACGATGCCGGTGATGGCGCGGATGCGGTTTGCGCACAGCGAATGCTTCAGGGGCTCAATGACGGGAATACCGCCCCCGACGGCGGCCTCTAGCAGCACGTAGACCCCGGCTGACTTGGCGGCGGCGAAAATTTCTTCGCCGTGGCGGGCAATGAGGGCTTTGTTGGCTGTGACCACGTGCTTCCCCTGGGACAGGGCTTCTAGGACTAGGGTGCGCGCCGGCTCGATGCCGCCGATCACTTCCACCACAATATCCACCTCAGGATCGCTGACGATGGCCGAGAGGTCAGTGGTCAGGCAGTCCGCCGGCAGCTGGACTGCCCGAGACTTATCTAGCGATCGCACCCCCACCCGGTGGAGCCGCACGTCTTTTAGCAGAGGATGCCGCCCCGACGGATTTAGCAGGATGTCCGCCGTACCGGCACCGACGGTTCCCAATCCCAATAGCCCAACGTTGAATGCCACAGCCCAGTTTCTTGTCGACAGTACGTGGATCAATTGTAGGGGGCTTTGTCAGCCCAAAGCTGATTTTGATAAAATCACAGGGCCAGTTACGTATGGGATTCAGTTATGAAGCGAGTACGAGATATCGTCAACGTTACAATTAGCGTACTGCTCATTGGCTTTATCGGCCTCAGCGTCGTTAGGCTAGGGCTCTTTTGGCTCTCCCAAGTGGGGACCTGACGCCTGCAGCTTTAAGGTTCTCTCAAGCTTCTCTCGAAAGTTTCCCTCGATCAGCCGCTCTAGTTCATTGAGTCCTCAGGCTACCAACCCTACTTCACACCAATCCCACCTTACTATGGCCGATCCCATCACCCCATCCGTCAGCGATCGCATCTGCAATCACATGAATCAAGATCACGCCGACGCGGTGCTGATCTACGCCAAGGCGCACGGCGTCACTGACGCGATCGCCGCTCAAATGCTCAAAATAGAGCCTCAGTCTATGAGCCTGCTAGTGCAGACCGACGAGAAGACCCTGCCGCTGCAAATTTCCTTCGACCACGAGCTCGAGGACTCTGAAGACGCCCACCAAACCCTGATCGCCATGATCAAGTCAGCCCGGGCTAGCCAAGCCGCCAATTAGGGCTTGAGCGCTCAGGCCGAGCCCCGATAGATGCGCTCCGCCTGCTGGGGAGAGAGCCACTGGGCTCCGGGAAAGTGGATAGGCGGCATTTCCTCTGGATCGGGCTGATAGGTGCTGAGCTGTGCCTGGGGCGGCAGATAGGCATGGCTGACGGGGTCGTAGGCGTGCACCTCACCAGTCTCGATGTTGTAGACCCACCCGTGCAGCGACAGCCGGTTCTGGTGCAGTCGGGAGCGGATAACCGGGTAGGTGCGCAGGTTTTCGATCTGGGTAAGCACGTTTTCGGCGATCGCGATTTCGATAATCTCCTCAGGGGGGCGATCGGCGTAGTTTTCCTGAATGAGGCGGCGGGTGGTTTCCGCATACTTTAGCCAGTCGTAGACCAGGGGCATGTCGCGCGCTAGCTTGTCCATTTTAAGCAGCCCTTTCATGGCCCCGCAGTTGGAGTGACCACACACCACGACATGCTCGATGTTGAGGGCGTGAATGGCGTATTCCACTGAGGCCCCTTCACCACCGTTGGTGGCTCCGAAGGGGGGAATGATATTGCCCGCGTTGCGAATCACAAAGATATCGCCAACTTGAGACTGGGTAATCAAATTGGGGTCGACTCGGGAGTCAGAGCAGGTGATAAACAGGACCCGCGGCGTTTGGCCGTGGGCCAGCTGCTCAAAGACATCGACGTGCTCGCTGTAGTAGCTCGACTGAAACTGGCGAAGGCCTTTAATGAGCTTTTTCATGAATCGAACGAAACCAGAGGTGTGGGGAGAGCAGAATTTTGTCGGGACGTAGCGCTGCCACATCCCTACAGAAAATCTTATCAGGCAACGGCTTAGCCAATGCAGCGGCTATGCGCTCGCCTCATCAACTCGGTAGTAGAAGCTCAGCGTAGCCCACTTGTCGACGTGCAGCGCATAGACGTCGCTGCCCAGCTCTAGCCCCTCCCCGCGCGCCGCCTGGCTCGCCTGATGCAGGTCGCTGAGAATGGCTTGGCCGATCACCAGCGGATCGGATAGGGTGCTTACCTGACGGGCGTTGCCCGTAGGCCGGACGGTCTCCTCAAGGGCCATCGCGGTCTGGTCGAGCGGCGCGGCGCTAAACACCACGTGGGTTTCGGCCAGGCCGGGGGGCGAGTCAATGCGCCATTCAGCCGAAGCTGCGGGGGGCGGTAGGGTAATGGTCTCACCGGGCTTGATCAAGCTGGCGTCTGGTTCGGCCTTTCCGCCCCGATGCAGCGGCGCCGGATAGAGCGCAATGGCGTTGCCGTCGCTGTCAACGCCGAGCAAAACGCAGTAGACAGGGCGATCGCTAAAGTTTTGCAGGCGGTACTGAATTCGGCTGCCGCTAGAGATGGAGGGCACGGTTGCCTGACTCATCAGCAGCGAGGCCAGCCGACTTTCGGGCGGCGTCCAGGGCGATCGCCGCGCCGTGTGCTGCATTACAATCCGCTCGTCGGGGGCCACAATCTCCAGGGTCGCCCGCACCCCCAGTCGAGATGACGCCTGGTTCTCAGTGAGTCTCAAAAGCTTGGCCGCCAGCAGCGATCGCAGCTGAGGCGTGACGCGATTGACGGCGGTCTTAACCGCCTCTTCGGTATTGAGCACCGTACTCGGAATGGCCGTACGCCCCAGGGAAAATAGCCCATAGACCCGGTCGGCATTGGCGTCTCCGTCCTGAAACGCTACTTTACCGCTTGAGGCATCAAAAGACAGCGCCGTCGTGCGGACTGAAGCAGTCGCTTTGCCGAACAGGTAGTCAGCGGGCTGCTCACCGACAACCACCGACGAAATTCGGGGAACGGCCGCCAGAGCGCTGATGGCGTCAACGCGCTCAATTCGCTCTAGGCTAAAGTCGAGCGCCACAACCAGTGACGTATTCTTAGGAATTACCCGCAGCCGCTCCTGCACAAGCTGCCCGGCCTGGGGGACTGTCGACGTCTTGCCGCGAAATACCTTTGCTTTAGCGACCAAGCCTTCTCTAGATTTCACCTGCAGTAGAGGGGCAGCCTGGAACTCTGGGCTACTGCTTGATTGATCTGAGGTGTCCGTATCTGGGACACTCGCATCTGAGCCCCCCGCAGCGGAAGCGGGGTCAACAACGGACAACAAGGACCCAGCGCCGTAGTTGGCGACAACAATTGCCGGCAGGCCGCCGACCCAAACCGAAATCTGATTGCTTTCGTCAACGCCGGACACCGAGCCGTCGGCGCTAGGCGCTGAGGGGATGCTCGGGTAGGACGGCATTATTGGGGGCTTGAGGGAGCGCCTGCCGCTAGCGCCGCTAGCGATGAGGGTAGGCTGCTGTAGTCGACCCACCAGCTGCTCTACTCGTCCTGCGACCTGGCCCATGTCAATGTAGATTGGGGTCGTAGCGGTTGTGCACCAGAGCTGCTGAGTTAGCGCATAGGTAAAGAGGCCAGCGCTAAAGCCATTCCAGTAGCCTTCGGCAGCAAGCCGGTTGGCGTCGGTGGCGGCCAGTATTAGTCCGGGCGCTTGGGCGAGGGAGCGCTGCTCCAGGCCACCTGCCCCTAGGCGAGCCGCGAGCCGCTGCTGAAACGCCTGCTCCTCTTGGCCCAGGGCCCCGCTGGGTACGTTGGGGCGAGAGCGAATGCGAATTCCGCCCAGCAGCGTCGTCCCCGGCTCAGCGTGGCTCAGGTCAAGCACAGCCGTCACCTGCCTTGTCTTCAGCGATCGCATCATCAGCACCAGCGTGCTTTCCATGAGATCATTAACCATCGGCTCTGACGGCGTCGGCAATATCCCGTCAATCGGCACTAGGCTGTTGCTCACGCCCGCCTTCGCGCCCCCGTCCCCCGTGAGCCGGACGTGACTGCCAAACCCGCTAAAGTGAAACACCACCATATCGCCAGGACGCGCCTGATCGACTAAGTGCGACATAAAGGCCGTTTCGATGGCGTCTCGGGTGGCCTCCTGGTCCGTTAGCGTAAGTACATCGCTAGACTGAAACCCAAATCGATGGGTCAGCAGCTCTCTCTGAAGCTCGACGTCTGTGACTGCGCCCTGCAGAGCAGCCCCTTGGAAGGGTGGGCAGTCACAGACGCTCTCTGGATACTGGTTGATACCCACTAGCAGAGCGAGCTTTCGGCCTGGCGGGGCGGCTAGCGCCGCTTGATAGCGACGGGCTAGCAGGGACAGGGCAGACTGACTCACTCCCAGTGATGCCAGCCCCCAGGCTGTCCGCTGCAAAAATGCTCGTCGCGTCGATATCACGGTATATGCTAAGCCTCTGTCTTCGCCTGTTGCTGCATGGCCCGAACTAGCTCCGCCGCCACCTCAGGCCTAGAGAACTGCGCCGGGGGCATTTCGCCTCGCCGCAGCATTTCACGGACTTTGGTCCCTGACAGATGAATGCGCTCTTCCTTCGTGCTGGGACTAGTCTTGCTGGTCGCCATCGTTTCCGTCCGCGTGCAGTAAAAGGCGTGCTCGAACTTCATGGGCGTAATGCCGAGGGCATCGCTGTCAAACTCATCGAAGATATGCTGAGCGTCGTAAGTACCGTAGTAATCGCCAACGCCGGCATGATCCCGACCCACGATAAAGTGAGTACAGCCGTAGTTCTTGCGAACCAGGGCGTGAAAAATAGCCTCTCGAGGACCAGCATACCGCATGGCTGCTGGATTAATCGCTAGAATAACCCGATCTTGCGGGAAGTATTTGTCCATCATGATTTCGTAGCAGCGCATGCGGACGTCTGCCGAAATATCATCTTTCTTAGTCGCACCCACTAGAGGATGCAGAAACAGGCCGTCTACGGTTTCAAGGGCACATTTTTGAATGTACTCGTGGGCCCGATGGATCGGGTTGCGGGTTTGGAAGCCCACTACGGTCTTCCAGCCCTTATCGCGAAACATCGCCCGCGATTCAGCGGGATCGATTTGATAGACCGGGAATAGGGGGTGGGGCTTGCGCTCTAGCAGCCAAACGGGGCCGGCAAGGTTGATAGGGCCTTGGTCATAGACCACTTTGACACCGGGGTGCTTATCTTCGTCAGTTCTGTAAACGTTGACGGCCTCGCGGGTCTTGTCGTAACGGTATTTCTGCGTGAGCTCCAGGACGCCAATAAACTCGCCGCTGGTGTTGTCGAGACGGATTAGGCTGCCTTCGGTAAGGCTATCAGCCTCATCTTCGCTAACCGACAGGGTGATTGGAACCGACCAGGGCAGGCCGTTAGCGAGCAGCATTTTTTCGACCACGGAGTTGTAGTCCGCTTCTTCCATAAAGCCCGTCAGCGGACTAAAGCCGCCGATGGCGATCATTGCAAGATCGGATTCGGCTCTCTCATCTAGGGTGATCCGCGGCAGAGAATCAGCTTTCGACAGAAACTCCTGACGCTGATCTGCTCCTGCAATTCGGTTGATTAGCTCACCACCGTGGGGCGGTGCAATATCTTTCTGACTCAAGGGTAATTACTCCTAAAATTTACTTTGTCTATCTTTATCTGAGCCTGTAAGAGCCCATAAGTACGTATAGCGATGCGTAAACCCGCGTTCGGGCTAGCCCGCTCATATCCTATTACGAGAATTGGAGCCGCCGCCAATTCACCCATTCCGATTACAGTCTCTTCACACTATTCTTCAAAAGTTGCGTTTTGAAGTAAAGGACGGATGATACCGCCGCCGAGAAGATGGTCGCCTTGGTACCAAACGGCAGCCTGCCCAGGGGAGACGCTGAACTGCGGCTCGTCAAACAGCACGCGTACGCGCTGACAGGCGTCGTCTAGTGGAATAATGGTGGCCGGAACGGGAGGCGTGCGGTAGCGCACCTGAACGTCAGCACGGATTGGACTATCTGGCGCAGCGATAGAGACCCAGTTCACTCGATCAACTTCGCACTCAGGCTGGAAAGCGGTCTGTCGCTCTCCCACTACGACCTGGTTACGCCCGGGATCAAGTTTGACCACGTATAGGGGATTGGACGCGGCGATTCCCAGCCCTTTGCGCTGGCCAATCGTGTAGTTTTGGATGCCGTCGTGACGGCCTAGTATCTGCCCGGACTGATTGACGATATCGCCAGGCGCTGGGGCAAGATACTGACCCAAAAAGTCTTTCATGGAGCCATGGGCCTCGATTAGGCACAAATCCTGGCTATCGGGCTTGTTGGCGGTGCGTAGGCCAAACTCTGCCGCTAGGCGGCGGGTTTCGTCTTTCGTCTGGTGACCTAGAGGAAACAAAACCCGGGCCAGAACCGCTTGCGATAGGTCGTAAAGGAAATAGGACTGGTCCTTGCGACGATCGCAGGCCCGCTGAATCTGATAGCGCCCGGTGCTCGGATCTTGAGCAACGCGGGCGTAGTGGCCGGTGGCAATGCGATCGCATCCCTTTTGGGCTGCATAGTTGAGCATGGGGCCGAATTTGACGGCCTTATTGCATTGAGAGCAGGGCAGCGGCGTTATCCCCGCGCCGTATCCCTCAACGAGGTAGTCGACGATCTCCTGCTGAAAGACCTCACGGCTGTCTACAACTTCGTAGGGAATGTCTAGCTGGTCGCACAGCTGCGCCGCGTCCACCATCCCCTCTGAGCAGCACTGCCCCTTACCTTTCATCAGCCACAGCGTCAGGCCGTAGACCTCGTAGCCCTGCTGATGCAGCGTTGCCGCCGCGACAGAGCTATCGACGCCGCCGGACAGGCCAACGACAATTTTGGGCATTGTTTTAGACATCGCTTTAGACATCGTTGGAGATCGGGGCTGAACAGATTGGAGCTTGACCAAACAAGCTAGGGACTGTTGCTTGGTTGGTCAAGCGATGGCGTTTGGCAGAAGCATCAGCGCAGCGGAGATACTGCGCACGGCTGCGGTAGCTTATAAAATTGAAAGACTCCCTCAGGTTAACATTTACAGACAAGACCTCGACGTCAGCGGCATACTGGCCCAAACATGCTCTATATCGCTAGCTTGTACTTCTTTTGCCATGACATATCAGCCCCCGCTTTTCAAAACTTTCCGTCAATTCTTTCGCAGCTCGGATGGTCTAAGCTCAGCCGGCCTATGGTCCTCTAAGCGCTGGGCGATCGCCTTTGGATTGCTTGCCGTGTCGGTGCCGGCGACCGCTCAGGGCGCGATGGCCCAGAGCGCGATGGCCCAGAGCACGATGGCCCAGAGCGTCATTGATGGTTTGCCGCCCCCGCCCTCAATTCCCGATCTTGAGCCTCAGCCGGCATCCCCGCCGGATTTAGCCCCAGATGATGCCCCAGATGAGACCCCAGATGAGACCCCAGATGAAATTAATGGGGAGAGCGCCAGCCCAGCGCCGACAGATGCGGCCCAGCAATATCGGGTGTTGATCAACAGCGATAGTCCCTTCCTCTTAGAGCAGGTGCGCCGCATTGAGCCCGAGGCCGTGTTTGAGCGCTACCGGGGCCAGCCGGTTATTTTGGCGGGGCAGTTTGGCCAGCTTGCCGCCGCCCAGCGTCAGGTAGAGGCCCTGTCAGAGCAGGGGATTGGCGCTGAAATTGACGTCGCCCCTGCTGTAGAGGCGATCGCCATCGAGCCGGCGGTGGGCAATGAGGCTCCCCCAACCAGCGTAGCGCCGCCCCCCCCCGCTGAAGGGGACGGCGAATTTGACCAGATTGGCTCCAGCATCGGTTCCGCTAGCGGGGCGGTGCTGCCGCCAGCGGAACTGAGCGCTCCCCTACCGACGGAGACAGCGATCGCCGATCCAGCTTCAGCGCCAGAGCCTAGCCCTGAGGTTACCGCGGCGCAGCCTAACCCTGAGGTTACCGTGGCGCAGCAGCCCGCTCCGGTGGCTGCCGGCAGCGATTTCTACATTGTGGTGCCGGGTGACGCCGACAACCTCGATCGGCTCCAGGGACGGGTCGCCCTGCTGGGGGCTAGCCCAAACGCGATCGCCCAGCGGGATCAGCCCCTGGGTCCGCACCTGCTCATCGGCCCCTTTGCCAGCCGCCAGTCCGCAACCCGGTGGAATCGGTTTCTGCGGGACTTTGGCATGGATGCCAGGGTCTACTATCGCCGCTAAAAGGCCTGAAATCCCCATGACAAACGCCGCTGGCGATCGCGCCGCTCAGCAAAACCTAGCGCGGCAGCGCGTCGTGGTCAGCGCTGCCGAAATGCAGGCCATCGAGGCCCGTCTTTTTGAGGCCGGCATGCCGGTGGCGGCGCTTATGGAGAAGGTGTCTGGGCGCATCGCCGCCTGGATTGTCGCCCAGTACCCCCTGGCAAAGCGGGTGCTGGTGCTAGCGGGGCCGGGGCACAACGGCGGGGATGCGCTGTCGGTGGCCCGCGAGCTGTACCATCAGGGCTACTGCGTTTCGGTATGCAGCCCCATTGCCCAGCAAAAGGCGCTGACGGCGCAGCACGACCGCTACCTCAAGGCCTTAGGCGTCCCGTCTGTTGCCGCGGGCCAAGTGGCTCACCAGTCGCCAGATCAGATCCCAGATCTGATCTTAGACGGGCTGTTTGGCTTTGGCCTCTCGCGGCCCATTGCGGGAGATCTGGCGCAGCTGGTGCGCGATGTCAACGCCCTCGGCGCTCCTGTGGTCAGCATTGATCTGCCCTCGGGTATTCATACGGACAGCGGTGAGGCCTTAGGCGAGGCAATACGGGCAACCCAAACGCTCTGTCTAGGTCTGTGGAAGCGGGCCTGCCTGCAGGACCAGGCGCTGGCCTACATGGGCCAGGCAACGCTGATCGATTTCGATATTCCGACTAGGGATATTGAGGCCGTCTTGGGGGAGCTACGGCTCATTCGCATCACGCCGCCAGACGTTGCTGAGGCGCTGCCCCTGAGGCGATCGCCCACGACCTATAAATATAGAGAAGGTCACCTGCTGCTCGTATGCGGCTCGGCGTCTTACCTGGGGGCGGCCCTGCTGACGGGGCTGGCCGCACGGGCCAGCGGCGTTGGCATGCTGGCCATCGCCGTTCCCCAAGCGCTAAAGCCGCTGCTGGCGGCCCAAATTCCCGATGCGGTTACCCTAGGCTGCCCCACCGAGGCAGGGGCGATTGCGGCTTTTCCCGAGGATGTAGACCTTGGCCGCTACGACGCGATCGCCTGCGGGCCGGGGCTGACGCCGCGGGCCGGGATCTTGCCTCAGATTTTATCGGCGCGGGTGCCGCTGCTGCTCGACGCCGATGGCCTCAACCTTGTCGCCCAGATAGGAACGCAAACGGCCCTAGAGCAGCGAGAAGCCTACACGCTGCTCACGCCCCACGCGGGAGAGTTTGAGCGGCTTTTTCCCTGTGGGAAGGAGCCTCTGACGACCAAGCCCGATCGGATCACCCAGGCCCAGCAGGCCGCCCATCAGAGCGGCGCTACCGTCCTGCTGAAAGGCGCGCGGGCCATTATTGCATCTCCCGACGGCAAAACCTGGATCAATCCTGACAGTACGCCGGCCCTAGCCCGAGGGGGGAGTGGCGATGTCCTCACCGGCCTCATTGGCGGCCTGATGGCCCAGGCTGCCGCCCGCCAAGAGCCCGTTGAAAGCGCGGCCTGGAGCGGCGCTTGGTGGCATGCCCAAACGGCTATCGAGCTTGCGCAAGCGCGCGGCGTTTTGGGGGTCGATGCCCATACGCTAGCGGCCCATTTGGCGACCTGCTTGGCGAGGCGGCTGTGGTAGAAAGACTCCAAAAGCTAATCTCGCAGTGGGGCGTCGCCTCTCGTCGCAAAGCCGAGCAGCTGATCGCCGATGGGCGCGTCCGGGTTAACGGTGAGCCCGCGCATCTAGGTCAAAAGGCCGATCCCCACCGCGATCGTATCGAAGTCGACGGCGTGGCGATTGTCCCCCAGACGCGCCCCAAATCCGCATACTTCCTTTTAAACAAACCCCAGGGCGTTGTATCGACCTGCACCGATCCACAAAACCGCCGCACCGTGCTAAACTTGCTGCCAAAATCGCTCAGCACGCTTGGCCTTCACCCAGTGGGGCGCTTAGACATCGCCTCGACAGGTGCACTGCTCCTGACCAACGATGGTAATCTAACGTTTCGGCTCACCCATCCTCGACACCACGTTGGCAAGACCTATCGCGTGTGCGTGACCGGCATTTTGAGCAAGCGTGATTTGACACTCTGGCGTCAGGGGATACTATTGTCGGGGCGGCAAACCCTGCCAGCGGAGGTTACCGTGGTCGAGACCACTTCTCAAACCACGCTAATAGAGGTAATTTTATGGGAGGGGCGCAACCGTCAGATTCGCCGCGTTGCCGATCAGCTCGGTCATCCTGTTATCACGCTGCACCGTATAGCAATTGGCTCAATTCAGCTGGGCCAGCTCCCTCAAGGGCACTACCGTCAGCTCAGCTCGAGTGAAATCGATTCTTTATTGAAGATTGAAAGCAGCCAGCCTGCATTCAGGGTAGATCCAAATTAAGTGAGTTCTGTAGAGATTTGAGGAGATTGAAGTTGTGAGTCAAGACGTGGTGCGCGAGAAGCCAGATCAGCAGGAACAGCTTGCTCAAATTGGAGCTCACTTGCAGGGCGTTCGCGAGCAGCAGAACCGCTCGCTCGAGCAAATTGCGGCTGAAACTCTGATCCAGGTCCGTCTTCTACGGGCGATTGAAGGGGGAGACCTCAGGGCGCTGCCGGAGGCAATTTACATCCGCGGCTTTATTAAGCGCTACGCCGACAGCCTTGGCTTGAGCGGCCGTGAGGTTGCAGCCGCCTTTCCAATAGAGAGCGGCGAAGAGCCCATACAGGCCTCGTGGAATAGCTCTGCTGCGGCCCAGCTCAGACCCCTCCATCTCTATGCCGCCTACGTGGTGCTCATCGTGGCTGCAGTAAGCGGGATATCCTACCTGCTGAGCGCCTTGACCCCAACGACGCTGACGACGCTGCAGCAGTCTCCCCAAGCGCGTGATGCCGCGCGTGAATCGCCCCGAGAGTCAGTTGACAGCGCCGCTTCCCTAGCAGATGCGCCGGATGCAGCTGGGCTATCGGCTGTCGATGCCGACGGAGAAGACAGTTTGTCTGAGCAGCAGAGCGACAGCCCGGTTCAGGTTTCTCTAGAGCTTGTAGAGCGCTCCTGGCTGCGGGTAATTGTGGATGGCACCGAAGAATTTGAGGGCGTGCTGCAGGAGGGCAGCGAGCAGACTTGGACCGCTGATAGTGAAGTGATCGTGCGGGCCGGAAATGCGGGCGGCGTGCTGCTCGCATTCAACAACAGCCCTGCAGAAATTATGGGCGAGCCGGGGTCTGTTCTAGAGAGAACTTTCTCTACCGATTCGCCCGCTGAAACGGAGCAAGCCGTTTCTCAGTAGCACTCTTATCAGTAGCGCCCTTGGAATAGCTTAAGGGGGTCTACTTCGCCTGTCTCAGCTTAGGTCCTAAGTTTGAGCGCGACCGTAGAGCTGCGTTAGGGACCTAAGTCTGTCCCTAATCTCGTCCGTGATGTCGTCGGGGTGATAGCGCCAAGTCCAGTTTCCTTCTCCCAGCCCCGGTGTGTTCATGCGATCGCTGGTGCCTCTTCCCAGCAAATCCTGAAGCGGGATAATCGCTTGATTGGCCGCTGAGCTGAGGGCCAGCCTAATCATGTCCCAGTGAATCCCGTCGGGGCCGAGCTGTCCCAAATACTCGGTTGTGGACTGCTTTGTGTAATCATCGGCGCTCTCAAACCAGCCCACGGTTGTGTCATTGTCGTGAGTCCCCGTGTAGACCAGGCAGTTTTGACTGTAGTTGAAGGGTAAGTAGGGGTTGTCCGGCCCTGAGCCAAAGGCAAACTGCAGGATTTTCATGCCGGGAAACTCGTAGCGATCGCGCAGCGCCTCAACCTCAGGGGTGATTACGCCCAAATCCTCAGCGATGATGGGCAAAAAGCCTATGTCCTGCTTGAGCTGGTCAAATAGCTCTTCTCCGGGGGCCTCAACCCACTGACCGTTCATGGCGGTCGTCTCCCCCTCTTTCACTTGCCAGTAGGCCTGAAAACCTCTGAAATGGTCGATGCGAATAATGTCGACAAATTCCAGCAGCGCCTCGAACCGGTAGATCCACCACTTGAAGTGCAGCGACTTGATGCGCTCCCAGTCATAGATTGGGTTGCCCCACAGCTGTCCCGTGGCGCTGAAGTAGTCGGGCGGCACCCCCGCCATCAGCGCGGGCTCTCCCGTTTCCCGGTTGAGGCAAAAGCGATCGGGAAACTCCCAAACGTCGGCGCTGTCATGGGCGACGTAGAACGGCATATCACCCAGGATAGAAATGCCGCGCTCGTTGGCGTACTGCCGCAAGCTGGACCACTGACGGTGAAATTCAAACTGCCAATATTTTTGGTGAAACACCTCGGTCTCTAGCTTTTCAGTCCATACCGCAATCGCATCTGCATCGCGGCGGGCGATCGCGGGCTCCCACTGGGTCCAGGGCTTGCCGCCGTGGGCCTGCTTCAGCGCCATGAACAGCGCATAGCCATCTAGCCAAAACTCGCGCGCATAGCAGAACTGGTCAAAGGCCTGCCGCTGCTCACCGGCGGCGTAGGCTCTAAAGTGGTCGGCAGCTTTGGCCAGCAGCGGCATCTTGGCCTGGGTAGCAGTGTCGTAGTCTACCGCGGAGGTCGAGATGTCGGGTATGGATATGTCTTCGTAGGTCAGCTGTCCCGCCTCATGCAGGCGCTGCAGACTGATCAGCAGTGGGTTACCTGCCATCGAGGAGTAGGACATATAGGGCGAGTTGCCGTGCCCGGTTGGCCCTAGGGGGAGAACCTGCCAAATGCTCTGGCGACAGTCGTGAAGGACATCGATAAACCGAAAGGCTTCCACGCCCAGATCGCCAACACCTAGCCGGTTGGGTAATGACGTGGGATGGAGCAAAATGCCGCTAGTACGAGGAAAAGGCATAACGTAATAGAAATCCGAATAAAGGCTAAGAATAAGGCGGGTTGCGAGCGTCGAGCGATGCTCCCTTGCTGCAGCGCCCAGATCGCTGGAAGGCTGCGTTTTGGGCGCTGCAGCGATACGCCATGGGTTAAGCGTACCGCCATGAGCTAAGCGTACCGCACCCATGCCTCAGTAAAGTCTATCGAGGGTCCTAAACGCCATGGTATAATGCGGCTGAATTATAAGATTTAGCGTTACAGACGAGGTTACCCGACGGATGTCATCACTACTGCCCGCCCTGCTGATCGCCGAACTGCCGGAAGCTTATCAGATTTTCGATCCGCTCGTAGATGTACTGCCTATCATTCCCGTATTTTTCCTGCTGCTGGCATTCGTCTGGCAGGCTTCTGTAGGCTTTCGCTAAAGCAGTACCTCGGAAGCAGCGCTTTTTCGGCCTGCGCCTTACGGATTTTGCGCAGCGATTGCTTGCCGGCGTAGCTTTACGGGCAGACAAAATAAGCGGTAGAGATATCCGGGCGATCGCGATATTCAAGCGACGGGAATATCTAATCAACAGGAATATAAGGCGCAGAAATCAGCTCACGGCAAATAGCTTAAGCAGGGGTGCAGTACGCTGTACCCCTGCTTTGTAGGTCCGCTCCTAAGTTTAGGACGCTACGCAAGTTCAGCCTATACCGCTCGCCATGCCTCGCGCAGCGGCTCAGGCAGAAAAGAGGCAATTTCCTGCTGGCATTCGTCAGATAGCTCTCGCTTGAGTGCCGAAAACACCGCTTCAGTAGCGTCTTCGGGCGTTACCCCACGGGACAGGCCGGCCTCTTGACTAATTCTGAACAAGAAGGTGTCGGTATCAATTTCCAGGGGGGGACGAATGCGGCTCAAAAGGCGCACAATCCAGTTAGTATCCTTCCAAACCTCAACCAGTCTGTCTTTGGTGCTGTCTCCCGTCGTGAGGAGCTTTCCCTCTAGCTCAGCAGCCACCCGATCGGCGGCCTCAGTGGTCATCAGGTCCCGCAGAGTCCGGAAGACGACTTCAGCGATGTCGCGCGCGTCGTAGAGGTCTTCTAGGCCTGCTTTACGCTTCACGGTTTCTAAAAGCGCGCTTTTAGTGAGGCCGTCATCGGGCACTGCATTTGAGGATGTCATAGATATACCTTGCTGAGTCGGCAGCGATACCGCGTCATGGACGCATATCACTGCTTATGGGTTTCTGTTTTACTATGACATGTTTCTTAATATTTTGCGCAACCCGCAATTGACCGACCTGCAGACTAACTATCCCTTGACGCCGCTGCCCGCCTCGGTGGGTACGATGTAGCGCTGCACAAACAGAAACACAAGCAAGATAGGGATGACAGATAGAATTGACCCCGCCGCAGTCAGCCGCCAGTCGAGCGAAAATGCTCCCGCCAGCTTAGCAACGCCTAGAGGGAGCGTGTAGTACGCGGGGTCATCTAGGATAATCAGCGGCCATAGAAAGTCGCTCCAAGAGCCAATAAAGACAAAAATCGACAGGGTGACCAGCGCCGGCCGTACAGCAGGCAGCATAACAAACCACCAAATTCCCAGCTCCGAGCAGCCGTCCATGCGGGCCGCCTCCTCTAGCGCTTTGGGCACCCCCAGAAAGGCCTGCCGCAGCAGGAAAATGCCGAAAGCGGAAGCGATCGCCGGAAACACCAGGCCTAAGTAGGTGTTGCGCAGTCCTAAGTTCACCGCCAGGATATGCAGCGGAATCATCACCACCTGAAACGGAATCAAAATCGTGCTGATAATCAGGGTCAGCAGCGCCTCCCGGCCGCGGAACTGCAGCCGCGCTAGGGGATAGGCCGCCAAGGCACACAGCAGCAGGTTGAGCAGCACGGTGATTACGGCGACTAGGGTGCTGTTGACCAAATAACGCCCCATGGGATTGGTCTGCCAAACCTGCACAAAGTTTTGCAGGGTCGGCGACTCAGGCCAGAACCGAGGCGGAAACTGAACGATGGTTTCCGTAGGTGACTTGAAAGCGGTGCTCAGCAGCCACAGCAGCGGCAGCAGCATCAGCAGCGCCACGCCCCCCAGCAAGACATACAGGCCCAGCCGCCGCAGGAGCCGTTGACCCAGCGCCCCCGCTAGCAAACCCACTATGAAACGCCTGCGCTGTCCCGCTGCGGATGCAGGATTTGCCCTTGCTGCTGAGACGCATAGAGCCGGTTTAGGGCATTCATATAGGCCTGGGCGGAGGCCACCACCACGTCGGTATTGGCGGCGTGGCCTGAGAACAGTCGGCCCTCGTGGCGCAGGCGAATCGTCACCTCACCAATGGCATCGATGCCGGCAGTGACCGATTTGACGGTGTACTCAATCAGCTGGTTGGGCAGGTCAATGACTCGGTTAATGGCCTTGTACACCGCGTCTACCGGCCCGGTGCCAATGGCCGCGTCCATCAGCTCCTTGCCGTCTGGCGTCAGGACACAGACCGTCGCCGTGGGCTGGGCGTGGTCGCCGCAGGAGACCTGGACGTGCTGCAAGGTATAGGCGATGGGGGTGTGCTGGGTCTCGTCGTTGACGATCGCCTCTAAGTCCCAGTCGCTGATTTCTTTCTTCTTATCGGCCAGCTCCTTGAACCGGAGAAACGCCTTGTTTAAATCCTGGTCCGACAGATCGTAGCCCAGCTCCTGAAGCCGGGTGCGAAAGGCGTTGCGCCCGGAATGCTTGCCCAGCACGATCTGGTTATTGGTGAGCCCGATGGACTCAGCGTCCATGATCTCGTAGGTGAGCCTGTGCTTCAGCACCCCGTCTTGATGAATGCCAGATTCGTGGGCGAAGGCGTTTGCCCCCACAATCGCCTTGTTGGGCTGTACAAACATGCCCGTGAGGTTAGACACCAAACGGGAGGTCTTATAGATCTGCTGGGTGTCGATATTGTGCAGCGGCGGCTCAGAGTCGGCCGGACGACCAAAGAACGGGTTGAAGTACTGCCGCCGCACGTGCAGCGTCATCACCAGCTCTTCCAGCGCGGCATTACCGGCCCGCTCGCCGATGCCGTTAATGGTGCATTCAAGCTGCCGCGCTCCGTGCTTCACCGCCTCCAGGAAGTTAGCCACCGCCAGACCTAGATCGTTGTGGCCATGGACCGAAATAACCGCCTGGTCGATGTTAGGGACGTGTTCAGCAATGCCGCGAATCAGGCCGCCAAACTCGCTGGGCATGGTGTAGCCCACGGTATCGGGGATGTTGACCGTTGTCGCGCCTGCGGCGATCGCCTGCTCAAGCACCTGATACAAAAACTCAGGGTCCGAGCGGCCCGCGTCCTCCGGGGAAAACTCTACATCATCCACAAGCGACTTGGCGTAACCCACCATCTCCGGCACAATTGCCAGCACCTCGGCGCGAGACTTACGCAGCTTGTGCTTGAGGTGGATATCGGAGGTGGCGATAAAGGTGTGGATGCGGCGATGGGCAGCGGGCGCTAGGGCTTCAGCGGCCGTCTTGATGTCCTGCTGCGTGGCCCGGGCTAGGCCGCAGATGGTCGGGCCGTCTTCAGTGCCGACCTGCGCCGCAATCCGGCGTACCGCCTCGCAGTCTCCCGGGCTGGCAAAGGGAAATCCGGCCTCGATGATGTCTACCCGCAGCCGCGCCAGCTGACGGGCGATCGCCAGCTTTTCGTCGACGTTGAGGGTCGCCCCCGGAGACTGCTCGCCGTCCCGCAGCGTGGTATCGAAAACGATGATTCGATCGGACGGGGACGCTGTGTGTAGCGTAGACGATGCGCTGGGCTGTGGAGGAGTCATGGGGCCTGACCTCAGGGCAAGACAACTATCCCCTGATGATAGCGATTATTCGCTGAGTTGGATTGGTCAGCTCCATAGCCCAGCGCCTTGACCTAATCAAAGCCACAGACTAGTTAGTTATAGCCATCGCTCTTTTCGATGTAGTCGCGGATGCTGTTGAGGTCGATGTAGCGATCGGTGGCGTTTCTCAGCTCGCGGGCGATCATCCCCTCCGTTGAGACCACGGTGATATGGGTGCTCTTCGAGCGCAGCAGCTCAACCGCCCGCTCAAAATCGCCATCTCCGCTAAATAACACGACCTGATCGTACTGTTCTACCGTGTTAAACATATCCACGACGATTTCGATATCTAGGTTGGCCTTTTGCGAGTAGCGCCCCGAGGAATCGTCATAGTACTCTTTGAGTACTTTGGTGCGCACCGTATAGCCCAGGCTGATGAGCGCATCTCGAAAACCACGCTGGTCCTGGGAATCCTTTAGCCCGGTGTACCAAAATGCATTGATCAAGCGGATGTGTGAGTCGTCGGTAAAGTAGCGTAAAACGCGTCGTGGATCAAAGAACCAGCCGTTCTTTTGCTGGGCATAGAACATGTTGTTCCCGTCTACGAATATCGAAAGACGGCTTTTAGAAGACATATATATTTTGCACCTATAGTTGATTGATATAGCGGCGTTGACAAAGCTAGCTGTAGCCCTTCAGGGCCCTAATCTAGCGAAAGTTTTAGTGAATAGAATATAAAGCCGAGGGGCTATATACAGCAGGCATTGAATGTTCGAAAGGGGCCGACGTCCTTGGGTAAATCAGGTCGGACATCGATACCGCAAGCATCACTGGACATGCTTTAGATGCTGGACATGTCAGATAAATGTCCAAAATTTAGGCATCCCCTATGGACGAAACCGCAAGATGTAAGCCGAGCTGCATCTTGAAGAAATTCTCGCTGGAGGTACTGAGCTGTCTCCACAGCTGAATGAAAATTTGACGCAATTTTATAGAAGGAACATAAAAAATTGAGATAACCGCCGGCAAAAGCGGGAAGCTTGGCTCTCCTTAAGATTGGGCTAGTCGCGTTTAGATTAACTAAATATAGATATTGGATATCTGCAACCTATGGCTAACTATTATAAGATTAGTCTTCCTGTTTACGCTATATCAGACCCGCAAAGGGCACTTTACTGTAATCCTTTATTGGGCCACTCGCTCGCGAAGACAATGATGAGGCCTCATCGGCAGCCGCGCGCAGGCCTAGTATCATGGCCTATGAGGCTCTCATATGGTCAGAATGTCGACTACTCCACAACTTGGGCTCGAAGGCGCGGCGCTTCATTCGCCCGATGGGCATCAGGCTCTCACAGATCACGTTAATCCGGTCCCCCTGATGCTAGGCGTTATGGCGTCTGGCAACGGCAGTAATTTTGAGGCGATCGCCCAGGCCATAGCCGATCGCCAGCTCAACGCTCGGGTCGCCGTCGTCATTTACAACAACCCCAGCGCCGGTGTGGCCGCCCGGGCGGCGCGGCGGCAGGTCCCGGCTGTACTGGTCAACCACCGAAAATTTGAGAGCCGTGAGGCGCTAGATCACGAGATTGTCGCCGCCCTAAAGCGCCACGGCGCGACCTGGGTGATTATGGCAGGGTGGATGCGCTGTGTGACCAATGAGCTAATTCAGGCCTTTCCCGGACGCATTCTCAACATCCACCCCAGCCTGCTTCCCAGCTTCCCGGGACTGCGCGCCGTGGAGCAGGCCTTAGAGGCTGGCGTCAAGATTACCGGCTGTAGCGTTCACCATGTCGTGCTTGAGGTTGACAGCGGCCCAATTGTGGCGCAGGCTGCCGTACCCGTGCTGCCTGGCGACACGCCTGAGGTGTTGCAGCAGCGGATTCACCGGCAGGAGCACAAGCTCTACCCCAGGGCTATAGCTCTCGCCGCCAGTAAAGCTTGAATCAAAAGCAGCCTAAATCAAACTCGCGCCCGGTCCGTCAGGATCTCGTACCCAGATTCGGTCACTAAGACCGTGTGCTCAAACTGGGCTGAAAGGGCGCGATCGACGGTGACGACGGTCCAGCGATCGGGAAGGGTGCGGGTGTGGCGAGACCCAGCATTCAAAATCGGCTCGATCGCTAGGGTCATCCCGGCCTGCAGCTTGACGTTGGGCAGCTGCCGCGTGCGAATATTAAACACCGAGGGCTCTTCGTGGAGGTTTCGGCCGACGCCGTGGCCCGTAAACTCCTCGACGATGGCAAAGCCTGCGCCCTGCGCATAGTCCTGGATTGCCCCGGCAACGTCCAGCAGATGCGCGCCCGCCTTGACCTGCTCGATCCCCTTATATAAAGTCGCCTCCGCCGCCTCGATTAGCTTAGCGGCTTCTGGCGTCACGGCTTCGACCCCGACAGTGATGCAGGAATCGCCGTGAAAGCCGTCGTAATAGGCTCCGGTATCTACCTTGAGGACGTCTCCGGCGTGAATAATCTTTTTGGCGCTGGGAATACCGTGCACTACCTCGTCATTAATGCAGGCGCAGATAGAGCCCGGAAATCCGTAGTATCCCTTGAAGCTGGGGGTGGCGCCCATCTCGCGAATCCGCCGCTCCGCGTAGGCATCGAGATTGGCGGTGGTCATGCCGGGCCGGGCGCGCTCAGAGATTTCCTTGAGCACGGTGGCCACAATGCGGGTTGCCTGACGCATAGTGGCAATCTCTGCCTCTGATTTTGTCAGCCCGCGCCGGACCCGATGCATACGGGGAAGGCTGAGGGGGGCGGGGAGCAAATTGGTCAAGAAATTCATGGGCATTTGGCGCTCAAGCGTAGCTCATCTAAGGTATCACCTCTGCTCAGCGATCGCCCAAGTGGTAGCAGCCTGCTTCGCTAAGTTAGATTATCCCTGTGATAAATCATCAAAGTTCGCGGCACATTTGCGGATGAATTACGTCAACTGAACCTGTTTTGAGTGAGGGGCACTTCAGGCTAAGGGCACTTCAGGCTAAGCCCCCGTGCTCACAGTATCTACTAACCGTAGATATTTGTGCCGCAGCCTTAGTAACCCCAACGCTGGCAACCCCGGTATTGGAAACGCCTGCCGCTGTGCCCCCAGTTTGATTAAAGCATCAACGCCATAAACACCCCTTAATTTGAGGATCAGGAGTCTCTACATGTTCGAAATCGATACGCTAGCTATTGCCACTATCGAAGCAAACACCGATGCAGTCATTGCCCCTGCAGCCGACGCGCTTCTGTCTGATTCCATTCTTAGTGACCTATCCACGTTTCTCCCTGAAACGCTCTCTGAGATCGATCTGACGCAGTTCGCCGACAGCCTTCTCGGCGCGGTGACGTTTACCGACGGCGTCATCGGCATCGACCTTATGAGCACTGGCGGGGCCATTGCTGAGGAAATTGACGCCGTTGCCGAGATTGGCAGCCTCATCGATGAGCTGACGGGCATTACCGCCACCGTCGGTCTAGAGGGTGGCATTGTGACAACGGGGCTGACCCTAGAGGACGGAGAGGCGATGACCGGGACGCTAGATTTAAACGCGCTGGTCGAGACGGCCCTTTTGCCCGCAGTTGCCGACATTGAGGGTTCGCTGACCATCAACGGCGGTATCATCGACGTCGATTTGGACATTGGCGATAGCGCGATTGAGGGGGCGCTGAGCTTCCTAGATGGGGCGCTGGACATCGACCTCGATACCCCATTCGGCGACCTGGAAGAGAGCTTTGCCTTCGATGAAGACACCGAGTTTACGGTGCCCTTGGGCGATTCTACAGCGACCTTCAACTTATTTGCCGGGACGGCGACGCTCAACCCAGACACGGACAGCCCCGCGGTGTTCGATCTGGCTGACCTTCCCATCACCCTGGCCATAGACGATGGCCTAGCGACGGTCGAACTGATCGGCATCACGACGATTGGTGAGCCTTTCGACGTGACGGAAATCATCAGCAGTGCGATCACGCCGCTTATCACCGGAGCAGCGGCTGAATTTACCCTGAGCGGGGGGGTGTTAGAAGGCTTCTTTGAGCTGGACGCGGCCGATGAGCCGGTTGCCCCCGAAGCGCCCGTCGACCCGATGGTTCCCGAGACGCCCGTTGACGTCATCCCGCCAGAGGCACCTGTCGATCCAACGCTTCCTGAGACGCCTGTAGAGATACCTGTCGATCCGACGCTTCCTGAGACGCCCGTCGAGGCCATGCCCGAAGCGGACGCCCCGCCAATTTCCGTCGACCTTGCGCAGCTACTGACCGATGCGTCAGACTTCATCGCTAGCCTGAGCGGTACGCTAGCCTTTAGCGGCGGCACTGCGGTAAGCGATTTGGTCAGCCCCCCCATCGAGAGCGACCCCATTGAGGGCGAGCCCCCTATTGAGGGAGACCCTACTGGAGACGACCCAACTGGAGGCGACCCCATTGAAGGCGACCCAACTGGAGGCGACCCCATTGAAGGCGACCCCATTGGGAGCGAGCCTATCGATCTATCAGGCGAGACTGACCTG
>JBHJHD010000037.1:0-13123 GCA_050331115.1 Elainellaceae cyanobacterium
CTGCGGCCCTGAAGGATGTCTTTCTCCGCCTGCCACTGGGCTTTGAGGCCCGCCTGGTCTTCCTTGTTATTGGCCAGCTCTCGCTCTAGCCGCTCTCGCCGCTCCAAAGAACCGGCGTCGGTTTCCTGCTGCAGCGATCGCAGCTCCATTTCCATCTGCAGGATGCGGCGGCTCACCTCGTCCAATTCTTCGGGGTTAGAGGTGATCTCCATCTTCAGCTTCGCTGCCGCTTCGTCCACCAGGTCGATGGCTTTGTCAGGCAAGAAGCGATCGCTGATGTACCGGGTGGACAGCGTGGCGGCGGCAATCAGGGCACTGTCCGAGATGCGCACGTTGTGGTGAGTTTCGTAGCGGTCCTTCAGCCCCCGCAGAATCGAAATCGTGTCTTCAATAGTGGGCTGGTCGATATAGACCTGCTGGAAGCGACGCTCTAGGGCAGCGTCCTTTTCAATGTACTTGCGGTACTCGTCCAGCGTGGTGGCCCCGATGCAGCGCAGCTCGCCCCGGGCCAGCATAGGCTTCAGCAGGTTGCCGGCGTCCATCGCGCCCTGGGTCGCCCCCGCGCCGACCACGGTGTGGATCTCGTCAATGAACAGGATAATGTGGCCTTCCGAGTCGGTGACCTCTTTCAGCACCGCCTTCAGCCGCTCCTCAAACTCCCCGCGATACTTGGCCCCGGCAATCAGCGCCCCCATGTCCAGGGCAATCAGCTTCCGGTCCTTCAGAGATTCGGGCACGTCGCCGTTGATGATTCGCTGGGCCAGCCCTTCGGCGATCGCGGTCTTACCCACGCCGGGCTCACCGATCAGCACCGGGTTGTTCTTGGTGCGTCGAGACAAGATCTGCACCGTGCGGCGGATTTCGTCGTCCCGGCCAATCACCGGGTCCAATTTGCCTTCCCGCGCCGACTGGGTGAGGTCGCGGCCGTATTTGGTCAGCGCCTCGTATTTGCCCTCTGGATTTTGGTCCGTCACCTTCTGATTCCCTCGGATTTGGTCAATTACCGTTTTGAGCTTTGCCTCGGTGAGGTTGAACTCCTTGAACAGCGCTTTGCCAAAGCGGTCATCTTTGGCGTAGCCCAATAGTAAGTGTTCAATAGAAATATAGTCATCCTCGTAGGACGTGCGGTACTTCTCCGCTTGGTCGAGCAGCGTATCTAGCGATCGCCCCAGGTACACCGATGAGGAGGCTCCGGAAACCTTAGGCTTTCTGGCAATAAACTGCTCGGTGAAGTCGCGCACTTTTTGTACTAGGACATCGAGCTTGTTAAAAACGCTGGTGGCCAATCCCTCTTGTTCCAGCAGCGATCGCATCAGGTGCTCTGTTTCGATCTGCTGCTGCTGGGCCTGCTTGGCAATATCAGGAACCCGAGCGATCGCTTCCCACGCTTTTTCCGTGAACTGGTTAGGGTTAGTCGGCTGCATGTGAAACCTGTCTTGGTCGTAATTCACTATATCCAGATTGTATAAAGGCGATCGCCTGATCCGGGATCGGTGTCTACGCCCTTGAATAGGGGCATTGCCGCCCCTCAATCTTGCGAATGCCTAGCTCAGACCGGTTTCAATTCAGGCTGGCTATGGGCCGCTAGAGGTATGTCTATTGTCTGATCTTCTATCTCTCGAACGATGGAAGCCTGAGCTCGGTTTCGATATAGTTGCGTACAGAATAAACGCGATTTATTCAAACTTAACCTCAAACGCTTTAGGAGACTGTCATGGGTATTGATGATCGGATCGAAGCAACCGCTAAGAACATCGAAGGTAAGGCTCAAGAGATGATGGGTGAGGTAACCGGCGATGCTCAGGATAAGGCAGAGGGCCGTGCCAAGCAGGCGCAGGCTGAGGGCCAGCACGCGGTAGAGAACGTCAAGGACAACATCAAGCGCGGCATCGACAAAGTTTAAGCTGCTGCTTGTTTGTAACGCAGCGCTTTTTACGCCGGTAGGTTTAGGGAAGCACGGCGTGTCGTACTCCCCTAAACCTACAGCTCACGTCACTAAGAAAAGAATTGGCGTAGCCGTCCATAGAGTTTCTAAGAAATTAATCGGGTTTAAGCCGTGCCGGTAAACCGTACGCTGCTTGGACCCGATTTTTATGGGCGCTGATCTACGATCGAATTATGGCTAATGCAGATAGCCCTGCCGGAGAAGCTAGCCCGAATTTTTTAGCAATAGCCTCCCCTTTAGAGACATGACGACCTAAAGGGAAATATCCTATCCTTCTAGCTACAAATGCCGATTTCCGCTACTGCGCGGTACCAAGTCACAGTCGGCGCTGTGGGCGGCACCGTTAGTCATATCTCTTCAGCAATCCTTAAATGATTAGGAGCACCACCATGGCGGACAACACCGACATGAAAGCCCAGATTCGGGCTGATCTCGACAAAGCTAAAACAGAAGGTCAGCTCCGCTCAGAGCGGATTCGCGATATTTTGCGGGAGGCCGTCTCTCAGGCCGTAGGCGAGCTTAAAGAAGGAACTGGCGAACTGAGGCTGATTGTCAAAGACGCCGTCAGCACGGTCATCGATACCGTCAGGGACCAAGGAACTGACGCCAAGGACGAAATCCAAGCCTCCATTGAAGGGGCAGTAGAGGGCGTCAGCGATGCCCGCCGGACGGCGATCGCCCAAATTGAAGGGCAGGTGGACGCGCTGCAGACCAAGATTGACGCTGAAGAATCACAGATCGAACAAGACGTCAGCATCATTCTCTCTGACCTTGAGGAAACGGCGCAGCAGGACACGTCAGATATCAACGATGCCGTCTCCCAAGCCGTGGACGCCTTGCGCAACAGCCCCGAGGCCTCTCTACTGCGCAAGCGCTACGCTCAGCTTCGGGCACAGCTTGAACTTTTGCAAGCCAACATCAATGCGGAAGGCGGTATGGACTACGACAACATCAAGCGCTACCTGGACAAAGCTAAAGCCTGGTACGATCGCGCTTATCAGCAGGGCACGCAGATCGAGGCCAAGCCCGTCGATGATGCGCTGCTGAAGCAGCAGACGGATTTCGAGCAAAAGATGAGCGACGCCGGACGGGCGGCGGCCCAGCGGGAGCGGCAGATTAAGCAGCGGCTGCGGGAGCTTTTCGCTATATTCTCTAACTTAGTCGGCGACAACCCCAGGTCAAAATAGCCGCCAAAAAAAGTACCCAAGCGGGTACTGTCGGAGCGTGGCAGCATCTGTCTACACTGGAGCAACCCCAGATAGGCATTGTTTGCAAAAGGAAGACGCATTCCGACCAACGCCCCAAGTCAAGCTGCGCCTTCATGTCGCTATCTAGGGAGATTAGCTCTTTAGCAGAGCAGGTGTAGCCATGCTTCGGGACGCGCTTGTCGTTGGCATCAATGCCTATCGGTACGACGGACTGCAGCCGTTGCGATCGCCCGCTGCCGACGCTGAAGCGATCGCCCAGGCGCTGGAGACCCACGGCGAATTTCGGGTGTGGCGGCTGCCGGAGGTCATTAACCCGTTTGAGGGCAACACTCGCCGGGTGGCTCGCCGCCAAGAGGTGACTTTAGAAACGCTGGAAGCATCGCTGGTACAGCTGTTTAAGCCCGAAGGACAGCACTTTCCCGACACGGCACTGTTCTTCTTTTCGGGCCACGGCCTGCGTAAGCAGCGGGGCATCCAGGAAGGCTACTTGGCCACCAGCGACGCCAACCCCGAGCAGGGGAACTGGGGGCTGTCGCTGCAGTGGCTGCGTCGCCTCCTGCAGGAGAGCCCTGTGCGGCAGCAGGTCGTTTGGATAGACTGCTGCTACAGCGGCGAGCTGTTGAATTTTGTAGAGGCCGATCCGGGGGATTTAGGGCGCGATCGCGATCGCTGCTTCATTGCCGCCTCGCGGGAGTACGAAGTGGCCTACGAAGAGACCACTGGCCGCCACAGCGTGCTCACCCAGGCCCTCTTAAGCGGGCTCGACCCCCAGCAGCAGCTTGACAGCGAAGTCAGCAACTTCACCCTGATAGACGCCCTCAACCGGGGCTTCAAGAACGCCACTCAGCGGCCTGTGTACGCCAACTCCGGAGGCAAAATTGTTCTTACAGGCCGGGCCACCCAGGCCTTTGGCGAGCTGCCTGATAGCGTCTGCCCCTACAAAGGGCTGTCCTATTTCGACTACGCTGGCGACGATCCCAAATACTTCTACGGGCGCACAGCCCTCACCGACCAGCTAATCGACGCCGTGCGCCAGGGAAACTTTCTGGCGGTGCTGGGGGCCTCAGGCAGCGGCAAGTCGTCTGTGGTGCGGGCCGGGCTGCTGCATCAGCTGAAGCTGGGGCAGCGGCTCTCGGGGAGCGATCGCTGGCCTCTCTACGTGCTTCGTCCCGGCGAGCACCCGCTTCGGAGCTTGGCCTGGGCGTTCGTTGACGAAGGTGCTTCTGAGGTGGAGCGCGCTAGCCAGCTTGCCAAAGCGACGGACCTCGTTGAGTCGGGGGGCGTAGGCCTGGGTCACCTGGTGACAGCCGTCGCTGGGGAGGGACGCGCCGTGGTGGTTATCGACCAGTTTGAGGAGGCGTTCACCCTCTGCAGCAGTGAAGCCGAGCGACGGCAGTTTTTTGCCTGCCTGATGGGGGTGCTAGCGCAGGTTGGACAAAAGATTTGCCTGGTTGTTGCCATGCGGGCTGACTTCTTCGGTAAGTGCGCCGAGCAGGAGTACGCTGGGCTAGCCCAGGCGCTGCAGGCGCATCTAGTCACCGTCTCCCCAATGACGCCGAAGGAGCTGGAGCAGGCCATCACCGAACCGGCCAAGCGGGCGGGGCTGGAGGTGGAGCGAGAGCTCGTGGCGCAAATTCTTGCAGATGTGGAGGGGCCGGGGAGCCTGCCGCTGCTGCAGTACACCCTCACCGAGCTCTGGCGGCGGCGCACCGTCAACCGGCTAAGCCTAACGGAGTATACGCGGCTGGGCGGCGTCAAGGGTACGCTGCGATCGCGGGCGGAAGCGGTTTATCAGGCGCTGTCGGGCGAAGAGCAGCGCATTGCCCAGCATATTTTTCTAGAGTTAACTCAGCTGGGCGAGGGGACCGAGGACACCCGCCGCCGCGTCTTCCAGAAGAGCTTGATCACTGTTGAAGGTCATGAGGCACAAGTGGCGCGAGTGATTCAGCGGCTGGCGGACGCCAAACTGGTGGTGACCAGCGAGCTGGCGGAGAAAAGCGCTGGACCGGGGCGGGTGGCGGTAGTGGATGTGGCCCACGAGGCGCTAATTCGCCACTGGCCCCGCCTCAGAGCCTGGATTGAGGAAAACCGCGCCCGTCTGCGGGTGCAGCGCCAAATAGAGGAGGCCGCCAAGCTGTGGCAGCAGCACGACCGGCAGACGGACTTTTTGCTGCAGGGGGTACGGCTAGCGGAGGCGGAGGACATCTACGAGCGCTACCGAGAGGGCCTCTCCAGCGAGATTAAGATGTTTATCGAGGCGAGCCTGGCCCTACAGCAGCAGCGGCTGCAGCGAGAGAGGCGGCGGCTGCGGCGGGCGCAAATTGCAGCGTGGGCGATCGCGCTTCTGGGGGTTTCGGTGTCGGGGCTGGGCGGGGCCGCCTACTGGCAGGGTCGTCTAGCGCGGCTTAAGGAAGTCGAGACGCTCAATGCCCTGTCGCAGGCCAAGTTGGCCACCCATGAAGACTTAGAGGCGCTAGTTGCCAGCGTGCAGGCCGGGCGGCAGGTCCAGCAGCTCAGCCACTTTGGCGTTCCGAAGGCGCTGGAGCGTGACACCGCTCAGGCCCTGCTGCGGGTGATGAACGACATCCAAGAGCAGAATCAGCTCGAAGGCCACGCCGACGGCGTAACCGATGTGGCCTTTAGCCCCAACGGCCAGCTCCTGGCCTCAGCCAGCACCGACGGCACCATCAAGCTGTGGGGCGCCGACGGCACCCCGCTCGCCAGTTGGGAAGGGCACGGCGGCGAGGTGTTTGTCAGCGTCCGGTTTAGCCCCGACGGGCAGGCGATCGCTTCCAGTAGCTCTGACCGCACGGTTCGACTTTGGAACCTACAGGGAGAAGAATTAGCTGTCTTAGAGGGCCATAGCGGCACCGTCATCGACGTCGCTTTTAGCTCCGATGGTAGCCAGATTGCCTCTACTAGTGAGGACGGCACCGTAAAGCTTTGGAACACCAGCGGCAATGAGCTTTTGACGCTAGCAGACCACGACGCGCCGGCAACCAGCGTTAGCTTTAGCCCCACAGGCCAGATGCTGGCCTCCGCCGGTTACGACAATACGGTGCGGTTGTGGAGTGCTGAAGGGGAACCCCTCAATGTACTGGTGGGGCATCAGGCCCCGATTATCAGCGTACGCTTTAGCCACGATGGGCAGGCGATCGCCTCGGCGAGCACCGACGGCGACGTGCGCCTATGGCGCAGCGATGGGCAACCGCTCAGAGTTCTGTCTCACAGCAGCGGCGTCAATGAGGTGAGCTTTAGCGCTGACGGACAGCATATAGCGGCAGCCGGCGAAGATCGAACGGTGAGCATTTGGCGACTGGACGGTGAGCGACTTTGGGTTCTCAAGGGTCACGATGCACCGGTAAACAGCGTCAGCTTTAGCCCCAGCGGCACACTAGCCACCGCCAGCGCTGATTGGGAGATAAAGCTTTGGACTTTAGATAAGCCCAAGCTGTTTGACCTGCAAAGAACGCTGAATATGCCCGAGGAGGCGATACTCAGCGTTGATTTTAGTTCTGAGGGGCAAATGCTAGCGTCTGCAGGCGGGAGCGGCGTTATTCGGCTGCAGCAGCTGCATACGGATGAGGTAAGGACGCTGGAGGGCCATCAAGCGTCGATCAATCGCGTTCGATTCAGCCCCGACGGCAGCCGCCTGATTTCGTCCAGCCAAGACGGAACCGTCAGGGTTTGGAGCACCCAAGGGCAGCCCTTGCAGACGCTGCGGGCAGCGGACATCGTCAACGATATTAGCTTTAGCCCCGACGGCCAAACGATGGCGCTAGCCAGCGATGACAACACCGTACGGCTGTGGGGTCTGGGGAGCGAAGCCGGTAATGAAATCCGCGTGCTAACGGGGCACGACGGCCCGGTCTATGGCGTCAGCTTTCATCCCCGCGAAAACATCTTGGCGTCTGTTGGTGAAGACAAAACCGTGCGGCTTTGGAACTTAGAGGGGGAACTGCTAAAGACGCTCACAGGCCACAGCGCCCGAGTTTGGCGGGTGAGCTTTAGCCCCGATGGTCAGACCCTGGCCTCGGTGAGCGACGATCACACCGTGAGACTTTGGAGCTTGGACGGTCAGCCGCTCGGCATATTAGAGGGCCATGGGGCGGCCGTGTTTGACGCAAGCTTTAGCCCCGACGGTCAACGACTCGCTTCAGCCAGCCACGACCACACGATTAAGATATGGGACTTGTTGATTGGTCAGGCTATCCAAACCCTGCAGAGTCATAGCGACGGTATCTCTGATATCGCGTTCGATAGCCAAAGCAGAACCCTGGCATCTGCGGGATTAGATAGCACGGTGAAGCTGTGGGGCTATGCCGACTCAGCTACAGCGTCTGTGGACCTTGAGGAGCTGCTGGGCTACGGCTGCGGGTGGCTGCAGGGTTACCTCAACCAAAACGTTAACATCAACAGCCGCGATCGCGGTCTCTGTGAAACGTAGCCTTCAGTCATATTGCGATGGCCCTATAATTTGTTGCAAATGTCCTGATGCAATAGGACATTTGCAATATCTCAAGCAGAATTAATGGTTGGTCAAACCGCCTCCATCGACGTGCGGTGGGTTAGTCGGAATGTGGTCATCGACTCGTATGGTATCGATGGTGGACTCATTACCTACGATGCACCAAGGTGTCCATCTACAAATAGGTCCAGAGGGATAGAAAAGAGTTCCATCACCAGACACAATCGTTGAATCTATCGGTGTGGGGGTCAACGGCGTGGGCGTTTCAGTTGGGACAGTCGGTCTGATTGGCTCGCGGACCGTTCCTGGAACAGACATCTGCTCCATGGAGCTACCAGTGGGGCTTTGGGCGATATCGTATCTCGGGCTGGCAACAGCTGCAGATTGGCTGATACTAACCGATAGAATGGTAGTTATTGTAATTGTGGTCAGGACTTTAGCGATCATCGTGCTTGGTCTCCTGATGTGGAAGTAAACAAGGCGCTATGACTAGCGTTTAGCAATCGACAATTCTGCTGGGATAGTCTGCTACGACAGTGAGCAAGAGCGCACCTGCCGGGTCATTACTTAACTATTTCAACCGGCCTGGCGATCGCCATATATTTAGGCTAAGCGAATAACTTTTCACTAAAGGTTATTTGGAGGACACTGCTAAAACTGTCCTCAGAAAATTAAACCTTGCGTTTGTCTACATCGCTTGAGACAAAACCCGGGTTCAATACATCACGCTGCATCGGCGGTGCGGCGGACAGGGAAGATATGGCGAATATTCTTCTAATGCGTCGGGACACTTACGATAGCGGCTCAGCGATCGCTCCTTGGCGGGGAGCACTCCCCAAAAGATTAAGGATTTACGGTAGATCTATGCCTACGCCATCAAGACTCGTTAGGATGAGGGATAGGCGGCCACCGTTCGGTATCGTCTTCTACAGATTGATATAGATATAGACTGATATGGACCGAAGGCGGCTCGAAAGCCTGCCCACGGCAGCCATCGCTCCTTACCCCCCAGACTGCAAACACAAGCACCATGGATCTAGTAACGCTTCAAGGCTGGCTTGACAACGCCGCCTTCCTTGTCCTTTTGCTCACGATGCTGCTCTACTGGGCCAGCGCCGCCTTCCCCCGCATTCCGCTTCTTTCTACCCTGGGGACCACTGGGCTGGCGATCGCCAACCTCTGCATTGCTGCCCTACTGGGAGCCCGCTGGCTAGAGGGGGGCTATTTCCCCATGAGCAACCTCTACGAGTCGCTATTCTTCGTGGCCTGGGGCGTTACCGCCATGGGGCTGCTGGCCGAGCAAATGGGCCGCAGCCGCTTTGTCGGGGCCGTCACGTCTCCTGTAGCTATGGGCATTGCCGCCTTTGCCACTCTGTCGCTGCCCAGCAGCATGCAGCACTCCGAGCCCTTGGTGCCGGCGCTTAAGTCCAACTGGCTGATGATGCACGTCAGCATAATGCTGCTCAGCTACGCCGCCCTGATGGTGGGCGCGCTGCTGGCGATCGCTTTTCTGGTGGTGACCCGGGGCCAAAAGGTAGAGCTGAAGGGTAGCTCGGTGGGCACCGGCAGCTACCGCAACGTTAAGTATGAGCTGCGCCGGGCCGGCGAGAAGGCGGCTGAGGTGTCTCAACCCGCCCTAGAAACTGCAGCCCAGCTGCCCCAGGTGGCTAGCGGTCGTACGGCCATCCTCGATAAGCCCGCCGCTGCTCAGGCTACGGCAGCCGACGTCAGTCTATCTCCTCAGCGCCTTACCCTAGCCGAGACCCTCGACAACATCAGCTACCGCATGATTGGTCTAGGGTTTCCGCTGCTGACCATCGGCATCGTTTCGGGGGCCGTCTGGGCAAACGAAGCCTGGGGCTCCTACTGGAGCTGGGACCCCAAAGAGACCTGGGCACTCATTACCTGGCTGGTGTTTGCGGCCTACCTCCACGCCCGCATTACCCGCAACTGGCAGGGGCGGCGGCCCGCAATTTTGGCGGTCTCTGGGTTTGCGGCCGTCTGGATTTGCTATTTGGGCGTCAATCTCTTGGGTAAAGGGCTGCACAGCTACGGCTGGTTCTTTTAGGCGGCTTTCCCTAGTCCAACGCTTCAAGCGCATCGGTTTGAGGGTCAAAGATGACCTGGAACTCTCCCTGGGGGATGTGGTGACGCAGAAACGTGGTATGTCCGTCTGCGTCGGAGCGGGTCCGAAAGCGGTTCAGCACCGATCGCTGCATGTTTGGCAAGAGTCGAATTACGGCCCATGAGTTGAGGCGGTGCCGATAGCGGCTACGCGAATCCGACGCAGAATGAATCGATTCAGCGGAGTAAGTCATAGGTTTTACCGAGTAAGCTTGTAGGGCAACAGCTGCCGCAGGCCATAAGTCAATGGCTGACGGCGCAAACCTCTATACAATTTGCAAATCTCTAAGCAACTTGTTGATTATTATTTCTAAACTGATGCGGCTTTTCCGGAAAAACTTGGGAATACTGTCGCATCGAAGCTAGCTTTTAGCTGCTTGGTGTGCTATCGCGGGGTGGAGACGCCTACCTGGGCGCAGCTGGCCTTGACTGGACAGCTTGAACACTGGGGCACGGCGGTTGTGCAGACATATTTACCGAAGGGCATAAGGATGCGGTTGATGTCGACCCAGCGCGATCGCGCCACTTGGGCTTCCAGAGCTGTAAAGGTTTTCTCAGGGGTTTTGGTGTTGACCAGTCCCCAGCGGTTGACGACGCGGTGGACGTGGGTGTCGACGCTGATGTAGGGCTGGCCGGCGCCAATGCCTAGGGCCAGGTGAGCGCATTTGGGGCCTACGCCCTTGAAGCTCCGCAGCAGGTCGACCTCGGCGGGCAAGTCCCCGCCGTGCTGCTCGACAATCTGCTGGGCGATCGCGCTAATTTGCTGGGCCTTGCGCTCTGCGTAGGTGCTGGGCTCGATTATGGCCTCGATTTCGGCCACGGGCAGAGCGTTGAGAGCAGCCGGGGTGCGGGCCTGGGCAAACAGCCGCCGAGAAGCGGGCAGGCTGACCTCGTCGTAGGTGCGAATGGAGATGATGCAGGAGATCAGCTGCTCAAAAAGGCTGTCGAATCCCTCATCGGCTAGGGCAAACATGGCGGCTTTGGGATAGGCCGTCATCATGGGGGCGATGCGGTCCAGCGCGGTTTCTACCGTAAATTTGACCTCGACCGGCTTTCCCTCTGACATTCTAGATACTCCCCTGTTCTACTAAAGCGATCGCCCTAGATAGAATTTAGCGCTTTTTCCCGCCAGCGCCGGACGCTCATGACGTCGAAGCGATCGCCCTCGAAGGTGACTTGCCGCACCTGCTTGGCGCCGTTGTCGGTGAGCTGTCGGAGGCGATCGCGGATTTCCATCCAGCGGATTTCGCCCTCGGCGTTGCGAATCACCAGCATGACGGGGTACGCCTGGTTCATCCAGTAGTTGACGTGACGCTCGGGAAGATTGACGGTCTCGGCTCCATTTGAGCGTTTGGCCCCCATCCCTAGCCCTTCCCCCAAGTTTGGGGGAAGGGAACCAAGCGCCAGGTAAAGCCGCTGACCTGTTGCGTTGCCTGCGTCGTCCCGAAATTCTATTTCCATATCGATGCCATATTCGCTGACGGGGAATTCCCGCGCGATTTGGCCCGCCAAGCTGACGGTGGAGATAATATCGCCGACCAGCGCCCGCTCTTTGCTCTCGTTATCCAGCTCGCGATCGCTCTCTGCTTCCAGCTCGCGGACGCGGCGCATGATGTCGGGGTCGGCGAAGGCGGCTTCCATCTCGTCCCAGAGCTGCACGTATTTCTCGCAGTTAACACAGATAATCTTGGCCTCTTTGCCTTGGTCGTTCAGTCGCTGCATGGCTCGCTGGCGATTGGCGACGGGTTCGCCGCAGTGCGGGCAGCTCCAGTGGCGCAGACGTTTTACCTTGTCGCGGTCCCTCACCTTGCGGAACAGGTGCTCTCGGACGTACTTGCTAAAAATCATCCGCTCGCCAAGGGATAGTTCAGGGTCGAAGTAGACCAGCAGTTCCCCCCGTCCAGCCGCTTCGCGCGACAGCTTGACGCCCAACTTGAGACCGGTCAGCGTCTCAAAGTCCGCTGCCCCGTTCCAGAGATTCTTGGTGGTGAAGGGGCTGGTGCGGTGT
The DNA here is from genome assembly GCA_050331115.1 of Elainellaceae cyanobacterium. Lineage (GTDB taxonomy): Bacteria > Cyanobacteriota > Cyanobacteriia > CAKZMO01 > CAKZMO01 > JBCCAG01. The sequence continues at coordinate 11,754 of JBHJHD010000037.1, forward strand.
AGACGGACCACTAGGGTGGCGTAGATGTCGTCGAGGAAGCCCTCGAACTGGTAGCTGACCATGACGGAAGGATGGTCGATTAGGTCGGGGCGCTGGCGGCGGGCGTAGCTGGGGAAGATTAGCAGCGTTCCCGAATCGGTGGGTTCGCTGAGGCAGAGGCTGTTTTCCACCAGCAGTCGGTGCATAGCCAGCAGCAGGATACGCTCGTCTTCTTCGGGCAAACGCTCTAGGTCGTGAGGGTAGATAAGTCTGCCTGCGAGGACGGCTTCTTCGGTAATGCAGCCCAGCTCGCGATCGTCTTGCTGCAGGGTGCGGATGACGGCTTGGGCGTAGGCGTTGATGAGTTCGGGGGCCAGCAGCACCCAGGAGCCAAAGCCCAGTTCCCATACCACCCCCGGTCCCGCGAGCAGGGAAATGACGGTCTTCAGCTCGGCGTCGGTGAAGCGCTCCCCGGTCATGCGGAGGGTCAGCACCTCCCGTAGCTCGTTGAACCGCATCAGCACCCGGCCTTCGTCTTTCAGGGCGACGATTTCTTCTTTCAAACGCTTAAACAGCGTTGGGGTGGTGCGCTTGGTGAGGCGGTCCCAGTCGATTAGCTCGCAGATGGCGTCTTTTAGGTCTGTGCAGCCGGTGTTTTCCTTAGCGCTGGTTTCGATGTATCGGGCGAAGCCGTGCTCGCGGGCGAATTCTTTTACCTGGTGGCGGCTGACGCTGCGCAGACCGCCAGCGTCGATGCGTCCGGCCACTAGCAGCTTTTGAAAGTCGCCGGTGGCGGCGCGGGTGAGGTCGCGGTCCCAGGTGCGCAGGCCCTCTAGCAGCTCGGGCTTTTGGGGGTCGAAGACGAGGGCGGCGACCTGGGTTTGGTCCATGTAGAGCTGGTGGATCAACCGCTGGTCGGCCTGACCGCCGAAGTCCCAGAGCCACACTTCTTTTTCGACGCCGTCGGTAGAGGCGATGGGGAGCTTCCACTGGGTGGCCCAGGCTCCGACGGTGGAATCGGTTTCGGTGTAGGTGTTTTGGGCGAGGCGGTTGGAGAGGCCGGTTTTGCCAGCGGCGCTGTTGCCGACGAGTAAGACTTTGGCGTTGGTGTATTGAACCTGATTTGTCGGTGCTGGTAATGAATCTTTGCTATGCGGGTACCACATCCTCAAAATTCCATTCTCTGCTGCCGAGTAGTACCGCTTGCTATCGAGACTGATAGCCACACTCAAGACTCTGTCGGTGTGACCCTCCATTACCCTAAGTTGTTGACCGCTTTCGAGGTCCCAAAGCAGCACGGTGAAATCAGCAGAGCCGGAAACCGCTAGATTGCCATCCGCAATCATAACCACAGATCAGAATCTCTACGTGTAAGCAAACATTATAGAAAT
>JBHJHD010000038.1:0-26604 GCA_050331115.1 Elainellaceae cyanobacterium
CCAACCCCCCAGATACAACCCATACCAGCGTACGACAGCCAGACAGTAGCCCGGCCAACACAACCCACCCCCCCGGCCCGCCTCAGGCGGGCGCCCCCACGCCGCCCCAAGACAGCCTCATCGCTACTCAGCCCCTCTCCCCCAGCCCCATTCGCGTTACTCTAGGCGACCTGCCCCAGCCCTACGCAACCCAGAGCGCCTCCAAGTCTCCTAACGTCATCCCCGTTCCCGAGAACCCTGTGCTTCAGGTGCCAGAGGGCTTTACCGTCAACGTCTTCGCCGATAACCTCGATCGCCCCCGCTGGCTGGACCTCACCCCGGAAGGCGATGTTCTGGTGACCGAGACCCGGCAAAACCGCATCCAGCGGCTGCAGGACACCAACGGTGACGGCGTGGCGGACGATAAAATTGTGTTTGCCGACGCCAGCCACGGGCTGAATATTCCCTTTGGCATGGCCTTTACTGACGGCGGCTTTTTCTTAGGCAACACTGACGAAGTGCGCCGCTACCCCTACACCGGGCAGACTCTAGAGAGTGAGGGCGAACAAATTGCACAGCTGCCCGGCGGCGGCTATAACCAGCACTGGACCCGCAACGTGGTCATCGCCCCCGATGGCGAAACCCTGTACGTCTCCATCGGCTCACGCTCCAACGTCAGCGCCGAGCCGCTGCCCCGCGCCTCGGTGCAGCGCATGGCCCTAGACGGCAGCGATCGGGAAACCTTTGCCTACGGGCTGCGCAATCCTGTCGGCCTCGACTTTCACCCCGTTACGGGAGCCCTCTACACCACGGTCAACGAGCGCGACGGCCTAGGGGACGATCTGGTGCCCGACTACTTTACCCGCATCCGTCCGGGCGAGTTCTTTGGCTGGCCCTACGCCTACCTCACCCCCGCTCGCCTCGACCCGCGCCAAACCCGGGGAGGGCGCAGCCGCGAGCCTGAGCTTGCGGCCCAGACCCAGACTCCAGACGTGCTGTTCCAGTCTCACTCTGCAGCTCTCGGTCTGCAGTTCTACGACGGCGACGCCTTTCCAGAGCGCTACCGAAACGGCGCGTTTGCGGCCTTTCGGGGCTCCTGGAACCGCAGCCGGGGTACGGGCTACAAACTAGTGCATATCCCCTTCGACGAGAGCAACCGGCCCCTGGGCTACTACGAAGACTTTATGACCGGCTTTTTGGTGAACCCCACCGGCCCCGATACCTGGGGACGGCCCGTGGGGCTGCTGGTAATGCCCGACGGCAGCCTGCTGGTGACTGAAGAAATGAACGGGCGCATCTATCGCATTCAGTACAGCGAATAATAGCGTTCCCTAAATTTTTCCCCTTTGATTTAAGGGGGCGAAGGGGGATCTCAGCGGGCCACCGTGACGTCGAACCGTAGGGTAAAAGGCGAGAAGTCGTCGTCAGTGACAGGGCGACCGGTGAGCACCAGCTCATACTGCCCCGGGCGAGGGAAGGTAAGGTTAGCGCTCGGGATGCCCCGGTAGCCTTCGGCGCTGATGGCCTCTAGATCGGGCGTAGCGATCGCCTCTTCCCCAAAGGGCTGGTACACCGACAGGGCGCAGTGGCAGGCCGCCAGCGGAATGGTCTGGCCGCCGCGCCGCGCTAGGGCGAACCAGGTTAGGGTTTCCTGGCCGGCGCGGGGGACGTCGTTGGGCTCGATGTGGAGGGTGCCGCCGACGTCGTTTTCAACCGTGACCTGGTGGGCTGGGGCCGGGGTCATTGGGAGGGCAATCGGCAGGGCGATCGCGATTGCAAGTCCAGATATCGCCCCGCTTAGAAGGCGGGCATTAATGTTCATCATGTGCTCTACGCTTATAAAAAACTCGTTTTGACCAGGGCAGCCTGAGAATCAGCACCGCCGCTACCGCCACCGCCAGCAGGGACAGCAGCACGGCATTCACCCAGCTCAGCTGCACTCGCCCTAGGTAGTGGCTGCCAATTAGCGCCGTGTGCACCGCCACCAGCACAAAGGCCGGCACCGACAGTAGATGGAGCCGTCGCCACCAGGGCCCCATGGCGGCCTGCGCCCAGTCAAAGCTGGTGAGCGCCAGAGGCGTCATTAGCGCCAGGGCCAGCGTCCCCAGGGCAATGCCCACCTGGTGCTGCGGCAGCATAAAGGCGATCGCCTCCAGGTTCCACCGCCAGCTGTGCACCACCATCTGCAGCACGTGCACCACCGACAGCACAAAGGCCCCTACCCCCAGCAGCCGCCGGTAGCGCAGCGGCGCCGCCCAAATATGGGCAATTGGGCGGGCCACTAGCGCCGCAACCAGGCAGAGTAGCGCTGCGTGGCCGGCGTAGTCGACGTGCTCGCCGCTGGCGCGCATCAGCGTCAGCAGGCCAATCAAAATCGTCAGCCATCCTCCCAGCCGAAACAGCTGGCTACGGCGGGTGCCGTCACCGCTGAAGCGATCGCTTAGCGCCCCCACCCCCACCATCGAGGGCAGAGTACCCAGGCCAAAGGCCGCCATTACCAAAGCGCCGCTCCAGGGGCTAGCGGTCTCTGCGGCCTTGATCTGCGCCGTGTAGAGAAAACCGCAGGGAATCAGGCCCCAGACGCTGCCCACCAGCAGCGGCGTCAGGGCAGAAGCGCGCTGCACGAGCCACTGCATGAGTGCCGTTAGCCGCTGGTGTAGACCGCCGCGCCGCATGGGGTTGAGGCTGGGCAGCCGGGGTAAAGAGGGGTTAAGCTGCACAACGCCGAGCCAAATGAGCAGCAGCCCCATGGCGATCGCGATGCCCTGGCGCAGGCCGCTGCCGATACCGGCCATCTGTCCCCCGGCTACCAGCACGGACCCTAGGGCACCAATACCCGCACCAACGAGGGTATAGCTCAGCAGCCGGCCTAGGTTAAGCAGGCCGTGAAACCTGAGGATTCGCCAGGGGGTGGCGGCGTGGGATGGCGCGTGGGATGCCTCTGGCGCAGCTTTAGCTTCGGCGTTGGCGACGGACAGCGAGGCCGCCACGGCAATTGGGCCGCACATACCGACGCAGTGGCCAAAGCTTCCCAAAAAACCGAGACCCGCAATCAGCAGCAGCTCCGTGACCATAGGGCAAACTCCCTGTCTTAGGGAACCTGAATAACAACTGTATCGGCGATCGCCTCTCCGTCATGCATCAGCACCTCGTGACCATTGGCGTTGAGCTCCACTCGCAGCTCGTGCTCTCCGGAGGGCAGCGATTCTAGGTAAAACCAAGGTCCATAGAGCCGCGTCATCTTATCGCCGTTGACGTATAGATGGGCATGCCCCTCGATGGTGTTACTCGCTTGGTTTACTTCCTCAGGCGCGAGGGTGAAATTTTCGACCTCTAGCTCCAGGTTCCAGCCCCGCAGCGCGTCGTCATACACCGTCAGCGTCACCTCTGGGGTAGGTTGACCTTCTAGAATAGATAATGTTCCGTGGCTGTGCTCGCCCATTGAGCCTGAGTCGTGGCCTTCCATGTCGGACATATCGGCAGCGTCATGACCCTCGGCGTCATGGCCATCAGTACCATGGCCATCAGTACCATGACCCTCGGTGCCGGGGCCGTCAGCGCTAGGGCCGTCAGCGCTAGGGCCGTCAGCGCTAGGGCCGTCAGCACCGTGGCTGTGATCGCCCTGGCCGTCGGCAATCAGATCGCGGTGGCGATCGTCGGAAATCTGGGCGAGGCTGGGGTAAGGCAACAGGGCACTCAGAAGGGCGATCGCCGCTGCGCCGCTAGCCAGCCGTATACCCATTAAGCATATCGACATCGACAAAAACTCTCCGCTAGGGGGAACCTTGCCGATACTAACGGATCTCACTCGAGATATGCAAACGTCGGCACGTCAATCTTGCGATAGAGCGAGGGCAGATCTGCGCGCCCAGATGCCTACAATATATTGAAAGGGCCCCTTGCCCCTACGAAATTCTGCACCCCTGCATAACCCTCACACAATCTTGAATTACCCGTACGGGCACAGCATGCTTTGCCCCTCCAAAATCCTAAATCGCCCGGAGGGGCAAAGGGCTCTTTGCCCCTACAGATCACGATATATAATCCTGAATCGCCTTGACGCCCAGGGGCTGCGACTGCAGCGAGCGAATCGCCGCCGTTGCCGCCTTCGCCCCCGCAATGGTGGTAATCGTGGGAATCTTATACACCAGCGCCGTACGCCGAATCAGGCGATCGTCTACCTGGGCCCTGGCACCGATGGGGGTGTTGAGCACCAGCTGAATCGTACCGTTTTTCATCTCATCCACGATGTTGGGGCGACCCTCGTGCACCTTGAGCACGGGAGCAACCGCTAGGTTATGCTCCTGCAGCACCGCCTGGGTACCCGACGTGGCCACGATGTCAAACCCCAGATCAATCAGCTCTTTGACCACCGGCACCACCGCCTGCTTGTTGCGATCGTTCATGGAGACAAACACCGTGCCCTTGAGGGGCAGCTTTTGGGAGGCGGCCAGCTCTGCCTTGGCGAAGGCCGTACCAAACTCGGTGTCCACCCCCATCACCTCGCCGGTAGAGCGCATCTCGGGGCCGAGCAGCGTGTCGGTGCCGGCAAACTTCTCAAAGGGGAATACCGCCTCTTTGACGGCCATGTGGTCCGGGATCACCTCCTGGGTAAAGCCTAGAGACTGTAGGGACTGGCCCGCCATGGCCCGCACCGCCATTTTCGCCAGCGGCACCCCGATCGCCTTGGAGACAAAGGGCACCGTACGGGAGGCGCGGGGGTTGGCCTCTAGGATATAGACGCTGCTGCCCTGGACGGCAAACTGGATATTCATCAGGCCCACCACGTTCAGCGCCTGGGCGAGCTGGATGGTCCAGGCGCGGATGGTGTCCAGCGCCTCGCGGGGCAGGGAGGTGGTGGGGATGGAGCAGGCCGAGTCGCCGGAGTGGATGCCCGCCTGCTCGATATGCTCCATAATGCCGCCGATTACCACCTGGCCGGTTTGGTCGGCGATCGCGTCCACGTCTACCTCAACCGCGTTGGCCAAGAACTTATCGATCAAAATCGGGTGCTCCGGCTCCACCTGCACCGCGTAGGTCATGTAGCGCTCTAGGTCCGCGTCGGAGTAGACAATTTCCATGGCCCGTCCGCCGAGCACGTAGCTGGGGCGCACCACCACCGGGTAGTCAATCTGGCGGGCCACCTTTTGGGCTTCGTCGGTGCTGCGGGCGATGCCGTTGGGGGGCTGCTTAATGTCCAGCTGGCGCAAAATTTGCTCGAACCGCTCTCGGTCCTCCGCCATGTCGATGGAGTCGGGGCTGGTGCCCCAAATTTTGGTGTTTTTGGGGGCCTGCTCACCTTCTAGGTAGCGCTGCAGCCCCATGGCCAGCTTCAGGGGCGTCTGACCGCCAAACTGGATGATGATTCCCTCGGGCTGCTCTGCCTCGATGATGTTGAGCACGTCTTCCTGGGTCAGGGGCTCAAAGTAGAGGCGATCGCTGGTGTCGTAGTCGGTGGACACCGTCTCCGGGTTAGAGTTGACCATGATCGTCTCCATGTCGTCCGCTCGCAGGGCGTAGGAGGCGTGGCAGCAGCAGTAGTCAAACTCGATGCCCTGACCGATGCGGTTGGGGCCACCGCCTAAGATCATCACCTTGCGGCGGTCGGATTCCAGCACCTCGGTTTCGGTGGCGGCCAGGACCTCTTCGTCCGGTTCCCCTACCTGCTCCACGGGGCGCTCGTAGGTGGAGTAGTAGTAGGGGGTGAGCGCCTCAAACTCGGCGGCGCAGGTGTCGACGGTTTTGTAGACCGGCGTCACGCCCAGGCGCTGGCGGGTGGCTCTCACCGTCAGCTCGTCGGGGGTTTTGGTGGCATAGGCAATCTGGCGATCGCTAAAGCCCAGCTGCTTCACTATCAGCATTTGGTCCGCCGTCATCTGGCCCAGCGGCGTGCGTTTCAGCAGCTTCTCGGTGTCCAGCAGGCCCTTGAGCTTGCCCAAAAACCAGGGGTCGATGGCCGTCAGCTCGTAGATTTCCTCAATGTCCATGCCCATCTGCAGGGCGTGGCGCACGGCGAAAATCCGGTCCGGGCTGGGGGTGCGCAGCCGGGCGCGAATCTGGGCCAGGTTGGGCAGCTTCTCGTCGCGATCGCAGCCCCAGCCAGCCCGGCCCGTCTCCAGCGATCGCATCGCCTTTTGAAACGACTCTTGAAAGGTGCGGCCAATGGCCATCGCTTCGCCCACCGACTTCATCTGGGTGGTGAGGATTTCCTGGGTGCCGGGAAACTTCTCGAAGGCGAAGCGGGGAATTTTGGTGACCACGTAGTCGATGGTGGGCTCGAAGCTGGCCGGGGTCTTTTTGGTGATGTCGTTGGGGATTTCGTCCAGGGTGTAGCCGACCGCCAGCTTGGCGGCAAACTTGGCGATCGGGAAGCCGGTGGCCTTGGAGGCCAGGGCCGAGCTGCGGGAGACGCGGGGGTTCATCTCGATGACGATCACCTCGCCCGTGTCGGGGTTGACGGCGAACTGGATATTCGACCCGCCCGTCTCCACGCCGATTTCGCGGATGATGCGAATGGAGGCGTCCCGCAGCCGCTGGTATTCTTTGTCGGTGAGGGTTTGGGCCGGTGCCACCGTAATCGAGTCCCCGGTGTGGATGCCCATGGGGTCCAGGTTCTCGATGGAGCAGATGATCACCACGTTGTCGGCCAGGTCACGCATCACCTCTAGCTCGTACTCCTTCCAGCCCAGCAGCGACTGCTCCACCAAAATCTGGGACACGGGGCTAGCGTCTAGCCCCGACTGGGAAATCTCCTCAAACTCCTCCTTGTTGTAGGCGATGCCGCCCCCAGAGCCGCCCATGGTAAAGGCGGGACGGATAATCAGCGGGTAGCTGCCGATGCGATCGCCGATTTGCCGCGCCTCCTGCATGGTGTGGGCCAGCCCCGACGGGCACACACCGACGCCGATGCGCTCCATCGCCTCCTTAAACAGCTTGCGGTCCTCCGCCATCTCAATCGCGTCCAGCTTGGCCCCAATTAGCTCCACTCCGTATTTCTCCAGCGCTCCGTTCTTGGCCAGGGTCACCGCTAGGTTCAGGGCCGTCTGTCCCCCCATAGTGGGCAGCAGCGCGTCGGGCCGCTCCGCCTCGATCACCTTTTCCACGATCTCCGGCGTCAGCGGCTCAATGTAGGTGCGATCGGCGGTCTCCGGGTCCGTCATGATGGTGGCGGGGTTGGAGTTGATTAGCACCACCTCAAAGCCTTCTTCCCGCAGCGCCTTGCAGGCCTGAGTGCCCGAATAGTCGAACTCGCAGGCCTGTCCGATGACAATGGGGCCAGAGCCAATCAGCAAAATCTTGTGGATGTCAGTGCGACGCGGCATGGACGATCTCGCCTTGAGAAATCGACCTTATTGTAGAGGGTTTCTTCCCGCTCATTACACCGCCCCCACCGCAATCCCAGCGTTCGTTGACGAATAGCGCCGGGCAGCCCCGGAAAGGCGTGATGAAAGTGAATGCCGCTAGCACACCGCGATCGCACTAAGCTAGATTGTTTATATTTGACAATCAAACTCAGTCTAGAAGGCTCTAGAATCCATAATCTGCGGCGCTTTTTTTTGAATATTGTTTGGCATCACCGCCTTTTATTGACAACGATTATCAATTTATCTATAGTCATTGTTAGTCAACTGTACTGGCCTATTTGGCAAAGGCTCTCAACAAGCAACGCAGTCGACCTACAGTACTCGCGCAGTTCTGCGCTCTATCAAGAGGAGTTACCGCATCAATGAAACTTCGTTACGGCCTAGCGGCAGCCGGATTTGCTGCCCTCGTGGCGAGCTGCGCCACCCCCACCGGCCCTCAAAGCAGCAGTGACGCCCAGAACAGTGACGCTCAAAGCTCAGAACGCTCTGACAGCGGGGCCTCTAGTAGCGGTGGCGTCGTTAATGTCTACTCGTCGCGCCACTACGACACCGACGACACCGTCTACGACAGCTTCACCAAAGAGACGGGCATCAAAATCAACTTGATTGAAGGAGACGCCGATGAGCTCATCAGTCGGCTCCAGAGCGAGGGAAGCAACAGCCCCGGCGACGTGCTGCTGACCGTCGATGCAGGCCGGCTGTGGCGAGCGGAGGAAGCCGAGCTGTTCCAGCCCACCGACTCAGAAACCCTGACGTCAACCATCCCTGAGAGCCTGCAGCACCCCGACGGCCTTTGGTACGGGCTGACTCAACGGGCTCGGGTGATTGTCTATAGCAAGGATGCAGTAGACCCCAGCGAAATTTCGTCCTACGAAGAGCTGGCGGACCCAGAGTGGGAAGGGCGCGTCTGCATTCGCAGCTCGTCTAATATCTACAACCAGTCTTTGCTGGGCTCAATGATTGAGTCCGAAGGTATAGAGGCCACTGAGGAGTGGGCCAGCGGCATTGTGGAGAACCTAGCCCGCGAGCCCGAAGGTGGCGATACTGACCAAATCAAGGCCGTCGCAGCAGGCCAGTGCGACGTCGCCGTCGTAAACCACTACTATTGGGCGCGGCTGGCTAAGTCGGAGGACGGTACGGATCAAGAAATCGCTGGTCAGACCGGCGTAATCTTTCCAAACCAGGGCGATCGCGGTACCCACGTTAACATCAGCGGGGCCGGAGTGCTCAAAAACGCACCCAACCCCGAGAATGCGATCGCGTTCATTGAGTATTTGGTGAGCCCAGAAGCCCAAGAAATTTACGCCGTGGGCAACAACGAGTATCCCGTGCTCGAAGGCGTGGCGACCGAGGACGTGGTGACGGATTTGGGCGAGTTCGAGCGCGATACCGTAAACGTGAGCGCCTACGGCCGCAACAACCCCGAGGCTATTAAGCTAGCGGATCGGGTTGGCTGGAAGTAACCCCCATCCCCTTTCCCCTTCTCCCAGGAGAAGGGGAAATTGCTCTCTATCCCTTAGCCCCGATCCCTCAGCCCCGCGCCGATCGCTGGTGGAGGTCCTCCGCTACTCGCTTCAGCCGCCGCAGCTGGGCCTGCATGTCCTGGCTAGTCCAATCGGCGGCAAACCAGCTAAAGCCGGCGCTAATCAAGGGGTTGGGAACGCGAAACTCAAATCGATTCACCAGCAGCGTTCCATCCGACTGGGGAAAACACTCCCAGCGATCGCGCCCTTTAAAGAAGCCGTCAAACTGCCAAACGATAAGCCCCGGCTCTCGCACCACTACCACGCTTTTTAAGGTGGGGCGAATCAGCGGCACCTGAATCACAAAGCGGCAGCGGCTCCCCACCGCCGTACTCCAAAGCCCGACGGGTTCACAACGCAGGGCGGGGTTGAGCCAGCTGTGCATGAGGTCTAGCTCGCTAAAGCATCGCTCTACCGTCGTGGCGCTTGCCCGAATCAAAATTTTATTTTCAATGCGCTGGGCAGTCGACTGCTGGGAGAGTTGTTCCATACCTTGATCCGTATCCGATATCTCCTGTTAATTTAGCGAAAGTTTTTAGCAAAGTCGCCCCAGGCTCAGTGTCATTAGGAGCCCGTTGTTACATAAGCGACGGATTATCCCTTGATCTCTATCGTCTGCGGAGGGATTTCTGGCAAATCTACCAAATCCCGTGTAAAGATCCGCGCGATCTGTAGGAAAATGCACGTGGTCGCTGTGGGCTGGACCGGCTAGACCTGGCTCCATCCTGACTTTCGATCTGATGCGTCCATATAGTGAAGAGAACTCACATGAATGACACTTGGTTAACAGCGCTAGCGCTGTCGCCGCACCCTTTCACTCAACACGGGTATTTGTTTGCCCAAGAGAACGTCGGGACAGCAACAGCTAACTTCTTCGAAAATACAACCGCCGGCTTCGCCTCATTCCTCCCTAATCTCCTAGGGGCGATCGCCATCTTGATTATTGGCTGGCTTTTGGCGACTATTGTTGCCTCCGTAGTCAAAGGCCTCCTCAAGCGAACTGAAATAGACAACCGCCTGGGGCGATGGGTTACCGGCCGGGACGCCAGTGAAGACTCCCCTCCAGTTGAAAAGTGGATTGCAGCCGTCATCTACTGGCTCATCATTATTTTCACGCTGCTGGCGGTTTTCAATGCATTAGACCTTGACATCGTCTCAGGGCCTATCGAAAACTTCCTGGGGCAAATCTTTTCGTATATCCCCAAGGTCGGCGGTGCGCTACTGCTGCTGGGGCTAGCCTGGGTCATTGCCACCGTCGCTCGCCTCGCGATCACTCGGGGGCTGGCGCGCTTCAACCTGGACGATCGGCTCGCTGATCAGACCGGGACTTCCACTTCGGATAGTCCGTTCTTGATCAATGAAACCTTGGGCAATATTGTCTACTGGTTCATCTTTCTGATTTTCCTGCCGCTGATTCTAGAGGCGCTGGATCTTCAAGACGGAACGCTAGGCCCTATTCAGAACCTTATCGATGAGGTTCTCTCAGTCCTACCCAACATCTTTGGCGCGATTCTCATTGGCCTGATCGGCTGGATCATTGCCCGCGTTGTGCGCGGTATTGTCACCAACCTATTGGCTTCAATGGGGGCAGATCGGCTTGGAGAACGCTTTGGCCTCAGTGGAGGTACTAGTAGCGGTACGACGCGCACAGCTGCTACAGCTGGGACTACAGGCACGACAAGTGACAGTGGTCTACAGCTCTCCAAACTGGTGGGCACTGTCGTCTATGTGCTGATCCTAATTCCGGTCGCTATCGAAGCGCTCAACACCCTTGACATCGATGCGATCTCCGACCCGGCAACCAACATGCTGGAGCTGGCAATTACGTTCATTCCTCGTATCTTCGCTGCCGCGCTAATTATGGTGGCGTTCTACGTCGTGGGGCGCTTCTTGTCCGAGCTAGCCACGACGCTGCTCACCAGCATTGGCTTCAACCGCGTTTTTGAATGGCTGGGTCTACACGAAATCCAGCGCAACGTTCAAACCGAGCCTCAAGAGCCCGTTGTGCCCCCCGTTGACCCCAATGCAGAGTTTGGCAGCACGCCTGGGGTAACGACGCGCACGACCTCTGGCAGCCAGAGCCTCAATAAGCGCCGCACGCCTTCTGAAATTGTGGGCATATCTATCCTCATCGGCACCCTGATTGTGGGTGCGGTAGCGGCATCGGACGCCCTCGGCTTTGAGCAGCTGACGAATATCTTCCAAGCAGTGCTTGCCGTTGCTCTTCGGGTACTCAGCGGCGTTGTGGTATTCGCGATTGGGCTTTACTTCGCCAACCTAGCGTTTAGCCTAATCAGCAGCACGGGCTCTTCGCAATCGCGTATCCTAGCGCAAACGGCTCGTATTGCCATCATTGGCCTTGTGAGCGCCATGGCGCTGCAGCAGATGGGGGTTGCCACCAATATCGTCAACCTAGCCTTCGGCCTGCTGCTGGGCGCAATTGCTGTCGCCATTGCGATCGCCTTTGGCTTAGGCGGCCGCGACATTGCCTCTGAGGAAATTCGCGGATGGCTCAACTCGTTCAAAAGTCGCCAATAGCGGCTGCGGCTTGATGCGCGCAGTGGTGCAGCGCGGCATCTTCCACCTCGGCGATATAGCGCAATAAAAGGGATGCTGGCACTGCCAGTATCCCTTAGCTGCTTTTCTAGCCTGGCGATGCCCCCCGTGATAGATACCGCCGTGATAGATGCTGCGTCTTAGCGCGGATCAGCTGCTGAAGAAGATCTCGCCGTCCGGCATTAGTGTATTGTTGAAGCGGCAAACCAGCATTTGCTCAGGTAATATTACAGCGCTGAGCAGGTCGGCATTTCTAAAGTCAACGTCTTTCAGCTGGGCCTGGGTGAACTTGACGCCGCCAAACTGACCACCTCGACAGTTCGTTTGGCTAAACAAAGTGCCTTTAACGTGAGCATGCTGAGCGATCACGTTCCTAAGGATTGCGTCGGTTAGGTTGGCTTGGTCGAGGGTAGCACCAATTAAGATAGCGCCGGTCAGATTGGCACCCGTTAAGTTCGCACCCGTCAAGTCAGTACCCGCTAAATTGGCGCCGCGCAGATTAGCCTCGCTGAAATCCATACCTCTTAAGACTTTACCTCGGAGGTTTTCGCCGATAAAGTTACCTTTGACAGAGGTTCGGCTGCTGGGTGCGCTGGTTATCGAAATGGGGTGAAGGCGATAATTCATGAGGGGGTACTCAATGTGAATTGGCTGGGCCGCGCCGCATGCATTGCATGCATTGCGCATAGTTGTAATATAGTTCCCTTTTAAGGGCAGTGGCTTAAAGTGCCGGTGAATTTGAGCTTCTGATTATAAAAGTAAGGCAAATTTGTGACGCTCTAGAACTAATACCGAATGAATACGAAGATGCCTATTATGGTTCACCTCAGGCCGTCGCTCAAAGCAAGGGGAACTATAGGGGTAATTTAATATGCGTAAGCTACACAGAGCTGGTATAAGACGAAAGTGTCGCTCACCTTGGGCGCACAGGCGGGGATCTGGGCGAGCTATGCCCTGCCTAAAGGCTTTTCGGGATTCAATAGCGCTGTAGATAAGCCACATTGCGGCTTACCGTCGGATTAGGGACAGCTAGCGTAGCCAACCGTATTGGAAGCATTTCTAAAGCATCTCAACTGTCCCGATGGAGCCTAGTCTTCAAGCAGATTACTATGATGGATGTATTACCCTGGGATAATTTACTGCACCGCTACGTCGATCGGCAGGGCCAGGTCGACTATTGCCGCTGGCAGCAAGAAGGCAGAGGCGAGCTAGACGACTGGTTAGGCCGCCTAACGGCATCGGATGTCGAAGGCGATGAAGCGGCCCAAATTGCCGCTTGGATAAACATCTACAATGCGCTGGTGGTGGCGCAAATTCTTCGGCGTTATCCTGTAAATAGCATTCGATCGCAAATCTTCGGAATCCCAAACTGGATCGGGTTTCTGTGGTTTTTCTTGGGGCCGGTCCACGCCGTCTGCGATCGCCGCTACAGCCTGAACCATATCGAGCAGCGCATCCTCAAGCGGCGCTTTAACGAACCCCGCGTTCATTTCGCCCTAGTCTGCGGGGCGCTAGGGGCCCCAAGACTTCGCCCCGAGGCCTATTGCGCCGACCGGGTGCGGCAGCAGCTTGAGGAGGACGCTGCTCAGTTCATCAATACCCCAGCCCATGTGACCTATGACCCCAAGGCTAATCTTTTGAGCTGTAGCAAGCTGTTTAAATGGCATCGCAAAAGCTTCCTGCGGGCGGCATCGTCTCTGCCGGCCTACATTTCGTGCTACCTACCGCAAGACAGGGCAATCAAGGCGTCTACACCTCTGCGCTACCTCCCCTACGATTTGAGCCTGAACGATATACAGCGGTGACCTATAGCTATGTCAGACAAAATTGATGGCGACATACGCCAAACGACAACATATCTCGTTCAAGAGCGGCGGCTTCCGGGAGCTAAGCCAGAGCAGACCTATACGCTGGTCATCTCCTTGGGTAAGATTCAGACTGAAGATGAAGATACCCAGGCCGATGAGGACGATCAAGTTCGGCTTCAATGTCCCGCCACCAGCCTTGCAGAGGCAAAGCAGAAGTATGAAGAGTTCTGCTTATATCACACAGAGCACTGCCGCTCGCAGCAGCGTAAAAGGTGTATTCCCGGTCGCCACTGAGCGAAGCGGCGGAGTCGCCCTGTTATTCAGCCGCTTAGGACAACACGCTCGGCTGAAACCTTGACGTTTCATAGGCAACTGGGCGCGCAAATACCCTAATGCATCAGGACATTTACTATATCTACAAGCAGGCGGATGCTTGTTTTCAGCGCGCTGTATACAATATTGAGCCTAGGCTGCATTAGGGTCAGAAATTGACGGGATAGACACCATGCTTCAGCGCTACCAAGCAGGGGCACAGTCCACTGCTGAGGTCTTAGACCAGCTCTCGGTGCAACCCAAGCAGGGCCTTAGCAAAACCGAGGTTCGGCAGCGGCAAGAGACCTACGGCCTCAATCGACTTGCAGAGGCAGCGCAGCGCAGCACGTGGCAAATCTTTGTTGCTCAATTCAAGAGCCCCATTATTGCCCTGCTTGCCGTTGCGGCCATCCTGTCTGTGGCGTTCAAAGAGTGGGTAGAGGCGATCGCCATCCTCATCGCCATTTTGCTCAACGCCGTGATTGGCTTTGGCACCGAAATTCAGGCCGTCCGGTCGATGGAGGCGCTTAAAACCCTGAGTGAGACCCAGGCTAAGGTGCGCCGCGACGGGGCGGTGCACAATATTCCCGCGGAGCAGCTCGTTCCAGGAGATATCTTGGTTTTCGAGGGGGGAGATCTGATTGCCGCCGACGCCCGCGTTACGGAGGCCTCTAAGCTGCAGATCGATGAATCTACCCTCACTGGAGAATCAGTTCCGGTGAGCAAAGGCGTCGCTGCCATT
This sequence comes from Elainellaceae cyanobacterium, assembly GCA_050331115.1. Lineage (GTDB taxonomy): Bacteria > Cyanobacteriota > Cyanobacteriia > CAKZMO01 > CAKZMO01 > JBCCAG01. The sequence continues at coordinate 14,285 of JBHJHD010000038.1, forward strand.
GCTGAGGAAGTGGCGCTAGCGGATCAGGCTAATTTTTTGTTCAAAGGCACCGCAGTCACGCGGGGTTCTGGGGAAGCCGTCGTTGTAGCCATCGGCATGAAAACCGAGCTGGGGCATATTTCAGAGCTGACGGCCCAGGCCAAGGAAGAAGTGACCCCCCTGGAAGAGCGGCTCGACGAGCTGGGCCGACGCCTCATCTGGATTACCCTCGCCATTGTGGCGGTGGTAGCCGTCTTTGGGGTGGTGGGCGGCAACGATCTGTTTTTGATGATTGAGACGGCGATCGCGCTGGCGGTGGGGGCGGTACCAGAGGGATTGCCCATTGTGGCTACGGTAGCCCTGGCCCGAGGGATGCGGCGAATGGCCAAACAAAACGTTCTAATCAACCGACTGTCGGCGGTCGAGACCCTGGGGGCAACCAGCATCATCTGCACCGATAAAACCGGGACCCTCACCGAAAACCGCATGACCGCCCGTCATCTGTTGCTGGCGGCGGGCCGCGTGACCGTCAGCGGCGAGGGGCTCTACACCAAGGGAGAGTTTCGTCAAAATGAGTCTGCCGTAGCGGTGGGCGAGCACGATGCCCTGCGATCGCTGCTGAGCGTCGGCGTGCTGTGCAATAATGCGACCCTCCCGCCAAATCAAGATGAAGATCCGATTGGCGATCCGATGGAGGTTGCTCTGCTAGTGCTGGGGGCAAAGGCCGACATGCGCCGCAGCGCGCTGATGGCGCAATTGCCCGAGGTGCGGGAGGTCGCCTTCGATTCGGAAACCAAGATGATGGCGACGGTGCACAGAATTAGCGCTGCCCCGTCGCAGTACCACGTCGCCGTTAAAGGGGCTCCTGAAGCGGTGTTGAACCACTGTTCTAGCGTACTCACCCCGTCAGGGGTACAGCCCCTTCAAGACCATTCCCGCTGGCAAGAGCGCGACGCGGCCCTAGCACAAGAGGGCCTGCGGACGCTCGCCTTTGCCCAAAAGAGCGCCGGTAGCCCTGACGTCGAGCCCTACGAAGATCTCACGCTGCTGGGTACAGTCGGACTGCTAGACCCGCCCCGCCAGGAGGTCAGCAAAGCGATTGCAGCCTGCCACAGCGCCGGGGTTAGGGTGGTTATGGTAACCGGCGACCAGGCGATTACGGCCCGCAACGTCGGACAGGCTGTCGGTCTGGTGCATCGCCCGGAGCAGGTCGCGGCGGGAAGCGAGCTACGCCCGGTCGCCGGTCTCGATTCAGCCGAGCGCGATCGGCTGCAGCAGGTGCCGATTTTCTACCGCGTCAGCCCGGAGCAAAAGCTCAATCTAATCGAGCTGCACCAAAGGAACGGCGCCATTGTCGCCATGACGGGAGATGGCGTCAACGACGCCCCCGCCCTCAAAAAGGCTGACATCGGCGTTGCCATGGGCCAGCGCGGCACTCAGGTGGCCCGGGAGGCGGCGGATATGGTGCTGGAAGACGACGCTTTCTCGTCTATTGTGGATGCGATCGCCCAGGGCCGGGCTATCTTCCGCAATATTCGCAAATTCACCCTCTATCTCCTTTCAGGCAACGTCGGTGAAATTATGGCAGTAGCGGCGGCCTCCTTGGTCGGTGCCCCTCTGCCCCTGCTGCCCCTGCAAATTCTCTATCTCAACGCCGTTAACGACGTGTTTCCTGCCCTAGCGCTAGGCGTCGGGGAAGGCAGCGCCAGCCTCATGCGCCGCCCGCCCCGTTCGTCTGATGAAGCTGTCTTGACCCCACGGCACTGGTGGGTCATTGGGGCCTACGGTGCGGTAATCGCCGTGGTCACCCTCATTGCTTTTGGGATCGCGCTGGGGCCGCTAGGCAAAGGCAGCACCGAAGCAGTCACCATTTCGTTTTTAACCCTGGCGCTGGGTCGACTGTGGCATGTGTTCAACATGCGCGACTTGGTCAGCCCCGACGCTAAGGGGGGCCTGTGGGCAAACATCGTCAACAATGAAATCACCCGCAACCCCTACGTTTGGGGAGCGCTGGCGCTCTGCAGCGTTGTTCTCGTCAGTACCCCCTATATTCCGGGTATCTCCGGCGTCTTAGATTTGACCCACCCGGGTGCAGACGGCTGGCTCGTCATTGTCATCGGCAGCTTAGGGCCGGTGTTGGTGGGTCAGCTGTGGCAGATTGGGCAAGAGCTGCGTCATCGGCATTGAGCGAGCCCATTGCTAAAGATCTTTACCAGGGTGGGTGTAGGTGTCCAGACACTCTGGTAGGGTGTGGAAACGTAGAGTGATGAGGTCCTTTTATGGCGAGCGTATTTAACCTGTTAGCAGCCGATGTCGCTTTAGATGCAGCAGCGGCGAGTGGCCCCAGTTTCCCTATCTCCGCGACCTTGGTCCTGGTGGTGGGTTTCATCGCAGCAGTGTCTATTGGGTCTATCGCTTGGTATAACTCCAAGCGCCCCACCGGTTGGGAAGACAAGCAGCGCCCTGACATCGTGCCCAATGTCGAAAAATCAGACAATCCTGGTTTAGGCGACTAAGGTTACTGGGCTCGAAGAAGGCTATTGAAGGGCCGCAACCAGCGGCCTAGCCAATCGTGCCGCACTGCGCTTCAGTCCACGCTACTGCGCCTAGCCTAGCGACCTAGCTTTTGCTGCCGCTAATGATGCAGTAGACGGCAAATCAGCTCCCCAGCCCCGTCAACCTCAAACGGAATCCGTTTACCGTCTACCGTAGTGCGCTTTTTCGCCCTGCAGTCATAGACTTCCACCGGACGGCGATCGCCATCTACACTGACCGCTGCCCGGTATTCCCAGTAGTTTTTGGCGCTGCGCTGCACGTCAATTAGGCAGATGCGGTGGTTACCCGCGTCGCGGCAGGTGGCGGCGATCGCTGGCTCACTGAGCAGTATTCCACATCCAAGTATAAAAACAAGCACGAGTGCTACTCCGCCCCAGGCTGGTGTGGCGGCAGTACGGTTCGGTGGGGCGACTAGGGTAGCCAATTCAGGCATAGCGTTTCGAGAGGACCATACAGCACGGTTGAGGACGCGGTGATAGGTTTGATAGTTCGGCACTCCTGCCAAGCCTATCACTCGCAATGCCGCGCTCACCGTCCGTTTCCCAGGTGCTAGAACTGCCCCGCTCACCAGCACCATTGCTGAGCGCCACGCTGAGTGGGAGAAGAGGGGGCGAAACAGCAGCATTAGGGTTGGGGAATCCATGATTTTGGAAACCTCAGAGGTAATGCGATCGCTCGCCGAGCTCTACGACGTCCCCGAGCTGGCCTACTTTAGCTCTAAAAACTACTGCGACCACATCGGCACTTCCCACGGCGTCAAGGGCGTTTTCGATGGGGTTCACCAAACCGCGAGCGGCTCAGTCGCTAGAAAAGTGCGCCTGCGATTTGATGACGATGGGTCAGCCCAGGGCAGCCACGGCGATCGCGGTGGTTCCCTATCGATTGTGAGGAGCTAGCCTGTCGCTGCGCTACGGTCTAGGTGCTACCTACGGTCTAAGCGCTACGTAAAGCTACAATCGGGTCGAGGCGAGCCGCCTGACGAGCGGGAAAAACGCCAAAGAACAGGCCAATGCCGCCGGAGACGCAGACCGCCACCACTACCGCCGACATCGACACCGCCGGCTGAAACGGCGTTACTAGACCGAGGAGCAGCGCCCCGCTCACCCCCAGGGCCGTGCCAATCACGCCCCCCGCCGCCGACAAAATGACCGCCTCAATCATAAACTGACTGAGCACGTCCCGCTGGGATGCCCCCACCGCCTTGCGCAGGCCAATTTCCTGGGTACGCTCCCGCACCGACACCAGCATGATGTTCATGATGCCAATGCCGCCTACGAGAAGGGAAATACCGGCGATCGCCGCTAGCATCACCGTTAGCGCGCCGGTAATCGTGTTGCTGATCTCTAAAATGTCTTGCTGGCTATTGATGGTGAAGTCGTCCTCACTCACCACCTGATGCCGCAGCCGCAGCAGATTGGCAATTTGGAACTTGGCGGCGTCCATGCGCTCAGCGTCAGATATGGAGGCGCTGATGTAGGTGAGCTCGATGCCATAGGGGGAGGTACGCCCCACCAGCCGGTTGACCATGGTGGTCAGGGGAATCACCACGGCATCATCGTAGTTGAGCCCTAGGTTAGTCCCCTTTTCGTCCAGCACGCCGATCACCCGAAAACTGACGTCATCGATGCGGATGGTCTGGCCAACGGGGTTGCGGCTGTCCATCAGCCGCTCGGCTAAGTCACCACCTAGCACGGCGACAGGATTGCTGCGGCGTGAGTCTAGCTCGCTGAAAAATCGACCTTTGGCCACGTCGAAGTTGCGCACCGGCAAAAACCCGTCGGTGGTGCCAACGACAGTGGCGTTGGCGTTGCGGTTGCCCCGAGTGAGCAGGGCACGGCTGTTGTATTCAGGGGCCACTGCCGTAACCGAAGGCACCTGCTCGGCGACTGCCTCGGCGTCCGCCAGCACCAGAGTTTTAGGCACGTTGAAGGTCGCCCGCTGGGTTTCGCGGCTGCCGGGTACGACAAACAGCACGTTGGGGCCGAGGCCCTCGATTTGGTCGCTCACGTAATCCTGCGCGCCTTCGCCCACGCCTACCATGGCGATCACCGAGGCGTTACCGATGATGATGCCCAACATCGTGAGGGTGCTGCGCAGCTTGTTGGCGGTCAGGGCCGTGGTGGCCATTTTGACGCTCTCTAAAAAGTTCACGGCGCTTCCTCTCGCTGACCAAAGTTAAGATTGTCTAGGGTTTTGCCCGGCGGCAGCTCTAGAAAAATGCGATCGCCTGACGCCACCCCTTCTAAGATTTGGATCTGGTTGCCCACTTGAGAGCCGAGGGTCACCCGCCGCAGCCGGATCTCCCCGTCCTCATCCGTGACCAGTACCCCAGGCTGACCGTCTTTGCTGACGATGGCAACCGACGGCACGACCAAGGCTTCCCTGAGGTCATCGCCGACAAAGGTCACGTCCGTCTTCATACCCGACTTTAAGGTGTCTTGGCCCGTAGACAGCGCCACCACCACCTCGAAATAGGTAAAGTCCCCTCGGCTGCGGTCCTGAATGGCCTCAGGGGCAATACGCTCCACCCGGCCTTCAAAGGTCTGGTCAGGGTAGGCATCGGCCACCACCTCCACCCGCTGCCCCGGCGTAATTTTGCCGATGTCGACTTCGGGAATCTCCGCCACCACCTGCAGCCCCCTAGCCAGGGCCACAATGGCCGAGGAAGTCGCGGACGAGGCCTCAGAAGCGGAGGTCGTCGGGGTGACAAACGCCCCCTCGGTGGCAAATTTCTGGGTGATGACGCCCGCAAAAGGCGCGCGGATGTAGGTGTCGCCGAGGCGCACCTGAATGCCCTGGCGCTGAGCGCGGGCTTCCCTAAGCTGAGCTTCAGCGGCGGTGACGTCTTCAGCGCGGCTGCCGTTGCGCAGCAGCCTCAGGCTGTCTTCAGCCTCCTGGACGCCGGCCCGAGCCTGGTTGAGGCCCGCCCGCGATCGCTGCTGCTCTTGGATTGCGTTGTCGAGGTCGTCTAGGGCCACGGCTCCCTCTGACTGCAGCATGCGGTTGCGCGCTACCCGCTCCTCGGCCAGAGTGAGCCGCGCCTCGGCGTCGGCCACCTGAGCCTCTGCCTGACGAACCTGGGCCTCCGCCCGGGCGATTTCTTCTGGGCGGCTGCCGGCGCGCAGTTCCGCTAAGTTGGCCTCTAGCTGGGCGATGCGGGCCTCCGCCTGGGCCATCTCCGCCTCAATGCCGCTGCTCTTCATGCGGGCAATGGCCTGACCCTCAGTGACGCGATCGCCCTGCTCTACAAACACTTCAGTCAGCACGTCTGAGGTGCGGGGGCTGAGGTTGACGCTGTCCACCGCTTCAACGGTGCCGCTGGCGGTAATCCGCACCGCTAGTGGCTGAGATTCTACCGGGACCGTAAGCGCCTCGGTGTCGACCTGGCGCGCCTGGCGCTGGTAGACGATATAGGTCGCTAGTCCCCCAATGCTCAGCACGCCAGCAGCGACAAGCGCAACCAGCAGGGGACGATGAACTTTACCAATTAGGGGAACGTGCATGGCGATAGGACGCTGAGAGGCGGCTTTCACTATCTTAACGATCCTTGAGGAAGGCAGACTCTAGCAGACCGAACACGCCTCTAGCGCCGCCGGCGCGGGCCGTAAAGACACCGCGCGCTAGCTGACCTCAGCAAACAGCTGCTCCATCGGCTTTTGAGGCGCTTCAGCCCGCGCCACAATTTCTACGATCTTGTTCTTTGCCTCGGGCTTGGACAGGGCTTCTACACAGACCTCGGCCACCTGCGATCGCGGAATGCTGCCGTCAAACAGGGTATCGGCCCCTTCCATGACGATCGCGTCGCTGCCGTCTTCGTTTTTTAGACCGCCCGGACGCACAATGGTGTAGGCTACGCCGCTGCTTTGTAGGTATTCTTCGGCCTGTTTCTTCCAGTAGAGAATCAGCCAAAATAAATTCAGCGGATGGAAAAATCGAGATACGCACAGCGAAGACACCATTACGAACTGCTCTAGCCCAGCCGCCTTGGCCGCATCCACAAGATTTTTGGTGCCCTCGTAGTCAACTTTATAGGGGCCAGTGAGGTCGAAGCTAGGCGTTGCCCCCGTAGCGCTGAGCAGCACTGTGCTGTCTGCGATCGCGTCGGATAGGGTGTCGGGCTTCAGCACGTCCCCCACCACAAGCTCCACGGTCGCCGGCAGAATGCTGCGGCCCTTGTCGAGGTCGCGGACCAGCGCCCGGACCGGAATTTGCCGATCGACGAGAGTTTGAACGATTCGGCGGCCCGTTTCTCCGGTAGCCCCTGCAACAAATGCTTTCATTGGTTTTTGCTATGTATGGCTTACAGACGGTCGGGGGGATGTCACCGCGACCGGTTTATCGGCGCTAATTTCATTGACGCCAAATAGACAGTATGGCGTCAACCTGGTCTGAGCAGCGGCTGAAGTCTGCGATCGCCACTAGATTTCGAGACATCGATCACAGCTCGACTGTGTGAAGTTAGGCTATGTTGAGTTGATGCTTTTCATTAAGATATCGGGAATCATAATGTAACTCCGTGTATCTCGATGAACACCTTGGGTAACGGCCTCGACGCCATCGGCGACTGTCGGAGTTTTGCAAGCAGCCGCCTGCAGACCATTCTCCAGACTGGCCGCCCTAGCGACATCTCCTGTAAGCAAGATACTCTAATATTGATTCAGGAATCGTCGCTAATTTGCACTGCTTTCCCCTCTGTTGCTCAATAGACCTGTTCTACAGACTCACCTGAACCCCCGTCGCTTATGCAGGCTAACTCGCGGAACCACCAGACAGCATCGGACAACCTCTTGCAAATTGCCTCCGATTTCGTGTCGCCCGACGCTGAAAACCTTGCCTTGGAATCGATCGAGACCCATAAGCCGATCGCATTTCACAGTCAGTCTTCCAGCAGCATGGCCATGAACGCTGCGCCAGATATCGTTGCTAGCTACCTCGACGACCACAGCAGCTGGTTCCACCGATGCGCTCAGCCGATGTTGGTAGAGGCCATCGGCAAGAACGGCTACGGCCTCAGAATTGGCCGGTTTGGCGCGTTTGGCTACGAGGTAGAGCCCTGTATCGGGCTAGAGCTGCTCCCCCAGCAGGCTGGGATCTACCGTATCCAAACGATCCCGGTGCCCGACGCTCAGTTTTTGGGCTACGAGGTCGATTTTCAGGCCGCGCTAGAGCTGTTTGAGGTGAACACTGGCGGGCAGGTGACCACAGAAGTTCAGTGGGAGCTCGACCTCACGGTGCTCATTCAGTTTCCCGCCTTCATTCATGCGCTGCCGCTAGGGCTAATTCAGTCCACGGGCGATCGCCTCATCAGCCAGATTGTGCGGCAGGTGTCTCGTCGGCTGACCCGAAAAGTGCAGCACGACTTTCACAGTAGTCTAGGGCTGCCCCAGCCTAGGCGGCAGCGCGGCCGCAAGGCTTAAGGCGATCGCACTGTGCTGATTGCGTGCCGAAAGCAGCATCTCTCCTTTGGATGCCTCGATTGACGCTGCAAGATCGTTAGAATCTTGAGTGATCCCTCACGCTTCAACCGCATGCAAACGGCATTAATTACAGGCGCATCTTCTGGCATTGGTAAGTCTCTCGCCCAGGAGATGGCCGCTCGCGGCACCAACCTGATTTTGGTTGCCCGCTCTGAAGACCTGCTCCACGCCTTGGCAGATGATCTAAAGCAGCGTCATGATATTCGCGCTGACGTCATTGTCCAAGACCTGACCAAACCTGATGCGGCCCAGGCGGTTTTCTCTGCCACAGAGCAGCAGGGGCTGACGGTGGATATTTTGGTCAACAATGCCGGGTTCGGGGAATACGGCCCCTTTAGCGATCGTCCCCGAGAGCGCCACCTAGACATGGTGCGGCTGAACATCCTGGCCCTGGTGGACCTGACCTATCAGTTCTTGCCGGGAATGCGATCGCGGCAGCGCGGCAGCATCGTGAATATCGCCTCTATTGCCGCGTTTCAGCCCATCCCCTACCTGTCGGTGTACGCGGCCTCCAAGTCATTCGTGCTGAGCTTCAGCGAGGCGCTGTGGGCTGAGGTCAAGTCCGATGGCGTTGGCGTGTCCTGCATCTGCCCTGGCCCTACAGATACTCAGTTCTTTGACGAGGCGGGCTTTCCTGACTCGCTCTCCGGCAGCGGCATGGAGCAGACCACAACACCAGAGAAGGTCGTGGAAGACATCATGGCGATCATCGACTCAGATAATTCTGTCGTGGTTAGCGGCAGCTTCATGAACCAGTTCACCGCCAATCTACCGCGGCTGCTGCCCCGGCAGATGATTGTGTCGGCGGTGGAGAAGCTATTTCGCCCCCCAAGCCGGTCTGGGCGTTGAGCTAAGTCGGGCAGTCTTTCTTTCAGAAGAGCGTAGGATAAGGCGTGAACGACAGCGCAGCTTACCCCGCAGTGCAGGGCGCTGCGCCTGCTGGATCTATCGGTTACTGAGGAAGCGCCCGGCCATCGAGAGGGCATCCCCCATGTCGACATCGCCGTCACTGTCAGAGTCTAGGAACATATTCAGCACAGAGTTGGACTGACTCTGGCGAGACACGCCATCAGCGCTGGAGCCCGTTTTGAGAAACTTGAGCACCAGGGGCACCACGACAGGCAGCAGGGCGATGATCGTGTTTCGGTTGAGGCCGGTGCGTTGAGCAGCGGTGTCGGCGATCGCTTCTCGCTGCCGAGGGGAAAAGAGGGCCTGCAGCGCATCTGCGCTAGGACTGGTGCCTGCGTAGCGGTCTACCAGCTCTTCGGCCTGGCCGCGGCCGGCGGTTTGGCTGGTCTCTTTAAGGGACGAGCGGGCATACTGCCCCACGATCGACATCAGCGTCTGGACATTGCCTGAGCTTGCGCCCTGGCTACCCGCGAGCTGTTGGACCGTGCCCAAAATCGAGCCGATGTCCCCCGTACTAGCCTGCTGTTGGGGGTTATCGAGCGCCCCTATCACCTGATCGAAAAGTCCCATCGACAGTCCTCCGTTGCTGCAGTGTTTCCACAGTCGATTTTATAGTAGAGCGCGCCGTCTGCTGCGGGCCTTTTGACAGAGGCTTAAGGTGCCGGCTGCGTTACCTTTGAAAACCCTGGAGAGGCCAAGCCGACAGTTTCCAGTAATCTCGTAAATTATTGGAGGCCTGCGGCACTCGAATGAGCGTTTGCCAGTTTTTTGAGTCTCTAGAAAACTTTGCTCTAGAACGTTCGTCATTTATCTACAGGATCGCAATTTGGTTCTGTGGGCAAGAGGACGCTTGACTGGCCTAGCCGCTCAGCGCCCTCTAAATGGCAGGCAGCGACATGCAGGCAACGTTAGAAAGCAAGTGACGTCTATGAACGTAAACTCGGAAATTCCTGAATGGCTGGTTCTACTTGCAGTTGTATCAGTCACCTTCTCAACGACCTTGGGGATCAAGGCTCATAGTCAGGCTGACCCGCTGCTAGAGCAGGCTATCCGCATGGAGCAAGCTGAGCAGCAGTGAATAGAAACTGCGCGCCGTCCTGCGCTGTCTTTCTCAGTCCCAGACGAGCCGCTCTTACCGCGTATCCCGGTACACTATTTTGTGTTAGATGGCACCACGTCCAGCACAAATTACGCTAAATCGCTATGGCAGCCCTGGGATACCTCTCCACCGTCGATAAGCTCATCATTGCGGCCTACTTCGTCACGGTGTTGGCAGTGGGCGTCTACTTCTCTAAGCTGGCCGCTAAGGGTATCACGAACTACTTCCTAGGCGGTCGCACCATTCCCTGGTGGGCGCTGGGCCTGTCGGGCACCGCCTCCAACTTCGACATGACCGGCACCATGGTTATTGTGTCGTTCTTCTTCGCCATCGGCCTGCAGGGCTTTTGGGTGGCGATGCGGGGCGGCATGGCGCTGCCCTACGCCATTTTGATGGTCTACATGGGCAAGTGGCTACGGCGATCGCAGGTGATGACCACGGCGGAGTGGATGGAGCTGCGCTTTGGCAGCGGCCACGCCGGAAAGCTGGCTCGGCTGCTGAGCGCGGCGTCAAACATCATCGTCACCCTGTCGCTGCTGGTGTATTTCATCGAGGGGGCGGCCAAGTTTCTAGCCATCTACATCCCCTTTAGCCCCACGGTCTGCGCCATTTTGATGATTGTGGTAGCGGTGGGATACACGGCGACCTCAGGGTTCTACGGCGTCATCTACACTGACCTGGTGCAGGAGGTGCTGATTTTGGCGGTGTCGCTCTACATCGGCTTCCGCGCCTTTACGCTGCCCACCCATGCGGAGGCGATCGCCTCGGCCACTTACCCCGGCTGGGGCAGCTTTTGGCCCCAGTGGGAAGCAGCCCCCATGACCTGGCTAGCAGACCCGCTGATCTACCAGGCTTTTGGGGTATGCATCATTTTTTGGATCGCCCGGGGCCTGTTTGAGGGCACCGGCGGCTTTAGCGGCGGCTACACCCCCCAGCGGTTCTACGCCACCGCTAGCGATCGCGACGCGGGGCTGATGACGGCCACCTGGATTTTGCTGCTGCTGTTTCGCTGGATGCTGGTGATTGGTTCGGTGGTGCTGGGGCTGGAGCTGGCCCGCACCAGTCCTGAGGTGGCGCAGCTGCTGGCCACCGACCCGGAAAAAACTCTGCCCATCGTCGTCAGCGAGGCCATCCCCTCGGGCCTGCGGGGGATGCTGGTGGCGGGGATGGTGGCGGCGGCCATGTCCACCTTTGATTCGACTATCAATGCGGGGGTGGCCTATTGGGTGAAAGACATCTACCAAACCTACATCAACCCCGCCGCCAGCGAGCGCAAGCTGCTCAACCAAAGCTACATCAGTACGGTGGCCTTTGCCGTAGTCGCCATTGGGCTGAGCCTGTCGGTGCAGAACATCAACCAGGTGTGGAGCTGGATTACGGGACCGCTGTCGGCGGGGCTGGCGGCTCCTATCGTCATGCGCTGGTACTGGTGGCGGTTCAACGGCTATGGGTTTGCGATCGCCACGGCGACGGGGCTGCTGGCGTCGGTAGCGCTAAAGCTGCTCGCGCCAGACCTGGCCTTCTATCTGACTTTTTTAATCACGCTAGGCATCTCGCTGCTGGGGGGCGTATTAGGCTCCTATGCAACGCCCCCCACCGATATGGAGACCCTCAAAACCTTTTGGCTGCGGGTGCGGCCGTTTGGGGCCTGGGGGCCGGTGCGCATGAAGCTGGACGGAGCGCTGGTAGAGCAGCAGCAGCGGGCGAACGCAATGGATATTTCTAATGTGCTGGTGGCGGTGGGTTGGCAGCTCTCTAGCGTAGTGATGGTGATTTCGCTGCTGCTGCACCTGTGGGGAGTGCTAATAGGAGGGGCGATCGCGTTTGCGGTGCTAAGCGGGGTGCTGTATTTTCGCTGGTACCGGAATTTGGAGCGCGCGGATGGTAAAACATAGGAAATGTCGGCGGAGGTGCTGTTATGCTGACCACTGCAAAATGGACCCTCGATGATTATCACCGCATTGTCGCTTCTGACATATTAGCAATGCGGCGCGTGGAGTTAATTCGTGGGGATATTGTCGAGATGGCACCGGAAGGAGAACCCCATGCTTACAGCAGCGATGAGGCTGGGGAGTATTTGATTTACCTGCTGGGGGACCGGGCCAAGGTGCGGCAGGCGAAGCCGATTACCATTCCTCAAAGTGATTCAGAGCCGGAGCCCGACATCGCAGTGGTTCAGCGGCTGGGGCGGGACTATCGCCAGCATCACCCCTACCCAGAGAATGTGCTTTGGGTGATGGAGTATTCCGATTCGAGTCTGGCTAAGGATCTAGGCGTTAAGACTCAGGTCTATGCGGAGG
>JBHJHD010000039.1:0-6172 GCA_050331115.1 Elainellaceae cyanobacterium
TGCTTTGAGCTCCTCAACTGCAGCGGCGTTATCAGGTTTAGCGAGTGTCGTTGGCATTGCTCTATAGCCCTCAGTATCAGCGATTTAGTCTCCTCCGCAATTATACTGGCTTTACTTCACGAATCATCTCGGATTGCTATAGAACTGCTAGGGTTGCCTCACACTCGGTTGCCTAGTCTTTCGACCTTGCGACGCATCATGGTCCGCCTGGACTTTAATGCGCTAAGCGCCGCCTTCAACGCCTGGGCGATGGAGAGCTTGGGGAAAGACCTCAAAGGGCAACTGGCACCTGATAGCAAAAGTATCAAAGCAAGCCTGAGTGACTACGACAAGAGCTATCAGGACTTTGTCAGCGTAGTGTCGCTCTTTAGCGTCGAACAGGGCCAGGTGGCCGCGCTCTCGCCGATGCGCAACAAGCAGACCAGCAAGGTCACGGTTGTGCAGCACTGTTATGTTGAGCGTGACCACTCTCATGGTCGCGACATCACTCGCACCGTCAGCATTCTACCCCCACCCGCTGAGCTTGTTGTTCCGCACAAACGGCTTTGCATCGATCACCCAGAGCAAGACTTCGGCACCGTAAGAGTGATTTACGGACGGCAGCCCTCGTCGGCAGAGCGTTTAGCGCCTTCAGCGGCGCTTGGTCGGTCATTTAATCTGTACTCGTCTTGGTGGACGTCGGCCTCGGGTCAACGACAGCCGCTTGTCCCCCCGCCTATTGGCTGAGCTGCGAGACTACGTCGAGACGTCAATCAAAGCGCCCATCTCAGTCAAAAATCTTGCCGGAGTCGCCCATAGAAGCCAATATCACTTTATGAGAACGTTCACGCTAACGACCGGCATGAAACCCCACGAATTTGTCAGAGCGGTTCGTATGGGGCGGGCAAAAGCAGCGCTACTGTCCGGGGCTCGGGTGAAAGCCGCGGCGATCGCCGTAGGATACAGACCAGGGCGTAGCTTTCGAAGCGCGTTTCACCGATACTTCGGCATGCATCCCTCAACTTTCACGACCGCCGTTCGATAGGGCCAAAGAAAAAGCCCCTGGGCAAGAGATCCGGGGGCTGTGCGGTCGCTTAGGTGGTACTTAAGGTATCAACTGACGGTTGGCCTTCTTTAAGGGGGCTTTTATTAGAAGTCCTTCCTGTTTAGATGATAAGGGTAGCTTCAACTGCAGTCCGTAAGCTTGCGGACGCGTCTGAGTGTTCTCAGTCACCGTAGGGCGTGACAACTGTCACAGTCAACCGTCTACGTTCAGAAAAATTTAGGTCAAAAGCGCCGGTGGATTAGCTGCAGATTTCGATCTACCCACAGCCCGATATGACAGCGCCAGGCTTGACCGAAGCCGTCGGCAAAATCCTTGATAGCTAGCTCTAACCTCTGGGTGATGCCTCAACGATCGCAATTCCTTAAGGTTTAAGCCATCCTCGTCTACTTCGCGCAGACCTATGTCAACTGCCGGTCGCCATACCCAACCTGTCAGTCCGTCGCTCACCGCACAGCGCGGCCACTGGAAGCGCTGGCTACGCATGCTGCTGCTGACGGCGCTGTTCATTAGCACGCTGGTGCTCTGCCTTGACTTACCCACCGAGGCCCGGCTCCCAGCCGCTCAAGCGCAAAGTGTCCCCCTAGCCCAGCTGTCGTTTCTCAACTCCCAATCCTCGTCCTCTAGTCAAGAGTACGTCTCAGGCTGGGTCAAGTTAGACGGTCGGCAAATCTTTCAGGTCAGCGCCCCCCAGTCCTCCATCAAGCAGCGTCAGTCTCGAATCGAGACTAACCTGCAGCGCATTCGCAATGACTATCTCCGAGCGCCGGCCCCCAATGCCGACGTGCAGGTGCAGCAGATTAGCTCTAATGGTTTGCCCAGCATCTACGTCAACGGCTCGTATTTGATGACGGTGACCGAAAAGGATGCGGACATTCAGGGAACCAGCCCCTGGGCGATCGCCGAAGAGCTCAAGCAGCAGATTCCTGAAGTGCTGGAGGAGGCTAAGGAAGAGCGGCAGGTCGAGGTCATGCGCCGCCGAAGCATCACCGCCGGGGCCGTCATAGCTGTAGCGGCAGCGGTAGCCTGGCTGCTGTCGGTCTGGAGCGATCGCCTGCTGCGCTGGACCCTCAGAGGGCTCACGGATGGACGACCGAGCGATCGCTTTGAAGAGCAGCAGTGGCACCACCTGCGCGATATTCAGCAGCGGCTCTTACCGCTGGCGCAGGCGCTGCTGCTCGTGGGGGCGGTGTTTTGGGTAGCTGGCCTGTTTCCCCAGACCCGCGAGCTGCAGCAGGACTTGCCCGTCTGGACCAAAATCCCTCTGCTGATTGGCATTATCATCGTTGTGGCCTACGTCGGAATTCGCATCAGCTACGTTCTCGTCGACCGCTTCGTCTCTCAGTTTACCGAAGACGAGCTTTACGACGATGTGTCGCGCCGCGCCCAGCTGCGGGTTTCAACCGTGACCAGCGTGATCAAAAATATTGTCACCCTTGTTTGGATTATTGTTGGCTTCATTGTCGCCTTGACGCTGACTAGCATTGATTTGGGAGTGCTGCTGGCCAGCGTTGGCCTGATTGGTCTAGCGGTATCTTTAGCGGCTAAGGGTCTGATTGAAGGGGCGGTCAACGGCTTTTTCATCATTTTGGAAGACCAGTTTGCCATTGGCGATGTGGTCAAGATCGGCGAGTTCAGTGGCCTAGTTGAAAATCTCACCCTACGCATCACCCAGCTCCGGGACACCGAGGGTCGGCTGATTAGCATTCCCATGAACGACGTGAAAGCAGTGGCCAACTACTCGCTGCACTGGTCCCGAGCTGATCTGAAGCTGCCCGTGAGCTACAGACCCAACATCGACGAGCTGTTAGACGTAGTTCGAGGCGTCGGCCAGCAGATGAGGTCGGATGGGGAATGGCAGGAGCTGATTTTGGAAGAACCGTCAGTCTTAGGCGTCGAGGATTTTGGCGACAGCGCTATCATTATTCGCGTTTGGATCAAGACTCAGCCTATGAAGCAGTGGGACGTGGCGCGGGAATTTCGCCGCCGCTTCAAGCTAGCGATGCAGGACCTAGACCACACCTCGATTCCATTCCCGCAGCGGGAGGTTCACCTGTATCCGGGCGACGAGCTACGGGAGAGCCTAGACGGGTGGTTTGAGCAGATGAGCGATCGCCCTGCAGTGCAGGTGAATGGTTCGGTGGCCTCGGAAGACGGCAATAGAAATGGCGATCGCTCAAATTCCCCTAGCCGCAAGCTGCAGCCCACCTTTAAAGGCGACGATGGTGACATTGACAGCATTGAAGGTCCTGGTGAGGACGGCCCTGGTGAAGAGGGCCCTGGTGAAGAGGGCGATGGGGAGTAGCTATGCTTAAGATGAAGAGGACTGCGCCCGCCGCCGCCCTTCACAAACCCTTCGAGATTCCTATAGACCTACAGCTCGACCATAAAGGCTCTATTTTGGGGCAAAGGCCGCGTTGGGATCTCCAGGCGGTGGGTGTAGCGGTAGGGTAAACCAAAACGCAGCACCACACCAGCAGGAGGCTTTGACGCCGATATCCCCGCCGTGGGCTTCCACAATTTTGCGGCAGATGTAGAGCCCCAAGCCATACCCCGAGGTGTCCCGCTTCAGCCGGTCCCGATCGCGGGTGTAGATCTTGAATAAGTCTTGGCTGGTTTTGAGATTGACGCCAACGCCGCTGTCGTAGACCGTGCAGCGAATCATCGACGGGGCATCTTGGGTTGGTGCTGCGCTCAAACCGATGGTAACGCCCTGAGGATTGTGCTTCATTGCGTTGTCGATCAGGTTCTCAAACACCCGCTGAAGCTGGCTTTTATCGGCATGAACCAGGGGAAGGCTAGCGGGAATGTGGTTTTCTAGGGTGGCCGATGAGGCTGAAAGCTTGGCGGCGCAGGCGGCTTCCAAGTCTTCTGTCAGCGCTCTTAAGTTAATGGGCTGAGGCTGCAGCGCCAATCGCCACACGTCCGAAGACTGCACCTCCATTAGAGAGTTCATCAGCTTCAGCTGGCGATCGCAGCTGCTTTGAATCAGGGTTAGCGCAGTGGGCTCTATTTGGATGGGTTGGTCGGTGGCATGCCCCGGCCTCAGAGACTTAGCGGTGCGAAACAGGGTCCCTTGCACCAAGCTGGAGATGCCCATCACTAAGTTGCGCAGGTCGTGGTTGATGGCGTGGGCGTAGGTTTGCAGCGCGTCCTGGGCCGCTTGGCGCTCGCGCATTTCTTCTTTAAGCGACTGAGTGCCCAGGCGCACGGCGGTTTGCAGGTCCTGCTCTCTGCGGCTGAGCACGTGGAGCATGTACTCAAACGCGCGCGCAAGCTGACCGGATTCGTCTCGGCGAACCGTCAACGGCTTTAGGCCCTGAGGTGGCACCGTATTCTGCGCTTGATCGATTGAGCAGCTGCTGATGCGCTTTGCCGTATCCGTCAGGATCTTTAACGGCTTAACAACGGTCTTCCACAACAGTAGGTTGACGGCAACGAACAGGGCGGCAAAGCTGCTCAGCAGGGTTTGGGTAACCGTGAACAGGTTTTCGCGTCCGCGGTCAAAGACCCTATCGGCGGGGACATAGACCATTTGGGCCGCAACCATGTCATTGAGCTTCCACCCAAATCCATTTTGATCGCCGTACATTTTAATCAAAGCCTCAGGCGCATTTCGCGGGTCGCCGTGACAGTCCAGGCAGCTGATGTCCGTCATCATCAGGGGGCGGGCCAGGTAGAAGAGGTTTTCCCCTTCTACGGGCCGGTATCCAGAGATCTCCTGGGGGTCAGCGGCGTCTCTCTGCTTGAGCTGACTTATGATGCGGGCCTCAAAGCGATCGCTTTGATCCGATGGGTTGGTTGGATTGAGTGCCGCTTCCTTGTAGAAAAAGCTTTGAAAGTCAGGGTTTTGGTGCTGAAAGTCTGCAAGAACCGTACGAGCTGCGAAGTTGGGTATGCTCTCCTGGATAAAGCTATCTGCAAAGTCCGCGTTCTGATCGAGCAGCGGCTGAATGTTGTCTCGCGTGTAGTTGCGGGCGGCCTGCATGGCTGTCAAAAAGATCTCAGCCCGTTCTTTGACGGCCTGCTCGGCTTGGGAGTTGAGAGACATCGACAAAAAGAAGGCCGTTGCGCAGGTTCCTATAATCCAGACGGCAGCTAAGGAAAGGCTGAACTTGGCTCCAAGACTCCAGTGTTTCATAGGCCCGCTGACGACAAATCGGTGCATATAGGCCTACTACATACCCAGCAGCTTGATTGCCCAAACGGCGAGCTGAGTGCGATCGCGTAAGTTCACCCTAGTTAAAATATTGCTGACGTGATTTTTGACGGTTTTTTCCGTAATGTGAAGGATTTGAGCAATTTCGCGATTGCTGGCCCCTTCTGCGATCAGCGCTAGCACTTCTCGCTCCCGAGAGGTCAACTTTTCCATACTGCGGCGGTCTTCTTCATAGACCGTTGGTTTAAAGCATTGGCATAGCCGCTGCCCTATTTCTGGACTGAATTGAATGTAGCCTTTCTGAGTCCCTTGAATAATTTGAATAAAGTCTTCGGGAGGGGTGTTTTTGAGCAGGTATCCTATCGCGCCTTGCTGCATCGCGCCCGTCAAATATTCGTCGTTTTCATAAATCGTTAGCATCAAAACTTTGGTTTGAGGAAGCGAACGACAAATCTCTCCCGTTACGGTAATGCCGTCAGTAAGGGGCATCACAATATCCATCAAAACAACGTCAGGCCGTAGCGTTTTCGCTTGGGCGATCGCGCTTTCGCCGTCGCAGGCTTCTCCAACCACCTCTACGCTGCTGTCAGACTGAAGAATCTTGTTGAGCCCGTAGCGGACGATATCTTCGTCGTCGACTAATAAAACTCGAATGGGGTCCTGCACTCTCGGCATGAGTTCACCGTGGATTCCATATTTCTGGCGTGAGGTAGGTAGAGCTCTACGCGCCCCCGGTAGAACTCGATCGGGACTCTTTAGCATCACCATAAGCCACCTTGTTTATCCTTATTAATTGAAGATGAAGCTCCGCGCTCCTCCTCTACAGCAAAGATAAGAGTCAGCCTTTTTGCCTAAATGAGGAGTGGGTTAGAAAAGCTTGAGAAGCACAAGAGAACATTTTGAGAATTGTTGAATGAGAGGGCTATACCTCCTCATCTTTCTGCATTGCCTAAACCTGCATAAATTCCCGC
>JBHJHD010000040.1:0-85704 GCA_050331115.1 Elainellaceae cyanobacterium
GGGTTAAAGCGGTTCAACACCCCCAGCATGATCAAAAAAGCAACGGGCACCGTCCAGGAGAGGTGCGCCCCCAGGCCCGAGGAATACCAGCCGGAGGGCCCGCCCATTACCTGAACCATCACCCCCACCCCCTGGGAAATCAAACTCCGGCGCACAATTCGGCACGCGACCGTGAGGTAAAACAGCGCCGTGGACCCCCGAAACCGCAGTCGAAACGCCATCGCCCCCAGCATCGATATCCCCGCTGCCAGCACCGTCACCAGCGCCCCCAGGGCAAGCGATCGCTGAAACGGTTCTACAAAGTTGCCCACTCGCTGCTCTTGAAACACCTGCCCCAGCCAGTAAAAGCCAAAGCTGCGCACGGGGAAGGTAAGCGCTCCGTCAGGCCCCTGGAGCGACAGGATGAAAATGGTGACCATGGGGCCGTAGAGAAACAGGACGAACAGCCCGAAGAAGGCAGCTAGTAGGTAGAAAGAGAGCGATCGCTTCATGGGTAGGGGCCTCTGACTACAGTTCCTTACGGATGTTCACCATTTGCAAAATGCCAACCACCAGCAGCAGCGTCACCAGCAGCAGCACCACGGCGTTCGCCGCCGCCAGCGGATACTGCAAGCTGCCAATCTGCGTTTGAATCAGCTTTCCAATGGAGGCCGCCTGCCCGCCCCCCATCAGCCGCACGGTCACAAACTCCCCCATCACTAAAGTGACAACGAAAATAGAGCCAATGGCTACGCCAGGGGCAGATAGGGGTAGCACTACCTCGCGAAACACCGCTAGCCCCGAGGCTCCCATATCTTCTGCCGCCGTAATCAAAGCGCGATCGATGCGCATCAAGCTGTTGAAGATGGGCGCCACCATGAAAATTACATAGAGGTGAACTAACCCCAGCACTACCGCAAAGTCGGAGTAAAGCAAAAACTGTAAGGGCTGGTTTACAAAACCGCCTCCCAATAGAATTTGGTTCACCAGCCCCTCGGTTCCCAGTAGCGGTACCCAGGAAATCATGCGGATGATGTTAGAGGTCCAAAAGGGGATGGTACAAAGCAAAAACAGCAGCACCTGCCAGCGCAGCTTGGGGACGTGAAAGGCGAGGAAATAGGCCACGGGATAGCCCATCAATAGCGTCGCCAGCCACACCAGTCCCACAAACTTGAAGGTGTTGAGGTAGGTCTTGAGGGTGACGTCGGAGGTGAAGATGCCAACGTAGTTATCTAGGGTAAAAGCGGGCGTCATGGAATACCCGTTGAACTCCCAGAAGCTGACCACCGCGATTAGGGCGATGGGAAACACCAGGAACAGGCATAGGGCGATCGCCTGAGGCGCTGCTAGCACGTAGGGTTTAATCGTAGACCAGTTCATCTTAGACTGTCGGTAGCGTCACAGCCGCCGGAGACGGCAGTGAGCAGAGAAGGGAGGCAGAACATTGGGTCTTTTGGGGATGCGTCAGCACTACAGTATCAGTCTTAGGCGGGATAAACGTATTTTAGGAAACAGTTACGCTACGCAACTGAGCTGAACTAGCCTCCCTCGATCGGCGAATCAATGTTTCAATGCGTGAGGGCATTTGCTAGATTGCCATAAACTTATAGCTAGCTCAACCGCCGCGGCCAGGGGTTCTCGTTTCTGGCTATCTTCATGTAAGGACACCGACCATGATCTTGTTGGTAGAGCCCGTATCCGAAACGCTGCGCGAACCGGTCACGACGTTTGTGCTGCTGCTGGCCATCGTTCTCATCATTCCGCCGCTGTTCGAGCGCCTGCGGCTGCCGGGGCTCGTCGGCTTACTGGTCGCTGGCGTGCTGTTTGGCAGCAGCGGCCTAGGCTGGCTGCGGGCCGACTCCGAAACCATGACGCTCTTCTCAGAGATCGGCAAGATTTACCTCATGTTTGTAGCTGGCCTTGAGATAGATCTGGCGCTGTTTCAAAAAACCCGCAACCGCTCTATAGCCTTTGGCTTTGCCACCTTTGTACTGCCGCTCATGGGGGGGATCGCGGTCGGCCTAGTGCTGGGCTACGGCTGGTTAGCGGCGGTGCTGATTGGGTCGCTGCTGGCATCCCATACGCTGCTGGCCTATCCCATTGTGCAGCGGTTGGGCGTCGTGAGCAATGAGGCCGTGACCGTGACCGTGGGGGCAACTATTTTTACGGACGTGGCCGCGCTGATCCTGCTCGCAGTTTGTCTGGGCATCAGTCAGGGGGACTTTTCGGGGGTAAAGCTGCTAACGCTGCTGGGCGCTCTCGTGCTGTACGCGATCGCAGTTTTGGTCGGACTAAAGGTCTTGGGCCAGGCCTTCTTCCGCAGGACGGGGAAAGACGAGGGCAACCAGTTTCTCTTTGTCATGCTGTCGGTGTTTCTCTCGGCGCTGGGGGCGCAGCTTATCGGGGTCGAAAATATCATTGGCGCGTTTCTAGCCGGCCTTGCCATCAACGGCATCATTGGCGATGGCCCCGTCAAAGAAAAGACCGAGTTTTTGGGCAGCGTGCTGTTTATCCCCATGTTTTTTGTGGCCATGGGGCTGCTGCTCGATCTAAATGTATTCGAGAGTCTGCTGTCGTTCATTGAAGTGCCGCTGCTGATTGTGGCAACCCTACTGGTTACCAAATTTCTGGCGGCCTTTGGTGCGGGCCGACTGTTCGGCTACCAGGGCCCTCAAATTTGGACTATGTGGTCGCTGTCGGTGCCCCAGGTGGCGGCGACTCTGGCCGCGGCGCTGGTGGGATACGAGGCAGAGATCATCAACGCCCAGGTGTTTAACAGCGTTATCCTGCTAATGCTGTTGACCGCAATTCTAGGGCCGCTGGTCACAGCGCGCGTGGCCCCGCAGCTGGTCGATCAAGAGAGCATCGACCGGCCACAGCTGCTCGACTGGCTGCCTACCCCCAGCGCTGTTCTTCCCGACGCCATCCCCAAATCTTTCTCTGTGGTGGTGCCGGTCTACAACCCCGACACCGAGCGATCGCTATTAGAGCTTGCAGCAGCAGTAGCCCGCTACGAAAACGGCCGGGTGACTCCCCTGGCTATAGCCCTCGCCCAGCCTCATATGGACTCGCCTCAGCTCTCGCGAGCTATAGCCCGCAGCCGCGAGCGCTTGGAGGCCGCTCAGGCGATTGGTGAGACGTTTGACGCGCCTTTTAGTCCAAAGCTGCGGATTGAGTACAGCGTTGCCCAGGCCATCTGCCACGTGAGCCGGGAAGAGGACGCCAATCTGATTATTTTGGGCATGGGCCCCCAGCCGCGGCTGGGGGTGAGCTTGACCAGCACGATTCAGGATGAGGTGCTCTGGTCTGCCCACTGCCCTGTGATAGTGGCCCAGCTGCGCAGCCCCCTGAGCAGCAGCAAGCGAATTTTGGTGCCCGTTGAGACGCCGTCGCCCCTAATGCTGCGATCGCTGCGGTTTGCTCAAGTGCTGGCAACTGCAAACCAAGCTGAGGTCACGCTGCTGCACGTGTGTAGCCCAAGGGTATCTCAGGCGCACCGCGCCTACTTGCAAAGTCGGCTTGAGTCGCTGGTGGCGCGGCTGCCCACCGGCTGCCCGATGACGATTCAGCTGCTGCCCAGCGACAGCGTAGTTAGTGCGATCGCTAAGACGGCCCGCAGCTTTAGCCTGGTCGTTTTGAGGCTGCAGCGGCGGCGCGCCGGCAGTGGTTTCACCCTAGGCGAAAAGTCTTCGCCCCTGCTAAAGCGGCTGACGACGTCGGTAATTTTGGTCGGAGAGCCCCACCCGCAGCGGCTGCGCCTGACGCCTTGGGCAAAGGCCGCGTCTGTAAAGGTTGCGTCCGGGAAAGCCGCGTCTGCAAAATCTGCGTCTACCGGCGGCAAAGGCGATCGCCCCTAGCCTGATGTCGCCTGCCGCGTCAAAAACGGCACCTCAACCACGGTGCCCACGACGTCCCCGATTTGAACCGTCAGCCCGGCCCCGCCGAGCTTCGATCGCACATACCCCAGCCCCATAAAGCCCGCCGGCGTCTCCACTACGCTCGTCAGCACCCCGGCCCGCTCGCCCTCAGCCGCAATCCGGCTGCCCACCTCAGCCGGCCCCGACAGCTTCAGCCCCCAAAGCTGCTGCTTTGCCCCGCCGTAGGTATTCAGCCGCGCGATGGTTTCCTGTCCGATGTAGCAGCCCTTGTCAAACGACACTGCCTGCCACAGCCCCGCCTCCAGCGGGTTGTAGTCCTCCGTCAGCTCCTGCCCCGGCGCCGGACGCCCCTGCACCACCCTCAGCTCCTCCCAAAGGCGATCGCCCAGGGGCACTGCGCCCGATTTGGTCAGCCGCTGCCACAGCATCGCCGCCTGCGACCCGTTGACCATCAGCGTATATCCTGGCGACGCCAGCCCGCTGCCCACCGCTACGCGCACTGTCAGCCCCTCTACCGTCGTGGACTCGTGGTGGTGCAGCGGCTGTCCAATGACGCCTTCAAGCCCCAAAGCGTTTAGCAGCCTGTCGCTCTGCGGCCCCAGCAGGCTGAACGCGGCCGTCTCCGCCGTCGCGTCCTTGAGCTGCACCTTGTCTGAGAAGAAAATAAATCGGTCCATCCAGGCCAGCAGCGACTCCCGGCAGCCCGGGTGGCACAGCAGCAGCACCGCGTCCGCCGTGGCGTAGGCGCTTACTAGGTCCAGCGTGCGGGCGGTGGAGGTGACAAACACCGTTTCGCAGCCCTGCCCCGGCTGCAGGGTCATGAAGTCGTTAGTGCTCTGATTGTGTAAAAAGCGAATGCGATCGCCGTCGGACACTTCGATACGGCCCCAGTGGGAGCGATCGCACAGGGCAGCGCCAGAGGCTGCCGCGTCTCGGGCCGCCGCGTCGTTGCCAAAGCTTAGGGCAACGTTACCTTTAAACGACGCGCCCTGCGTGGCCTGCACATCCCGCAGCGATTCTGACATTAGCCCCGACCTCTCCCTCTAAAGAGCAAACCCTAAACGTTGAACCGAAACAGCATCACATCGCCCTCTTTGACGACGTACTCCTTCCCTTCGCTGCGCACCAGCCCCTTGTCCTTCGCAGAGCCCATCGAGCCCAACTCCACCAGATCGCTATAGGCCACCGTCTCCGCCCGAATAAACCCCCGCTCAAAGTCCGAGTGGATTACCCCCGCCGCCTGGGGGGCCACCATCCCGGCGCGGATGGTCCAGGCGCGGGTCTCTTTAGGGCCGGTGGTAAAATATGTCCGCAGCCCAAGCAGCGTATAGGTGGCGCGAATCAGGGTTTTCAATCCGCCCTCACTGACGCCCAGGGCGTCTAAGAAATCGGCCCGCTCGTCTTCCGGCAGCTCCACCAGCTCCGCCTCCACCTGCGCCGAGACGATCACCACCTGGGCGTTATCGGCCACCGCCACCTCGCGCACCTGCTCTACCCACGGGTTGCCTGCGGCCAGGTCGTCTTCAGACACGTTGGCCGCATAGATAATTGGCTTGCGCGTCAGCAGACCTAGGGGCTTAATAATCAGCTCCTCTTCCTCGTCCAACGCCACCTGCCGCGCCGATCGCCCCTCGTCGAGCACCGGCTGCACCTTCTCTAGCACCGCCAGCTCCGCCTGGGCCTCTTTATTCGAGCGGGCCTGCTTGCGGATGCGCTCTATGCGCCGCTCAATCTGGCTCAGGTCCGACAGCGCCAGCTCCAGGTTGATCACCTCAATATCGCGCACCGGGTCGATGGAGCCCGAGACGTGGATAATGTCGTCATCTTCGAAGCAGCGCACCACGTGAATGATGGCGTCCACCTCGCGAATGTTAGCCAAAAACTGGTTGCCTAAGCCTTCCCCCTGGCTAGCGCCCTTCACCAGCCCCGCGATGTCCACAAACTCGATGCGAGCGGGAACGGTCTGGTCTGATTCGGAGATATGGGTCAGCGCATCGAGCCGTTCGTCGGGAACCGCCACCACGCCCACGTTGGGCTCAATCGTACAAAAGGGAAAGTTGGCGGCCTGTGCCTTAGCGTTGGCGACGACAGCGTTGAATAGGGTTGACTTACCCACGTTGGGCAGTCCGACAATTCCGGCTCTAAGCATAAGTTATAGATGAGGGGCCACGGAACGAGAGCGATAATTGGGGCCACAGCATACCAGTATAGAGCCTCGCCCCAGCTCTGTTACCGCTTGTCCTATCGTTTTTCGTCTACCGCTGCACTGACGCCAAATTGACAGGGAGGCGAATCGTGAACTCAGTCCCGTGCCCCGGCGTCGAAGCCACTTCAATCGTGCCGCAATGGTTTTTCGTAATGATTTGGTGGACAATCGCCAGCCCTAGCCCGGTCCCCTGGCCTACGGGCTTGGTGGTAAACAGGTAGTCAAAGATTTTGGACTGTACATCTGGTGGGATGCCCAGCCCGCTGTCGCCAATGCGAACTTCGATGGACTGGGGCAAGTCCTTGGTGGATCGGTGGCTAGGAGTAAGCTGCCATGGCGCTCGACCTAGGTCAGGACTTGAACTTACGCTTGTACAGATTGTAATTTGATATGGGAAAGCCTCGCCACTGCGATCGCCGCGCTCTTGAAATGGCTTAGACGCGTCAGCACCCGCATCCCCAGACCTGCTCTTTTCGTCCAAAGCATCCACCGCGTTGACCAGTATATTCATCAGCACCTGATCGATTTGCCCTGGAAAGCAGTCTATGGCGGGTAGGCTATCGTATTGTTTGATCACCTCAATCGACGGACGATAGGCATTGGCCTTCAGCCGATGAGACAGCAGCACCAACGTATTGTCGATGCCCTCATGGATATCGAGCCCATCTCTTTTCTCGTCATCGCTACGGGTAAATCGCCTTAGGGAAGTACTGACGGCGTAAATGCGCTCAGCGCCTCGCTGGAGTGAGGCGATCGCGTTGGGTAGATCCTCTAAGAGGTAGTCGAGCTCTATAGCCGCTGCGTGGTCTTCAATTTCGGCCTGGGTCGCCTGTTGATGCACGAGCTGAGTGTGCTGAATGAGCGCCTCGGCATAGGCGCTGACGTGGGGCAGATTGTTTTGGATGAAATTCAGAGGATTGTTGATTTCATGGGCAACGCCGGCCACAAACTGCCCTATGGCCGACATTTTTTCGCTCTGGATCAGCTGTAGCTGCGAGAGCTTAAGCTGATCCAATGCCTGTGAAAGCGCTTGGGTCTGGTCGGCGACACGCTGCTCTAGGGTACGCCGCATGTGCGCTAGCTGCAGATGTAGGTTGACGCGAGCGAGAACGTCGCCGTACTGAAACGGCTTAGTAATATAATCTACCGCACCGATGCTGAGCCCCTTAACTTTATCGACCTCATCCGACAGCGCCGTCATAAATATAATGGGTATTGCCTGAGTCGCAGGAGATGTCTTGATTTGCTGACACACCTCAAACCCGTTGATTTGCGGCATCATAACGTCCATCAAAATCAGATCTGGCGTGATCTCCTGCAGCTTGGTGAGCGCACTCTTCCCCCCTTGGGCCACCAATACCCGATAGCCCTCCTCCTGCAGCAGATTGAATAACAGCTTGATGTTGGTGGGGTGGTCATCGACAATCATAATCACCGACTTAGCGATCGCCTCAGGTGGCGAGCCCAGCTCCCTCGCTACCATCGAAGACGACCCGACTGATAAAATCTCAGGCCGTGATTGCGCTATTGTGTCTGAATGAAAATTTGAGCTAGCCATTCGCTGATTGCTATTGCCACGCTTGCGCTGTCAATGCCGTGGCGCTATTGAGCCGTGCTATCGTCTCACGCCATCAAGATATACTGATGCTAATTTATGCCCTTATTATACCGCTTTAGCACTTCCTATTTAGATATCCAGCTTACTTTTGTTATGTTGCTTTAACTTGTCCTGCTTCAACAGGGTAAGAATGCCCTGCTCATCCAGGCTATCGACTAGGCTCAGGAGATGCTGGGCAAAAGGGCCATAGATAGCGTCGGTCTGCTCAAGGCGGAGCGCTTCTTGCGCCACCGCCCTGATGTCGCCGACGCAAGCGGCCTGGTGGAGCAAGGCCAGCTCATCTGCGGGTGGAACGGGATAGCGGGAAGCATAGGACAACCGGCTCGGGGTGCGGGGCTGAATGGGGTCAGAGTATTGCCACGTCAGCTCCAGCTTCTGGCGCAGTAGCTCGAGCAGTTCCTCAGAGCGGATAGGCTTAAGCAAAAAGCCGTCATACTGCCCGGGGTTATCAATAGCTGAAGTGCTCGTCGAAGAGGCAATGATGACAGCGGTGGCCGTCTTAAAAAGGGCAAGCACCTGCGCCGCCTCATCTACCGACCTAGTCGGATCAAGAATGACGAGATGAGGCGGCGCAGCTCGGTTGATGGCGATCGCCTGCTCAAATTCTGCCGCGGTGAGATCGCTCTCTAATACCTCAAAGCCAAGCGGCTGCAGCAAATGCCTCACTACCGAGCGGTTTTCCCAGCGATCATCAATCACTAGAATGCGCCGCCGTTCCCCGCTATAGCCGATGGGAGAGGGCCGTCGAAGGTCGCTTGAAGCGCGAGCTAGGTTGGGCGTCTCGGGCACCGTGAGGTCAAACCAAAACCGACTACCCTTAGAGGGCGTACTCACGACCTCGATCTCGCTTCCCATATGCTGAAGAAGCCGTTGGCTAATGGCAAGTCCCAGCCCGGTTCCGTCTTGAGGGCGGGTTGACCTGTCAAGTTGTTCGAAAGGCAGAAAAATGCGCTCAAGCTGCTCTGAAGCAATCCCAATACCGGTATCGTCGACCTGAAAACGCAGAATGACGCTCGTCTCTAAAGGCTCATCCTGCGTCTGAGCGTCGACCGATAGACGGTCTAAAACGCTGACGGTGAAGGTGACGCTACCGCGCTCGGTAAATTTGACCGCGTTATTTAAAATGTTGATCAAGACCTGGCGCAGACGGACCTCGTCGGCATAAATGCCAGCGGGAAGCTCTGAGTCAGCGCAATAGACAAATTCAATGCTTTGGACTTTGGCCTTTAAGCGACAGAGCTGGACGATGCTTTCGAGGAAAAGCGGGAAGGGG
Source organism: Elainellaceae cyanobacterium (assembly GCA_050331115.1). GTDB lineage: Bacteria > Cyanobacteriota > Cyanobacteriia > CAKZMO01 > CAKZMO01 > JBCCAG01. The sequence continues at coordinate 8,955 of JBHJHD010000040.1, forward strand.
AAAGCCTGAGGCTGCAGCTCTAGCTTGCGGGCCTCGATCTTCGAGATGTCTAGAATGTCGTTGATCAGCATCAGCAAATGCTGCCCGCACTGACGAATAACGTTCAGTCCTTCAGTCTGCCGCAGGGTAGCGGCGCTGTCCCGCCCTAGGATTTGGGCATAGCCTAGTATGCCGTTGAGGGGTGTGCGTAGCTCGTGACTGACGCGGGCTAAAAAATCGCTTTTAGCTTGGTTGGCACCGTCTGCCGCCTCTTTTGCCTCGTGGAGCTGCGATGTGCGACGCGCAACGCGCTGCTCTAGCATCTCGTTCGTTTCAGAGAGCTGGCTGAACGACTGCCGCAGCTGCGCGGCCATCTGATTAAATGAGATGGCCAAAATTCTCAGCTCGCTAATGCCGCGACTTGTGACCGTCTGGTCGAGTTCTCCGGAGGCGATCGCCTGACTGGCGTAGGTGAGCTTGGCAATGGGGTTGGCAATCCAGCGCGTGCTCAGCAGTCCGATGGCGATCGCACCTGCCAGCGTCGCGAGGCAAAGCAGCACTGTGGTTCGAGTATTGGCCTGGATTTGGCCTACAAAATCCTGCTCGGGTACCGCAATCACCACGAGCCAATCCAGGCCCAAGGCATCCTGCCAGGGGATTACCTGAACCAAGTGACGCTGCCTAGCGCTAGACTCTGGATTTCGGAGCGCTATCCGCAGGGACTGTTCGCCCTCAACGTTGCGAAAATCGCCAAACTGGGTCTGTAGATGCTGGGCTGTAAGCTGGGTGAGGCGATCGCGGCTCTCCAAGGCGCTGAGGCGCTCAACGCCGCCGTCTGTAGGCCGAAACATAGGCTCAGCCTCAGAATTGGCGATCATCAGCCCGCTGCGCTCAATGACAAAAACTTTTGTAGAGGGGCTGATATCGACGGTCTGTAGAAACTGGCTGATTTGCGAGAGCAGTAGGTCAGTGTAGAGTACCGCGACTACGTTGTCGGCAGCGTCATAAAGCGGCTGGGTCACCGACACAGCGATAATCTCTGGGAAATTATCCCAGGAGTAGACCTGGCTCCACACCGGCTTTTGCGCCGCAACGGTGTTCCTATACCAAGCTTCTGTGTGGGGTTTGTAGGGGTCGATGCCGATCACATCGACTCGATTCCCTCGGTCGTCGGTACTGTAGGTGTAGCCGAGCCAGTTGGTGTCCTCCGAAACCTCATCAGTACTGGCATTCTCAGTGTCGTAGAAATAGCCAGCTCCGGCAAACTCGCCAGTCGCTAGAGAATAGCCAATATAGCTGACGTCAAAGGTTTGAATCTGCTGCCAGAAATATTGCCCGGTAGCCTCAAAGTCCTGTAGATCGAGCAGGCCCAGCTCTGCCGCGCTAGCGTTGATGCGGTTAATGTGCTGAGGCGTAGCGAGATAGGTGTCCAAATGTTGCTCGATGGCTTGTCCAGCTTCGCTCATCAGCTCGTTGGCTAGGCTATCAATAGCGCGCTGGCCGTTCCTGAGCGACAAATAGCCCACTAGCCCCACTGCAGTCAGCGTCTGCAGTAAAAAAGAGACGATTAGAAAAAAACGAAGCGGAATTTCCGTAGCGGGCTTACCCAATCGCATTACTTGCTTCACTGTCCGTGACCCAGCTTTCTACGATGATAGGCCATACCTCTCGATATCGCCTCGGGTATTCGCCCCTCTAAATTAAAGCTGTGTACCCCAGTAGATGATGGTAGTCTGCATGCCCGATCAAAAAGCGGCTTTTGTCGCTCAGACGGCGATCGCGGCTGCTCTAATCTCCAAACTTGAGTCAAAAACAGAGGATTTTGCAGCAATCTTCACAAAAGTCGCGATTTATCGCTTAAGCTAGCCGTAGAATTGCGGTGTTTCGATTTTTTGTAAGCTGAGTCAACCTGCAAACTCTTTTCAAGGATTGCTATGAAGCTACCCGCGTGGTTTTTCGTTGCCCTCGCCGCCGCATTTTGGTTTACGATTGCGGCCGTTGCGACGCCATCCCAGGCCCAGCCCTCGCTGCAGCTGTCGTCGCTCAAAGTAGTCGACCTCACCCAGCCGATGCCGGAAGCAATCCCGCTTTGGCCTGGGGATCCCGACTATGAGATCGAACCCTGGGCGACCTATGACGAAGACGGCTACTTTATCAATCGCATTTCTATTGGAGAGCATAGCGCCACCCACTGGGGCACGCCCAACACCTTCATCGAAGGGGCGACTAGCGCTGACCAAGTGCCGGTTGAAAAGCTGGTGGTTCCCGCCGTTGTGATAGACGTTCGAGAGCAGGTACAGCAGAGCGAAGACTACCGCCTGACCCTTGACGATCTCCAGGCTTGGGAACAAGAGCATGGTCAGATCCCCGTCGGCAGCGTTGCAATCCTGTTCACCGGCTGGCAAGATCGGTGGGCTAACCCTGCCACATTCATTAACCAAGATGCTGAAGGGGTTTTACACTGGCCCGGCTTTGGCACAGATACGGCGGAGTTTTTGATTGAGCAGCGCCAGATCGTAGGCCTGGGAACAGACACCCACGGGGCTGACCCCGGTAACGATGAAAACTTCGGCGCGAGCTTTGCCATGTACGCTGCGGACGGCATCATTTTGGAGTGCCTTGGTGGATTAGATCAGCTGCCGCCCGTGGGCGCAACGCTGGTCATTGGGGGCTGGCCTATTGCGGGCGGTTCGGGAAGCCCAGCGCGGGTAATTGGGCTGATTGCTCAGCAGTAGCTGAGCGCTGAGAAACGATCACAGTGGTGAAATTGAACCTGTATCAGTTCGGTCCTTTGGCTGGCTCAAACATGTCTTAAAACCCGTGGGTGAAATCAAAGCTGCTGCTTCATCGCCGTCGACGCCAAAAATATAGGCCTGCCCCGTGCCGGTGCGATCGCCCACCGTTTGGCTCACGTCGCTAGCGCTAGCAACCTCAGTGCTGCCGTCTAATTCTGTAGTCAGCACCGCGCTGGTATGCACTGCCTTGGCGCTTTGGGGAAGCGCTCCCAACCCTGAAATTAGGGCGCTAATGCCCCATTTGAGACCGTCAAACTGAATCTCCATCAAAATTCTCTTCTGAGCTAGTTTACCTAAAGTACACTTGAGCTCATGATTTAGATTCGAAGGCTAGCTTGGGGTCCATCACATGCTGGGTTCATAGCTGCTGACAAATTTGAGTGAATCCAAACTGCTGCTAGTAGCGTACTACTAATGACGGTGAACTTGGTGAACTTATAGAGCAAGCTTATTCAAACAGCTTTTGGTTTATGAATTTGGCAATTATGACTTGGGTAATTATGACTTGGGTAAAGGAGGATCTCGCGTAGGGTAAAGAGCGTCGCGACCCGTTCCACCAAAAGCCGTCTGTCTTATCTCTGACAAGCTATAGGCGTTTAGGGGATTTATGAAATTTGCTGACCGAACGGTAAGATAGGCATGGCGTTGGCGTATCCGGTCGTCTATGGATTTTGACAAATCTCATCACAGCGATCGCGCTCCGACAGATGCGCGTCTATGGCGGGCCATTGCGCGGGGAGATACAGATGCCCTAGGAACCCTCTACGATCGCCACGCCGGTTTGGTTTATGGCATTGCGATCAAAATTTTGGGCAACGCCCAAGAAGCCGAAGATCTGGCCCAAGACATTTTTCTCAAGCTAGCGGATAAGTCGTCCTACGACCCTAAGCGCGGCTCTATAAGAACGTTTTTAGTCATTCTGACCCGCTCCCGCGCCCTCGATCGAGTGCGATCGCGGCAGCGGCGACAGCGGTCTGGGCTGCTCAGCACCCATCCCGAAGCCCTTTCACCCGGAGAGCCAGCGTCAGCAGAGCTAGCTCCGATGGAAGCCGCCTTTCAGCGGGAGCAGAGTCGCGAGGTTCAGAGCGCCTTAGCTACTCTCTCTGACAGCCAGCGCCAGGTTTTAGAGATGACCTACTACGGCGGACTCACGCAGGCCGCTATTGCTGAGCAGCTCAATATCCCGTTGGGAACCGTTAAGTCTAGGGTACGGCGCGGATTGCTCAACCTACGTAATGCAATTCAGGAGCAGTCTTGATGTCCATAAAACTAGTTGTACAGGGGGCGATAACAGCGTGACTGGGTCGATGTCTACAGAGGAGCAGCAGATCTTAATTGCGGGCTACGTCCTGGGCGATTTGAGCCCGGATGAGGCCGCTGTTGTAGCACAGATGATGGCCGCAAATCCAGCGGTCGTTCAAGACATCGAGCAGATGCAGCAGGCCCTTGATCTGTCCTACCCTCTCACTGAGGTCCAGCCGCCGAGTCGGCTGCGCGCCGCGATTCTCAATGCCCATCAAACTGGCAAGCCGCCTGTGAGCGCCAGCTCGACCCCGAGCCTAAGACCCGTGCTAGACGTGGGTCGCCCGTCGCGATCCACCCCGGCAAGGGTCGGGGCGCCCCGACCTTCGTCTCGTCGGCGTGGACTCAAAGGTTTGGGCAGCATTGCGGCCCTGCTGATTCTCGGATTGGGCATTGGTAACTATACTCTATGGCGATCGCTGCGGACCCTACAGGCCGAAAGACAGGCCACTACTTTTCAAACGGTGTCCCTCACGTCAGCGGCAGACACTGCTCCGGACGGCGCGGTCACGGTAGAGCTAGATTCCGCCAACCTACAGGCGCTGCTGGAGACAGAGCTTCCCCCTCTACCCGAGGGTCAGGTCTATGTGCTGTGGACGGTGCTACAGCCTGAAGCCCCGTTTACAAAAGACGAGAAGGGCGCGATTCTCACCCACGTATTTACGGGCGGGGACGAGGACCAGTCTATTCCCCTACCGCCGGTGTACCGCGATAGCCGCTGGATTAAGGCGATCGCCGTGACGGTGGAAGACGCTAATGCGCCCCAGCGCCATAGCGCTAGCCCAATCTTAATTGAAACGCTGTAGCGCTCTGTGAGCCCCCATTGGCCTCCTCAACCCCATAAAGGTCAAGGCGTCCGGCAAAAATTAGATATTGCGCTAGCCACAAATCTACGCGTCAGAACCCAGGCGATCGCGGCCCGGCTAGAGATTGAGACGCTGCCTCAGGTCTACGTGGCGTGCCTAGGCGATCGGGCCCTGAATTGAGGTCAATCGTGCGGCTAAAGGAATCGGTGGTGGAAAGCGCTGAGGGACCCTGCCGCCGGAGGTGGCGCTGCAGGGTGCTGCGCTGTGGGATATGACAAAGTGCACACATATTTTTTAAGGGGGGCTATACGAGGGATGAATGGGGTTGTGCGTCGACGGCTTTGGCCTTGCTGACGATGTAGTAATTGTTCTGGAAGTCATGGGCTAGCTGCCTAAGCTCCACCTGGGCAAAGCCCGCTGCTCCTAGCATTTCAATCGCCATTTCTTCACCCCACATGGCCCCCAGCCCCATACCGCCTGCGGCGAGGGAAACGGTCATGCAGTGCATGCAGGAAATGGTGTACAGCAGCGGCGCTACCGGGTGATCCAGGTTGCCGGCCACGTTGCTGCTGGCTCGAATGTCCTGCATCAGGTAAGTGCCATCGGGCCGCAGGGCGCGGTAGATGTTCTGCAGCACCAGGTCGGGTCGGGCCTGGTCGTGGATAGCGTCGAAGGTGGTAATCAGGTCATGCTGCTCGGTGTCCTGAAAGGTCGCAGCGTCCTGCAAGTCGAACTGAACGTTTGTCAATCCCTGATACTGGCTTTCTTCACGGGCGGTGGCGATCGCCTTTTCAGAAATATCGATGCCGCGAAACTGGCTGTGGGGAAACAGCTTGGCTAGTTTGTTGAGGGCCCAGCCGCTGCCGCAGCCCACGTCAAGCACCTGGATGCCCCGTTGTAGTGAATCTTCAAGCCCCGGCACCAGCGGCAAAACATATTCGGTGAGGGCAGACACCACGGTCTGCCCGCTGTCTTCCGCCATCACCGGGTGGAAGCGCTTGAACTGGGCGTAGGGCACCCCGCCGCCGCTATAGAAGCAGTCGATGACGGCGTCTTCCACGGTGCCTAGCAGGGGAATATATTGTGCAAAGGCGGCAATATTGTCGGGGCTAGCGGCACGGGTCAGCACCGCGGCCCGCGCCGGGGGCAGAACGTAGGTATCTTGGTCCGGGTCGTAGGTGACAAACCGCCCGGTCACCATGGCCCCCAGCCACTCGCGCACGTAGCGCTCGTTTAGCCCTGCCGCATCCGCAATCTGCTGACTAGTAGAGGGCGTAAGCTCGGCCATCACGTCGAACAGTTCGGTGCGGTGGCCAATGGACGTCATCAGGGCGATCGCGCCGCTGTTGAGAATGTCTATGAGCCGCTCGGCGAAGGCCTCGGTTGTCTCCATTGAAGCGATATCAGTGCTTTGAGTTTCAGCATTTTGGGTTGTCATGGGTCGTACCTCCAAATAGGGTTGGCTTTACCCTAATCGGTGGGGCGTTGTAAAATCGTTTCAAAACCGTTCCAGAACCAAGCTGCCCAGTCCAGAAGGATGACCTGGCTCAGCAGTTGCCCTGTTCACCAGCCGCTGCTCTAATCAAATAACCCGCGTAGGGATAGCGCTCAATCGTGGAAAAGCCTGCCCTAAAGATCAGCCTACTTGCAGGTGATTTTTGCGCCACCAATCAGGGCGTTCCCATAGCGCTGCGCCCACGATCGCAGCAGTTTCTGGCCTACTTGGTCCTGCATCACCAGACCCCCCAGCCCCGCCGCCGCATCGCGGGGCAGCTTTGGCCCGACACCACAGACGCCCAGTCTCGCACAAACCTGCGTAAAGAGCTGCACTACCTGCGGCAGACCTGTCCAACGCTGGCGTCCTGCATTGCGGTCACGAATCAAACCCTGTACTGGCAGCCTCAGGTTCCCTGCGCTGTCGACGTTGACGCCTTTAAGGCCGCTTTGGTAACCGCAGCGAGCACCGAGGGAGCCCCAGCGGGGCAGGCGCTAGAGACCGCCCTGACGCTCTACCAAAGCGACCTTTGGCCCGACTGCGATACCGAGTGGATTTACGCTGAACGAGAGTGCCTAAGACAGGACTACGGCCTGGCCTTGGCCCGGGCGACCCGCCTGTTTGGCGAGCTGAGAGAAACCGCAAAGGCGATTTCGCTAGGGCAGCAGTGGCTCCAGGCAGCGCCCCTAAACGAAGAGGGCTATCAGGTCCTGATGACGCTGTACGAAGCTGCGGGCGATCGCGCTAGCGCTCTGCAGCTCTATCACCGCTGTATGACTACGCTACAGGCTGAGCTGGGGGTTTCTCCGAGCGCGGCGATCGCCGAGATCTATCAGCGGCTGCTGAGGGCTGACGATAGCCCCGCCATCGATGCCCCGCTTGCCTCAGCCGCCTCTCTCGCTAATACCGCCTTGCCCCTGCCAGAGACACCCTTGTCGGGACCCAAGCCCCTCGCGCCTCTCGTGGGCCGCGAGGATCTGTGTCAGGCCATGGAGCAATGGCTCTCGCTTGAGACCGCCCCGCTGCTGGTCCTGACTGGGGAGCCAGGTATCGGCAAAACGCGCCTGCTAGAAGCGCTTGTCGAGAAGGCGGCCCAGCATCACTTTCAGCCCTGCTGGGGTCAGGCCTTTGCCGCTGAGCAGCTGCGCTCCTACGGCGTTTGGATTGATCTGCTGCAGTCAGCCTCTAAATTGCCCCAGCTGAGGGCGCTATCGAATCGCTTGTGCGACGTATCGGGGGAAGGGCTGCGCCACCGGGAGCAGTTGCTAAATACCGTTGCCGAAGCCTTAAATGTTGAGATTAGCGCCCGTCCCCTTTTGATGGTGTTTGACGATATTCACTGGCTAGATGACGCGTCAGCGACCCTGCTGCATTACCTGTTCCGGCTGCTATCCAGTCAGCGGCTACGCATCGCCTGTGCCACCCGCGAGCAAGAGCTGCAGGAGAATTCGGCGGTATCCGATCTGCTCACCGCGCTACGGCGGGCGAACCGCCTGCAAGCGCTAAAGGTCTCGCCGCTCACGCCCGAGGGCATCTCTGCCCTGGTACAGCCGCTGCACGCCACCGACCCGGCGCGTCAGCTCGACCCCCAGCAAATCTATGCCGACAGCGGCGGCAACCCCCTATTTGCCCTAGAGGTCGCCCGAGTAGCGGCCCACAAGACCAATACGTTGTCGGCGCTAATCGACGATCGACTGCAGCGCTTAGATTCGGCGGCCCGGGACCTGCTGCCCTGGGCGGCAGCCCTGGGACAGCGCTTCAACCCCAAGACCCTGGCGCTGGCGGCGGGCTATTCGCCGATGCCGTTTCTCGCGGCGATTGAGCAGCTAGAGGTGCAGCAGATCATTTGCCCTGCCCGTTCGGCCCAGGCCCATTTGGTCCAGGCTAATACGGACTACGAGTTTGTCCACGATCTGGTGCGCCAGGTGGCCTACGGTCAGCTTTCTCCACCTCGGCGGCGGCTGATTCACGGGCAGCTGGCAGAAACGCTCAACGCCCAAACGGTCGAGGACGACCTGGCCAGTCAGGTGGCCTACCACGCCGAACTGGCGGGAAACCACGCCCTAGCAGCGCAGGCCTGCTTGGCCGCCGCTGCCCGTGGCCTGCGTCTGTTTGCCTACAGCGACGTGATTCAGCTAGTGGAGCAGGGGCTAGACCACGGCGCACACCTCCCCACCCGCGATCGCCTGACGCTGACGGCCCAGCTGCTGCGGGTGCGGGTCAACGCGGGTGTTGCCCCAGACGATGCCGCTGATCTAGAGTTTCAGCTGCATCGTCTGCTAAGTGATATGGCAGGATTAGCGCTGCCTGAAGCCGAGATAACAGCACAGGAGGCAATCAACATCCTAAATTACGACCAGGGCAACCTGACGACGGTACATGTGCATGTGTCCAAGCTGCTAGACGACCTGCCCCCTAGCCCCCGCCTACAGGCCGAGAGTCTAGCCTCCAACGGGTGCTGTTTGGCGGAAATTGAGCGCGATATGGACCGAGCCGAAGCCGTACTGCTGGAGGCGCAGTCTATTGCAGATCGGCTGGGGCTGACCTTAGTCGACATTCCGATAGGTCTGGGCTGCGTGAGTCAATATCGAGGGGACTACAGACAGGCCCGAGCCTATCTTCGCAAGGCGCTACAGCTCGCCCGAAACCAGCAAGATCTCGCCCGTCAGAGGGACGCCCTCAACTACCTCGTTGTAGTGGGCTGGAATAGCAATCAGCCCGACGTTGCGGAAGTGGAAGCGCTACTGACCTTATCGGCGCAGCTTCCCCAAGGAAGTGAGGGCGAGTTTGCCCAGGCGCTGCTCATCCTGAGCACCCATGCTGACAGCTTGAAGGAGAGTGATGCGTCGACTGTTGCGCTGGACGAGGCGCTGCATCGGTTAGACCAGCTCGATGCCCAGCGCAAGCTGGTCTTTGTGGCCAGCCACGCCAGCGAAATTGCTCTATCCCGTGGTCACCAGGATCTCGCACAGCGCTACGGCGCGATCGCCTACCAAGCAGCCCAGCGGGTTGGACACCCCAACGACTTGGCGACAGCGGCAGCGCTTCAGATACTCAGCGTCCGCCCAGAGGATAAACTGACACATTGGCGATCGCTACAACCCCAAATTACAGCGCAAATTACTGAGGATTTTAGCCTCAGCGCTCGGGCTAGCGCCCTGTGGGCTCGGGCCCAAGAGACCGTGCACTAGCCCTTATCAAGATTGGTTCGGCGCAGCGGTTGAATCAGTCTCGATTGTTTAAGCACCATCAGCGAGGTAAATCATGGCTCTCATCATTGTCGAAACCACCTATGATCCCCCCATTGACCAGGCCGTTTGGGACGAGCTTGTGGAGCGCAGTGGACCCTGCATGAGCGAGCGCAATGTGACCTGGCGGCGCACCTACCTCTCCCGCGATCGCAGGCGCAGCATCTGCGAGCTGGAGGCCGCCGATGCAGAGACAGTGCGCGCTGCTCACCAGCGGGGGAATATTCCCTATGACCATATCTGGTCTGCGGACTTAGTAGAGGCGCTGTCTGCTGTCATTTAGCAAAGAAAAGTCAATATCACCATCACCCCATATATCATCCTGCGATGAATGCTGCACTGGGCGATAAATTCTGCGAAAATAGCGCGATTGCCCACGAATCTACCCCCTCAAACGCTCCACCCTTCGCCGTACGAGCGGGTTTAGCATAAACCTATTGGAAAAGACCGAAACGCTACCGCCAAACCCGCCCCGACAACATTTCCATTGCCCATCCATCCCGCGCGCGATGAATGCTGCGCATTATATACGCGATCGCCAAATGCATCTACACAATCGACGCATCCACCCTTCGCCGTACGGGCGGGTTTAGCATAAACCTATTGGAAAAGACCGAAACGCTACTGCCAAACCCGCCCCGACAAAATTCCCATCACCCCTTCCAAAATGCGATGAATTCATCGCATTCGCTACGCGATCGCCAAATCATCCCCACGGCATTTGGGCACCCTGCAAACGGATGCATCCAAACGCCAACCCATGAAATATGATCCCAAAAAACACCACCGCCGCTCGATCCGCCTCAAAGGCTACGACTATGCCTCCGCCGGAGCCTACTTCATCACCATCTGCGCCTATCAACGCAAACGCCTCTTTGGACAGGTTGTAAACGGCGAAATGGAACTCAACTTAATCGGACGAACCGCTCGAGGTCACTGGATGAAATTGCCAAAACACCATCGTCATCTACACCTCGACGAATTTATCATCATGCCCGACCACATGCACGGCATTTTAATCCTCGACCATGGCATATCCGGTATGGATCTGCCCTCTTCAAACGCCCCTGGTTCAAAACGCCACAGTCTCTCCGAAATTATTCGCGGCTTCAAGACATTCTCCACCCGACGCATCAACCAAATCCGCCAAACGCCAGGAATATCTGTATGGCAGCGCAATTTCTACGAGCACATCATCCGCGATGAAATCGCTATGCAAAACATCCGACGCTACATTCAGGCCAATCCTGCCTCCTGGCAACGAAAATCTCGCCGCGCCTAAATTCATCCCCTCACCCTTCGCCGTACGGGCGGGTTTAGCATAAACCTATTGGAAAAGACCGAAACGCTACTGCAAAACCCGCCCCGACAACATCTCTATCATCTCCATCAACATCGCCAAACCCGCCCCGATAACATCGCCATCAATCTTTCTCCCGAACCCTAAGAAAAGCTAACATCAGCAAATCCAGATAGAAAACGCAGTAGGCTTAATTAACAGTAGCCCCAGCTACGCCCTATTCCACTAGCGCCTCTCCCTCCGATGACACAAGCGATCGAATCCATCCTCCAAGAGCAGCGTCGCTTCCCCCCCAGCGTCGCGTTTTCTCAGCAGGCCCACGTTAAAAGCCAGGCCGACTACGAAAAGCTGTACGAAGAGGCCAAGGCAGACCCCGCCGCCTTTTGGGCCAAGCTGGCTAAAGAAGAGCTGCACTGGTTTGAGCCATGGAATCAGGTGCTCGACTGGCAACCCCCCCACGCCAAGTGGTTCGTCGGCGGCAAGCTCAACATCAGCGACAACTGCCTCGATCGCCACCTGAAGACCTGGCGCAAAAATAAGGCGGCGCTGATCTGGGAAGGGGAGCCGGGAGACTCCCGCACCTTTACCTACGCCCAGCTTCACCGGGAGGTGTGTCAGTTTGCCAACGCCCTGAAGCAGCTCGGCGTCGGCAAGGGCGATGTGGTGGGCATCTACATGCCCATGATTCCCGAAGCGGCGATCGCCATGCTGGCCTGCGCCCGCATCGGTGCCCCACACACGGTGGTATTCGGCGGCTTTAGCGCTGAAGCCCTGCGGGACCGGCTCAACGACGGCAAGGCCAAGGTGGTTGTCACCGCAGATGGCGGCTTCCGCAAAGATAAGGCTGTGCCGCTGAAGGTGCAGGTAGACAAGGCGCTGGAGGGCGATGCGGCCCCTACGGTGGAGCACGTAATCGTCGTGCAGCGCACTAAAGAAGCAATCGAGATGGTGGACGGCCGCGATCGCTGGTGGCACGAGCTGCAAAACGACGTGAGCGCCCACTGCCCCGCCGAACCTATGGACAGCGAGGACATGCTGTTCATCCTCTACACCTCCGGCAGCACCGGCAAGCCGAAGGGCGTGGTGCACACGACGGGGGGCTACAACCTCTACACCCACATGACCACAAAGTGGATCTTCGACCTCAAGGATGAGGACGTGTACTGGTGCGCCGCCGACGTGGGCTGGATTACCGGCCACAGCTACATCGTCTACGGACCGCTGTCCAACGGGGCGACGGTGGTCATGTACGAAGGCGCGCCCCGCCCCTCAAATCCGGGCTGCAGCTGGGACATCATCGAAAAATACGGCGTCACCATCCTCTACACCGCCCCCACCGCCATCCGCGCCTTCATCAAAATGGGGGATGATCATCCCAACGCCCGGGACCTCTCTTCCCTGCGGCTGCTGGGCACCGTGGGTGAACCCATTAACCCCGAAGCCTGGATGTGGTACCACCGGGTAATCGGTGGCGAGCGCTGCCCCATCGTAGATACCTGGTGGCAAACCGAGACCGGCGGCATTATGCTCACGCCCCTGCCGGGAGCCATCCCCACAAAGCCCGGTTCCGCCACCCGGCCCTTTCCCGGCATCCTGGCGGACGTGGTGGATATGGAGGGCAACCCCGTCGAGGGGGACGGTGGCTACCTGGTCGTCAAGCACCCCTGGCCCAGCATGCTGCGCACGGTGTATGGCGACAACGAGCGCTTCCGCCGCACCTACTGGGAGCCGATCGCGCCCAAAGATGGCCAGCACTTTTATTTTGCGGGGGATGGCGCTCGCAAAGACGAAGACGGCTACTTTTGGGTGATGGGCCGGGTGGACGACGTGATCAACGTGTCGGGGCACCGCCTGGGCACCATGGAGATCGAGTCGGCCCTGGTGTCCCACCCGGCGGTGGCAGAGGCTGCCGTAGTCGGTCGCCCTGACGATCTTAAGGGCGAAGAGATCTTCGCTTTCATTACTCTAGAAGGCAGCGCGCAGCCCAGCGACGACCTCAAGAAAGCGCTGCGGGCACACGTCTCTCAGGAAATCGGCCCCATCGCTAAGCCCGGCGACATCCGCTTCAGCGATGCCCTCCCCAAGACCCGCTCCGGCAAAATTATGCGACGACTGCTGAGAGCGCTAGCGGCTGGACAAGAGGTGTCCGGCGATACCTCGACGCTGGAGGATCGCTCAGTCTTAGACCAGCTGCGTCAGGGCGAGTAAGGCCTTATAGATCTTCCAGGGTCGCCTCCACCTGGGCGATTCCATCGGCATTTCCCTGCTGCTCGTACAGCGCCAGCGCTTGCTCAAGGGCTTCCCTCGCCTGCTGATCCTGCTGATTACCCAAAAACGCTTTTCCAAGCTGATAGTGGGCACCAGCGGAGCCCGGGTCTAGCTCAATTACCCATTGGTACTCCACCATAGCCAGCAAAAAGTTGCCCCGCTCAAGGTAGATGTCGCCGACTAGGGCGTGGGCCTCGGCTAGGTCAGGATTGATTCCCGTTGCCCGTCGGTAGGACCTAAAGGCTTCATCGGTACGGCCCTGGGCTCTCAAGATGTCGCCAATTTGAAGGTGAACTTGAGCATCATCAGGGTCCAAGAACGCGGCCCGCCGAAACGCTTCGATGCTCTTATCTATCTCATTGAGATTGACCCAGGCAACCCCGAGGTTGTAGTGGATGCTGCTGCGCTCTGCAGCCGCCACTGCCTGTTGCAGCACCTCCACTGCCTCCTCGTAGCGGCCATCTTCAATAAAAAGTGCCCCTATAAATTCATAGATGCTGGCGTTGCTGGGCTGCAGTGTCGCCACCTGCTGATAGGCCTCTAATGCCCCGCTGTAGTCCTTCAGCCGCGTGAGGACTACCCCCAGTCCTAGAAGGGCCTCAGCGCTACTGCCGTCAACCAGGACGGCGCGGCGATAGGCGTCGGCGGCACCGGCATAGTCTCGCAGCTGCGCTAGTCCATAGGCCAGAGAAGTCTGAAAGCTCACGTTGTCTGGCGCTAGTCCCACAGCGCTTTGGTAAGCGGCCACAGAAGCCTCAAAGTTTCCCTGTTGAGCTTCTAAGTACCCAATTCCTGAAAAGATGCGGGCGTTTTCAGGGTCGAGCCCGGCTGCTTCTCTGTAGAGGGCGATCGCCCGCGGGTAGCTGTTAGCATCTACGGCATCCCGCGCCTGCTGCAGCAGGTTGTTGAGGCGCTCCTCAGCGACCTCACTGGTGCTGAAGGACTGCGCTAAAGCCGCTGGCGTCCCGCTTGATAGGGCAACTAGACTAGCTAGCCCAACTGCAAAAAGACTTTGTTGAATCACGTGTCTCGTTGTCCACCATTACAATACGCTACCCGAGCTCGGGCAATTCCTGCTCCTACGCTTCCCCCAAAATTCCCGGATATCGGGAAAGTCTAACGCATTGCCTCGAATTATTTACACAGCGTGTTGTACCACAGATGGCAGGGCCGAGGCCGTAGAGCACAAATTAGGCACCGATAATTACCGGGGATCATCATAGCCGGTTTGTCCCCATTTGGCCAACGCCATAGCATGATGCATTAGGACATTACACGCCCTGTTGCCTACGAAACGCAAGGCTTTGTACCAATAGGCTTGTCTTAAGCAACTGTGCCAACGCAATAGAATTGCAAATCCCCCGCAGGTCTCACGGCGATCGCCAGCACATATGACACAATGAATCGGCCTTTAGATAAGAGGGGGAGCAGACGCATGATTCTGTCTACGACTGACGTGATTCAAGGCACTGCCATTACGGAATACCTGGGAGTCGTTACCGCTGAGGTGGTCTACGGCAGCAACGCGCTCAGGGATTTCTTCGCCGGCATCCGAGACATTATTGGTGGACGCACCGCAGGGTACGAGCGCGTCTTTGAGAAAGGGCAGCAGGAAGTGCTTGATGAGCTTCAGCGCCGCGCCGCCCGCCTTGGGGCAGACGGCGTTATCGGCATTGAGGTTAACACCGGCACCATCAAGCTAGACGAAACCGGCGTACTGCTGCTAATTACCGGTACGGGAACCGCCGTCAAGCTTTAGCGGGCCGGCGCTAAGATCGCCTAGATACGCCTTTAGGGTAAGCATCCCGCTTTAGGTTGATGCTCTTGATGTGTTTTTTGACCGTGTTGACGGTGATATGAAGCTCGAGGGCGATTTCCTCATAGGTATAGTTAATACACCAGTAGAGAAATACCTCGGATTCTCTGTCGGTGAGGCCGAAGCGGGCCCCTTCTGCAAGGGCACGCTGCTGCGCCGATTGATACTTGTCCTCTAGCAGCACCAAGATGCGATCGCGTTTGTCGGGCTGGAGCCACCGCGCTCGGACCCGTACTAAAGCCGCCTTCGTGCGGCCCGCTGCACCCTCGATTTGCATTGCCTGAGCGGGCTGTGGCTCACGCATTAGCGGCATACAGAGCCGCCAGATTACTCGTGGGACATCGTTGATAGGACTGAGGGGATCGCTGAGGCGGCGACAAATCGCGCGGGCGCGGCTGTTGCTGCCCACGATGCCGCCCTCTTTCGTCAAGATCAAGAAGCCATCGGGTAGGCCTTCTACCACTTCCTGCAGCAGCGTGCGGTGTTCTTTAGCAGCTGGTGCCGCGGCGGAAGCGATTGTCGGAACAGGGATGTAAGCCGGAATAAAGTCGTTCATTTTTTGGGGGCTCGATTCATCGACATCAGGGGGGCTGGCCCAAGGAAGCTTCACATGCGCCAGACGTCGGGCTAAGGTGACATTTTTGAGGGAATGCGCTGGGCCAGCAGCGTGAGGCCCTACAGCCAATTGAGCAGGGCACCGGTGCGGCACCTCAAAATAGAGCAATTTAGCGATTGAGCAATGGGCTGACTGGGGGGAATTAGGTCTGTCAACTTGCTTATGACCTACTACAGGTGATAAATCTGCAATTTCGGGAAAGATAGCTTAAAAACGCTACAGGCGATCGCTCAAGAGCCACCCTGCTAGCTCCGCAACCCCTAGACCTCTCGGCTGCGTCGTCACCCGCTGCGCGATCGCCTTCAGGCTGGGTAGAGCATTTTCTACCGCGACGCCCAATCCGCAGCTTTGCAATAGGGCATAGTCATTCTCGGCATCGCCTATGCCCACCACCTCCTCGGGGACTAGCCCCAGGTGGTCGAGGGCGACCCGCAGTCCCGTCGCTTTATTGACGCCCTCAGGCAATACCATGATTGCCCGCTTATTCAAGATGATCTGTGATTCAAGTCTCATCGCTTCAATTGTGCGCTGCACAGTCTCGCCGTGGGGCTGCCAAGTGGAGACGATAATATGGCCTCGATGAATGGGAGCCACCTGCTGAGCCATTAAAGCGGTCACAAACGCTTCTGGCGGCGGCTCGCTGAGGAGATGGAGCTTGCCCGTAGCAGGCTGGAAGAAGACGGCTCCGTTTTCGGCCACCACGCCATCAAAAATATTGGCCTGAGGAAAAGCCTGCTGTAGATCGGCCAGCACCCGGCCCGTCACCATTAGCAGCCGCCCGCCTGCGTCGCGGTAGCGCCGTAGAGCAGACAGCGTATCGGCGTCTACGACGCCATCAGTGGCAAGGGTTCCGTCGTAGTCCGTAGCGATCGCGCGATATCGCATGACAAAGCCTAAAAGGAGTGTACTGCAGGTTATTCTAAGCGCGGAGCGGGCGCGCCGAAACCCACGGTGACGTAGCGGTAGCGTGAAATTACTTTAAACAGCTGACTCGGCGCTCGCTGAAGCCCAACTCAACGTACGTCTGACCTGGTCTACGGGTTCACAAAAATCGCTTAATTCTCACAAGCTTTACAATTAGGTTTAATCTTTACGGAACTGTTTCTATCAATTTAAGAAACACACGCTTTCTTCATAGAAAGAGGCGTGCGGTTTATCGTTCCTTCGTAATACGCCTTTTTGATACAGGCTAGTATCGTATCAACTCGCATTCCAAAGACAAAAAAAGTAAGTTTCTATCTTACTGGAGATGACCCCCGTGACTAACACTGAGACTTTGAAGCAGCGCCCAAAAGATTTCACGAGCACTGATCTTTCCGGCCATGACTTTTCATATCAAGATCTCAGGGGAGCTACCTTTAAAGGCGCCAACTTGAAAGGCGCTAATTTCTGCCAAGCCAACTTAATCGGCGCCAATTTCTCCGGCGCCAATTTGAAAAAAGCGAATTTTGACAATGCTGATCTGCTTCGAGCAACGCTCAAATCTGCCAAGCTAGAGTATGCCAACTTGACAGGAGCTAATCTCTCTCAAGCCCGCTGTGACGGTGCGCGCTTTATTCGAGCTGATTTAACTGGCGCAAATCTCTCTAGAGCTGTTTTAATAGAAGCCAATCTCTCGGAAGCGACTATTAAGCACGCGCGTTTGGTTTACGCTAAGTTGCAGCGATCGCTGCTGAGCGTGACGCTTTTTCAAGAATCAGATTTGACCAAGGCTGATTTCACAGACGCCAAGTTTTCTAGGACTAACTTTGCCAACGCGGTGTTGACAGGAGCGACTGTTGCTGAGGTTGAGCTACACAATAATTGCTACCTCAAGGGCGCAACGCTTCCCCATGAAAGGGCTTCCCACCGTCAGAGTGCCGCTGCGCAACCCCAGTCTTCAGTCGAGAAGGCCTACAGGGTTCAGGCCTCTTCCGCAACGGCCTCAGCCAGCGTGCCTAGCTCCAAAAAATTGCTCTATCGGGGACGTACCGCCGTCAATCAAACGGCACAAGAAATGGATGCCTCACCTGTTGCCCGTGCTGCTGATAGTACAAACCACGCCCAGGGAACCTATCGCGGGCGCTCCATGCATATAAAGGCCCAGCCCCTCAAGGCCCAAGACCGCACCGCGAGCAATCGCCAGCCGGCTAAATTTACCGCTCCCATCAGCGTTTCAGGTCGGACGATCTCTCAAAACCGTCTAGCCACCTCCTAGCCTGAATAGCGCAGCCCTGCTCAAGTCAACGCTAAGAGGGCGTTTGAAAAGTGACAAAAGTCCTGCATTACCCCCTCTAGCTCCCCTACGCCCTGCGGGCAGGCTAACGCCAGAGTAAGGGGGAGAACTGGGCTTCCCCTCCCGGTAAGGGAGGATTGAGGGGGGTGAAGCAGGAGTATAGACTACGGCAGATGGAGCCGCGGGCGATCGCCAAAGTCCGGCAGTTTAACCGGGTTCTCCTCTAGCTGCTTGAGGATCACCTCGATGCCTCGTTCGAGCTGTGGGTCTTTGCCTGCAGCCCAGTCGTGGGGCGAAATCTCTACTGGAATCGTGGGGTCGGTGCCGTAGTTCTCGACGCCCCAGCCCACGTCCTTAAACCAAAACGAATATTCGGGTTGGGTGACAATGCTGTGGTCTACCAGCTGGTAGCGCGGCCAAATGCCGATTACGCCGCCCCAGGTGCGGGTGCCAATTAGCGGTCCAATATCCATTAGCTTGAAGCAGTGGCTGAAGATATCGCCGTCGGAGCCCGCTTGTTCATTGGTGAGGGCAGCAATCGGCCCTGCCATCGAATCTGCCGGGTAGGGCTCAGGCTTTTCCCACCGGGGCACGTCGTATCCAATGCGCTGGCGGGCCAGCTTCTCCAAAATGAGCTGAGACACATGGCCGCCGCCGTTGAAGCGTACATCGACCAGAAGCCCTTCTTTGTGCACCTCTGCAAAGTAGTAGCGATGAAACTCAGCGTAGCCCTGGGGCCCCATATCGGGGATATGCACATACCCCACCCGGCCGCCAGTCGCCTCGGTGACGGTCTGATGGTTGCGCTCCACCCATTCTCGGTAGCGCAGCTGGCGATCGCGCTCTAGCGTTTTGACCGTTACGGTACGCCGATTTCCATCGCGCGCCACCGTCAGCTGCACGCGACAGCCCGCCTGGTGCACCAGCAGCTCGTGGGGGCCGACCTGAGGCGTCAGCCGCTGGCCGTTGATGGCTAGGAGGCGATCGCCCGGGCTCACATTTATCCCCATCTCCTGTAAGGGGGAGGCCTGCTTACTCCAGACGTCTCCCTGAACAATATGGGCAATGCGGTAGGCCTCGGCTTCTGGGCTATAGGCAAAGTCGGCCCCTAAAAAGCCCATGGCGTAGTCCGGCTCTTCCCGGTAGTCACCCCCCATTTCGTAGGCGTGGGAGGTGCCGAGCTCTCCCTGCATCTCCCACACCAGATCAGAGAACTCAGAGCGGGTCGAAACGCGGCTTAGCAGGGGGTGATAGCGCTCATACACCCGCACCCAGTCTACCCCCGAGAGGTCTTCCGTCCAAAAGTGGTCCCGCTGCAGGCCCCAGATTTCCGCTAGCATTTGCTGCCACTCCTGCTGGGGCAACACTGAGATGCGCACCCGCTCTAAATCTAGCCAGCCAGTCTTGCGGCTCGGGTCGTCGTCATCGCTGTGGTCATCACCCTCCGACTGGGGCTTAGCCGCACAGACCCGCAGGCGATCGCCCGACCGATAGATCAGCGTGCTGTGGTCACGGCCCACTTTAAAGTCGCTTACCTTCTCCGCCACCAGCTCGCAGTTTTGGGCTTTGAAGTCGTAGAGCTCAATTTTGCCGTCTGCTGGCGGGGTCATATCGGCCCAATCTCCCCCGAGACTTCCCTTGACGGGCAGTGAGCTAAACAGTACCCCGTCCTTAAAGCCCTGAATTTGCTCGTAGCGACCCTCCGCCACCGGAAAGCCCGCCACCCGCTGCTCTATGCCCGCTAGCTCGATGGTCAGCGGCGCTGGCCTATCTAAGTCGGGGCGATCGCCTCCGGAGGATGGCTCGCCATCGTCGGGGCCATGATCGCCTTTCTCCTCCTCCTTCTCGTCTTCAGACAGCGGCTTGGGCACCGGCACGAAGGGAGAGAGGGTATCCTTTTGAAGCGAAATCAGGAACGGACGCGTGGCGCGGGGGAAGTTGAGGTCGAAGTAGACGCTGTCGTACACCGGGTTGAACTCTCGCACCGACAGGAAATAGATAAACTTGCCCTGGGGGTCAAAGCTGGGGTCGTAGTCGAAAAAGCGCGGCGGCGTCAGGCGGTGGGTCTCGCCGTCGGCGACGTGGCACAGCTTGATAGACGAGGTGTATTGGGTTTCGCTGTAGCCATAGACCACCCACTCGCCGTCGGCAGACCAGCTAAAGCCGTGGATGCGCTGGTAGGGGCTGCGGTCTAGCACGCGGGACTGCTGGCTCTCTAGATCAATCCAGATGAGCTCGTGGCGATGGTTAGAGAGTATCACTTGGTTGCCAACGGGCGACGCCTTCAGGTCCACCACGCGGCCAATGTCTAGCGCGCCTAGGAGGGTGGGGGCTACGTCAAAGTCGGTGCTCAACAGGGCTAGAGCTTCCGAGCCGCTGCCTGATGCCCCATTCGCCCCATCGGCAGTGCCCACTTGCTCACCTTGGGCACCCGTCGCCCCCACGCTTACCGCTACAAAACGGCTGCCGCCATGTAGCCACTGGGCAAGGCGGTATCGACCGGCCCCGGCAGGCATCAGCGGCATCACGGCCCCTTCCCAATGGCCAAAGCTAAAGCCCTGGCCGCGGCTGGTCACGAGGGTGGCGTGGCCCTTGGGGTGCAGGTCGTAGTCTTCGAGGTAATGGCCCGCGTCGACGAACTTGCGCTGCCGCTGCACGCGGGGGCTGTGGAACTCGACCGAAATGAGGTGCTCGCGGCCCGAGGCCACGTCGAAGTAGAACAGGTCAGCCCCAGCGTGGTAGACGATGCGCTGTCCGCTGGTGGTGGCGTTGCGCAGGTAATAGTCCTCGTGGTTTGTCAACCGCTGCAGGTCGTCGCCCGCGGGCGTACAGGTGTAGAGATTGCCGATGCCCTCGTGGTCGGAAATAAAGTAGATGCGATCGCCCACCCACATCGGCGCGGCAATGTTGCCCTGGAGGTCTAGCAGCCGCTCAAAGTGGCCGTCGCCGCTGACGTCGATCCACATGACCCCAGCCAGACCGCCCCGATAGCGCTTCCACCGGGCAGGGTCGCCAATGTTGCGCCCCAAAAGCACGCCGCCTTGGGGACCAAATGACACCTTATGGGCCATCCCGTAGGGCAAGCGCTGCGGCAGGCCACCCTCAGCGCTAATGCTGTGCAGCTGCATCAGGCGACGAAAGGGCTGACCGGCGCTGCTGGCAAAGATAATAGACTTTCCATCCGGGCTCCAGCCCGCCACCTGAGCCCCTACGCCCAGAAAGGTCAATCGCCTGGCGCTTCCGCCCGTCGCGGGCATCACGTACACCTCGGCGTGGCCCTCCTCTCGGCCCACAAAGGCAATCTGCTGGCCGCTGGGGGAGAGCGCTGGATGGCTAACTTCTCCCAGGTTTGCGGTGAGCCGCAGAGCAACGCCGCCGCCCACGGGCACGCTCCATAAATCGTCTTCACAGACAAACACCACGCGATCGCCGTGGAGGGTTGGAAAGCGGTAGTAGCCGGATGGATTATTCATTTTTGAGCGTTAGAGGTGCCGTATGACCGAAATTAATCATAGTCAGGCTTTGGGCGAAAACCGTAAGAAGTTAACGATGCGCAACAAATATTGCGTTGGCGCTGTTGCTCAGGACAGCACGACCGGCTGAAAGCCCTAAATTTTGCAGGCAACAGCGCGCGCTGTTGCCCTGATGTATCAGAACAATTGCTGTAGAACTCCTGGTGAGCTAAGCCGCTTATCAGGGAATTTTCAGGGACGTTAGGCTTAATAGCCAAAGTAGATGTTCTGAAACAAGATTTTGTGACTAGCTGGGAGATTTGATGAGCTACCTCGACACCACAACCCGGTTTTACAGCGATGTCGCTAAAGACCCGATGGTGGGGCTGTGCTGTGTGCAGAGTACCCCCCTGCAGCTGCCCGGCCTTACTGTTCCGGTGCTGATGCAGGAGATGAACTACGGCTGTGGAACCGTCGACCTAGTTTTACGACGGTGGGGGCTGCTGCTAGCAAAATTTTAGTTTGTGAGGACTTTGAAGCGATAAGGACTACGTCTTCGCTAGGCGATCGCTGTCCCAGACCGAGGCGAAGTCTTCGTCGGTTTTGGCCTGTTCGCGGTACTGGGGATGTAGCGCGATCGCCTCTTCAAGCTGCTCTAGGGCTCGCTCCACCTTGCCCCACAGCGCATAGCAGCAGGCCTTGTTATATACCGCAAACCGATAGTCCGGCTGCATCGCCAAAGCCGCGTCATAGGCCGCGATCGCTTCCTCATAGCGCCCCTGCCGCGCTAAAGCGTTCCCCTGGTTGTAGCGCGTCTCGTAGTCCCCCTTTGGTAAGGAGGGCTCGTTCCCGGTAGAGGCGTCGTCAGCGCCGGTGCTGGCCGCCTCGCTTTCCGCTGCCGCTTCATCTGGCTCCGAGTCATCCACTCGCGATATCGCCTGAGCTATATCCTCTACGTCCTCTACCGGCTTAGCGATCGCTGCTTCCTCTGGCTCGGCTTGGCGTTCCAAATCATTGGGCTGCTGACTACCGGGCTTTGGCTGCTCTACCAGCAGCGGTAGCTCTGGCTTGTCGGGCAAGGCCGTTTCTAAACCAGCAGGCTCAAACGGGTTAGCGTCTGAGGCTGCTGCCGCTGCATTAGCTGCATCTGGCGCATCTGCTGCGTTTGAGGCTTCGATTTGGCTTGTATTTGATTGGCTTGTATCTGATTGGTTTATGTCTAAGGCGATCGCAGCTCTGAGCCGGACGAGCTGCTGACGGACAAAACTGGGATAGCTGGTCTCACGGTGATTCGTGCCGCGATAGTCTTGGCGAAAGTCGAGGGCGTTGGCATAGGCTTCCACTGCATCTTGGTAGCGCCTTAGCCTACGGAAAGCGTATCCCTGGTCTTGCAGCACCTCTTGATCTTCAGGGTCTAAATCTAAAACCGCTCCAATGGCGGCGATCGCTTCCCGGTACTGGCCCAGATAGGTGAGGGACAGGCCTTGAGCAAACAGCGCCTCAATCCTGCTGGGCTGCAGGGAGAGCAAGCTATCCCAGGCGGCGGCGGCCTTGCCGTGGCGGCCTAGGTTGCACAGCAGCATAGCTTTGCCGTAGTGCGCTTTAACCCCGCCAGGGTTGAGGTCAAGGGCAGCATCAAGAGCCGAGATCGCGGCCTGCTCTCGGCCGAGCTTGCCCAACGTAACGGCCTTGTTGTACCAGGTGCGACCGTCGTCGGGGTGGGCTGACAAGACCTGATTAAAAGCAGCAATCGCCTCTGGGTAGCGGTTGAGCAGCCCCAGCACAACCCCATCGGCGGGGTCGCCCGGACTAGAGTGCTCGTAGGTGGCGATCGCGGCCTCGTAAGCGCTCAAGGTATTGTGAACGCGACGCCCAGCGTCGCTAGCCTCTCGCTGGTGGGCGTCCAGCAAGGCCTTGGCGTCCCACACCGCGATCGCCTCACGGTAGTTGCTTTCGTATGCGTCAATCAGGCCTTGCTCAAACCTCAGCTTAGCCCAGTCCTCTGGCGACACTGTCTCAGCCCCTCGCTCAAGCAGCGCTTGAACCGTAAGCCGCCTCTCCCGCCTCACCTGCAGCGACAAATAATCTTCTGTCCGCGCTAATATCGCTTTCACCTGCTGGTGCTGCTCAAGATTCCTTTCGCCGCCCATGCCCTATTTCCGTGCGCTTCCCTAGTGGCCCTTCTCATCTTATTCGATAGGGTGACCGCGATCGCCTTCGCCAATTTAGGGTAAGCTTAGCTTATCTGATAAAATCTTATAAAAAGTTAACGATATAACGTTTAAGTTCCCCATGAAAGTATTGATCGTTGGTGCGACGGGTACCCTGGGTCGGCAAATTGCCCGCCGTGCTTTAGATGAGGGCCATCAGGTCCGCTGTCTAGTCCGAAGTTTTCGGAAAGCCGCTTTTCTCAAGGAATGGGGAACTGAGCTAGCGGGCGGAGACATCTGCAGACCCGATACCCTGCCCGCCGCCTTAGAGGGCGTCGACGCCGTGATCGATGCCGCTACGGCCCGCGCCACCGACGCTCTGTCCATTCGTCAGGTGGATTGGGAGGGCAAGGTCAACCTAATCAAGGCCACTCAAGCCGCTGGCGTCAAGCGCTTCATCTTCTTTTCTATCCTGGATGCTGACCAATACCCGGACGTGCCTCTGATGGAGATCAAGCGGTGCACGGAGGCCTATCTGTCAGAGTCCGGCTTAGATTACACCATTCTCCAGCCCTGCGGCTTCCTCCAAGGTCTCATTGGCCAATACGCTATTCCTATCCTAGAAGGGCAAGCGGTCTGGGTTATGGGAGAGACTTCTCCTACCGCCTACATGAATACTCAAGACATCGCTCGCTTCGCCATTCAGGCACTAGAGCGCCCAGACACCATGGGTCAGTCTTTCCCCGTTGTGGGCAGCCGGGCCTGGGGCGCTTACGAGATCATCCGGCTGTGCGAGCGTCTGTCCCGTAAGGACGCCCGCATTACCCGCATGCCCAGCGGCCTGCTGCGGGTGATTCGGCGGTCGGCCGGAGTTTTTCAGTGGACCTGGAATATTGGCGATCGCCTCGCCTTTATGGAAGTGGTGGCTTCGGGTCGGCCGTTAAATGCCGATATGGAGAAAACCTACAGCGCTTTCGACATCGATCCTGACAGCATCACGACTTTGGAAGCCTACCTGCAGGAATATTTCGACCGCATCCTCAAGAAGCTGCTGGAGATCGACTACGAGAAGCAAAAATCTAAGAAGAAAAAGAAAACCCCGTTCAAAACGGGGGTTTAGGCCTCAAGCCGAATGCTGCAGCTGCTGCTGATTCGTCACGCCGAGTCGGTGGGCAACGCTGAGGGGCGAATGGTGGGGCAGCGCCACGACCCGCTTACCGCCTTGGGGCGTTGGCAGGCCCGGCGGCTCGGCGATCGCCTCAATCACCTTTCTCCGGTCTGCATCTACGCCAGCCCGCTGCAGCGGGCGGCGGAAACGGCAGTCATCCTTCGGCAGGTCCTTCAAGCAGCACAAGCTACCGCCCCGCCCATTCTCTACCGGCCCGACCTGCAGGAGTTCCAAAACGGCGTCTTTGCTGGGCTAACCTGGGCCGAGGCCTCAGAACGCCACCCCCAACTGTGCCGCCGGCTTATGGCCTCTAGCGACTGGGTCCCCATCCCTGGGGCAGAGACCCTACAGTGCGGGCGCGATCGCGCCCGCCGAATTGCAGAGCAGCTCTTGAGCCACCGCAACGGCGACCAGGTTTGGGTGCTGTCCCACCACTGGATATTGCAGCAGGTGGTGTCGACGCTGCTGGGGAGCGATCGCACCTGGGGGTTTCCGCTGGCGCACACCGGCCTGATCGAGCTCAGGCTAGACCGCGATCGCTGGTCTGCGTCAGAACAAGCCCTCAACAGCTCGCTTTGGCAAATTCATCGGTTCAATGACGCTGGCCACCTCGAAGCGGCTAGCCCGCAAATCGAGCCAGCGGCCGGCGGCGAAGAATCAGGGTCGGATCAATCTTGACAACCGCCTCCTCGAGCGGCAGGCAGCGCTCGGCCTTGGTGTAGATATTCACTTGATAGACCTGCTGATGCGTAATATCTACCCCGGTCAGCCAGCCGCTGCGAGGATGGTAAGCGCCTGTATCGATGTCGAGCCAACCCGCTCCCCGGACAAGGGCACCAGGCACAATGTCAGGCAGCGTAAAGGTAATCGTATGCCCGGTGATGATCAGCTTATCTCTAAAGTAAGGACGGCGGGTGCTGTGAAACTTTTGCCGAATCCAGCACAGATCCTGCTTGGTTTGCTCCTCAAGCCGCACGTCTGGGTTGACGCCAGCATGGACCAGCCAGACCTCGCCCAAGTCTAAGTAAGTCGGCCAAGATTGGATCCAGCTGAGCTGTCTTAGCAGCTCATACACGCTGTTAAAGCTGTCTAGCGTAGCCTGTCCGCCGCTGTAAAGCCACGCCGCTAAGCTTGAGGACGATGCTTTGCCGTTTGGAAATGCGTCCAGAAGCATTTGCTCGTGGTTGCCCAATAGGGAGATATAGCCCTGCTGCCTTACAAGCGCTAGCACCTGGGCACTCTTAGGGCCTCGATCGATGAGGTCACCTAAAAAGTAGACGTGATCATCCGAGGTCGGACTAACGGCATTGAGCAGCCGAATTAACCCGTCGTACTGCCCATGCACATCTCCAATTATGATCTGACGGCTTTGAAACACGTCTCGAACCTCTGCTTGCTATCCAAGTCAGGCTGAGGGCTAGCTACGCTAATTTATCTCAACTTGGCTGGCTGATATTTGGCACAATGGAGCACTGATTTAACCCACCACTGCCGAAGGGCAGCGACTCGGCTAAAGCTCTGGTCTAAATTCCTCCGCTATAGCGAACTCTCCTCTGCTAACGTACAAGGTCTGAAACAGCAGTTGCCTGAAACTGAAGCGTTATTAATTGAATCTTTACGAATAATGCCGATGGTTTTACTAGCTTGACGTTTTGTTGTACCTTAGGCCCTCAGCCCACTAGTTCAGCGCTCTAGCCCACTGAATCAGCGTTCTGGTTTACTGGCTTAGCGCTCTGGTTTACTGGCTCAACGCCTTCAAGAATGTCTGCAGCTCAGACAACAGGCTGCGTCGCGGGGCCCGTTTTGAGCCGTCTGGCTCTAAGATACCCGCTAGCATCTGATCGATCTCATCGCCGCTGGGCCGAGTATCGCGATCGCCCACCAGTTCGTAGTCATCCTCCACCTGCCGCCACACCTGCCATGGGCTCGGGTAGCAGCGAAACAGCGCCGCCTCATTGAGGGGCCGCAGATAGTAACAGGGCTCGAACAGGCTCAAGAAGCGCTCGCGCAGCTGCCGGGCGGCGTAGCCAATGCCGACAACCGCCACATCCTCTAGGCTAGGGTTGAGCATAATTACGGGGCGATCGCCCGCCGCTTGGCAGAGCGTTTCAACCTGAGTGACCTCAACAGCAGAGGGCTCCACGAAAACGAACATCGTCTCATCCTCCTGAAACAAGGCGTTGACGTCGCTAATCCCGCGAATTACGAAGGGCTTGTCCCCCCAGTCTCGCCGAGCCAGCGCTGCTGAACCCGCATCGGGAAACACGACGCGCAGCGCATCACCAAGAGATTCAAAGTCGCTCAAAAACGCCTGGGCAACCGGCATGACCTTCAGTTCTGGAAACAGCATCTCCACCTGAAGACGCTGATAGCCATCGGCCAGCGCTGCCTGAGTCGCCCCGCGCGCTTGAGCGACGGCTTCGTCCAAATTTTTAGGTAAGGAGGTCGACATCTGTAGGGGTACTAGTTTCTGAAGTTAGGCTTGCTAGTCTAGCAGATATATTTGCCTGATACTACCATCAACTTCACTCTCGGTTCTGCGGCTGCCAACTGGGCTTACTCTAGCTGGGTTTGTTCTGGGGAGGCTGACTCTGGCTGGGCCGGCGCTTGCCGGGGTAAACCCTCCATCACAATCAGCGCCTCCATGACCGTTTTTGCAGCAGGCGCAGCCACCGTTCCGCCGTAAGCGTCCTCCCCCTGGGGCTCGTCTACAAGCGCTAAAACGACGTACTTGGGCATGTTGGCTGGCAGGACGCCGACAAAGCTGGTGACGCGAGATTCTGAATAGCCGCCTGAGACGCTGGCCTTTTGCGCCGTTCCGGTTTTACCGGCAAGCCGGTAGTTTGCGATCTGAGCCGACTGTCCGGTGCCCTTGGTCATCACGTCTTCCATCATCCCCATCACGAGGCGGCTTGTCCTTGGGGAAAAGACCCGCTGCGCTCCGGGGCGCTCTGGCCGCCAGTGGGAGGTATCGCTGCTGTCGACTAAGCCTTCAACCACGTGCGGGGTAACGAGCGTGCCCCCATTGGCTAGGGCCGCGTGGAGCTGCAGCAGGTGAATTGGCGAAAGCGATAGGCCTTGGCCAAACGCGGCTGTGGCCGACTCTACAGGGGAGAGCGTAAACTGCTCCCGAGATTTGAGCAAGCTGGCGGACTCAAACGGCAAGTCGATGCCGGTCTCTTTCTGTAGCCCCAGGCGCTCTAGCCAGGTGTAGTAGTCGCCCCGCGACAGGCGTCGCATGATGTTCACCATGCCCACATTGCTGGAGTACTGAAGCACCTCGCTGACGCTGAGCGCCCCGCGGCTGCCAACTGTTTGGTAGTCAAAGTTTTGGATGGGCCAGTCATCGACGGCAATGCGTCCCTCATCGTTAACCACATCTTCGGGCTGCAGGTGACCCGACTCCAAGGCGATCGCCACGTTGATGGGCTTGAAGGTCGACCCGGGCTCATAGAGGTCGCTCAAAACCCAGTTTTTGAGCTGGTCGATATCCGAGTTGTAGTACTGGTTAGGATCGTAGACCGGCATCGTCGCCATCACCCGCAGCGCCCCGCTGTGGACATCCATAACTAAGACGGTTCCTTTCGCGGCGCTAAAGGCCTCGACCTGCTCCTGCAGAGCGCGGTGGGCAACCTGCTGCAGCCTGCTGTCGAGGGTGAGCTTCAGGCTCAGGTCGTCGTGGCGAAGTAGCTCAGTCGGTACGCCGCTGGAGACAACGCCGCCATTTCCCCCTCGAATTAGCTCAGCAGGCTCAAATGGTCGGGCGAGCTGATCCTGATAGCTCTGCTCAACGCCTACCTGGCCCTGGCCATCAGAGTCAACATAGCCCGTCGTGTGGGCCAAAACTCCTGCATGGGGGTAAAATCGCTCCCGCTTAGAGGTCAGCTCTAGGCCGTCTAGGTAGAGTCGGCGAATTTGGTTGGCCGTCTCCTGGGTCAGCCCCTCCTGCAGGTGGATACCGCTGGCGGCGGTGCTGAGCCGCTCTTGGAGCTGGCCAGCATCCTGCTTAAGTAGGGGAGCGAGCTTGGCGGCAACTTCGCCGAGGTAGTCGGGAGACGGGTCAGAGAAAAGCTGTGGGTGGGCGTAGAGCGTATAGACCTGGCGATCGGTAGCGACGACGCGATTTTGCCGGTCTACGATCGGTCGGCGTGAGATCAGCGGCATCACCGACACCTTCCGCTGGCTCTCGGCCTGCTGCGTCAGCGCATCCCCTTGGATAATCTGTAGGTAGAACAGCTTCACGCTCAGCCCAGCGATCGCCAATACGAGCAGCAGCCAGGCGGCAACTAAGCGAGACTTTGGGCAGCGGCGGCTGGCGGGGGCGGGCATTAGGCGAGGCTGCCTAGCGCGAGATTGCGCCGCCAAAGACTGCGCCGCCAAAGACTGCGCCGCGCTATGACGCGCTATGGGTCTAGGGGCCTGGGGGCGACCCGCTTTGGCCCGGTTGACGCGGCCCTGCCCAGCACTGGCGCGACGAGCGCCTGCAGCGCCGCCTGGAGTAGCCCCCATCCGCTGGGTTGAGCGAGGCCGTTTGCGACGCGGAGAAGCGCGGTGAATCATGCTGCTGTGCGGCCTCAGTATCCGATGGGTTGAGGAACGGTCCAGTCAAACGCTTGAGGCGCTGCCGGCTCGGCAAGCGCGGGCCGAGGGGCAGTCGGAGATAGCTCAACCACATCTTCGGGCTTGAGCGGCTGCAGCTCAGAAGCGGCCTCACTGGGCTGTAGGATCTGCGCCTCGAACGCCCCTGTCGCCGTCCTGAGCTGCTGTTCCTGGAGCTGTAGCAGCTCAGAGCGGCTGTACAGATTCGACCAGCGCTGCTGGGAGTAGACCGTCCATCCGTAGAGGGTTAGAGCGATCGCGGTAATCGCAGAGGCGCATATAAAAGAGCTTCGCTGGGCCAAGATCAGCGCCTGTAGACCTTTGGGATACCGGCGGCGGCGCCCTGTAAAGGTGGCGACGGGCGAGCGGGCTGCGATGGGTGGGCTAGCCGCCGCGGCGCTGGGGCGGTGGAGCTGGGGGACTGGAGCTAAGGCAACTGCTCCCCTGACCTGTAGCGCCGATGGGCTAGGCGGGGCGGATTGCGATCGCCGCGATCGCGGCCGACGTTGAGCTATAGCGTACTGGGGGATAGGACGATTTGGCACGGACATAATACCCTTAGACTTGGCCTTGGAGCGTGGCAGCGAGCAGAGCACCAGTAATAGGCAGAAGCGGAAACTGCAGCCAATTGTCGCAGTAGTGGAGTAAGCCTCTTGTCCACACCGCGTAGAAGTGACCGCAAGACTCTGGACATCGCCCGAAATTCAGCTCAGGTAGAGTATCACAGCACTTCACAATCAATATAG
Source organism: Elainellaceae cyanobacterium (assembly GCA_050331115.1). Lineage (GTDB taxonomy): Bacteria > Cyanobacteriota > Cyanobacteriia > CAKZMO01 > CAKZMO01 > JBCCAG01. Next base: position 38,910 of record JBHJHD010000040.1, read on the forward strand.
CCTCCGCGCACCAAAATTCCAATCGCCTTTCTCAATATGTCTTAGATAAGATATTGATTGGGGTCAAAGGGAGAAGAGTGACTAACCGATACCGATAGCCTTAGCAGAGCCGCTGTCGCTGTTCTTTGTCGGGGCGATTGAGCAGGGTTACTGGGGCTATATGAGGACAGACTAAGGGGGGTGAAACAGGAGCATAACGCTTTAACCAATGCTTTTTAAGCATCCTCTAAGCATCGCCATAACCGAATATTGCCCCTGTGTGGGTGAAAATAGCATCTACTAATTGACTCAATCTACGGCGATCTAAAGCATCTGTCGAAGAGACTTGTTTCTGCATAAAGACTGACGCATAACTGATTCCGATAGCGATCTTTGCTGCGGACTGTAAATACGATACGAGAAATTACGATACGAGGACAATATAGTGCAGGCAGACACGAATCTTGGGCGTAAGCTAGCCAATCGATATCAGCTTATGAGACCTCTAGGACAGGGCTCTATGGGCCGGGTATATGCCGCTAAAGATTTAACCCTTGGTGGCGTTATGGTGGCCGTCAAGTTTCTGGCACAGACGCTCCTCAACCGGCAAATGCGCGATCGCTTTGAGCAAGAAGCTCAGACCTGCGCCATTTTGGGCCAGCGCAATATTCACATTGTGCGGGTCACGGACTACGGCATTGACGATCGTAAGGTGCCCTTTTATGTGATGGAGCATTTGATCGGTCAGAGCTTAGCTGACGTTATTCGCTACAACCCCCTCCCAGTGCCCCAGTTCTTAGACGTGTCTCGTCAAACCTGTCTGGGGCTGCAGCGGGCGCACCAGGGCATTGAAATCGACGACAACACCATTCCAGTTATCCACCGTGATATCAAACCTAGTAATATTTTCATCGCCGAGAACGATACTTTAGGCAACCTAGTTAAGGTGCTAGATTTTGGCATCGCCAAACTACGTCAGGCCGAGGCCCAGCAGACCGACTGCTTCATGGGCACCCTGGCCTACGCATCCCCCGAGCAGATGGAAGGTCAAAATCTCGATCAGCGCTCAGACATCTACAGCCTTGGCGTCATGATGTTTCAGATGCTGACGGGCAAGCTTCCTCTGCAGCCCACCAATAACAACTTTGGCGGCTGGTATCAGGCTCACCGCAAGATGCGTCCGCTGTCCATCGATGTGGCTCGGCCCGGACTGCGCATTCCAAAAGATCTAGGTGTCTTAATCATGAGCTGTATTGCTAAGTCACCTAAGCGTCGCCCGCAGCACGTCAGCGAGATTCTAGAGCGGCTAGCGCCGATTATGGAAAAGGCAGCGGCTTACCCCTCTACCGTCCATGCCAAACCAAAGCGGGATACCACCTCATTTACTGTTGAAGCGCTTTGTCGACGTGCCATATGGCCTCAGGATAAACCCAAGGCCGAGATTGTCTTTCCCCAATTGATGAAGGTCAAAGACGAGGTGTTTGTGACCCTTTGGGTGATGCTGCCCTACAAGGACATTGAACGCATTGCGGCGGCAATCCCCTACAACAAATTTATGTTCATCGCCTCACCGCATCCGGTTTTGCTCTGGGCAACGGTGCTCTATAACCACGAGCACAGCCCTAGATGGCTGCCCTGCTACCTTGATCTAAAAACAAATCAGGGGCAGCAAATGCTGCGAATCTTGAGCCAAACTAAGCACTATCGACTACTGTGCTTCTCTTTAGAAGACGCCCAGAGCTGCTCCTACGTGAAGCTGCTCACCATTACAGAACCGTCGGTACTGGTGAAGCCAGAACTCCTCGATACTCAAGCTAAGCGACTCACTGAGTTTGCGGTCATGGGTCATGCCGCTCCCGCCTCTGACTTCAGCCTCAGTAAATCAGTTCTAAAGGCTGAGCTAGAGAAGCTGAAACCCTCTATTGCCCATAAGCTAGAGGCCATTCGCTAGCGCTTTTATAAACGCAGCACTAGCGCTCTGGCGGGAAGTAAAGTACCGGATGCCAGCTGCGCCGGAGCAGCTCACCCGCAAAGCTGGGAGAGGATAGCTCTATAAGTTTGCCAAAGCTGTCAGAAGAAATGGCGATCGCCGTAATGTCGTACTCCATCGCCGCATGAAGCAGTTCAGGAATACCCTGACCCTGGCGAATAATCGTCTCTACCGATAGCCCTAGCGTTTCTAGCTTTGGCTTGACCTCATTTAACGACTCTTCAGCCTCCTGCAGCTTGTAGCTTTGCATGTCGCGCAGCCCCTTGCGGCTGACGTTATCGACGGCGCGAAACAGCAGGCACTCCTTCAAGTACTTATTGGACTGCTCATCAGCGTACTGTTCCACCTTCTGGAGCGTATACTTTGCGGCGTTGCTCCCATCGTAGGGAAGCAGCAGATAGCGAAACAGGTGCTGACATCGCAAGTCTAGCTCCTCAATCGTGTAGGTTGAGATCAGCTGCGGCCTGAGAATGAGCAGCGGTATGCGGAGACTTTTGCAGAGGTTGACCGTCGTACTGCCAAACAGCCGCTCCGTTAGGCGACTGCGGCTCGGCATGCCGAGAAATACGACCTCAACTTCATGGGCTTTGATGGCTCGAGCGATGTGGTCGGCGGGTTTACCTGATTGAACGTCGATCTCTACAGTCATACCCTCCGGCACCGAAGGCATCGCGTCAGCTAATCGATCCCGCATCTGCTGCTCCCGCTCCTCGTCCGGTCGGGGAATCTCTCGGTCTTCGGGCAGCGCCAGCGTGTGGAGAAACGTGATGTGATTAAGGCCCGCCTTCTGAAGGCTGGGCACAAAACGCACAAACCGGTGCAAGCCGTCTTTGAAGTCAGTGCAGATTAGAGCACGCCGAAACATAGGTATTCTGCCGCTAGTTGTCTAGCAACTATTTTGCCTTATTTGGACCACATTCCGAATCGGCCCCTGCACATAGATAAGCGCAATATGGGTTTTATTTTCTAAAGATATAAGCTTTGAAGAACAGGTTGCAGGGCTTGAGATATATAGAATAGAACAATACAAATATCAATAACGCGTAAACGCAGACGGCTAGCACGGGTAAGGAGCGAGGGAGTAGGCCCCGGCATCTCCAGCCCCTCTCCAAATGGAATCGGGCAAGAGAAGGAGGTCGCCACTTCGACGCAAGATGAAACGACTAGTCGAACTTCGGACCTGAATCGATTCCCCATTCGCACTTGAGGAAGTGCTTGTACATGCTCTCACGCATCATCATCTGCTCGTAGAGCTTGACCAAGAACTCCTGAGCCTGCTCTCGGCTCATGTGAGCGACCTGAGTTTCGAAGGACCGGAGGTTGAACTGCTGCTCTAGGTTTAGTTCACCGGGTTGATACATACGTGTACTCCTTAATAAAGAAAGGCAAGGGTGAGTATCCGCAGCTGCCAGCCTGCTTGACTGCAACTTGTTACAAAGCATAACAAAGGTTTGACAAAATGCATATCGCCCCTGGGGGTAAGGTTTGACGGGACAAATGCTTTAGACGCAGGTCAACACCATGGTCTGCAAGGCATTCGATGCATTCTTTGTAGCAGGTTAAAATTTGTAAAATAGTCAGCCGTGAACCAAATACTGTGCATAGCCCCCAAAATCCCCACGCGGGGCGGAAAGGCTTCAGGGGTTGCGATCGCCAACGGGATGATGGAGGTAGTCAACGGTCACTACGGTGATATTGTCCCGGCCGCCGTTTCGCTTAGCGGCGTCGACGAGCGCGGTTAGGATCTTATCCTCAGGGCCGGCGCTCAGGTGCTTGGCAATCAGACTATCTGGGAGCTCTTCAGTCAGTCCATCGCTGCACAGCAGGAGGCGATCGCCCTTCTGCCAGTCAAACAGCAGTACGTCGGCGTCCTGCAGATCTTCTCTTCCCAGGCACTGGGACAAAATGTGCCGCCAGGGGTGCGCCCGTGCCTCTTCAACAGAAATATCGCCCATCTTCAAGGCCCGGGCAACCCAGGTGTGGTCCTCGGTCACCTGCTTAAGCTTGTGGTCGCGGAGGCGATAGAGACGGCAATCGCCGATATGGGCGCACCAGGCTTCGCCAGCCCGAAATAAAACGACTAAGGCCGTTGTCCCCATGTCCGAGCGCTCCGGATGGCTTGCCTGGTCTTCGAGAATGGCCTGATTGGCGCTGCGAATCGACAAATGCAAAAGCTCTTGCGAAGAGCGTTCAGCCCCCCAGTGGGCCTCGAGATAGCTTTGGATAACGGCGGTTGCGATGCGGCTCGCCTCTTGTCCACCCGCATGCCCTCCCATACCGTCGGCGACGATGCAAAACCGCTGCTGTGGGTCGATATAGTAGGTGTCTTGGTTGTCCGAACGCACAAGTCCGGGGTCACTCAGCCCTCTAAACAGGCATTCCATAGCTACGGCATGCGGTCGTATCGGTTTAAACTCATCATCAGGCGGACCAGCGCCACCCCGGCTGCAAGGCTAGCCAAGCCGGCTAGGCACGCTAGGAGTACATAACCACTAACTAGCAGAATAGTAGCAGACAGGACAAACGCCACCACAAGCAGCGTGTAGTTCGTTCCCATGTTGACGCCGCTGAGTCGCCGCAGTGCCCGGTCTGTCTCAATCGATCTCACTCGGATGCGTAGGTCGCCGCGGTCGAGCTTTCCAATTGTGTTGTCTATTCGCTGCGGCAGACCGAGGGCCGTGGTGCTGACCTGGGCTGCCTGACGGCTAATCTCGTTCAAAAGTCCGTTAGAGGACGACGGAGTTTCGTTAGTCATAAGCTCTAGCGCGAAAGGACGCGCCACCTCCATAAAGTTAAAGTCCGGGTCAAGCCCCTTGCCCACCCCTTCTAGGGTAGAAAACGCCCGCATGACAAAGGTAAAGGTCGCCGGGAAGCGAAACGGCTGATCGTAGGCAATTTCGTAGAGGTCGTCGCTGATGGTGCTAATGGAGTGGGCCTCGAAAGGCTTGTCCATGAAGTTGTCCAGCATGAACTGAACCGAGCGCCGCACCGGACCCATGTCCTCAGCGGGCGCTAGGGCTCCCAGCTCAACTAGGGAGGTGACCACCCTGTCGGCGTCCTTCTGGGCAACGCCAAAAAACGTATCCATCAGGCGATCGCGGGTAATCGCCTTGATCTGGCCCATCATTCCAAAGTCGTAAAAGATCAGCGACCCGTCTGGGCTAACCGCTAGATTTCCGGGGTGGGGGTCGGCGTGGAAGAAGCCGTCCCGCAGCAGCTGGTGTAGATAGGCCTCTGCCCCGAGACGAGCCAGCTCTTTACGGTCTAGGCCAGCGGCGTCCAGCGCTTCATGGTGGCTAATCTTGATGCCGGGCATATACTCTAGCGTCAGCACCCGGGGCGAGGCGTAGCGCCAATAGACCCGGGGGACCTTGGCCCAATCCTGCTCTCTAAAGTTGCGGCGGAACGTGTCGGCGTTGCGGCCTTCGTTGAGGTATTCGATCTCCTCCCAAAGGATGCGGCAGCACTCTCCGTAGATGCCCATCCAGTCGCGGCCCCGCCCCCACTCGGGATGCTGCTGGAAGTAGCGGGCGATGCCCTTGAGAATCTGCAGATCGATCTCGAACAGCCTCTTCAGGCCGGGGCGCTGAATCTTGACGACCACGTCCTCCCCTGAGTGGAGCTGCGCCCGGTGCACCTGACCTAGGCTGGCAGCCGCCAGTGGAATCGGATCGAAGCTGGCGTATAGCTCAGAAATCGGGCGGCCAAAGTCGTCCTGGATAATCTGCTCAACCTGCTCGTAGTTGAAGGCTGGCACCCTATCCTGCAGCTTGGATAACTCCTCCACGTACTCCGCCGGAAACAGGTCTGCCCGAGTTGAGAACAGCTGACCAATTTTGATGAAGGTTGGACCCAAGTCCAGCAGCATCTCTCGAATCCAAACGGCTAGCTTGCGCCGCCGCTGCGCCTTAGCTTCCTCAGTCACCGGCCCTGAATAGCTCCAGGCCTGCCGATAGCGCCAGCGGGCCGCGATCAGGCGTAGCACAAAGGACCAGATGTGAAAAAACCGCTCTGTCTTGGAGTAGCGATCGCGGCTCCAGCTGTAGGTCTTGCTGGGGGCTGCAGACATCTCATCTTTACTGAGCACAGAGCGCGTTAGGCGAGTCGAGATACCGCCTACGGGCTCAGACATTTCTGCTTCACTCTCAGGCGGATCGGGTAGTGTAGACGGGCTAGAGAGGAGGGACACCTGTAAATCTCATTAAAAATAGGGACTTAGCGCAGACAGATAAATTAATGCTAATGTTAAAAGTCTTTAACAAAATTTAGCACAAATATAGGGGCGATCGCTAGCGCCTTTTCACGACGGGTGATACGTGTAGCAGAGCCGTAAATTAATCTTGGGGTGTAGTGCGGTTGCGGTACCGCTGCAGTTCTGCCCGCAGTTGAGCCACCTCAGCCCGAACGTCGTCGATGGTGGCCTGCAGGTCGCTGGGTGAAGCGGTTGCTGGGCCGGCGGCTCCTGTAGACGATGCCGTGGCAGCGGTCTGCTGAGATGCCTGCTGCTCCTCGTATATAGCGCGCTCCATCACGCGCTCGCTGAATATCCGCAGATTTTCCCGCTGCTCAGCATCGAATCGGCCAATTTCGCTGAGCAGCTGCGTCACAGCCGCTTCGGCTTGCTCACCAATGGCCTCGGCTGCGGCTCGACCCACGAAGAAAGCGCGAACTAACGGATCGCTCATAATGGTAACTAACTCTTAAGATGTACGTCTTGAGATTGCACAGGTTTGGCGCTCGCAAAGATTATAGCGCTCTCATATCTCCTCTGCGTCGACCATTTGATGGTCATTGCCGAGCCTCTCGACTTCCAGCACCACTCAATATGCCACTCAATACGAATAACGCGTCCAATCGACTGAGCAGGAGCGCTCCGTGCCAAAGTTTGCGCTAGGCAATTGGAAACTTAAGCTAGAGCAGATCGGGCTCAACCCGGCCTATAGCGGTTGGCTCGTCGCAGGGCTCGGCGCGTTTTTCTTCGCGGCGGCCACCAACACCCTGGCGGGCTGGCTCTATCTTATGAGCGGCGTGATGATCGCTATCCTGGCCATAGCCCTCGTGCTGGTGCGACGATCGCTGGATGGTTTGGCGGTAGAGCGATCGCCCTTAGCGCCAACGTCCGCAGGTACCCCGATCTCGATCGTGCTGACGGTGCAAAACCGCCGTCGTCAGCCGAGCTGGCCGATGCAGGTGATTGACGCTTGGCCTTCGCCTTTGGGGCCTTCCGCCACAGCGGCAATGGGGCCTATTCAGGGCTACGGCAGCGTTCGCTGTACCTACCAGACGACTGCCAGTAGAGGGCTCTACCGCTGGCAGCACGCGGCGCTGAGAACCGCTGCCCCGCTGGGGCTAATTTGGTACCGCCGCCGCTATTCCTGTCCGGCCCGACTGATCGTCTATCCCAAAATCATTCCCCTAGCGCGCTGCCCGGCCTTAGATAATTTGGCCAGCCTCGACCGGCGAGAGCAGATGACGCATCGACAGCGGCGCACCCGCCTCGACACCACGGGAACCATGCGATCGCTCCGCCCCTACCGCTGGGGCGACCCCCTACGGCTCGTCCACTGGCGGTCGAGCGCTCGCTATGGGCAGCTGCGAACCCGAGAGATGGAAGACAGCTTTAGCCAGCGGCAGGTGACCGTGGCGCTCGACCAGTCAGACTGGCACTTAGATCACTTTGAGCAGGCGGTCACGGTCGCGGCCTCACTTCTGCAGTATGGCTTGGCTCACCAGATTGACGTTCACCTGTGGACCGCCCAGACCGGACGAGTCACGGGGTTCACCGCCATAATGACGGTGCTGGCTCAGACTCAAGCTGAGGCTTCTGCCCTTCAAAGCGAGACAAAGAAAGCCCGTCCGGCTGAGCTGCCAGGCGCTTATGTCGGCCTCACTGCCCAGCAGCCCCGCTTTTCGCAGCAGCGCTCGGCGGATATCGCGCTGGCCTGGATAGTTTGGCCGGCAGCGTCTTCTGGTTTGGCGTCTTCTGGTTCAGCGTCTTCTGTGGGCCGCTTTGCGGAGGCTTCCGAGCACGCCGCTTCAGCCCCAGTGCTGCAGATTCAGCCGGACCAGCCGCTTCAGCCCCAGCTTCAGCGCGGGTAATATTGCGTTGGCCCAGCTGCTTAGTACAATTGCCTCAAAAAAGGAGTAGACGATGGAAAAGGCCACTCAGGAGCTCAATCGCGGCATTGACCAGTTCAACCGGGGCGAGTTTTATGCCTGCCACGATACCCTAGAGGCGATCTGGATGGAGGCCAGCGACCCAGACCGCTCTTTCTTCCAGGGTATTTTGCAAATTGCGGTCGGGCTTTACCATCTGACGCACCACAACTGGCAGGGAGCGGTCACCCTATTGGGCAACGGCATCAACCGCCTCCGGCCCTACAGACCAAGCTATGGCGGCGTCGATGTCGAGCATCTGCTGGGATGGAGCGGGGCGCTGCTGCGATCGCTGCAGGTGGCGGGTCCAGAGGCGGTGGCTGAGCACCTGCCGACGGCCCGGCAGGGAGGCATGGACGTGAATGGAAAAAATTACAGCATTCGCAGAGCGGCCTGCTCCGAGCTGCCCTAATCTATTTGCCCTAACTATCTGTGCCTAAGTCCGAATCTGTCTTAAAACAATATTCTGACGCTTCACTACCGCCCCTCAACCAGTCGGCAGACTGTCTGAAGGCCGTTGCGAAACCCAATCGATCGTCAGTATGCTTAGGATACCTCGACAGTTCTCGCACCTCTTTACCGCAGAAATATCTATGCTGTTCTCTCGTCACGCCATTGATTTTAGGAAAACAGCTTCTAGGAAAACAGCCTCTAGGAAAGCGGCCTGGCTCGCTGCGGGAGCTGCGATGATCGCGGGTGCGATCGCCCCCCTCATAAACGCCCCCTTCACAGACGTCAGCGCGATCGCCCAGAGCGCCCAAAGTCGCCAGCCGATCACCCTACTCTCCGACGTGCAGGAGGCTAACGCGCAGACGGGCGTCGTCACCGCCCGAGGCAACGTGCAGATTTTCTATCCGGCCCGCGATATGCAGGCTACTTCGGCCCAGGCCCAGTACTATAGCCAAGAAGGGCGCATCGTGCTGACGGGCGATGTCTACGTGCTGCAGGACGGTAACAGCATTCAGGGTGAGAGAATCACCTATCTGGTGAATGAGGGCCGCTTCGTTGCGGTTCCTGATTCTGGGGAGCAGGTGCAGTCGGTCTATCTAATTCCCACTGATGACGAGGCTGGCCCGGTCAGCGCCCCCGCGGCTGACTTTAACCCCAAGCCTGAATTCAAAGAGCCGGTGAGCACGCCCTAGACAATCGCCGCCTGCTTACGGCTCTCTCCACTTTGATAGGATGGGTGACAAGCTCATTTTTCATTAAGCGAAAATGAATTGAGCAATTTGCCTTTGCGTTTGGGAGACCGCAGCTGTGAAACTCAGGCTCGAGAATATTCGCAAGTCCTATGGAAAGCGGCAGGTCGTCAACCGAGTCAGCCTCTCCGTGGTCCAAGGTGAAGTCGTGGGTCTGCTCGGCCCTAATGGTGCCGGTAAGACCACCACCTTTTATATCGCCACGGGTTTAGAGCGTCCCAACAGCGGTAAAGTGTGGCTCAACGAGCTAGAGATCACCGATCTTCCCATCCATCAGCGAGCCCGGCTCGGCGTCGGATACCTGGCCCAAGAGCCCAGCATTTTCCGGCACCTGAGCGTGGAGGACAATATTTTGCTGGTGCTTCAGCAGGCCGGGATAGCACCCGCTGAGCGTGAGAAGCGGCTGCGAAGTTTGCTCGAAGAGTTTCGCCTAGAAACCGTAGCCCAGACCGCTGGCGGCCAGATCTCGGGGGGAGAGCGCCGGCGAACGGAGCTAGCCCGGGCCCTAGCCGCAGGCCCCAACGGCCCCAACTTTCTGCTGCTGGATGAGCCTTTTACCGGCGTCGACCCCATTGCAGTGAGCGAAATTCAGGACATCCTCTCACAGCTTTGCAAGAATCAGGGCGTCGGCATCTTAATCACAGACCACAACGTGCGAGAGACCCTATCTATTACTGATAGGGCCTACATCATGCGGGAGGGTGAGACGCTGGCGGGGGGAAGTGCCGAGGAGCTCTACAGCAACCCCTTAGTCCGTCAGTATTATCTGGGCAGCGGCTTTCAACCTTGATCGCGCTCTAAGCTATCATCGACTCGACGAGCCGTTTAGATACCCTGCGCTTTTATGGACTGCCGTTCGGCCCGCTCTTTTCGCTTCCCTTTCAATCCGTCACATTAAGGCTATTCTGCAGTAACTCTATGGCAACAGGCGTTTCCCCTTCCCCGGTCAACAGCGCTGGCGATCGCCAGTGGCGCTTCGGCCCCGCTGTAATTGACCGCTACATCTTCACCGAGCTAATCTTCCCGTTCCTGTTTGGCGTCGGGGCCTTTTCCTCTTTGGGGGTGTCGGTAGGGGCGCTGTTTGACCTGATTCGCCGCGTCTCTGAGTACGACCTGTCGATAGCGGGCGCGTTCGAGATTGTGCTGCTCAAGATGCCGGAGTTTGTATCTTATTCCTTCCCGATGTCGATCCTGCTGGCGACGTTGATGACCTACAGCCGCCTGTCTAGCGATAGCGAGCTGATCGCCATGAAGAGCTGCGGCATCAGCATCTACCGCATTCTCATGCCGGCGATCGCTCTGAGTCTGCTGGTTACGGGCTTAAACTTCGCCTTCAACGAAGTGATCGTTCCCGCTAGCAACTACCGGGCCTCGACGCGGCTAGAGCAAATTACGGGAGAAGAGCGCTGGGCAGCTTTTCAAGAGGAGAACATTCTCTATCAGGAGTACCAGGACATCATTGGGGACGGCAAGGATGAAGTGCTGACCCGCCTATTCTACGCACGGCGCTTTGATGGGAATCAGATGTATGGACTCACCGTTCTAGACTTCACCCAGGAGCGCCTCAACCAGGTCGTCAGCGCTGAATCTGCATTGTGGAATCGCCCCCAGCAGACCTGGGATTTTTTCGATGGAACCATCTACCTAATTTCTGAAGACGGCTCCTACAGCAACATTCTTCGCTTCAATCAGCAGCAGATCAAGCTGCCGCGAACGCCGCTCGATATTGCCTCAAGCAAGCGGCGCGACCCCAACGAGATGAACCTGCAGGAGTCCTGGGAGCAGGTGAAGCTGCTGCGCCAGAAGGGGAGCCAGGTGCGCATCCGGCGGCTGCTGATTCGCATTCACGAGAAATACGCCCTCCCCTTCGCCTGTCTGGTATTTGGAGTGGTGGGGGCTGCGCTGGGGAGCCGCCTCAGCCGTACGGGACGCGGGGTGAGCTTTGCCATCAGCATTTTGATTATTTTCGGCTACTATCTGATTTACTCCATCTGCAGCGCCATGACCTACGCAGATGTCTTTCCGCCAATTGTGGGGGCGTGGTTGCCAAACCTGCTGGGGTTTGCCGTGGCGGGCTTTTTGATGATACGAGCGGCCAAGTAACCCTGGCGCTAGCCGCCCTCACCCCCAGCGGTAACCATGTGGACCAAGCCATCTACCATGCGATCGCGCTCCAGCGGCACAATATCGCTGCCGTTCATGATGTTTTGAACAATGAGGTAGTGAACCAAGGATCCGGCAAAGATGCGCGCGGCCACCATGGGGTCGGGGAGATTGAGCTGCGGCTGGGATGCCAGATATGCCGTAAGCCTCTCCAGCAGGGGTTTTTGAATATCTCGGACGAAAGTTTCTGCGAGGTGCGGAAACCGTTCAGACTCGCCGATGATCAGCCGCATCAGAGTTAGCAGCGGCTGATTACCGGAAAACTCCTCAAGGACAGAGGTGGCCATCTGCCGCAGCATTTGCTTGGGCTCAGCTTGGGCTTCTGGCGTCGTGGGTAAGCTAAACAAAATGCTGCTGCTGCGCTGCGTCAGCTTTTGAATGAGCGCCACAAATAGACCTTCTTTGTCTTGAAAGTAGCTATAGAGCGTCGGCTTAGACACGCCCGCCGCTGAAGCAATACGGTTCATGCTGGCGGCGGCGTAGCCATCGGCCATAAAGACCTGCAGAGCGCCCATCAAGATGGCCTCTGCTTTGTCGGATCTATGCTTGCTTGACGGGTCAAATGCGGTGGATCTACTCAAGGATTCAGGTTCAGTGGGGATGTCTAAGGGCTAGGTGAACTCTGCGCTATCGCTTTATTGCGTGGGCTCTGCTGCGTGGGCGCTATCGCTTAGAGAATGTTTGAAAAGTATCGGTTAGCGCGTTGTCCCCCTGCTTCACCCCCCTCAATCCCCCCTTGCTAAGGAAGGAAACACGATATTTCCCCTTGGAAAGGGGGAGTTAGAGGGGGTAGTGCAGAACGTTTGCTACTTTTCAAACACGCTCTTAGGACAACAAAATTGGCTAAAAGCCAAAAGCCTTGTATTTCGTGGCGGCAGACCATATTCATTCTATGCACAGATGTAATCTGACGCCTGCCCTTGAATTTTACCAAACGGTTTAGTAAAATTAAGGTGATGCTTTTCTCACGCTGAGAGCAAAGTTATGACAAATGCGCTGAACGACATCTCATCTACTAAGCAACCCCACCGCTGGGTGGCGTTAGGGGCCGCCCTATGTCTGAGTGGGGCGGCGCTCTGGGGCGTTACGCAGCTTAAGCCTGCCCAAGTCGAAGCTCCGGCAGAGACCGCTCCGGCCGCGCCGCGAACTGTGACGGCCCTGGGGCGGCTAGAGCCTGCAGGAGAGGTCATCAACTTGACGGCCCCCACCTCCACCCAGGAGAGTCGCGTGGCGGCGCTGCGGATCAGCGAGGGCGATCGCGTGGCGGCGGGGCAAATTATCGCCGTTTTGGACAATCGCGATCGCCTCGAGGCGGTCCTGCGGCAGGCCCAGGAGCAAATGCAGGTCGCCCAAGCCCAGCTCGCCCAGGTGGAGGCGGGCGCTAAAACCGGCGAGGTCCAGGCGCAGCGGTCTGAGGTGGCTCGCCTTGAGGCTGACCTGGTGGGTAACGTGAATACCCAGCGGGCCACCATTGCCCGTCTGGAGGCGGAGGTTGAAAACGCCCGCGTCGAATACCAGCGGTACGAGTCGCTAGCGGAGGAGGGGGCTGTTTCCGCCTCCGAGCGCGATGCGAAACAGCTCACCTACCGCACGGCACAGCGGCAGCTTCAGGAAGCCCAAGCAGCGCTGGCGCGCACCCGAGCGGCGGGGCAGGCGCAGGTGGCCCAAGCCCGCGCCACTTTAGATCAGATCGCCGAAGTGCGGCCTGTCGATGTGGCGGCGGCGGCGGCCGAAGTGCGCTCAGCGCAGGCATCAGTGGCGGAGGTGAAGGCCCAGCTTGAGCAGACCCTAGTGCGATCGCCCCGAGACGGGCAGATTATCGAAATCTATACCTATCCGGGCGAGACCATTGCCGACGAAGGCCTCGCCGCTCTGGGGCAAACCCAGCAGATGATGGCGATCGCTGAGGTGTACCAAAACGATATCGCTGAGGTGGCGGCGGGGCAGTCTGTAGAGATCACCTCGCCGGCAATTCCCCAAACCCTGCAAGGCACCGTGGAGCGCATTGGCCTGCAGGTGCAGCAGCAGCGAGTAGTGGATGAAGACCCCGCCGCCAATATCGACGCCAGGGTTGTGGAGGTGCACATTGACCTTGACCCGGCCTCTAGCGAGGGAGCAGCGGGGCTCAGCAACCTGCAGATTACGGCCCAGATTCAGGTTGATTGAGCCCCATGCCAGCTGCCTATCAATAAATCAGAAGCAAACCCTGCAGACCAACGCTTCTGGCTCTGCAAATGACAATTAAGGATACCTGTCATGCTCGGCCTACTCAATCCCACCCGTCTAATCAAAACCCTCCAGCAGCGCACGCCTCTGGGCCTGCTTCAGCTCAAGCACGACCCTCTGCGACTGCTGACGGCGATCGCCGGCATCACCTTTGCCGATATCCTCATCTTTATGCAGCTCGGCTTTGCTGACGCCCTTTACACCACCAACACCCAGTACCCCCGCAGCCTCCAGGCCGACCTCGTGCTGATCAGCACCCAGGCCAAGAACTTTAACCAGCTGCGCACCTTCCCCCGGCGACGTCTCTACCAGGCGCAGGACGTCCCTGGCGTCGCGTCTACCGATGCCCTCTACGTCGGCTCCGCCGAATGGCGCAATCCTCAAACTCGCGAGGAGACCTCGATGATGGTGCTGGGCCAAAACCCAGAGCGAGCCGCGTTTGCGCTGCCTGAAGTCAACCAGCAGCTTGACGCCATTTACCTGCCCGATGCGGTGCTGTTTGACCAGGCCTCGCGGGGCGACTACGACGCAGTCGTGGCGAGCGTCGAGCAGGGCGAGCGGGTCACCACAGAAATTGGCTTGCGCACCATCGCCGTGGCGGGACTGTTTGAAGTGGGGGCGTCCTTTGCTGATGACGGGGCCCTGATTACGAGCGACCAGAATTTTCTGCGGCTGTTTCCTCGGCGCAGCGCGGGTGCCGTGAGCCTGGGGCTAGTGCGCCTAGAGCCCGAAGCAGACCCAGAGCAGGTCAGCGCCGCCCTAAGGGCACGACTGCCTGAGGATGTGCAGGTGATGACCCACGACGCCTACGTCGCGTTTGAGCTGAACGACATTAAGTCAGCATCGCCCATTGGCTTTGTCTTCGGCCTGGGAACCGCTATGGGCTTTATCGTCGGCGTGGTGATCGTTTACCAGGTGCTCTCCACTGACGTCAATAGCCACCTTGCTGAATACGCCACCTTTAAGGCGATGGGCTACCGCAACCGCTATTTACTGGGGGTGGTGTTCGAGGAGGCGCTGATCCTATCGCTGCTGGGCTTCCTCCCTGGTATCGCGATCGCCCTAGGGGCCTATCAGCTCACGGCAGCGGCCACGGCCCTGCCCATCGCCATGCCTCTCAGCCGCGCCCTGCTGGTGTTCTTACTCACCCTGCTGATGTGCGGCGGCTCGGGGGCGATCGCCACCCGCCGCCTCCAGGCCGCCGATCCTGCCGATATTTTCTAATTCCCATCCAATACCCGCACGGGCGAATGGCCATCCGCCCCGACCTATCTGCCATTCACGATACCCATACGGGCATAGCATGCTGTGCCCCAACAAATCCACAACGTAAAATTCGAATCATGGCCCCACAACCCGCCATCGCCATCCACAATCTCAGCCACGCCTTCGGCAGCGGCCAGCTCCGCAAGCAGGTGTTGACCGATATCAACCTGGAGATTGCCCCTGGGGAAATTGTCATTATGACCGGTCCATCGGGCTCCGGAAAAACCACGCTGCTAACGCTGATTGGTGGCCTGCGCTCAGCCCAGACGGGCAGCCTCAACGTCGTCGGCCACGAGCTTTGCCAGGCCAGCGATCGCCAGCTTGTTCAGGCTCGGCGACACAACGGCTACATCTTCCAGGCCCATAACCTCCACGGCAGCCTGACCGCTCTAGAAAACGTGCAGATGGGGCTAGAGGTGCATGGCGCGCAGTCTAAGTTGGAGCGTCATCGCCGCGCTGCCGATATGCTGACCCAAGTCGGACTAGAGGAGCGCATCCACTACTATCCGGCAGACCTGTCTGGGGGACAAAAGCAGCGGGTGGCGATCGCCCGTGC
Source organism: Elainellaceae cyanobacterium (assembly GCA_050331115.1). Classification (GTDB taxonomy): domain Bacteria; phylum Cyanobacteriota; class Cyanobacteriia; order CAKZMO01; family CAKZMO01; genus JBCCAG01. Next base: position 54,445 of record JBHJHD010000040.1, read on the forward strand.
CCTGGTGAGCCATCCCAAAGTTGTGCTGGCGGATGAGCCGACCGCAGCGCTGGACAGCAAGTCGGGGCGAGATGTGGTGGATATTATGTATCGCCTAGCGAAGGAGCAGGGGTGCACCATTTTGCTGGTGACCCACGATGACCGCATTCTAGACATCGCCGATCGCATCGTTCACATGGAGGATGGCCGGTTGTCTAAGCAGACTGAGGCGATGGGCGCCTGACGTGTCTATTTTACCTGCCCCATCCCTCAGGGCGCGATTCTTAGCTCAAAGCACGGCGCTGCATAAGCATCAGGGCGCTATGGGCCTACTCCAGCTCTCCAAAGCGATCGCGATATCGCGCCAGCAGCGCTTCAGCAGAGTCAGCTCGCTGCCGCTCTTGCTCGGCCCGCTGCCGCTCTTGCCCGGCCCGCTGCTCTAGCTCTAGCGTCGTCAAAAACTTGCGGCCATCGGGGCGATAAATTTCTAGCTCAGCGCCCACAGCAAAGCGAATCTGAAGCAGAGGACTAGTCCAACCATCCATATCTTCGACCGCAATGAGTTCAGCGTTTTGACGGAGCCAGCCCGCTATCTCGACCCTATCGGGATCGTAGACGTAGTACTCTTCTACCCCATAACGCTCGTAGAACTTGAACTTGCGGATCATTTCGGCCAGTCGATTACCAGGGGACAGAATTTCGAAAACCACTTGGGGAGCGACGTTATCTTCTTCCCACTGCCGGTAAGAGCCCCGATCTCCCTTGGGCCTTCCGAAAGCGACTAGAGCATCGGGAGCCTGGCGAATTTTGGGGTCTCCCTGCGCCGGATACCAGAGCAAATCGCCCGCAACAAAGACGTTTGGCTCGTGGGCAAACAGCAGCTCTAGATTCTCTTTGATGGTGACAATCTACCGAAACTGTTCGGTGTTGTCTGCCATGGGCTGACCATCGCTGTCGGGATAGAGCGTGTCTGTGGATTGGGGAGCTGTTGACGTCATCGCGATCGCCTCGAGTGACAGCAGGGGTGGGCTAGAGAACCGATAACTGCTGGTTCGTCCAGATTCTGTAGCACATGTTCTAATGGATTGGGACATCTGCACGCCCTATCGCCTACGCCCCTATCGCCCATACCGCATAGGGCCAAAACCGTTGTCCTCAGTAGTAAGACCAGCCCATAGGACCAGCCCATAGGACTAGCGCAATAGTATCCTAACAAGTCTGTTCAGAGGGGCTCCTCAAAGCGGCTCACGACAAAGGGGAAGCGGCACGCCGCTTCCCCCGTCGCAATCCACAAGTTGTGCGCCCATGGATCTTAGCTATCGGTGGTTGTAATTTCCGATGAGCTACCCAACTTCAGATCAGGATACTTCTCGGCCAAGTACTTGCCCAAGAATGAGCTGACGGCCGACAGAACAATTGGCCCAAGGATAAAGCCAAGAATATTGTTGACCAAAAAGCCAGGAACAAAGAGCGATGCAATCCAAAAGCAAATGCCGTTAACAATTAGGGCAAAGACGCCAAAGCTCAAGAAGGTGAGCGGCAGAGACAGCGTTGAGATCACGGGCTTAACCAGCGCGTTGACAACGCCTAGAGATACGCCAGCAATTAGCGCCGCCGAAAATGTCTTTAGCTCCACGCCAGGCACAATAAGATCAACAACGAGTAAGCTTAAAACCGTTGCAAGCCAGACTGCAAGATTTCCTACCATATCGTAAAACTCCCAAAAATTTGTTTCTATATCAATCGCTAACAGTACGTGACGCCCTTCATTGCCTTGGAACTACGCTTCGATTGAGGCTACTCCAAAGCTTTCCTAGGGATAGAGGCGATCGCTATGATTCAAATTATCGAAGCGACAGCTCTAATCCAGCATCTTCACGCTGATAGAGATTTGTGCCCCTCCCAGCTGACCTCCTGTTACTGACGGGTATTGCAGCTAAGGTCGATGCTTTCCATCGTCAATTTTTGTAAATTTTGATGTCGAAGGATAGAGCTTTACTACGCCATGTCTAAGCTGCGGTTTCAGATTTATTGTCTATTCTTATACTGTCCTTAATGTTAATGCTCACTAATACCAAAGAGGTGATTGCGATGAGCCATACTTATGAAGTATTCGTAGATATCCGCGAATGTGAAGGCGTTGCTTGTGCTTCAAGCCGCAGGACGTCAGCGAGATACGAAATTGCTGCTGAGTCAACCCAAAGCGCTGATTATGCCGCTCGCTCCCACGCCGGGCATGACTTCCCCGATGCTGCCGAGCTCGACGTGCGGATCACGCGAATACTTCATTAGCAAAGCTCATCATCCCAGTTGAAGCCTGTCCTGCAGGCTTTTTTATAACCCCGCCTGCATTAAAAAGGCGGGGTTCTCTATTTTGGGGGATTTTCTGAGGCATAGGCGTTCAGCAGGTCGGCGTGAATGGCTTCAGACGCGGCAATGATTAGACCGGAGCGCTGATAGTCTTCGCAGGTATGTAGGGGCGCTAGCGGCTCTCCGGTCAGCGTCGTCACGATGCATCCAGCCTGCTGTGCTAGAAACGCTAGGGCAGCGCCATCGATAAACTTACCGCTTCTGAGCATAGCGCCCGAGAGCGTACCGCTCAATAGGCCGTTCACGTTTGGAATGGCGGTGGTCTTTGAGTAATCGGTCTTTACGGATACCACTTGATAGCGGTCCAGTCTGCTAGCGTAGCGGCCCATATTCCAGCCCAGCAAGATGGCGTTTGTTGAGGCATCGACCTGCAGGGGGCGACAGTCTTCTAGGTCATTGGCCAGCTGTCCGACAAAGGTCCCTTCTCCCCGTAGGCCATAGTAGTAGCAGTCCTGCGCTGGCGTAATTGCAATAACGGCCTCAAAGTCATCGGCGTTGAGCACGCCTAAGATAATTTGGTAGTTGGGGTGGTTGTCGAGGTAAAAGCGCGTGCCGTCGATGGGGTCTAGGGTCACAAGATAGTCGCCGTCTGGGCCAAGGGTGGTGGCGCGAAAGTATTTGGTGTTGTAGGTTTTTTCGTACTCTTCACCGTGGAAGCGGACGTCAGGAAAGAGCCCTAGCAGCACTACTTCTACAAAGGTTTGCACCGACAAATCGGCGTCTGTGAGCGCGGTGGCAAAGAAGTTGTCGGCCTCGCCTTTGTCGGGGTGGGACGCAATGCGGGACTGGATGCGGCGGGCGTAGGCAGCGGCCACCCGCAGGTGGGGCAGCAGCGCCGCTAGAATATCGCGCGGTGTGGGGCGGAGGTTGGGCGTGGCGGATGTCATAGCCTGAAGTGAATGCAGTAGAACACTGTAGTTATCCCACATCGTGTCTTTAGTTTCTGCGGTAGCCGGCGGACAGCGCTGTGATACAGCGCTATGATAACGAAGCAAGAATGATGACTAGTAGCGAAATGGGAAAGTCCGGTGGGTTTCTCAACGAGTCCGGCGCTGTGCCGCAGCTGTGATCGAGTCATTTGCTAAACGCAGATTCTCGTCAGTCAGAATGCCATTCGCTGCTCTACTCGATCCTGCGTCGCATGGGAGAGTGTAATGACCCAAACCAAACCGTTTATTTCAGCCGATCGCTTCGACTCGGCTAGTTTCGCGCCGTCGCTAGCGCCTCTGCCGCTGTCGCGCCCGGTGCTGCTCATCGGCCACGGCAGCCGCAGCGCCCAGGGCAGGCAAAACGTGCTCGATTTTGCTGCCGCCTACCAGGCCCTCGATCGCAGCCGTCCGGTGGTGCCCTGTTTCCTGGAGCTCACCGAGCCCACTATCCAACAGGGGGTAGATGCCTGCGTTGAACAGGGCTACACCGATCTGTCGGCTCTGCCGGTGCTGCTGTTTGCCGCCCGTCACAACAAGTTCGACGTGACGGGCGAGCTAGATCGCGCCCGCCGGCGCCATCCCCAAGTGACCTTCCACTACGGACGACACTTCGGCATCACCCCCACTATTTTGGACCTGTGGCGATCGCGCCTGGCTCAGCTCGACACCCCCGACTGGAACCCGCACCGGATTAGCCGAGCCGACACGGTGCTCTTGGTGGTGGGGCGGGGCTCCAGCGACCCAGACGCCAACGGCGATCTGTGCAAGCTGGCCCGTCTGCTGTGGGAGGGCAGCGGCTACGGCGTCGTCGAAACCTGCTTTATTGGCATTACCCATCCCCGCATGGCGGAGGGCTTCCGGCGATCGCGCCTGTACTCGCCCAAGCGCGTGATTGTCTTGCCTTACTTCCTGTTTACCGGGGTGCTGATGGAAAAGGTCGCCGACATCGCCGCCCAGCAGCAGGCGGACCATCCTCACGTGCAGGTGCAGTGTTTGCCGGAGATGGGGCTGCATCCGCAGCTGTTTCAGGTGCTGCGATCGCGAGAGATTGAAACCCAGCTAGGGCAGGTGCAGATGAACTGCGAGATGTGTAAGTTTCGGCTGGCGGCGGGAGAGGCTTCCCATGGGCATGATCACGGGCATGGACGTGATCACGGGCACGGGCATGATCACGGGCATGGACATGGGCATGATCATAGCCAGCCCGACCCCTACGCGACCCCGACCCAGTACCACGATCGCATCTGGCAAATTCCCTAATATTGCGTTGGCTCAGCTGCCTGCAGAGCGCTTGACTCGGTCAATCCGGCCTTAAGTGTGACTAAAGCACTGTGCCCATAGACATTGGCAACGGCGAAACGGGGCGCTGTCTGAGAGACGTTGAGCTGACCACGCTGCTGAAGCGGATGAGGGATAAAGGTCTAGTGGTGACGCTGTGCTTTGACAGCTGCCACTCCGGCGGGACAACGAGCTGCCAGCAAGCTTGGTGAATCAGCAGACTGAGGCGCTAGCGATGGTGCGGCAAGCCCTCCGAGACAGACGTGCGGGTCCCGGAAGCCGCGATTGGCCTTAGCTTGGATGATCTGTATCTCAAAGACGAGCCGATTGTGATGCGGGCTCGGCTGATTAATATGCTTGAGTCTGCCGCAGCGCTCACGGCAAAGATTGAGGCTGTTTCTGGCGATCGCTCGCCCTTAAATCTCGATTTTGCCCAGCAGGAGCGTGATTGGGTTTTGGCAATAGATAATTTGCCGGCGGGGCTGTATCGCGTAACGGTGCAGCATAGCAACGCTGACGCAGCGCTACCGGTCCATGGCCTGTTCGAGGTGGTTCCGCAGGCATAGCGCTCACCCCCACCGACGTCGTGCGCATTTTCACCGAACGATCCCGCCGCCGCGTTAGCAGCCTCGCCCTAACCCCAGCCCCGCTCGCCCCCCGTCGACAAAATTACGAGAAACCCTTTATCGTAATCAGTAGCGCCCTCGCATGACAATCGATCTCACCATGACTGACCTGATTTTGTTTTGGCACCGCCGCGACCTACGCCTCTCAGATAACGTAGGGCTCGCCGCCGCCCGTCGGCAAAGTCCCAAGGTCGTAGGGCTGTTTTGCCTCGACCCCAATTTGCTAGAGGCGGACGACGTCGCCCCCGCTCGGGTAAAGTACATGATGGAGAGCTTGGCAGAGCTGCAGGACAGCTACGCCCAGGCCGGAAGCCACCTGCTGATTTTGCAGGACGACCCCGTCAAGGCGATTCCGGCCTTAGCCCGCGCCCTCCGCGCTACAGACGTGTTTTGGAACTGGGATGTGGAGCCCTATTCCCAAGCGCGCGATCGCCAGGTGCGGGAAGCCCTCAAAGAATTTGGCGTCAATGTACACACCACCTGGGACCAGCTCATGCACGGGCCGGGGGAAGTGCGCACCAATGCGGGGGACCCCTACACGGTGTACACGCCGTTCTGGAAAAACTGGAGGACCCATCCCAAGGCTGCCCCAGAGCCCAAGTTTGCCGACGCTAAAGGCCTCTCCGCTGAAGAAAAGCAGACTGCCGAAGACGCGGGCGCTGTTCCCCTCCCCACCGCTAAGGATTTAGGCTTCGAATGGGATACACCGCTGCTGCTGACGCCCGGTGAGGCGGCAGCCCAAGCGCGGCTAGAAGAGTTCTGCGAGAGCGATCGCGACATTGCCGAGTACGACGACCAGCGAAACTTCCCGGCGGTGCCCGGCACCTCATACCTGAGCGCCGCCCTCAAGTTTGGCACCCTGGGCATCCGCATCGCCTGGGAGATGGCCGACGACGCCCTGAGCCGCTCCCGCAGCGATGAGACCTACCGCAATATCCAGACCTGGGAGCAGGAGCTGGCCTGGCGGGAATTTTACCAGCATGCCATGTACTTCTTCCCCGAGCTGGCGGAGGGTCCCTACCGGGAGCACTTCAAGGACTTTCCGTGGGACAACAACGAAGACTACTTCGACGCCTGGTGCGAAGGCCGCACCGGCTACCCCATCGTGGACGCCGCCATGCGCCAGCTTAACGAAATCGGCTGGATGCACAACCGCTGCCGCATGATTGTGGCCAGCTTTTTAACCAAGGACCTAATCATTGACTGGCGCTGGGGCGAGCACTACTTTATGCAGCGGCTCTATGATGGGGATCTGTCTGCTAACAATGGCGGCTGGCAGTGGAGCGCTTCTAGCGGTATGGACCCCAAGCCGCTGCGCATCTTCAATCCGGCCAGTCAGGCAAAGAAATATGATCCCGAGGCGGACTATATCCGGGAGTGGCTGCCGGAGCTGCGGACTATAGATACGGGGCCGCTGGTGACGGGGGACATCCCTGAAGATGAGCGCGATCGCTGCGGCTATGTACCACCAATTGTCGACCACAGCGAGCAGCAGCGGCGCTTCAAAAAAATCTACAAGGAGCAAAAGTGAAGCCCAAGAATCGGGGCGCTGTCTTTGATCGGGGCGATTGATCGGGGCGATCGCGACCAAGGTGCTGTGCCTGGCCAGGTGAGCGGCTCCGCTCAAGTTGCGAAAATAGAATTACAGAGTTACGCTGTGTCGATTGAGGATGTGAAACGCTATGTCAGATTTAACCGGAGCTTGGCTTGGAACGTATTGGCAAAACAGTCAGCCGACCCGCTTTGAAGTAACCTTTGTTCAGGCCAACAATACCCTCACGGGCCGCATTTTAGACGACGGCGGCCTTGGTGAAGCGCAGCTTAGCGGCGATGTGACGGGCCGTCGCGTCAGCTTCACCAAGCGCTACCTCACCGCCGCTAATCCTCCCGTTGAGTATACGGGCACGGTTGCGGAAGATGAGGGCTTTATGTCGGGCGTGTGGCAGATCGGCAGTCGCTACTCCGGCAAATGGGAGGCCCACCGCACCGGCGAGAGCCTAGTGGCTGAGCTAAATAAGCAGATGGAGCGCCAGCCAGCCCTAGCCGCCCCTGCCGCTGCTAAGTAGCCCCACATAGCAAATGTCCTGATGCATTAGGACATTTGCGCGCGCTGCGGCCAAACCCGCCCCGACGACCTGCCCCGACACCCCCCATCCCTCAGGCTTATCCCTTCTGCATCGCCTCACGTAAAGCCGTCGTATCCCAGGCCTGATCCGCATCTTGGGGGAGGTCGTCACCATCCGACTGCAGGATCTGCTCTAGATCCCGAGAAAGCTGCTGCGATCGCGCTGCGATGGTGCGCTCGTCCCCCTGCATATAGGCCATTTCCTGCATCGCTTCATCATCGTGCTGCCTAAAGGTCTGGGCGGCGCGGTGGGCGCGGTAGGCCCGAAATCCCAGCAGCTTGAGGGCCTCTTTCCCCAGCTCTAGCGACGACGCAAAGGTTTCCCGCTCCACCACGCTGACGCCGCGACGAATCAGAGCGTAAGCGTGGCGGCGATCGATAGCCCGCGCCAAAATCTTCAGGTGGGGAAAGTGCTTCTGCACCATATCCACCGTCTTCAAAATGCGATCGGGGTCGTCGATGGCAATCACAAAAAGCTGGGCATGCTCTGCCCCCGCCGCGTGCAGCAGGTCTAGCCGCGACGAGTCGCCGTAGAATACCTTGTGGCCAAACCGCCGCAGCATCTCGATATGGGAGGCGTCGTGGTCAAGTACCGTCGTCTCGAAGCCGTTAGCAATCAGCAGTCGTCCGACAATTTGGCCGAAGCGGCCAAACCCGGCAATGATGACTGGGGTTTCCCCGTCGTCGATGTCGTCGGCCTCTCGCTCAACCCTGGGGGCCTCAAACCGAGGCTGAATTAGCCGCTCGTTGACAATCAGCAATAGGGGCGTCAGGGCCATAGATAGGGCGACTACTACCACTAGCGGCGCGGTGATATCGGTCGGCAGCACTCGGCTTTGCTCGGCAAAGGAGAAGAGCACGAACCCAAACTCCCCGCCTTGGGCGAGGGCTAAAGCAAATAGGGCATTGGTGCTAGGGGTGAGGCGAAACCCGCGGCCCAGGCCAAACAAAATCACCCCCTTTACCACCATCAGCCCAATTACCAGGCCGAAAATCATCAGCGGCTGTTGAAACAGAATGTTGAAGTTGATGCTGGCCCCCACGGAAATGAAAAACAGCCCCAGCAGCAGTCCCTTAAACGGCTCGATATTGGTCTCGAGCTCGTGGCGGTATTCGTTCTCCGCTAGCACTACCCCCGCCACAAAGGTGCCTAGGGCCGGCGATAGACCCACCATCTGCATCAGCAGGGTAATGCCGATTACCAGCAGCAGCGCCGTGGCCGTGAAGATCTCCCGCAGCCGCGTGTCGGCGATAAAGCGGAACACCGGGCGCATCAGGAAGCGCCCCGCCACGATAATGCCCCCCACGACACCCATCACCACCAGGGTTTGCTGCCATCCCGAGAGGGAGAGGCCCTGCTCCTGCGCCGCCACCAGCACCGCTTTGGCCTGTACCTCTGGGCTCTCCAGCAGCGGCAGCAGCGCCAGCATCGGAATTACGGCGATGTCCTGAAACAGCAGCACCGAAAAGGCGGACTGTCCCGCCTCGGTTTTCAGCAGCCCCTTTTCTTCTAAGGTCTGCAGGACGATCGCCGTCGAGGAGAGGGCAAAAATCATGCCCACCGCCAGGGCCATTGGCCAGGGTAAGCCAAACAGCAAGCTCAGCCCGGCTATAGCCCCCGTAGTCAGCGCCACCTGCAGGCCCCCCAGCCCTAAAATCGGCCCCCGCATTCGCCACAGCAGCGAGGGCTGCAGCTCTAGGCCGATAATGAACAGCATCAGCACCACGCCAAACTCGGCAAAGTGCATCACGTCTTCCTGCTGCCCGCCCCCCACTAAGCCCAGCACGTACGGGCCGATGATCACCCCGGCAATCAGGTAGCCCAGCACCGAGCCCAGCCCTAGCCGCTTGGCCACCGGCACCGACAGGACGGCCGCCAGCAGATAGATAAACGCCTGGAAGAAGAATCCGTCGTTATGCATGGGTGACCTCCGAAGCCGTGTTCTCTGAGGTCGCGCCCCCTGAAGTCGACAGCTGCAGTCCGTTTTGGCAAACGTCCTGGTCAATGGCGTAGTTGCTAGCCAGCTCTTCCCAGTCAATTTTGCGATCGCGCAGCGTGGTAATGAAGCTGCGGTAGCGATCGGCGTGGGGGGCTATCTGGCTCATCTCCTGAAGTTGGTGCGTCCCGTAAACGACAAACGGCGGCAAATATTCCATGCCGCACAGCCGGGCCGTTTGCTCGAAGGGGGTTAGCAGCTCGCGAATGCTGTAGTAGTTATAGCCCTGGCGGCAGTAGGCGGCTTTAGTGCCGCCCGTAGTAATGGCGGAAAAGCACTTTTTGCCCTGCAGCGCTGTGCCGTCGTGGCCGAAGGCAAATCCGTACTCTAAGACTAGATCTTGCCACTCTTTAAGCAGGGCGGGGCTATTGTACCAGTAGAAGGGATGCTGAAACACGATCACGTCGTGGTCCAGCAGAAGCTGCTGCTCTCGGGCCACGTCGATGTGGAACTGGGGGTAGGCCTCGTAGAGGTCGTGGATGGTAACGGCGTCAAGATCATCAACGGCGTCAATAAGTTGCCGGTTGATGCGGGACTTCTCCAGCGCCGGGTGGGCGAACAGGATCAAAATGCGGTAAGGAGCCATAGGAAAGCGGTATCGATATTGCCTTGACGGTTGGATGAGGCTAGCTGAGGACCGACTCAGTCACGGCTCAGCCACAGTATTACCGAACAGCCTAGCGCGTTGTTTACTCGATGATGCATTTCCCCAGTGTTGCAGGCACGCTGCTGCACCAGGTGTGGACCCTACAGCCCCGGCGCACTACTCTGGCGCACTACTCTGGCGCACTATCCTGGGTCAATGCCCAACTTCCGTAGGCGCTGCGCCAGCTGCGCTGCTCGCTGCTCAGCGTTCTTCTGAGCAAGACGCGCTTGTTCCGTATCGGTCAGTAGCCACTGGCCTTCGCCGTCGCACCAGCGCAGCCAGCGTCCAACTACGCCTTCGAATTCCCCTTCCCATAGTCCAAGGCCAACACCTAGGTCTTCTAACCAAACAGTGGGCAGATCGGCGCTTAAAGATTGCTCTTGGTAGCGTCCCGCAATGAGCTGAAAGTATCGGAGGTGCTGCTTTCGCCGGCAGTAAACGAGGTAATGGGGGATACGTAAAAACTGCTCGTATACGGTTAGTTTATCTGGTGTAGTATCCGCAGTCTGAGGCTGTCCCGCAGGGTCATCGTCAATTTTGTCGTCGCGGGTGCAGAACCGTCCGAGATCTGAGGCTTCGGTACCCGGTGAGAGAAACTCAACCGCGACGGTGGGTGATGTGCCCTCTTGCCAAACCACGTAGCTACGGCGCAGGTCGTGCCCGTCGTAGAGCCTAGGAACGCCGACAGCAAGAAACCAGTCGGGACGCTTGAACCACAGAGGATGGTGGACGTCGTAATAGAGGTTGAGGTCTGAGCTGCTGAACCACTGACTTCGGGTGTAGTTGGCTAGGGAGAGGGTGCGGGCAAGAAGCTGCGGCTGTAAACTATGAAACTCATCTGGCAAACCGGGCTCCCCTGGAAACTCACTGGGCAAATCATACATGGTGGGCAGGGTCTTTCGAGGCGACAGGGGCGGGTCGCCTTGGGGGGCAGAATAACCTGTGGAATATGCCATGGTGAGTGGCCTTTGGTGAAGATATTTATAGCGTTGGCCCATCGCTTAGGGCAAAATCATCGGCTTAAAGCAATGGCTATCCAGGCAACATAGCGCACTCTACTGTCTCAAGGCGCGTATTGTCTATCCTAGCCTGCGAAGCTGTGTCCCATCGCACCAGGCAACTTGCGCTATCGACCGGAAGTCCAGCCATACACCATCTGGAATTGGGTCTCAGGCCATTGATTCCCTAATGAAGATACTGCCGTAGAATGACCACTACAGCGACAGCCCTGTCGCCACCGTTACATTGATCGTTACATTGATTAAGCGTCTGTACTGAGCCCTCCCCGATGAAAACACTGCCGTTTATCATCAAGAAGTTTGTCTTCAAAGATGAGCGATCGCCCGATAATGAGCCTGTCGAGCTCGTTGACATCAAGGATACGCCACCCAACAAGCCTAGCAGCGATCCGCCGATTCCCGGCTACTTCGTCATGAGCAGCGCCACGCCCAATGTGGATGGCGACCCCGATGAGGTGGCCGACGCGCAAGACGCTGCCGGCGATCGCAGCGCGCTCAGAATTGGGGGACCTGCACAAACGCCTCAGTCTCGACAGCAGGAGGGCGACAACGCAGCTCACGGCATCACTGAAATTGCCGAGTATCTCTACCGCGTCTACGCCGACAGCAATAGCTCCCCAGAGCTCGTGATTGTGGTCCACGGCTACAACACGAGCCGCGGGGAGGTGTGCAGTTGGTACAAAGATATTTTCTACTACATCAACCGCCACGACCCGGCGATCGCCGCACCGCGAAGCCAGGTGTTTATCGGCTATCGCTGGCCCTCAGAAAACGTCACGCCTAAGCGTCTGCTTGAATCGCTGATTGCGCTGCCGCCGCTGCCGCGCGATCTGCTGTTTATGGGGGGCTTGGCTGCCTTAGTGCTGCTGGTGCTTGAGATGCTGCAGTTCATCATGCCGGGGGGGCTGCTGCTGGGTTTTCTGGCCGGCATACCGCTGTTCTTGCTGATGCTGCTGGGCTTTATGATGGTCACTCTCGTGCTGCTGCGGCTGGTGGTCTACTTCCGCGATCGCTATCGGGCCAGCAACTTTGGCGTGCTGGACCTGGTGGAGCTGCTGCGGCAGGTCGACTGGGCGCTTGTGCAGCTCAAGGCAAAGGACCTGCGGGGGCAGCAGGGCCATCTCTCAGAGGCGGCAGCTACAGAAGCGGCCATACGGTACTGGCGCCAGGAGACGCAACGGCGGGTGAAGCTCTCCTTCATCGGCCACAGCATGGGCGGCTTTGTAGTCACCAACGCGGTGCGGATTCTGTCGGACGTGTTCGACTTTCGCTCGGTGATGCAGCAGCCCCCCGCCGACGTGGGCTCGGTGTTTCGGCTAGAGCGGCTGCTGCTCGCCTCCCCCGACATCCCCATCCTCACCATCATCTCCAACCGGGCCAACTTTCTAGCGTCTTCCCTGCGGCGATTTGCCGAGTCCTACCTGCTGAGCAGCGAGGGGGATATCGCCCTGCGCATGGCCTCCACCACCGCCAACTACATCGCCTTCCCGAGCCGCACCCAGTACCAGGGCTACCGGCTGGGCAATGTGGCCCTCAGCGGCGAGAAGTACGGCATCGTCAACCTCAACGCCCTGGACAATGAGCTGTTTGAAGGTAGACCCCTCAAAGAGGCGATCGTCACCGCGTCGGAAAAGATTTTGGAGAATCTGTTTGTCACCGCTGAGCGCTTCCGGCCCAACCGCTATGTCACGCTAGCGGAGCTGTTTCGCGACCAGGCAGGGCTAGGAGACAACCGGGTGACCGTAGCCGACTTCTTCACCTTTTTCGACTGCACCGACTACGAAGACCATAAGTTTTCGGTCAGGAGTGTGGATCAAAAGGGGCCGCGAGAGGGCCTCCTCACCCGCGCCAAGCGCAAAAAAGCCCTCAGCGCGGGAGACTATTTTCAGCTCACCTACGACTACGTCACCGGCCAGCGAGACGTCCACGGGGGCTACTTCCAGGGTGAATTTACCCAGCAGCTCCTCTACCGCACGGCGTTCTTAGGATTCACGGGCTACCTCAAAACCTTGGACGACGACCCCCACAACGCCTACGATCCCCACGTGGCCCTCAGCAAATTTCACATGGCCTGCCGCGAGAAGGGCATTCAGGGCTTCCTCTCTCCGATTCGCTACCGCGTCGATATCCAAAAGCAAAGCCTCTCGGACACCATTCAGGAGCTTCTCAAGGCGATTGCGCCAGCGCCGGTGAACAAGGTCGAAGACTGACCGCCGCTGGGGCCGCCAAGCCGTATCTAGATCGAAAGCGGGTCTAGCGCATAGCTGCGCCATCGGCCCATCGCCATTTCGACGACGTGGGGCCGCACCGTGAAGCGGGCGGGGGTATCGGCGCTGACGTCGACCCGCGCAAAGGTATAGGGGCGGCGTTTACGAGCGCCGTAGCCCGTACGCCCCACAAACAGATGCGATCGCGCCACGGGCCAGCGATTGTCGCCAACATGTTCAAAGAGGATGCTTCCCTCGATCCGCTGCCGCCGCAGGCTATAGCCGCTACCGCCGCACACCACCCAGTGAATGCCCGCATCGCCGTGCCCGGCGATATCTTCAGTGCGCAGGTGGTCAAAGCAGTGGGCGTGGCCAGTAAACACCACATCCACCACGGGGCGCTCTTGGATACAGTCGCCCGCCGCCTGCTTCACTTGGTCAAACACCCGCCGCAGCCGGTAGCGCACCGCCAAAGTCTGGCCCTGATTCCACTTGGTAGCCTCCGTCACGTAGGGCGGATGGTGAAAAAACACCACGCGGCCCCGCACCTCGCCGCCGCTGCCGTAAGTTTGCCACGACTCGGTCAGCCGCTGCCGCAGCCAGCCGAGCTGTTCGGTGTCGACGTCCACCGACTGCTGGGTTTGGTTGAGCTGCTTCTCGGCATCGCGAATTTCTTCCTCAATCTGTTCGTACTTGGCCTGCAGCTCGCCGATGTCATCGGCCTCATCTAAATTATGCTTATTGAGGGCGGCTGCCTGCTCTAAAATCTGCTCTTGCTGCTGTCGCCAGTCGGCCTGCTGCTGCTGCAGATAATCGCGACGTACCTCTCCCCCAGCGGTGTTGGGCACCACGTCCGGGGCGTTAAAGGTGTTGGTATCTAGGGCGTAAAACTCAATGCCCTGGTGACGGAACCAGTAGTAGCGGTTGGGCAACCGCGTAAACTCACCGGGCTTGTAGGTTAAGCAGCGCCCCGTGTCGGTCTTGGCGGTGTAGTGCTGGTCGAGGTGCTGGGCAAGCTGCCCTGGGCCCAAGGACTTTAGGTAGTCTAAAAAGGCGCGGCTGTAGGCATCCCCCACCCGAGACCCGTGCAGGCCAAAGTTCATGTCAAGCTGTCGCCGCATCAGGTAGCGCAGCGGCAGCGTCACCTGAGCCGTAATGCCGTAAACCAGGGGAAGATCGTAGTAGTCGTGGTTGCCCAACACCGTAAACATGGGCCGCTTGAAGGTCATGCGGTCGTAGTCGATGGCGTTGGGGCGATCGCCGTTGACCAGCAGCTCGCGGTAGGGCTTGATAAAGTTGTCGGGATACTGCTCGCTAGAGCCTACAAGGTAGACCACGTCCCCGGTGTGCAGCACAAAGTCGCAGTCGTGGCTCTCCTCAATCATCCGCTTGGCGACGCGCCGCTGGGGGTGATCTCCCCTGTGTTTACCGGCACCGGTGTCGCCAATCACCAGGAAAGAAAAGGCGTTTTCTAGACTGGTATCTGAGCTGCCTTCTGGCCCCCCTTTTTTGCCACTGGACGTACTCCCCTCTAAAACCAGCCGCGTCTGGTCGATGCCCCGCGCCTTGATTTCGGGGTGGTGCCAGCGAACCCGCTCTTCCATCAGGGCTATCTTTTTGGAGATGGGCGGGTCAGAAACAAAGTCCATTTAAAGCACTGGAGATATCGCCTTATTGAGCTTAGCTGATGTTTTTGAAGCGCGCTTTCGAAGCCGCGCTTTAACCAGCACATTTCGAGCAGCCCATTTCGAGCGATGTCTAGGCTCGATCGGTCTGGTCCGGGGGCGCAGAAATAGCGTACGCGTCGGCATCGTCATCGTCACCAAATAGACCAAACAGCGGTCCGAGGGCGGCCCCAAATATAAACCCGCCTGCATGGGCCCAGTAGGCGACGCCGCCGCTCTCCATGCCCACGGTAGCCGGGGCCCCTAGGCTGGCGAACCCGTAGAGCGCCTGCTGCAAAAACCAAATGCCCAAAAACAACAGTGCCGGAATGCGGGTGGTGAAGAAGAAGAAGCCCAGGGGAATCAGAGTTAAAATGCGCACCTTTGGATAGCGGAAAATATAGGCCCCCATGACGCCAGCGATCGCCCCGCTGGCTCCCAGAGAGGGAATGGCCGACTCTGGGGCAAAGAACCACTGGGCCAAAGACGCTAGCACGCCGCAGAGCAGGTAGAACGCCAAGAAGCGCACCCGCCCTAGCTGCTCTTCTAAGTTGTTGCCGAAAATCCATAGGTAGAGCATATTGCCGGCGACGTGCAAAAAGCCGGCGTGCAAAAACTCAGCC
The DNA here is from genome assembly GCA_050331115.1 of Elainellaceae cyanobacterium. Taxonomy (GTDB): domain Bacteria; phylum Cyanobacteriota; class Cyanobacteriia; order CAKZMO01; family CAKZMO01; genus JBCCAG01. The sequence goes on from JBHJHD010000040.1 coordinate 69,908, forward strand.
GAGACCAGCGTTCCCCACTCCGTAATCGTGGCCCCGCCAAAGCCGCTGTGAAAGCTCTCGGTGAGCTCCTTCGGCACCACGGCCCAGTTTTGGAAAAATTCCGTAAGCTGCTGCGGAGGCAGCGTCGACTCGTAGAAAAAGATCAGAACGTTGACGGCGATCAGCCCGTAGGTGACGTAGGGCGTGACCTTAATTGGATTTTCGTCGCGAAGAGGAACCACAGGCGGCGCTGTCCTATATAAATAACGTCGAGGATTAAAAATATGCCAAAAATAGCTCACTTACCCTAACGGATTTTGGCGGGGTCTTTCCTCTCTCCTGCGTTAGGTTTACGCGCTCGGCTCACTTTTACCTCGTACCAGACCAAGACGGCGATCGCCACCACTAGCGGCAGCAGGAAATAGACGATGCGGTACACCAGCAGCGCCGCTAGGAGCCGATCAGAAGCGATCGCAGGGGATAGGGTAAGCAGCACCACCGTCTCAAACACGCCTAGACCGCCGGGGACGGTGCTGAACACCCCGGCGAACTGCGCCAGCAGATAGGCGCTGAGCACAGCGACATAGGCAGTGGCCGGCAGCAGGACGTACAAAATGCCTGCCGCCAGCAGCCAATCCACCAGCGTCAGCCCGAGCTGGGCGATCGCTAAAGGCAGCGGCAGGCGAGGTAAGGTCCAGCCCGCTAGCCTCACCCCCCGCTGGCTGAAGGCGCTCCAGGTAAAGTAGGCCAGGGTGACCGCCAGCCCTAAAGCGCCGACCTGCTGAAGCAGCGCCTCGGGCAGGGGCAAATCTGCTGCTTGGGGAGGCTGGAGGGCAAATACAGCCCCGCCCACCGCAAATAGCCCTACCCAAAAGCTGAGGCTGCAGAAGGCGATGATTTGGGCGATCGCTAAATTGGAGGCCCCCCAGCGGCGGTAGAACCGGTAGCGGATGGCGCTGCCGCTGAGTACGGAAAAGCCGGCGGTGCGGCTGATAGCGTAGGCGAGGACTGCCGCTAGGGCCGTGCGGCGGTAGGGCAGCGGGTGGCGGGCGAAGCGGACGGCGAGGGTGTCGTAGCCTGTGAGGGTGAGGTAGCTGAGAATGACGAGGGCAATGGCGCTGGCGATAGAGGCGCTGGGGATGGCCTGAATGCTCTGCAGGATATCTTGCGGGCGGTAGCGCTCTAGCTCTTGGCGGATGGCCCAGGCGCAGAGCGCGAAGACAGCCAGGCTGAGAAGGGGGGGAATGAGGCGGGAGAACTGACGAGCAAGGTTGCGCATAGTGAAGATTTTACGCGGCTGCATTCTGCCTGCCTGTAAAAGCCTGTAAAAATCGCGGCAGATGAAGAAGACCTCAGCGTTCAGGACGCGCAGTACACCGATATTTTGCTGGCCTGTACCCGCCACCTGCTGCGCAAGTTAAAAGAGGCCAACCCAGACCCTATTATTGATTGGCTAAAAGGGCGGCTCCGCGACCTGAAGGACGCGATGCTGAGCGAAATTAATGCCGATGACATCACTATAGAGGTGGGGCTGAAGGAATTTGCTAAGCTGACGACGGCGGTGCGCCGGGAGCCGAGCCAGCGGCAGAAGATTCGCGATCGCACTCTCAGCGGACCAAGGGCGATATTGACCCGCTCGAAAATTAGTCAAAGATTCCTGGGCGTCCTCAGCCAGCTCTGCCCGACGGTCCTCATAGTAGCGACTTTGAAGAATCTTGAGCAGCATTTCTTGCTGCTCACGGGGCAGCTGTAAAGCGGTCTCCAGCACTTGGCCGAGAGTATACACAATAGAGCTGTCCTGAGGCACATGCTCTCAGCTTAAACAATCCACAATGCGATCGCCTTAGGAGATGCACAGGACTTGCTGCGCCCACTGCCTCAGCGCTAGCTCCGCCGCCACCTCGTCTTGACGAGCTTCAGCCAAAAACGCATAGAGCCTCTGCTTTGGGACCAGCGGAAACGTAGTGCTGGCCTCGCTCTCTTTGTAAGCTCCGCCCTGAAGCACATAAATCCGCCAGCTCTCTCCGTTGTATCGCCAAAACTCCGGCACCCCCATGCTGGCGTAAAGCCGTAGCTTGTCGATATCGGTATGGGTGATATCCACCTCCACCACCAGGTCAGGCGGTGGATCGCGCTCTAGGTCTACATTGCGCCCCGCAACCGCCGCCTGATTCTGAATATAGTAGGCGTTATCAGGTTCTGCTGAACGATCCAGCGTATCTCGGTCTAGCGTGGTTGACCCCAGGGTCTTCATCTTCAGACCCAGCTCCACCACCACCACGCGAATAAATAGCTCAATCATGCGCACGGCAAACTCGTGGTCTTCCAGCGGCATGGTAATTTCTAGCACTCCCCGATCGTAAATCATCCGCAGGCCTCGGCGATCGCCCAGCGTCTGGCGAAGCATTTGATAACGCGGCCAGTCAAGATCGCGAAACACAACCCGACGTTCGCCGATGAGCGGGGCAATGGGTTGAGCAACCAGTGGACTGACCATAGCGCGCCTTCAAATCACCTTGCTTTTAATTGTATTGGACCGGATTGTGTTGGATCGGATTGCATTAGCCTAGTCTACGGCTGCCCCACCCGCCCCGTCGCATAGCGGTAGTAGTGCCACATCAGATGCGCTACCACCCCTCGATAGGGCTGCAGCGGCTCGCAGCGCTGACGCAGCTCCTTTGCCGAAGGGCGATCGCCCAGTCCTTTGAGCCGCTGATAGCCCACCTGAATCGCTAAATCAGAAGCGGGCAGGGCATCCAAGCGCTCTAGGCAAAACAGCATAAAAATCTCCGCCGTCCAGGGGCCAATGCCCTTGACCTGGGTAAGCTTGGCGACAATGGCGCTATCCTCCCAATCCGACAAATCATCCAGGGGCAGCTCGCCCGAGACGACTCGCTCAGCCAGGGCGCGGCAGGTGGCCACCTTGGTGCGGCTCAGCCCCGCCTGCTTCAGCGATTCTTCACCGCAGGCCAGCACGTTCTCCGGCGTGATCGGGTTTAAGAGCGCCTCTAAGCGCGCAAAAATGGCGCGAGCCGCTAGGGCCGAGAGCTGCTGGCCGGTGATGGTGCGCACCAGCGCGGCATAGGTGGCGGGCCACTGACGCACGCTCAGCGGGCCGACCTGGGCCTCCACCCGAGCGAAATCGGAATCGAGACGACACACCTGCTCGACGGCCTGCCTCAGTCTCGGGCTGGGGGCAATCAGCTCGCGCTCCACCCGCTGCTACTCAGAGATGGCCGCCTTGAGGCTGCGGCAAAAGGTCTCGATTTCCTTTAATCCCTGCTGGGGTGACCCCTCCGCCAGCCGCTTCACAAAGGCGCTGCCCACCACCACCGCGTTCGCGCCCCACTCCATCACCTGGCGGGCGTGGTTGGGCTGGGAGATGCCAAACCCTACGGCAATGGGCTTATCGGACACGCTCTGCAGCTCCATCAGCAAATCTTCGACCCGCGATTCGACGCCGCTGCGCACGCCCGTGACCCCCGTGACGCTCACCAAATAGATGAAGCCTTGGGACTTGGCGGCGATCGCCTTGATGCGGTCCTTAGAGCTGGTGGGTGCCACGAGCAGCGTCAGCTCCACGCCGTGCTCTAGCCCCTGATTGAGCAGCGTTTCGGCTTCTTCTAGCGGCAGGTCGGGCACCACCAGCCCTTTCACCCCCGCCTCCGAGATGGTCTTGAGGAATTTTTCAATGCCCCGGTTAAGAATAGGGTTGTAGTAGGTGAAGAGGATGATCGGGCTCTGCATTTCAGGGCTCACCCGGCGCACCACCTCCAGCACGCTCTCTAGCTGCGTGCCGCGCTGCAGCGAGCGTGCGGCGGCCGCCTGAATGGTGGGGCCGTCCGCCAGCGGATCGGAATAGGGCACCCCCAGCTCAATCACGTCGGCTCCGCTGCGGTCGAGCAGCCGCAGGGCCTGGGCGGTGGTGTCGAGGTCGGGGTCGCCGGCGGTGATGTAGGGCACCAGGGCGCACTGGCCGCGATCGCGGAGGGCGTTCATGCGCTCTGAGACGGAAGTTGAAGGCATGGCGATAGGAGAGGAAGACAGATCAAGATTACCGGATAAACACTGCTAGGGTGCGGGCGATCGCCCCGATAGATATTGCACCAGCGTACGGGCGAATGGCCGTTCGCCCCAACACAATCCACAATACCCAACCTGGGCCCAGGCGAATGGCCATTCGCCCCTACTTCTCGACCTTCCACAGCAGGAACTGCTGCGTAGGCTCCACGCTCACGTTCTCTACCCCGTCCTGGGCAAACACGTAGTCCTTGTTCTGCCACAGCGGGATGTAGGGCACATCTTCCGCTAAAATGTCCTGCAGCTCCACAAAGTACTCCGCGCGCACCTCCGGGTCCGTCTCGGCCCGCTCCTTCTCAATCAGCTCATTGGCGCGATCGCTGTAGTAGAACGAGCGATTGGCCCCTTCCTCACAGCCTGCCTCCTCAGAGCCAGTCTTGCACTCCATAAACGGCTGAATGAAGTTGTCGGCGTCGTAGAAGTCGGGGTACCAGTTGAGCAAGAAAGTGGGGTAGATGCCTTCGTCCAGGTTAGGCCAGGCGGTCGCCCCCTCCACGTCTTTGACCTGCAGATCTACCAAGCCCGGCAGCTGCTGCTCAAAGGAGGCCTCCAGGGTCGTGGCCACTAGATTGCGGTCAGTGGATGCGGAGGGATACCACACTTCTAGCGTCAGCGGATTGTCCTCGCTGTAGCCCGCTGCTTCCAAGAGCTGACGCGCTTTTTCGGCGTTGCCGTCGCCGTACGCCTCTTTGAATACGGGCTTATAGACGTCGAAACTGGTTGGAACGAGACTGTAGAGCGGCTCGGCCTGCCCCTTAAACACCCGCTCGCTCAGCAGCGGCCGGTCTACCAGGGCGGCGATTGCCTGCCGGACGTTGACGTCGTCTAGGGGCGGCAGATTTTGGTTCAGCAGCATGTAGTTGACCACGGTCGTACCGGCCTCGATCACTCGCCAATTGGCGGAGGAAGCCTCTTCCTCAAGGGCCGCAATTTGATCTGGGTCAAGGGTTTGGTAGGCGATGTCCATCTCCTGGGTGCGGAAGGCGTTGTAGAGATTGGCCGCGCTGCTGAAGAGCCGAATGTCGTAGCCTTCGTTGGCCGGCGACTCGCCCCAGTAGTCTTCGAAGACGTCTAGGCGAACGGTATCAGGGGTGAGCTCCGCGAGCTTGTAGGGGCCGGTACCGATGAAAGTATCGGGCTGGAAGACGCCCTCGCTGATGGTGTAGCTGTCCATGGGGACGGGGGTGGTGCCCCAGAAGGTGAGCAGGGCGGTGAAGGCGGCAAAGGGAGAGTCGAGGGCAATAGTAATTTCGTAGTCTCCCGTGGCTTCTACAGACTCCACCTTTTCAGAGAGCAGGAAGGAGGGACCGCCGCCGTTTTGGATAAACCGCTGCAGGGAGAACGCCATCACCTCGGCGTTAAAGGGGCTGCCGTCGTGGAAGGTTACCCCCTCCCGCACGGGAATGGTGTAGGTGAGGCCGTCTTCGCTAATGGTGGGCAGCTCGGTGGCCAGCTGAGGCACAATCTCCGTGCCGCCGGTTTCATAGGTGTAGAGGCGATCGCCCATGTTGTACAGCAGGATGCCGGGAAAAATTCGGTAGGCGTCGGCCGGGTCGATGGTGTCTACCTTTTGCGTTGTGCCCATGGTTAGCCGCCCCCCGGACGAGGCCGCTGCGGTCTCCTCTGGCGCTGATGCGCTCGAATCACCCTCCTGCGGTCCAGCACAGCTGATGACTAGTGCTGCACAGAGGCAAGCCGTTCCAATAAAGCGTACCAGCGATCGCCATTGACTAAATTTGCTCATGATCTCTTACGCCTCTCTAGAGCGAGTTTCGGATCTCCCGGCCGATGTTCAACATCTACTGGCCGACTTGCCAACCCGTCGGCTTGCCAATCAAAACAGCCCAAACATAATACACCCTTAACCCAGAATTTAATCAATTTTTAGCAGCAGTGCGCCGCCTGCCGCGACAGCATTCCACCCCCCTTTACTACTGTGATCTGTGCTACAAGTAGTTGCCAAATTCGAAAAACCAGATTAGATTTGCATATTGACTTCACTTACTTAATACAAGCGGCGATCTAAACTTGAAAAGTAAAGCTTTCTTGATTAAAAATTGCCATAATTAAAGCAGGAGCGAAAAACGCCTTGCAAAAATAAGAAAAGCAGCTTAAAATCTAACTAAAGAAGGTTTATGGAGATAAACGAGACTGATTCTAAGGCGATTCGCCATTTGATGGAGCAGGGACGGATCACTTGGTCTGAGCTAGCGGGCATGCTAGAGCTATCCGCTCCGGCTACGGCAGACCGCGTACGGCGTCTTGAAGAGCGGCAGGTGATCACGGGCTACGCGGCGCTCGTTGATCCTGAGGCGATCGGCTGTGCCCTGACGGCGTTCATCTCCATTCGATTGGAGAAGCCCAAGCATCAAGGGCCGTTTCTGAAGAAAGTCGAGTCTCTGGCAGAGGTGCAGGAGTGCCACCACGTTACGGGGGACGACGACTACCTGCTTAAGATCCGCTGCAGCAATGCCAAAGATCTAGAGCGACTGGTGAACGAAGAGATTAAGGGCGTGACCGGCGTCTCTCGGACTAGCACCATGATTGCGCTATCGACTATGAAGGAGACCCCTGTACTGCCCGTGAAGGTAGATCGCACGTCAGGATAAACGCGCACGCCAAGATAAGCTGACTCGGCCCGGCCAGCATCTTGGCCTGATTCGCGTCAGGCATCCTCCTTACGCCTAGTCCTCAATCACAACCGATTCGTAGGATAGGCAGCCCTGGCAAGGCCCCATGGGGTTGACAGCGCAGCGCAGGTAGCCTGAGCGGGCGTTAAAGCGGCAGGAGATATTGCCGATAACGGGGCCCAGCCCCTGGATGTATCGGCGCTCGGGCTGGGCTGGGAGCCTGGCCAGCCGCTGAAGGCGATCGGGAGCCGGTGGCTGGCGCTGTAGCCAACGCGGCGAGGCTGCTGCTGCGTCTGTCCATTGGATGAGCCACCAAGAGACAAGGGCGGGCAGCAGTCCTAGAATCATAATGATTGCGCAGCTCAATACGACCACGATTGACTTACTCAGATATGAACTACGGAGCCCTGCTAGAGGCTGATCTAAAAAATGGCGATCGCTGGGCTATTTTCGAGCCATAGCCGCGCTCACTTATTTTCCTTTTCTCTAGTATTGCCCAGGTTAGCGCCGAGCGGCGAGTCCTCAAGAGCCGCTTAGCCTTCACAAATTGGCAGCCCTAGCTTCAGATAAAGTCATTCTGATTGATCTGACTAGATTGATCTGGCTAGACAGGGTGGCAGTGAATTTTTTGTCTACTGAGGCTGGCTAAATTTGGGCGTAGCGAACAACACTTTTAGGGCGATCGCCTGGGCAGCGGGCATCTGGCCGTAGGTAAAGACACCGGGCAGGGTGGCGGGCAAGGAATCCCGCACCCGCCGCCAGCTGTAGGGGCTGCCGTAGACCACCACCGCCTGAAGCCGGGACTGGCTCACTAAACCCTGCCAGCGCTGGTCCAGCAGCTTGGCGCTGCCGCGAAACGGATTGCCCCTCACGAACAGCTGCAGGAGCACGGGAGCGTCGGCGGGGATCTGGGGCAGCGGGCAGCGGGCATCGACAAGGTGCAGGGTGGTGTAGCCCTGCTGAGCAGGGCGGGTAACGGTGGGGGCCTGCCGGTCGAGGAAGTCGCAGGCCAAACAGTCGTCAATGACGATGACGTTGTGGCCACCCTGCACCGAGGGAGCCGGACCGCCCTGTCGCTCTAGGGACTGCTCTAGAATTTGGTCGACGGTGACGGCGGCGGCGGGCTGGGAAAGCTGCTCCCAAAGGTTCTTTGGTGTTGAGCTATCAGCAAGTGAGCCAGCAGGTTTAACACAGACCCGCGCTTTGCTGCGCCAAATCCGCTCCAGAGATTGGTGAATGCGCTCGGGGGCAATGCGGCCCGACTCGACGGCGACACACACCGCTTCCACCGCCTCTACCGGGTCCAGCGGCATCATCAGCACGTCGGCCCCCGCCTCGATCGCCATCACCGACGCTTCCCCCGTACCGTACTTCTGAGCGATCGCCCCCATCACCAGAGCATCGGTGACGATGAGGCCGTCAAAGCCTAAATCTTGCCTAAGAACGCCAGTGAGAATCTTGGGCGAGAGGGTGGCGGGGCGCTGCGGGTCGAGGGCAGGCACCAGCAGGTGGGCGCTCATGACGCTGTCGACTCCGGCGGCAATGGCGGCCTCGAACGGGGGTAGCTCGATGGCCTCTAGGCGATCGCGGTCGTGGTGAATGGTGGGCAGCTCTAGGTGGGAGTCGATAGCGGTGTCGCCGTGGCCGGGAAAGTGCTTGGCGGCGGTGAGCACCGGATGGGTATGGGCACCTTCGACGAAGGCGACGGTCAGGGCCTCAACGGTGGCGGGGTCATCGCCGAAAGCCCGCACGTTGATTACCGGGTTGTCGGAGTTGTTGTTCACGTCCACTACCGGGGCCAGCACCCAGTTCAAGCCCAGGGCCAGCGCTTCGCGCGCCGTCACCGACCCCATGGTGCGGGCGTAGTCTTTGGCCTGCTGGAGGGTGCTGTGGGCGATCGCCCCAATCGCCATGGGTGGCGGAAACCAGGTCGCCCCCGCAAACCGCTGTCCTACCCCCTCTTCAATATCGGCCGTCAGCAGCAGGGGCACGGATGCCCAGCCCTGGAGCTGGGCGCAGCGCTGGGCCACCTCGGCAGCGGACCCACCCAGCAAAATCACGCCGCCAATGCCCAGGTCATTCACCCAGTGATGTAGGACGTCTTGGGGAGGCTCCCAGGCGGGGTAGGCAATTTGGTGGTCGAACAGGTGTCCCGAAGCGCGAGCCACGACTAGCTGGGCCACCTGCTGGCGTAAAGGGAGCGATGGTCCCTGGGGACCGGTCTTTGACCATCGCCAGTCGGGCAGCGCCGCGGATTGTCTATCTATCAATTGCTAGTCCTCGGCAGCGGGAATGCCGTCAGATTCTAGCGCTGCCGCTTGTCCTTCACCCTCGCCTAATTCGAGTTCTGGCTCACCGTCTGACTCGCCCTCCAGCTCGCTATCGGGCTTACGGTCGCGGCTCAGCTGATTGATCAACGAAATAATGCGGGTCCCTTCCTCAAGGCCCCGGTCTTCAACGAACATAATTTCTGGGGTGCGGCGCAGGCGAATTCGTCGCCCTAATTCGCCCCGCACATAGCCCGTAGCGGCCCTCAGCCCCTCCATCGTTTCGTCTTTGGCGTCGTCGGTGCCGTAAATGCTGACGAAGACCTTGGCGTGCTGCAAGTCGCCCGACACGTTGACGTTGGTGACGCTCACCATCCCCGCCCCGACGCGATCGTCTTTGATGTCAGAGAACAGCATCTGACTGACCTCGCGCCTGATCGATTCTGCAACCCGAGCAACTCGGCGATTGGTAGCCATGATGGCCCTCCTCAAATAAAACAACAGCTAGCAAACGGATGGCTAAGGCACAGGAGACCCATTGAGTCCTAGCATGGCCTGCAGCGTCAGCGCAATAAACGCCAGGAACGACACCGCCAAGCCAATCAGCGGGATGGCTGTGATGGGGCGCTTGAGTAGCGGAAGCAGGGGCTTAATGTAGGTATATAGGGTGCCCAGGGTAAAGGAAATGAAGTAGCGGGGGTAGCGAAGGAGATTTTCCCAGAATTCTTCCATGGCGATGTTGAAGGCAAGTTGTTAAAAGAAGGGTCTAGCCCAGTGAAACCCTGATCCATTCTAAAAGAGATAGGGGTATTTCGGATTGAGTCCTGCCTCGCAGCCGTGGGAACCGCTACACTAAACAGTAAGGAATTTAACAAAACATTAACCATGCGCCGGGCACAGGAACTCGATAAGGCCCTCAACGCCGCCCTCAGCGGTCAGGACATCAGCGAGGCGGATGCCGTGCTGATGTTGATGCAGACCGACGCGGGGGCGCTGACCGCAATTCAGCAGGCGGCGGACCAGCTTCGTCAGCAGCTCGTGGGCGACACGGTGACCTACGTCATCAACCACAACATCAACTTTACGAATATTTGCGAGCAGCACTGCAGCTTTTGCGCCTTCCGGCGGGATGAGGGCAGCGAGGGGGCCTATTGGCTAGACGAGGCCACCATCCTCGGCAAGGCGGCGAACGCGGTAGCGCTGGGGGCAACGGAGATCTGCATGCAGGGGGGCCTGCACGTGGGCGCAAAGCGGGACGGCACCTCCCTGGGCTATTACACCAGGCTAATCGAAAGCATCAAAGCCCAGTTCCCCGCGCTGCACCTGCACGCCTTTTCGCCGCAGGAGGTGCAGTTCATCGCTCGGGAAGACGGGCTGAGCTACAAGGCGGTGATCGAGGCGCTGCGGGACGCTGGGGTCGGCTCCATGCCGGGCACTGCTGCAGAAGTGCTGGACGACGCGGTGCGGCGGGTGCTGTGCCCCGAGAAGATCAGCGCCGCCACCTGGCTAGAGATCGTGGAAGCGACCCACCGCTGCGGCCTGCCCACCACCAGCACCATGCTCTCAGGCCACATCGAGACGCCCGAACAGCAGGTGAGGCATCTGGCTCAGCTGCGATCGCTGCAGCAGCGGGCCGTAGAACACATGGATAGGGGCATTACCGAGTTTATCCTGCTGCCCTTCGTGGGTCAGGAGGCCCCAAAGCCTCTCCGCCGACGGGTGGGCCACGACCAGCCAGTGCTGGCTGACGCCCTGCACCTGATGGCGGTGGCGCGGCTGTTCCTAGGCGAGTGGATCGCCAACCACCAGCCCAGCTGGGTGAAGCTGGGGCTGGGCGGGGCGACGGAGGCGCTGCGCTGGGGCTGCAATGACATCGGCGGCACCCTGATGGAGGAGCACATTACGTCGATGGCGGGGGCTAAGGGGGGCACCTGTATGAGTGAGGAGCAGCTGCGGGAGGCGATCGCGTCTTTGGGGCGTCCGGCACAGCAGCGGGACACGCTGTATGGGCCAGTTGCGGTGGAGGCGATGGTCCCTGGGGATCGGTCTTTGACCATCGCCAGCTAATACCGTATCCAGCGTAGGGCCCCCTCCCGCCCCCCTTATACGAGGAGGGTGCCAAGGCGGGAGGATCGCGAGACGCATAAGGAATCTTCTGTGTACTTTATTTGCGCAAGTTTAACTGACGCACCGGGGATACCTCCTCAAGTGTGGCGATCGCCCTGCTCTCTTCTTGAGCAGATGATATAACGGGCGTATGTTTGTGTTGCTGCGAGCTGTTGCACAGAGAGCTATGGCCGACATTTTGATTGAAGTCCAGGGCGGCGATGCTGTTGCCGCCACCGAGGAGATGATGGCTATTGAGGGCCTCTCCGGAACCTATGAGGTGGAGGGTGAAGACGAGAAGGAAGGCGTGCTGGTGACCATTGCCACCATCGTTACCATTGTGGGCGGCACGATGGCCATTGCTAAGGAGCTATATCAGTGGTACCGGGCGGCGAAGGCCAAGTCCGTCAGCCCCTCAGCCCGCAATCATAAATTCCTACAACATCACATCACCCAGCCGCAGCTTGAGCGTTGCTGACGGCGTCTTGCTGAGCATTGGGGAATGTCGTCACGGCGTTGGCCTCAAAAAAACAAGCCGTGCAGCCTCAGGAGCTGCCCGCTTTGTCAGGCTATTTATGCTTGGTTTATCAGGCGACTTGGTTGTGCCCCACCGGAGGTTGCGATCGCGCCGGCAACCGTAAATAAGGACGCCCTGCCCGTTTTAGCTTCAACTTCGCTGGGCCGATGCGATCGCCAAACTGTGCGGTGCATCTCATCACGCGCACCGCGGATACTAAACGATACTGATATAAATCTCCCTACGGCATCAGGTCATCAAACCGCAGCGTCAGCCCCGGAAAAACATCAGACGCAACTGCCTCCCCTAACCGATACTGCCGCTGCCCATACTGCTCTCCCTGCAGCTGGCACACCGTCAGCGTTGGCTGCTTTGGCTTACCAATAAACGCCAGCCCACCCAGCCCTCGAAAATCAACAATCCAATATTCCGCAACGCCCAGAAACGCATACTCCTCCACTTTACGGGCATAGTCATCCTGCCAATTGGTACTTACCACCTCCGCCACAAATTGAATAGCCCTGCCGCTGGTAATGATAGGCTGCTTTTGCCATAAAGGTTCGGCAGCAAGCGCCGCCTCATCTAAAACAATCACGTCAGGCCGTAGGGCAGTGGCATCCGTATTGGGCGGGCGAATTAGACAGTTTTTGGGAACGGTCCACTTTAGGTTGAGGCGCAAAATCTCAGCAAATAGCCGCCCCGACAGCTTGCCTGCAACAGATTCGTGAGGGCCAGTCGGTTCCATGTCACGCAGTTCACCATCAATCAGCTCGTAGCGTGGGTCATCGCCGTAGCGCACGACGAACTCGTCAAACGAGAGCAGTCTTTGTGATGTATACGTCATCTGCCACAGCTCATAACCGCCATAACGAGCATAGCGCTAGTAAACCAAGTGCCGCAAAACCCAAAGATGCCGCGTAAAAACTAATGAGCTGCAAACACAGCAGCTCTCCCCCCATCCGCAAACGAAAACACCCGGTAGGAGTCAACGCGATCGCCCATCTCCATCCCCGGAGACCCCACCGGCATTCCCGGTGCCGCAATCCCCCGTACTTTAGGGCGCTCCGCCAGTAGCCGCCGCACATCCGCCGCAGGCACGTGCCCCTCAATCACGTAGCCATCTACCACCGCCGTATGGCACGACTCCATCGCCTCCGGAACGCCATACCGCCGCTTCACCGCCGCCATCGCATCGGTCACATTATCCCGAATCTGAAAGCCCGCCGCTTCCATATGCTCTATCCACGCCTTGCAGCAGCCACAGGTGGGGCTACGAAAAACGGTCACCACCTTGGCCGCGAGTGAGTCTGCGCGCGCTGCCCTTGGCCCAGCTACCGCGCCGCCCAACAGGCCAGCGGCGGCACCCAGAGCAAATCGAGACAGCAACACCCGACGATGCATATAAAACCCTCTCGTTCCTACACCGCCACCGCCATCATGCCCTTCACCGCCTCCACAATCTGCTTCGGCTGCACAATCGTCAAATCCTCTAGGCCGCCGTTGTAGGGCGTCGGGATGTCCTGCGACGCCAGCCGCACGATGGGCGCATCTAGCTCATCGAAAAAGCGCTCTTGAATCGACGCCGTCAGCTCCGCGCCGATGCCCCCCGACTTCATGCACTCTTCAACCACTACCACGCGGTGCGTCTTGCGAATCGACTCACCAATGGTGTCGTAGTCAAACGGCTTTAGGGAAATTAGGTCAATGATTTCTGGGTCAAAGCCCTGCTCCTCTAGAGCCTTTGCCGCCTGGATGCAGTGGTAGCGCATGCGGGAGTAGGTCAAAATCGTTACGTCTTTGCCGGGGCGCACCAGCTCGGCCTTATCGAGCCGCTGAACGAAATCGCCTTTGGGCATCTCGCCTTTGAGGTTGTAGAGCAGCACATGCTCAAAAAATAGCACCGGGTTGTCGTCGCGGATGGCTGCTTTAAGCAGACCCTTAGCGTTGACGGCGGTGGAGACGGCCACCATCTTCAGCCCTGGTACGCCCTGAAAGTAGGCTTCTAGCCGCTGAGAATGCTCTGCACCCAGCTGCCGCCCCACCCCGCCCGGACCGCGAATCACCAGGGGAATTTTGAAGTTGCCGCCGGAGGTATAGCGCAGCATGCCGGCGTTGTTGGCGATTTGGTTGAAGGCCAGCAGCAAAAAGCCCATGTTCATGCCTTCGATGATGGGACGCAGCCCCGTCATTGCCGCCCCAACGGCGATGCCCGTAAAGCTGTTCTCCGCAATCGGGGTGTCGAGCACGCGCAGCTCGCCGTATTTCTTGTAGAGATCCTTCGTCACTTTATAGGAGCCGCCGTAGTGGCCCACATCTTCCCCCAGCACAAACACATTCGGGTCGCGCGCCATCTCCTCGTCGATCGCTTCGCGGAGCGCGTTGAACATAAAAATTTCTGACATATCCGAAATCCTATGAGATGTGAGTGGGTTGGGATGTGAGTGGGCTGGGATGTGAAGGGGCGGTGCGGGGTTGGCGTAGAGCTGATTTACCAACCGTACTGGCCATCCATGTTAACCGGTTATGAGCCCTTAGGCGAGTGTTTAGCGGGTTTCTCACGGCGTTAGAGCGCTGAAAGAAGCCTCTGTGAAGGTTGATGCGCCTTTCAGGTCCACCTGGGTCGCTCTATTCAGCGCGAAAGCAAATTGTAAGCCCCGACCAATAAAACGCCCAGGCTCGCCGCCAACAGCACCCCGCTCGCAACCTCACGCCGTCGTATTGACTGCTCTACTTTGCCGACCAGGGCCTGCCGCGACTGGTGGGTGATGATGCCGACGGGCGGCGCAGCGGGAGCCGCGACAGATAGCTCTGGCTCCTCGTCCGTCAGCTCCCCCATTACGTAGACGGAGGTCCCCAGCGGCAAGATCTCTTCCCAATAATGGTAGCCCAGGGTGCTGCGACGGGCGTGGCCACCTGGAGATGCGGGCTCAAACCGCTTGACCACCGTCACCCCCTGGACATCAAAGCTGTCGGGGTCGATGCGCACCTGCCCCGACGGGTCGTCTAGGTAAAACGGCGTCTGGATTACGTCGCAGCTGATGATCCGGGTGCGCCGCTGCGATCGCCGGCTGCGCTTGCTGCCCCTGGTCGCCGTGTCCCGATACCTCTCTTTGACTACCGTCCGACAATAGACGCAGGCCTGCTTAGAGAGAGGGGCCTCTAGCGGCGCATCGCAGCGAATGGTGCCCACCAGCGCCACCCGCTCTCGGTAGGCTCCTGGCCCTAGCTCACGGGCCACGTGGTCTATGAGCTGCCGTAGATCGGCTAGGCGAGCGACCTCTGTGCCCTTGATGGCCAGCAGGCGCTGCTTTAGCGTCTGGCGGCGGCGAAGCAGAAGGCCGCTCAGGCCTAGGAGAAATAAGCTTGATAGCAGGAAGGGCAGCATTGCTCAGCCTCGCATTAATACTATTTTGGAGCTCTGTCTTGCTTGGAGCTCTGTCTTGGAGCCCTGTCTTGGAGCTCTGTCTTGGAGCCCTGTCTTGGAGCCCTATCTTGAACGGGTGGCTCCAAACAGGGTGCACAGCTCAATCACCTTCGTCTGCATCAGCATCTCGCCACCCCCCAGCTTTAGGCCCGACTCTAGCTCTAGCAGCAGGGCCATGCTCTGCTGCAGGCGGGCCAGGGGCAGCCGCTGGACCTCCTGCTTCAAAAAGTAAATGCGCTTTGGGTTGCGCACCTCCGCCGCCTGGGCGATCGCCCGCTCGTCCCGTTCCCCCGACTCAATCATCAGCTTCACCCACAGCCAGGTGCGAAACTGCCCCACCAGCACCGCCAAAATCCGCAGGCTCGGCTCGTTGCGGTTCAGCAGCTCCTGAAGCTGGGTGAGGGCATCTGCCGTGTTGCCTTCGCGGATGGCGGTCGCCAGCTTGAGGCTGCTCTGGGTATAGGTATTGACCAGCTGGGCTACCGCGTCCGGCGTCACGGGCTGGCCGTTGGTGTAGAGCCGCAGCTTTTCTAGCTCGGCGTGCAGCTGCCGCGTATTGTTGCCCACCGCCTCGGCGAGCAGGTCGGCAGTCCCCGCCGCTAGGGGCACCTGCATCGCTTTGGCGGTCTCCTGCACCTGCCGCACCAGCTGGTCCGTCTTCCAGGGGGAGATGGTGGAGAACTCGCGCACCTGGGCGTACTGCTGCAGAAGCTTGGTCGACTTGAGCCTGCCGTCCGGCTTTTGGGAGGCGGTGAGCAGCAGCACCGTCGTCGTCGGCACGCCCGGCAGGGTGC
>JBHJHD010000041.1:0-3938 GCA_050331115.1 Elainellaceae cyanobacterium
AAAAATATCCTCTTCACACCTCCCCCATTCCTTCTTCCCTATCCATACTCTCACCACCACCTCACAGCGCCCCGAATTCTTATTGCCAAAGCCTTCCTTAAACTCTTCCTCAAAGCGACCCGACAGCTTATTGCCTAGCCCTTCATGGGACTCTTCAGCATGGCGGCCCGAGAGCGCAATCGAGGGGGAAGCAAAAGCAGCGATCGCAATGACGGATACTGTAGCGGTGATGATGCGTTTCATAACAAAACTCCTTGTTGACTTCGTATGGCGGCAGCCGGTATGTAGTGCGCTGACTGCCCTGTGGTCTACAGCTTCAATAGTGCCGCCCCTCTCTGAGCCTCCCCTAACCCAAACCTGAGCAGATCATAAGAAGCCCCTGGACATCGATTAATCTAGGCGAGCTCAATCTTTTACTGGCCCCAGCGCCACCGACAATTGTTGCCGCCCCGCCGCCCCATCGCATACAGTACGAAAGCCGTCCCGTCCGACCGCCGCGCCATGAAGCGTAACACTCTAAAGCGCCTGATCTCCCTCGCCGTCAGCCTCGGCATCCTCGCCCTCATCTACTGGAAAATCGACTTCGACGGCCTCATTCAGGTGTTTCGAGAGTGCCATATTCCCTGGATGGTGGTCAGCCTGGCCATGGTGATTCCCATTACCGCCGCGTCGGCCTGGCGGCTGCAGATGCTGGCTCCCCCCGAAGCTAAGCTCAACGCCCTAGAAGCCAACCGGCTCATCCTAGCGGCCAGCAGCCTCAACATGGTGCTGCCCTCCAAGATGGGAGACATCGCCAAGGCCTACTTCATGCGCGATCGCGGCGGCATTAGCGGGGCGTTGGCGGTGTCGCTGGTGGTGTTTGAGAAGGCCTGCGACATGCTGTCGCTGCTGCTGTGGTGCGTGTTCGGCCTCATATTCTATCAGCCCAAAAACGCGCTGTTTTTGCTGGCGACGGCGGCGATCTTCTCAGGGCTGGTCTTCGGGTCGCTGATTTTGGCCTCCCCCCGTGCCGCCACCGTCACCTTTCGCTCAGCACAAAAGCTCGCCCCCGGCAAACTGCGCCCCAAGCTAGCGGCCATGCACCAGTCTTGGGAAGCTATGCACCGCTACGTCTGGAGGAGCGATCGCCTGCTCACCATTACGGGTATGTCGGTGGGCATCTGGCTGCTGCATCTGCTGCAGATTTGGTTTTTCATTCTGGCGCTCAACGCCTGGGTGCCGTTTTTGACCAACCTGGCGCTGTCGCCGCTGGCGATTTTGGCGGGGCTGCTGCCGCTCACCTTTGCCGGCGTCGGCACCCGCGACGCCGCCCTGATTGCCTTCTACGCACCGTTTTTCAATGCCCAGGTGGGGGCGGCGCTGGGCCTGCTCTGCACCTCGCGCTACCTGCTGCCGGCGGTGGCAGGGCTGCCCTTTCTAGAGCGCTACCTGAGCGCCCTCGGGTCTAGCGATCGCACCCGCACCGCCCCTAAGTCACGGTAAAGGTCAGCTGCCGCCGTTAACCGCCTAAGCGACGCTAGTTGTTGTCGAACAGATGCAGCCGCCCGTAGCCGAGGAACATGCCAATGCCGTTTGGCCCGGTAGGATAGGCAGTAATTCCATACTGATAGACGCCGCCTTGAGCCGGGTTATTCTCGGCGTCAAGCTCGATGGTGACCGTGCGTCCTGGCATCACGGGAGGATCGAAGACAAACAAGGCTTCCCCTTCAACCGTGGTCGGTCCGCCAATGCTGGATAGGGGTAGATCCGGGCCACCGGCAAAGCTATCGCCTTCAAAGGCCTCGCTGTCGTCATGGTCGAGGACGATATCTTCGACATGGTTGTGAGGCGTCACCTGAACCGCCTGCAGCGGCTCTCCAGCATCTGCAGGAACTTCGATAGTGAACTGGTAATGGGCTGAGGTGTTGGGGCTTGAAGAGCTAGTGGCGCTGCGAATCAGGCGCGGGGCGCGGTCAAACGCTACGCGATCGCCGACCTGAACGCCGGTTACCGACGACGCAGCAAGTAGACCTGCGATACCGGTGGCGGCAAGGCCCAAGCTCAGCAGGTGAGCAGAAATTCTGGGTTTAGCGTCATAGTGTGACATCGCTTTACTCCAATGACTATGGAACAGCGGATGAATATCGCTTGAGAAACGCTCAGGCAGCTCAGAGTTAAACAGCCCTAATCTTGACATTCAATGGAGGCAAAATTGAGCTGAAGCCGCTTAAAAGCGAATCTGTTGACCTAGCGTCTGTTGACCTAGCGTCTGCAGTCTCAAGCTAGGGAAGTAAAGGCTGCATTTTGCCAGCGCTTCTCTTAAATTAGCGCTCTGGCTAGCAGAGGCGATCGCATCTTTGAGGCTTGTCTTTTTGAGATTTGGTGAATTCGCTGTAGAGATAGGAGGTGCGATCGCCAGCCTTGTGCTTCTTTTAAAGATCATATAATAGTGCGCCGGCTCACATCTCAAATTAGATTTTCAGCGCAAGAAAACTCAAGGAATCTTTAAACAGAAAATCGGGTCAGGGAAAATCTCCCCTGACCCGATTCACAAACCTCTAAAAATGCTGCGATGCCCGCTAGATCGTCGTATCCGTCGTCATGGCCGCCAGGTTAGAATCGTCGGCCGCCAACCCGTTATTGGCCAGCGGGTTCGAGGCCGAGAGTGGGCTGCTGCCCACCGACTCAAACAGACTCACATTGCGGAACTCGCTGACTGCATCGCCCCCATCTTCGGCAACCGTAAGCAGAGAGACAAAGGAGGCATCGTCATCCGCAAACTGGCCAATGGGGATATCGAACGTCTGCCAGCCCTTAGCGGTGTAGTCAAAGCCGTCCACACCCCAGGTTTCAGTACCCGAGAGCTGCACCAGCTCTTTGCGGTCCGACGCATTGACGAAAGCGTCATCGTCGAGGCCGATGGCGTGAATCGCGCCCTCTGAGCGGCTGCGGAACTCCAGCTGCATGACCGTGTTCGGCGTCACCTCGTAGTCAACCGGAATAGCCTTCCAGGACGAGCCCTCTAGCTTCACCGGAGACTTGATCACCTGCGCCGGCGCTCCGCCCTTGATGGGAGTCAGCTCAACGTAGTCGATTCGAGCATGCTCGCTCGCCTGCTCTTGCCCCAAAATCTGCAGGCGATCGCCCTTCTCTAGGGAAACGTCGCCCACCGTCCGCTGGGTGAGACTGCGCCTGGTAATGTAGGGATCCCCTAGGTTTTCCGCGAGCTGCCATTTGTCGAGGGACTGACCGTTGACCTTTGCCTCCAGCGTCGCCTTACCGTCGGTTTCATCGACGTAGGAGACCACCATGTTGTACGTCCCTGCTGGGCCGTTGAAGGTGGTGCTGGCGCTGCCGCGCTCAGCGGAGCCGCCGCCGGCAAAGCTGGCGAACTTGTTGCCCGAGCCGTTGCCGTTGCGCTCAACGCGGTAGCCCTTCAGGGTCATGTCCTCTGCTTCCAGGCGAATGGCATCACCCGGAGCGGGCGTCGATAGACCCTTGACAGCGACATCAGCTTCGCTAGCGCTATTAACGGCCTGATTGACATTGGCCTGATTGGAATTACCAGCCCCACCAGACTTTGACCCCTGGTTTGAGCCCCCGCTTGACTTAGGCTTTGCTCCCTCAACCGGAATGAGCTCGACGTAGTCGACCCGGGCGTGCTCGCCCGCCTGCTCCTGGCCTAAGAGCTGCAGGCGATCGCCCTTCTCAATGGAGACGCCACGGCCGATGGTGCGCTGGGTGCGGGTGCGCTGGGTGATATAGTTGTCCCCCAGGCTCTTCGTCAGCTGCCACTTGTCCAGCGACTGGCCGTTGAGCTTCGCCTCTAGGGTAGCCTTGCCGTCGTTCTCGTCCACGTAGCCCACCACCACGTCGTAGGTGCCCGCTGGACCGTTGAAGGTGGTCGTCGCTCTGCCGCTCTCGCCGCCGCGGCCGCCGGCAAAGCTGATCACTTCCTT
>JBHJHD010000042.1:0-23563 GCA_050331115.1 Elainellaceae cyanobacterium
TAAAACGTCCTTGCTCTATACTAATTGGCACCAAACTCAATCAGTGTGATGCAGCCATGTAGCCGCGATTGCGATGGTCGTTGGCGCAGCTACTCCGGAGGAGTCAGACCGGCCCTGAAGGACCATCGCCCACACATAAAACGTCACCGCCCACACCTGAAATGTCATCGTCCTCACTTAAGACGCTGTGGATGACACTTGAAGTGCCTCGCCCATGCCTAAACTGCCACCAGCGACACCCAAAGCGCGATTGCCGAGCCTTTAAGTATCGCCCGTCTCACGTAAAGCGCCATCAACCTCACGAAAAGTGTAACCCACCTCACATAAACCGGCGATCGCCACACTAGAAATCCCAGTAGTGAGGCTTGACGTGTCAGAGGTCAGCAAACCCTCCTCCGGGGCCATTACTCGATCGCCTCATCCAGCAAGTCCCGCACCGCCACCCTAACTCCCACACCACACCGCTACGGAATCGGCACCGACTCCAGCAAATCCTCAACGATCTGCGTCCCCAACCGCCCCGCATCCGGGAGCAGCCGGTGGGCCAGCACATAGGGAGCCAGCCGCTTCACATCATCCGGAATCGCGTAGTCCCGACCCTCCAAAAACGCCAGCGCCTGGGTCGTGCGGTAGAGGGCCACGCCGCCCCGAGGGCTGACCCCCAAGCGCACGTCCTCCCGCTCCCGAGTGGCCCGCACCAGGGCCAGCAAATAGGTCTGCAGGTGAGGTTCTAGGCGCACCTGTAGGGCGGCGCGCTGCAGCTCAGCTACCTCCTGCAGCGAGAGGCAGGGCTTTAGGTCCACCTCGCGGCGCTGATTCAGCTCTCGCAGAAGCTTTAGCTCTTCGTCTTCCGAGGGGTAGCCCAGGTCTAGCGATAGGGCAAAGCGGTCCATCTGCGCCTCGGGCAGCGGGAACGTGCCCTGATATTCGATCGGGTTCTGGGTGGCAATCACGAAGAAGGGCCGCGGAACAGGGTGGGAGACGCCGTCGATAGTCACCTGATACTCCTCCATCACCTCTAGTAGGGCGGACTGGGTGCGGGGCGTGGCGCGGTTGATTTCATCGGCGAGCAGAATATTGGTGAGCGCCGGACCGGCCAAAAACTCAAACTGGCCCGTCTGCGGATTCCAAATATTGGTGCCGGTAATGTCGGCGGGCAGCAGGTCCGGCGTGCACTGCACCCGCTTAAAGATCCCGCCCACCGAGCGGGCTAGGGATTTTGCGAGCAGGGTTTTGCCCACACCCGGCACGTCTTCCAGCAGCACGTGCCCGCCGGAGAGCTGCGCCGTCAGCACCAGCTGAATCGCCGACTGCTTGCCTACGATGGTCTGACTGAGGTTATCGACTAGCCGCTGGACGTGCTCTCTCATAGGGTTGGGTGTGTTTGGGGGCCTTTGTATGGGGGCTTTTATTTTGGGACGTTTGTATTGGGGGCCTTTACGCTTGGGGGCTGTTACAGACGACTGCGGTAGACGCGCACGAGCCGATACGTCCCGGCCTCAGCCAGGATATCGTACTGGTCCGGCGCTAGACGCCGCGAGATTTCGGCGGGCTGCCCGACCAGAAGCGCGGTCGGCAGCGCCATGTCCCGGCCTCGCCGCAGGTGGGCGATCGCCTTTGCCGGGGTGTAGATATAGGTCACGGGGCGCTGGGCGTAGAACACCAGGCTGGGCTTTTTAAAGCCCACCATCACCACCGCTTCTTGCGGGGGCGCTGCCGCAATTGTAGCGGCCAGCTGGCGCAGGGGGCGCTGCCGCTGATTGTCTACCAGCGTCAGGGCAGGCAGCAGGGTAAGCAGCAAAAAGGCAATAAACCCCAGCGCGTTTGACCACCAAAGCCGAGGCGATCGCCGCCAGGTCGCCAGGGCGCTCAGGGCTGCCGCCGCCAGCCAGCCCAGGGCTCCCCACCAAAGCACCCGCGAGGCCGCGATCGCCTCGGACAGGTTGGGCATAGCGGGGTCGTTGCCCATCCAGGGGGCGCTTCGCCACAGGACGCCCGCCAGCAGCAGCAGAAATAAGGCGTTGGCCCAGCCGCTAATCCGCCAGCCTTTTGACAGGCCTTGCCTCAAACGGCCTACCGGGGCAATGAGCACGGCAGCGGCGGGCAGCAGCGGCAGCGTATAGCTGGGGAGCTTAGTGACCGCCAAGGTAAAAAAGACGAACACCACCGTAAACCAAACCAGGGCAAATAGCCCGAGCTGCCGGTGGCGGGGCTGCTGTTGCCACTGCCGCCGCTGCCAAACCCCCAGCCGCGCAATTCCCCAGGGGAGGTACATTGACCAGGGAATGAAGCCTACCAGAACCACTAAGAAGTAGAAGTACCCAGGAGCTGAGTGATTGTTGACCACCTGGGTGAAGCGCTGCACGTTGTGGTAGCCGAAAAAGCTGTCAATGTAGGCCTGACCGTTGGCGCGAATCACCAGCAGGTACCAAGGTAGCGTTACCCCCAGCACCAGCGCCAGACCCAGCAGCGGCCGCATCTCCCGCAGCGATCGCCAGCTGCCCAAATAGCCTAAAAAGCTGACGATAATCAGCCCCGGCAGCACGAGCCCCACCGGCCCCTTGGTCAATATGGCCAGGGCCACCAAGACATAAAAAGCCGTGAACCAGCCCCGCTGAACGCCGGGGCGCTCTGGCTGGCTATAGCCCAGGAAAAACGCAAACAGGGCGCTGCCCATGCAGCTGCTGAGCAGCATGTCAGACACGCCGGTGCGCCCCCAGACTACGGTCTGCAGGTTGAGGGCTAGCGCCGATGCCCCTGCTAAAGCCGTCCCCCAGTGATACTCCTCCCTCGGTGCCGGCTGATTAGAGCGCTCGCCAGCTCTATCGGGCGCGGCAGCAGGCCGTCCCGCGACGCCAAACCGCAGCAGCGTGTAAAACCCCATCAGCGTCAGCCCTACTGCGGCTAGGGCCGAGGGCAGCCGGGCGGTCCAGGCGCTCACGCCGCCCACCTGATAGGCGATCGCCATGAGCCAATAGATCAGCGGCGGCTTATCGAAGCGGGTGGCCTCGTTGAAGTAAGGGGTGATCCAGTCTCCCGTGATCGCCATCTGCCGCGCCGCCTCTGCAAACAGCGGCTCCGTTTCATCGACCAGCCCGGTTGCGCCGAGCTTCCACAAAAATCCAGCGCCGCAGGCGGCGATCAGCCAGACTAAGCTGAGCGTCCACCAGGCGCGGGTCGATAGCTTAAGGGGTCGCAAGAGATGCCCTACGAGGTTTCATCCGTTACCGTTTGGGTTGCCGCTATAGCTGGCTGACGTGAGTGCCCGGACTCAGGCTGCGCACCGGCAGATTCAACCGCCGCTATCGCGGTCTCTACTGTAGCGAGAAACGGCGTGAACCGAAACCGGGAAACCGAAACTGGGTAGGCCTATTCCGCCGGCGCTGTCCGACCAGGCACCTGAAGCGTGAGCCGCCACTCGCTGCTTCCCGCTTGCCGCACCGGCAGCGATGTAACGCCGACTACATAAGGACCCCAATATCGCTGGGAGCCATCCTGGGCGAACGCCACGAGAATATCGCCCGCCTGGATGGTCTGCTGCCCATCTGGCAAGGAGAGCAGCAGGCCATCTAGACTGCCTTCTCCGGGGGCAAAGTCCCAATGCACCGCCTCGCTAAATTCCAAATTGCGGGCCAAATTGCGGGCGGGGTCGCTGTTCGCTGCGGCTGAGTTTGGCGGGGCTGGCGGCGCGGCGATCGCTGTCTCCTGCGGCAGCAGGGCAATGCGCACGGCGTGTATAGTTTGGTTGCTCACCCTCAGGGTGCCCGCTGAGTCTGGAGTGGGGGGATTGGTTGTATCTATACCTAAGTCGTCTAGAGGTGCGGCAGGTGCGGCTGCATCGGGGGAGTCTTGCTCTGTCAGGTCCTGGCCCGCTTCAGGCTCTATTGCCTCGGCTCCTGGCCCACTCAGCTCGGCTCCAGCCGAGGAATTTGAGGGCACACGGCCTGAGCTGGCCTCCTCTCGGGTAGACGCTGGAGCGGGCGGCGACGGTGCAGGAGATGGCTCCACAGAAATGCGAAGGGGACGCACTAAGAGCATGCCGAGCAGCGTAACCGCCGCCGCGCCGTAGAGCATTCCCCAAAGCAGCGATCGCGCCTTTTCTGAAATGGCGTGATGAGCCAGTTTTTCCTCGGTCAATGGAACCTCCCGATGCACTGATTTCAATTTAGAATGAGGGGCACGACGTGCCGATGGACGCGCCATCGTGCTGTGAGGGTATGTTATGCAAAATACGCGACTTAATCGCCTGACAAGCGCTTTACTGGACCAGATTGGTCAGTGGCTGCGCAACCCGTGGCGACGCATCTCGCTGATTGTCATCGGTCTACTGTTCGGCAACTTTACGGCGACCGTTGCAGCGACCATCACCGGACAAAACGCAAACTGGGATGTTCTCGTGGCCATCATCTTGGTGGCGCTAGTCGAACTCATCAGCTGGCTCATTTACAGTAGATGGCTCGCGGGTGCTAAGCCCCCTCGCCCCCTGCTCATCGATGTCGTCAACGCCGTCAAGCTAGGGCTTGTCTATGGGCTCTTTGTGGAAGCCTTTAAGCTGGGAAGCTAAACGTGGTGACGCATCTACAGGATCTCAATCGACTTTTACAGAACGTCCTGGAAGCTGAAACCCCCGATTCCCCGGAGCTTCAGCAGGCTCTGGTGGCTCATGCGTTAGCCCACCGAGACCGCTACGCCCCCTTTAAGCCTGAGACGCTCCTAGCGGAAAGCCTCGCCGCGCGATCGCAGCTTTTGAGAGCGGTTTATCCAGACCTAAACCAGTTTTGCCAACGGGTTCTGGGCTGGCCAGGCAGCCCCCTCGACGTAATGTGGAGGCTGTGGATTCCCCTCGCCCAGTGGATGGACGGGCGACAGCAGCGCTTAGGGCGACCGCTTATTCAGGGCATTTTGGGTGGGCAGGGCACCGGCAAAACAACGCTTGCCCTAATTTTATCGCGAATTTTGGCGCAGTTGGGGCATCGCGTCTGCTGCCTTTCAATTGACGATTTCTATAAATCCTACGCCGAGCGCCAGCAGCTTCAGCGCGCCGATCCGAGGCTAATCTGGCGGGGTCCTCCTGGAACCCACGATGTAAACCTGGCGGTATCGGTGCTGCAGCAGCTGCGCGCGGGCCAGCCGGTGGCCGTGCCCCGATTCGATAAATCTGCCCAGGGCGGCCAGGGCGATCGCGCCGCTTTTGAGTCGGTGGCGGGGGCCACTGTGGTGCTACTTGAAGGCTGGCTTGTGGGGATACGGCCGATCGATCCCGATAAGCTAGATCCCGGTAAGCTAGATCCCGGTAAGCTGGATCTGGGCCAGCTTGCTCTGACCCAGCCCGATCTAGAATGGCCCAAACCCCTGCCTTGGCCCCTAGCGTCAGCGGCCGACTGCGCCTTTGCCCGCGACTGTAACGAGCGGCTGCGGGCCTACCTGCCGCTTTGGGAGCAGCTCGACCGGCTGCTGGTGCTGCATCCCGTCAGCTACCGGCTGAGTCAGCGGTGGCGGCGGCAGGCTGAGCAGGCCATGATGGCCACCGGACGCTCGGGCCTGAGCGACGCCGAAATCGACCGCTTTGTCCTCTACTTTTGGCGAGCCCTGCCCCCAGATCTGTTTATTGCCCCGCTGCTTCGCGATCGCCAAAAGGTTGACCTTGTGGTCGAAATCGATGAACACCACGGGCCTCAGCGCATCTATAAACCTTAGCTTTTGCTGTTTCTTACTGGAGGTACCTATGGCAAAACCAACCCAAGCCCATCTACCCAAGACGCTGGACAAAGGCCTTCCGCTTAGTCAAAAGGAGATGGAGAAGCGCAAGATGCGGTATTACATGGACGCTAAGCTGCTAGAGGTTGGCGTGGACCCCAAGACGGTCATCTATCGCTGGTCGGTTGAGCCCCAGGGAACGCGAGAGCGCTGGACCTGCAGCGCATACTGGGGCGACTCTAAAGATAAGATTGTGGCGGAAGAGACAGGCGATTGACCTGAAGGCTCTGGGAAGGCCGTAAGTTCACGCTGACGTCACAGTATCGCCACAATCTTTTTTGGTTTCAATATCAAATTTGAAGCCAGTTCGGGCAAGCTAAGAAAGCTGAGCCGAGACCGATAGGACCCGGCGTGAATATACAGGTCCAACGCATAGATCTAATGAGTTCAGGACGGACACAGCGATATCCGGAACATTCTGTTTCAGAAACTAGTCTGTTGGAAACGGTATGTATATGTAGTTTCCTAAGAGGGTGCAAACGCCCCCTCGTATAAAGAGTTTATATCTATTCCCAAGGTATTATGACTAGCCGCCCTAAAAGTCTACGATTTCCGCTGTGGAAATTTTTAAATCAGCCGCTTTTAGACAAAAACTGTCCTCTAATCCTGAGGCCGTCTGTCTATTGGAAGGTCTATCAGCGAGATCACCTCGATCGCTGCTGGCAGGTGAAGTATCCTTCAGAACGAGAGTCTCATAACCCCTAGCGCGTCAGCGCGCTGGTCTTAAACGCTGCTGCTTGGCCGAAGCGGGCGCTTCACCACTGGACAAACGTGAAAAACTGTATTCTTGTCCGGAGCACTATTCTATCTCCTGAAGACGATAGCAGCTACATTCGCTGATGTCGCTGAGCGGCGTTGATTCTGCATATGGACTCAACGATTCGCCGGCAATAGCCCCCAAAGCTATGGGTTTGTGCTCGTGCCCGCTGATATAGAGGTACCGGTGCAACAAATACCCATAGCTTTCAGCAAATAGCATGTTTGCTTTTGCGGCATTCAGCAGTCTACGAGTCAATGCGCAAGAGAGGAGAATCGTTGCTATGACAGCACTACCGGTAGACCCGTCCTGTTTACACGACGGTCAAGCAGCGCGCATTGTGGCGTCACCCGATGATCTTCGGCAGCTTTTTAATCAGGTTGAAGCTGAGTTTCATCAGAGTAGGGCCTACAAGAAAATACTCAGCTGGTTTCAGCATCAGCTCAAGGGTAATGAGGATCTGGTCGCCCAGCTTGCCAGTACCCTGGGACGCGAGGCCATTCGTCTGACGCTGCGCCAGCTTGTGGCCTCTGCATCTCCAGCAGATCTAGAGCCCGCCGTCCAGCCTGCGTCAGGTACCGAAGTCCTGCCCAGTCGCACCACCGCGCCGCCGCCGCTCACGTTTAGAGCAGGCCCAGCCGCTGCGGAGGCTGGGCTATCTGAGGCTCCTCAGGTGTCGCAGACGCTGCGCGTTGACGGTGCTGCTAACCCGTTTGAATACGTCGCACCCCAGGCTCAATCCATTAGAGACAAAAGCGACAAAGAGGAGCGGGTTGATAGAGGGGCGGCCAATGTACGGCCATCCTTCCGCCGGCCGTACATCGGCCCAGCCGGTATTGAGCGGACGACGGATTTACAGACGATAGAGCCTGCAGAAGGCCCAGCAGAAAGCCCAAACGAGCGCGATCGCCCCAGTCTTGGCTCAGCTTCTACCCTGGTAGAGGCTGGAAAACTACTCCTGTGGACGCGCCAGCAGCGGGGCTTGACCCTAGACCAGCTTCATCGCATGACCCACGTGCCTAAGTACCACATCCAGGCGATTGAGAGTGGCGCGCTTGACCAGCTGCCAGAGGAGATCTACGTCCGAGGGTTTGTGCGTCGCTTGAGCAAAGCGTTGGGCCTCGACGGCGATAGCTTGACGCAGTGCCTTCCGGCTCAGGCCGCCCCTGGGCCCGCCAGTAATCCCTTTCACCGCCTAGAATCGCAGTCGTCGCGCGTTTACCTCCGCCCTGCCCACCTGTACACGAGCTATGCCACCCTAATGCTCGGGGCTTTAGGCAGCTTATGCTGGGTCACCTGGCAGCCCCTCGCAGACGAGTTCGACTGGCCCCAGCTGAACGCGGTCGATAATTCTGCGAGCGTAGACTCCGAACAATTTTTTTCTGGCCGGGCGCTGCGCTCAAAACTTCGAGATTTTGAGCTCTCGAAACAGCGGGCGCGCCACCTCAATGAGGTCGATGGCATTGCTGCGCCCGAGCTTATCCTAGAGCAGCTTCAGATCGCGCCGCTCTCAGAAGTGCCCTAAAGACCCACAGCGACGGCGCTGTTCTATCCTAGCTTCGCGCCCACTTATCCCGCTCTCCCGCTGTACCGGTTTTACGAAAGCCTCTGAAGGGCGCTAAAATCAAGGCCTGAGAGGTCTATTCCAGGTTTACCAGGAATATGGTGAGGTACTCCTGTATGATGCCTTAGGCAATCCCCGGAGGGTAGGGATAAGTTTCTGATGGATGATAAGCTCAATCCCCGAGATATTCACGACAGCTCGCTGATTCGATTGGCGCCCTTCTTTACGGGTTTGCCTGAGGATGTGGTGGGTCGGGCAACGGCGCATGCCGTTACCCGTAAACACCCTATGAATCAAGTTATTCTGCTGGAGAATGATTGGGGAAACTCGGTTTACTTCATCCTGGAGGGATGGGTCAAAATTCGCACCTACAATATCGATGGCAAAGAGGTGACGCTCAATATTTTGGGGAAGGGTGAGCTGTTTGGGGAAATGGCGCCCTTAGACGAGGTGCCCCGCTCGACCGACGTCATCACCCTCGCCCCCACTATGATCAGCAATCTTCCGTCTCAGGACTTTGTGCAGCTCATTCAGTCCGAGCCGCAGTCTGGCATTCGGCTGGCCCAGCTCATGGCGCGTCGTCTGCGCCAGGTCAACCGCCGGCTCAGGCTGCGGGAGTCTGACAGCACCTCTCGGGTGGTGGACATCTTGCTCTTCCTGGCTGATGGCCAGGGGAAACAGGGGGAGCAGGGCATGGAGATTCCTAACTTGCCCCATCGGGAGCTCAGCAGCCTTAGCGGGCTCGCTCGGGAGACGGTGACGCGGGTGCTAAACAAGCTGGAAAAGAAGTCGCTGATCTATCGCGATCGCGACGTGCTGTGCCTGCTCAATATCGATGCTCTAGAGCGTATGCTGGTTTAGCCTAGCTTAAAAGCTTCATGTTTCTTAAAATAGTAGAGCGTCGGCTTCCATCTCGCTGGAGTCGACACCGACGTTATTAAGCAGATTCATGGTACTGAATAGGTCACAACGGGGTGCTACCGCCGAATCGTCTTCCGAGGCAGCGCTCGCTTGGCAGATTAAGCTCCTCTACGACGGCGAATGTCCGCTTTGTCTACGGGAGGTAAACTTCCTTAAGAAGCGGGACGCTGGTCGAGGCAAGGTGGCCTTCGTCGACATTGCCGCAGCAGACTACAGCCCTGAGGAGAACGGCGGCGTCGATTTCGAGACCGCCATGGGCCGCATTCATGCGGTGCTGCCCGACGGCAGCGTGATCAAAAATGTGGAGGTGTTCCGCCGCGTCTACGCGGTGCTCGGCATGGGCTGGATCTATGCCGCCACCCGCTGGCCCATCATTCGCCCCATCGTTGACAAGATCTACGAGATTTGGGCCGACCGACGGCTGGCCCTCACCGGTCGTCCCGATTTGGAGGCCATCATGACGCAGCGTGAGGAGACCGACTGCGAGTCTGGGCGCTGCCGGCTGCCCGAGTAGGGCCCTTGGTCAAGCTGCCTGAAGGGAGTCTTGGCGTCTTACCCCACCTTCAGCAGCTTGGGCTCGCTCTGCTTCGGCAGCACGTCTAAGGTATCGAGCTGGGCGCAGTAGGCTAAATCGGCCTGGTTCTCCAAGCGCAGCAGCCGCTGGCCGTGGCTCGCGTGGTGCATCAGCTTCTCTAAATTCGACTGCCACTGGCGGTAAAGCGCGATCGCCCCTATGGTTTCGTCGTTGGCGGCCAAATCGCTCAGCGGCAGCTCTTCGGCAAGCGCTGCGGCGATCGCCCCTGCACATACCGTATCTTCCAGCGAATAGCTGCCCTCCCAGCCTGAGCCAACTAACCACACCGTTTCAGGGCGGTGCTGAAGCAGATAGGCCACTGCGCTATGGCGATTCACTAGCGCCGCCGTCAGCACCGTGGGGACATGGGCGATGCGCTCTAGGCAGCGGGTGCCGTTTGTAGTGCTTAAAAAGATCCGTTTGCCGCTCACCCGCTCGGGAATATAGTCCAGTGGAGAATTGCCCATATCACAGCCTTCGACCATCGCGCCGCCCCGCTCGCCGACGCGGATGCGCTTGTCGGCGGGCCAAGCCTCGCTGGTTTCTAGCAGCCGATCGATAGCGCTAAACGCCTGTACCGCCTCAGCCCCGTGAGCTAAAGCGGTAGCAATTGTGGTGGTTGCCCGCAGCACGTCAATGGCGATCGCGCAGGCTGGCGTAGGGGCTGTCGGGGTCAGCTCGGGGGTATGAAAAACGGATAGCTTCACGGGGGTGCCATAGGGTTGGGACAAACCCCACCATTGTAGGGTGCGGCGACCGCGTTTTAATCTCTTGCGTTTTGATCTCCGCCCTGACTAACCTAACGGCAAAACCCCATACAATTGCGGAATGCGCGCTGCGCACAAGCGATATAACGGGTATTTGCCATGGACTACAAACAGGCTGGGGTCGACGTTGAAGCAGGGCGCAGCTTTGTTCAGCGCATCAAAGACACCGTTGCCGGCACCCACCGCCCGGAAGTGTTGGGCCAATTGGGGGGATTTAGCGGCCTGTTCGAGCTGCCTCAAGGCTACGCGCAGCCGGTGCTGGTGAGCGGCGCCGACGGCGTAGGCACTAAGCTAAAGCTGGCCCACGCCGTCAACCGCCACGACACCGTCGGCGTAGACCTGGTGGCGATGTGCGTCAACGACGTGCTCACCTGCGGCGCGGAGCCCCTCTTTTTCTTGGACTACATTGCCACCAGCCAGCTCCAGCCCGACCATCTGGTCCAGGTGGTCGAGGGGATTGCCGAGGGCTGTCGGCAGGCGGGCTGCGCCCTGCTAGGGGGCGAAACCGCCGAGATGCCGGGATTCTATCAGCCGGAGGAGTACGACTTGGCGGGCTTCTGCGTCGGCGTGGTCGAGAAGGCCCAGATTGTGGGCGGCGCTCAGGTGCAGTTCGGAGACGTTGCCATCGCTTTAGGCAGCAGCGGCGTTCACAGCAACGGGTTTAGCCTAGTCCGCAAAATTTTGGAGATGGCGGGTATTGGGCTGGGCGATCGCCCCAGCGGCTTTCCCCTTGACGGGTCCCGTTCCGTGGGAGACCGGCTGCTCACCCCCACCCAAATCTACGTTCGGCCCGTGCTGGCCCTCCAGCGGTCGGGCATTCCCCTGCGCGCCATGGCCCACATCACCGGCGGCGGACTGCTAGAGAATCTGCCTCGCTGCCTCAATTCGGAGCAGTCTATCGAGACCCAGCCTTGGAAAATCCCCCCGCTGTTTGACTGGATCGCCTCAACGGGAGGAGTGGAGCGAAACGAGATGTTCCGCACGTTCAATATGGGGGTTGGCTTTGTGGTGATCGTGCCGCCCGAGGCGATGGATAAGGCGATCGCCCTGCTGGAAGAGCAGGGTATCCACGCCTGGATTTTGGGTGAGGTGGTGCCGGGAGCGGGGGAGGTGCTGATCTAACGCGCTGAATCTAACGCTGCGACAGCTTCACTAGCCCCATCACTAGGCCAAGCTTCACCAGCTCTAGGCCAAAATACTCGCCGTGCATTACGTCCATGCTGTGGGGGATGCCCGCTGTCTTCAGCAGGTTGAGGTGGGCGCCCAGGGCGATCATGTCGGGGGTGAGGCCGTAGGTGTAGAACAGGCTGAGGCCGAGCAGCATGGCGGCGGCGACAATCGCCTGTACGCCTGCGCGGGGGGTACGGCGATGGAGGGCAAGAGTCGCCGTCAGCAGCAGGGCTGCAGAAATCACCTCAGCGTGGTTGAAGCTAGAGAACAGGGTGTAGCCCATGGGGGTAAAGCTAGCGTCGGTCATCATACCGGAGGTGTAGAGCGTGGGCATGACAACAAAGTCGAGGACCAAGCTGCCGCCGAGCCACAGAACCGCCGTCACCAAGATGAGGCGCTGCCAGTTAATTGCATCGGGGGCAGTGGTTGCAATTACGCTGCTGTCGATGGAGGAATTGCCGCTAGCGGGAGTCCAGTGCTGGGTCATGGTTAAGCCGGGTTGTATAAGACTATGGGGTGTATAAGACTATGGGGAATTGATTCAGGGTCGTTCCTGGTGCCTGTTAATAGCATAGGGACCTCTACCGGCTTAGTAGGGTCGGGAAGCCGCACAAAGTAATAACTAGTAATGTAGGTTCACGCTTCGCAAAAATCAGGCGCTATTTTGGGCTTTGCTCAAGCCGCATCTGGGCCTTTTGCAGCGCCCGGCGCACCTGCTCAAACCCGGTTCCCCCCTCGCTGTTGCGGGCCGACACCACCTGCCGGGGGGCGATCGCCTCGTAAATATCGGCCTCAAACGCCGGGTGAATGGCCTGCCACTCCGCTAGGGTCAGATCCTTGAGCAGCTTGCTGGCGGCCAAGCTGGTTTTGACCACCTGCCCCACCAGGTTATAGGCCTCTCGAAAGGGCACGCCCTTGGCCGCTAGATAGTCGGCCACGTCCGTTGCGTTGGAGAAGTCTTCCGCCACCGCCTGGTTGAGGCGCGGGGGCTGAAACGTAATGCCCTGGCGCAGCAGCACGGTCATCGCCTCTAGGCATCCCTGGACGGTGTGCACGCTGTCAAACAGGGCCTCTTTGTCCTCTTGAAGGTCTTTGTTATAGGCCAGGGGCAGACCTTTCATCAAGGTCAGCATCGCCTGCAGGTGGCCAAAGACTCTCCCGGTTTTGCCCCGCACTAGCTCAGGCACGTCTGGGTTCTTCTTCTGGGGCATGATGCTAGAGCCGGTGGAGCAGCTGTCCGTCAGCGTGATAAAGCGAAACTCCTCCGACGCCCAGAGAATCAGCTCCTCCGACAGCCGCGACAGGTGCACCATGATCAGGCTCGCCGCCCCTAAAAACTCTACGGCAAAGTCGCGATCGCTCACCCCGTCGAGGCTGTTGGCGTAGATATCGTCAAAGCCCAGCAGCTCAGCGGCGTAGCGCCGATCGATGGGGAAGGTGGTGCCGGCCAGGGCCCCGCTGCCTAAGGGGGAAATATTGACCCGGCGGGCCACGTCCCCTAGCCGCTCGATGTCGCGCTGCGTCATCTCCACGTAGGCCAGCAGGTGGTGGGCTAGGCTAAGGGGCTGGGCCCGCTGCAGGTGGGTATAGCCCGGGATTAGGGTCTCGACGTGCTGCTCTGCATGCTGCAGCAGGGCCTGCTGGAACTCCCCCAGCTGACGGCGAATGGCGGCGATCTGGTCCCGCAGGTAGAGCCTTGTGTCGGTGCCCACCTGGTCGTTTCGCGATCGCGCCGTGTGCAGCTTTTTGCCCACGTCTCCCACCAGCTGGGTCAGCCGCCGCTCTACGGCGAAGTGGACGTCCTCTGCGTCGGTGCCCGGATTAAACTGCCCGGTTTGATGTTCACGGCGAACTTGCTCTAGCCCAGAGACCAGCTGCGCCGACTCCTCAGCGGAGATGATGCCGGTGTGGCCCAGCATTTTGGCGTGGGCCTGGGATCCTGTTATGTCGTATTCCAGCAGGGCAATATCGAAGCCGATGCTGGCGTTAAAGCGAGCAATGGTGGGATGGAGCGCTGACTCAAATCGCTGGCTCCAGGTCTGTGGCTGTGTCATGGCGGCAGAAGCGTGCGGCAAAGCGTGACGGGGCAGAGGTGACGAGGCGGACCGACTTAACGCTAGCCGTAGGACGTCAGCGCCCGCAGCAGGTAGCCCAGCACAATCCCAAAAATCAATGTCCAAATCTTTCCAGAGCTGACAAAATCGCTCCACCAGGCGCGGGTTCCGGCAAACACGTCAGTCTCAAAATACTGCCCTAGGACCATTCCATCAGCCGGCAGGTTGACGACCAGCCCGTGGCCGGTCAGCTTAACGATGCCCAGGTTGACTAATCCAGAAAGAGGGGCCGCCTGCAGATGGTGCGCGAGATGGTGTGCGGACTGGCCGCAGCTCGTAGCGTCGAACGCATAAATTCCATCAATTAAACTTGATGCTAACAGAGGAATCGTCATGGACTTGCCTTTTCATGCAGTAGGTTAGACCACGGGGGCTATTGACTACTTTTAGTCGGTGTACACCATATAAGGACGCCAGGACCTAACAGTGAGACCGGCTCTGAGGAGCCACCGCAGCCGTAATCGACATCAGTTTCCCACACTTTCGCAACTCAGAAAGATTTATTTAATCGATTACGAATTTGACCAGAATTGCCTATGATGACTGTCTTGACTGTTCTAATGGGGCAGCCTGACCTGAAAAGCTGCGCTTTGAATTGCTTCAAAAGCAGCTCAAACGGTAGGATTCGTCTAGTAGACTATTGAACATTTACCCCCCGAAGCGACCCGTGCGAAATATCGTCATAGCTGGAAACTGGAAAATGCATAAGACTCAATCGGAAGCGCTGGACTTTCTGATTAGTTTCTTCAATCATTTGGACGGTACGCCAGATAATCGGGAAGTCGTTCTCTGTGTCCCTTACACGGCCCTAACGGCCATGTCTAAGAATCTGCACGGTAGCCGGGTCAAACTCGGCGGGCAAAACGTTCACTGGGAAGATTCTGGCGCCTACACCGGCGAAATTTCCGCCAGCATGTTGACCGAGCTAGGCGTCCGATACGTGGTTGTTGGCCATAGCGAGCGGCGTCAATACTTCGGCGATACTGATGAAACGGTTAACCTCCGCCTCAGGGCGGCCCAGGGCGCTAACCTATTGCCTATTCTCTGCGTTGGCGAGACGAAGCAGCAGCGAGACGACGGCACCGCAGAGCAGGTGATCATCCAGCAGCTCAAGGTGGCGCTTCAGGGCGTAGACCAGTCCCGTTTGATTATTGCCTACGAACCGATTTGGGCTATCGGTACGGGAGCAACCTGCGAGGCAAAGGAGGCAAATCGCATTATCGGCGTCATACGTCAGCAGCTCGCGAACCCAGAGATCACAATTCAGTACGGGGGTTCGGTGAAACCAGACAACATCGATGACATCATGGACAAGCCTGAAATTGACGGCGTTTTGGTGGGCGGTGCCAGCTTAAAGCCCGTCGACTTTGCTAGGATCGTTAACTACAATACGCTCGCCTAGTTCGAGGTGAGCTCTCCATTTCGGTCTATACAATCTGGGCTATATCGCTCTAGTCTAGAGCCATTGGTCCGCGTCGTCTCTAAAGCGCGCGCCTTGGCCCTCAACAAAGTCTTCCATGAGATGGTCAGCAATGTCTACAGCATCGCGATCGCCGTTAGCATCCGCATCAGGGTGGTGATATTTGATCTGGGAAAAGATGCGGTAGGCCTCTAAAGAGGCTTCAGACGGCGGGCTGCCATCAACATTAACCAAGCTATAGCGAATGTCTTCGCTATAAACGGTCATCGTAACGTTAAAGATTTCAAAAAAGTCAATCACCCCGCGGCACTCTTCTTCGGGATAGTCCTCATAGTGACGTACTAAATCGGCGATGCGTGACTCTAGGTGCGTGCGCGCCTTTCGACAGACGAGCAGCAGCCTCAACAGCAGGATGACAATGGATAGCGGGCTGCCCTTGGCAATGAGCCAGACAAAGATATCGGAGGGGTTTTTGTGGTCTTCTGTGGTTAACCACTTAATCACGCGGTTACAGCTGCGCAGCAGCAGCGCATCATCGATAGACCTGTCGCTGTAGTTGGGGTAAAGGCACGCAAGCCTTTTGCCGACCTGCCGCCCGAGCGCGGCAGATACCGCATCATCCGGTAGGGATTGAAGCAGGTAGACCTGTAGATCCCGCTTGAACTGCTCGTGACTCAAGCCCATGCTCTGCTTACGGAAGATGTTGGCGAGATGTTCGTAGCTAAACGGTCCGCGGCAGACTAAGATGCGCTTGATGAGCTGAAGGCTATTTTCGCCTAGTGCTGTGGGGTCTTTGGCCCTATCTTGATCTGATTGAGCAACAAGCGAATCGGAATACGCTGTATAGAGGGCCAGATCAGCTTTGAAGCGCTCTTTAAGCTGGTGAGACAGTGCCTGAGCGGCCTCCCGTTGCTCAACCGAGTTCTTAAGGTTCGTGTACTGAGAGACTAAGAGATATGACGTATAGCGCTGGCTCCAATGAAGCTTCTCAAAATCGTCGTAGCGGGCTGCAAACAGCGTTAGCTCCTTAAAGTCGTTGCTGGCGATAAAATTCTGTAGCCAGCGGCGCAACCGCTTAAAAAGGGGCCGCTTTAGCGGCTTTCTAATGCTGGAGTCGGAGAAAAGCTGAATCAGCTGCCCAATGGCCTCGTGGTTGCGGCTGATATCCCAGTTATTGATTAGGATATAGCAGGCTCGCTTGAGCGTATTCTTAAACTCTCCTTCCTGATTCGCCACTGCAATCGTACGCATGGCAGTCAGCAGCTTTGAATCAGAGGTAAGGTCGTCGCAGAGGCTGCCGCAGTCGATGAACAGCTGCTTAAACTCGTCAAGGACGTCATCTGAAGGCCAGGTCTTAACGATATCCAGCAGATACTGAAAGATACCGCTCTGAGCTTTTGCCAGGTTGCGGGGGCTTACCTGAAGGTGAGCGACCTTCGAACGGCCAGAGCTCTGAGGCCGTTCTGTATCCGCGGATGTCTGGCTTATGTCGTCTTTGGCTATCATGTGCGTATCCTTCTCGCGTGATGCACCTATCTGGTAATGCAGCTTGTGTATCAAGGCTGGAAGCTAATGCGTAAGCGAAGATGCGTCCCCGATAGAATGTCTATCTGCAGTTTTGTCCTGAGCCCTACTGATATACAGGACCTGAAATACCAATTCCGTAAATTTTCTTCCGTAGATTTTCCGAGTATGGCCGCTAGTCTTCTGGGAAACGCCGGAAAACCAATTCTATATTACGGTGAATTCACTGACATCAGTTAACACCATCCCCGAAATCGGGGCAGCGATCGCTATCACGTCCTGATGCGATTGGCGTCAAACCGACATCAAACAGCGCCACAGCAGCCCAGTAGGACACTATTGGGACACATTTGATGAGTATAAATGCAAATAACTGCATAAAAAAGCAATCGCACCTAGATAGTTGGGCACGATCGCAAAGTTGTTTGTCTTGAATGGGGGCAGAGGGACTTGAACCCTCACGACCGTTTAGGGCCAACGGATTTTCACCCTCTCCGCAGCTTTCGCTGCCGCCGCACTGGCGTTGAGGATTGGACCCTCCCTTTACCCTCGTCTTATACGTTAGGGTAGCTCCCGTCGGGCCTCTGCACCTTCCGATATCGCCTGCATGGGGCGTTGAGCCCTTATGCATCAACCGGCTTGGCTCAGGATTGCCATACCGAGAAGCGATCGCCAGCGGCGATGCGCCCTTGAGCCGGGTTAGGTTTCCCTGAGTTTGAGAGCTTCCACTTGACAGATTTCTCCGCCAAGGCTCAGTTTTCTAAGTCCGTAGCGTCTACCATTCCGCCATGCCCCCGCGTATTCATAGCCCGCAGGTATTTATAGTTTGCAGATGTTTATAATCTGCAGATGCTGCGTCTATCACACCCCGCGCCGAGTCAGCTGGCGCTGAGCCCGAATCACCCCGACAACTCATAGGGCAAATCCGCAAGATGCGATCCGTATTCTAGCTGAAAACGCGCAGTTGTCACGAGAATTCGCCCTGCCGCCTCGCTTAATCTGAAGTCTCCCGCGACGCTGCGCTGGATAGCTCAGCTTTGGCCGCCTGCCAGAGCTGCTCTAGCGCTTGCAGCGATAGCTCTGATAAGGGCCGACCCGCTGCCGTTTCCACCTGGGTAAACCGGTGCACAAAGCGCCGGTTGGTCCCCTGAAGCGCCTCGGCAGGGTCGAGGTCATACCAGCGGGCCAGGTTGACCACCGTAAACAACAGGTCGCCAATTTCCGCCTGCTGCCGCGCCTTAGACTCCTGCTTCAAGGCCTGCTCAAACTCCCCCAGCTCTTCGTGAAACTTTTCCCAGACGCCGTCTACGCTCTCCCACTCAAAGCCCGCCGCCGCTGCCTTTTTAGAAATTTTGAGGCTAGCCAGCAGCGGCGGCAGCGATCGCGCATATTTCTGTAGGCGCGGCGCCAGGCGATCGGGAGCTTCTGCCTTGGAGAGGCTGCTCTGTCGGTCTCGCTCCTCTTGGGCCTTGATGGCTTCCCAGGTTTGCCGCACCTGCTCAACATCCTTGGCGGCAGCTTCGCCAAATACGTGGGGGTGTCGCCGAATCAGCTTAGCGGTAATGGCCTCAGCCACCTGCTGCAGAGAAAAGTCCCCCGCTTCGCGGGCAATCTGGGCCTGCAGCACCACCTGCAGCAGCAGGTCCCCAAGCTCATCGACAATATCGTCAGAATCACCCTGCTGCAGCGCGTAGGCTACTTCATAGGCCTCTTCGACGACGTAGGGAATTAGGGTCTGGGGCGTCTGGGCTAGGTCCCAGGGGCAGCCCCCCTCAGGCGATCGCAGTTGGGCGACTACGTCAATTAGATCCTGGAGGGCGCGCGTCGCCCCGCGGTCGGTGTTTGAAGTCGAGGTCATGGTGTTGGGGTCGTCGTGTCGGGGGCTGGTGCGGTACAAATTTAATCATGGCACGCTGCCAAAACTCATCGTCAAGCGTCATCGCTGTTTCGAGGGCGCGATCGCCAGGCGCTGCGGCGCGGTACTTCAGCCGGGAATTCAGGCAGGACAACCTCTTTATCGGGTTTAACTGGGCGCGATCGCGGCCTTGGCCGCTGCGGCGTAGTGGATTTGGCCCGCTTATGTCGAGACGACTTAGATTTAGACGACTTGAACAGAACCCGTAGCGATCGCCAGCCCTCGGTCGGATAGCGTTTGCAGACCTGCTTATAGCTCGACAGCGCCCAGTCCGCTGTGTAGTGGCCCAGGGCACCCGCTTCTAGGCCAGCGGCCAGGGCAACAATCATCGGGCGATAGCGGGCGACGCTTGCCGAGATCAGCTGCCTAAGCTGGGCCCAGGTCCAGCCCAGGTTGAGCATTTCGTTGGCGGCGGCTAGGGTGGCGGTCACCCCCAGACCGACCACCACCAGTAGGTAGGCCACGCGAATCGTGGTGCCAATTACCGGCCCGTGGGAGAGGGGCGATCGGTGGGAGATGCTGTTGCGGTAGGGCACCCAAATCCACCGCAGCCATCCCCAGCGGCGGTGATGAATTGACCAAGTATCGAGGTCTGGCCCTAGCATTAACCCGCCAAACAGGAAGCCACCGATGAGGGCGAGGGTGAGGGCGCTGCTGTGCGTGGCCCAAAGGCTAACCCCGGCCACGAGCGGTAGACTCCAGAGGGTGATGCGATCGTGGGTGCGGCCGGAGGGCATAGGGGAAAATCTAAAATCTGCTTGCGGCGATGGCGTTGCGCACTGCAAGTTCTGCTACTATAGAATACCGTGTTGATGTAAAATGCAATGCGCTTGGGCGGTTAGCTCAGTTGGTAGAGCGCCTGCCTTACAAGCAGGATGTCACTGGTTCGAGCCCAGTACCGCCCATAGGTTTTAGAAACTTGCTAGTCGAAGCGCTCTGGGCAGAACTTCAGATTTGAGCTTCATCGCCTCACCTTTATCACCTTTAGGTAGAAGAGCCCAGCTGTTGCGGCTCTATCTCGTCATGTTTTCTGCTCTGCATAGCTTGTGCTCGTCGTCTTTCAGGCTTCGGAGCGTGGTAAGCGATCGCTCAAATCTCGCTGCCCCTACATCGACCCTGTAAAACTCAGCTTGTGCGTTAGCGAGCGCATAAGGAGCTACAACGAGAGCGATTAGGAAAACTAATTGAGACGTTTCAGATTTCCTTAGAGATTGCGATATGCTAAAACCATAGAGTTTTCTCAATAAGAGCTTGACTAAGTATAGACTAAACTCGATTTAATAACATAACGTTAATAACATAACGGCTATCTAGGCCATTTACGATTGCTAGTTCAACAAATGACTGACGCGTTTATTCAAAGTGCGTGGCTGATTCCGTGCTATCCGCTAGTCGGAATGGTGACCTCTATCTTCTGGTTTCCCTCGCTGTCGCGGCGTACCGGCCCCCGTCCAGCGGGCTACTTTAATCTACTGATGACGGCGATCGCCTTTATTCATGCTGCCATAGCCCTGATGGGCGCTCGGTCACAGCCGGCGCAATACGTCGAGCTGTCCTGGCTGCAGGTGGCCGATTTAAGCATTACCCTACCGCTAGAGGTATCCGCCGTGACCCTCGGCGCGATTCTGCTGGTCACCGGGATTAATCTGCTGGCGCAGCTCTACGCCGTCGGCTACTTGGAAATGGACTGGGGCTGGGCGCGATTTTTCTCGCTACTGGCGCTGTTCGAGGCAGGCATGTGCGAGCTGGCGCTGTGCGACTCGCTGTTTTTCAGCTACGTCATTCTCGAGATTTTGACGCTGGGCACCTACCTGCTGATTGGGTTTTGGTTCAACCAGTCGCTGGTGGTCACCGGGGCGCGGGACGCGTTTTTGACCAAGCGAGTCGGCGACCTGTTTTTGCTGATGGGGGTGCTGGCGCTCTATCCTTTGGCGGGCACCTGGAATTACCGGGCGCTAGGGGAGTGGGCGCAGACAGCGGAGGTTGACCCGACCGTGATGGCCCTGGTGGGGCTGGCGCTGCTGGCGGGGCCCATGGGCAAATGCGCCCAGTTTCCGCTGCACCTGTGGCTAGATGAAGCGATGGAGGGCCCCTATCCCAGCACCATCTTGAGGAATTCAGTGGTGGTGGCTACCGGGGCCTGGGTGCTGATCAAGCTGACGCCCGTTCTGGCCCTCTCGCCTGCAGTGCTGACGACGGCGATCGCCATCGGCGCGGTGACGGCCCTGGGGGCCACGCTAATTTCTGTGGCCCAGGTCGACGTGAAGCGATCGCTGTCCTATCTCACCAGCGCCTACATGGGCGTCGTGTTTATCGCCATTGGCCTGCAGCAGACCAGTGCCGCCTTTTTGCTGCTGCTGACCCACGCCTTGGCGATCTCCGCCCTGCTGATGAGCACAGGTTCGATTGTCCTCAACAGCATCACTCAGGATCTGACCAAGCTGGGCGGGCTTTGGGGCCGCCGGCCCGTTTCGGGGCTTTCTTTTCTGGCTGGGGCCGCTGGCCTGGTGGCCCTGCCGCCGCTGGGGGGCTTTTGGGCCATGCTTGCTCTAATAGATGGCATCTGGCCGGCCCGGCCAGGGGTTCTGGTGCTGCTGCTGGCGATTAACGCGCTGGCCGCCTTCAGCGTCATCCGCGTCTTCTGCCTCATCTTTGGCAACCAGCCCCAGCAGATGTCCTCCCGCTCCCCGGAAAATATCTGGTCGATTACGCTACCGATGGTAGTAATGGCGGCCTTGACGCTTCACCTGCCGCTAATACTGCAAAGCCTGGCGCTGCTGCCCTCGTGGGCACTGCTCAGTAGAGATCTGGCGCTGCTGCTGGTGTGGTCTAGCGTCTTTGGCGGTGGCCTGGGCGCTGTGGTCTATCTGGGGCCGCTGGCCAAGCCCGTTCGCCTTCCCTGGAGGCCTCTGCAGGATCTGCTGGCCCACGACTTTTACACCCCTCGCCTCTACCGCGCCAGCATTGTGGGCGGGGTGGATCTGCTGTCGCGAATTGTGGACTGGGGCGATCGCTACATCGTCGACGGGCTGGTGAATTTTGTCGGTGTCGCATC
The DNA here is from genome assembly GCA_050331115.1 of Elainellaceae cyanobacterium. GTDB lineage: Bacteria > Cyanobacteriota > Cyanobacteriia > CAKZMO01 > CAKZMO01 > JBCCAG01. The sequence continues at coordinate 21,539 of JBHJHD010000042.1, forward strand.
AATCTTTAGCGGCGAGACCCTGAAGTATGGCAACACGGGCCGCGGACAGTTTTACGTGCTGACGATTGCGGTAGGCGTGGTGGTGATTTTGGTTTTGACGGGCTGGTCTATTTTGTCGGTGTCGGGGGCAATCGGATGATCTTTCATAGTTTTGAGAGGACACGGCACTGCTACGTCTCTACCCACGGTATCTCAACCTTTTTGTGCAGTAACCCTTATTTTCTTGATCCATGCTTAGCGTATTGATTTGGCTACCGATGGTCGGGGCGCTGGTCTTGGGCTTTTTGCCCCAGGCGCTCTCGGCAAAGCAAGTTCGCTGGGGGGCGCTGTGGACCTCGGGTGGTCTACTGCTCTACACGCTGTGGCTGGCAAGCCGCTTTGACCTCGCTGAGCCAGGGCTACAAATGCAGACGTCCCTCCCCTGGATCGAGCCCTTGGGCCTGGACTACGCGCTAGGCGTAGACGGGCTGGCGATGGTGCTGCTGCTGCTCAACGCGCTGCTCACTTGGGTAGCGGTGTTTAGCAGCAAGCAGGATGTGGCCCGCCCGCGGCTGTTCTATGCCCTAATTTTGCTGATTAGCGCGGGCGTGGCCGGGGCCTTTGTGGCGCAGAATCTGCTGCTGTTCTTTCTGTTTTATGAGCTAGAGCTGGTTCCTTTCTATCTGCTGATCTCGATTTGGGGCGGGGCGCAGCGCGGCTACGCGGCCGCTAAGTTTCTCATCTACACGGCGCTGTCCGGGGCGCTGATCTTATCGGGCTTTTTGGGCGTCGTCTGGCTGAGCAAGGCGTCTACGTTCAACTACGCGGGGCTAACGGAGCTGGCGCGATCGCTGCCCCCGGGGGTGCAGGTGGTGCTGCTGGGGACCTTGCTGATCGGCTTTGGCATCAAGATTCCCCTGGTGCCCTTTCACACCTGGCTTCCCGATACCTACGTTGCTGCCTCAGCGCCGGTGGCCATGCTGCTGGGGGGCGTGCTGGCAAAGCTGGGGGCCTACGGGCTGTTTCGCTTTGGCATGGGCCTGTTCCCCGAGGCCTGGGCGACCCTGGCTCCCTGGCTGGCCACCTGGGCCACGGTGAGCGTCCTCTACGGGGCGATCGCCGCGATCGCGCAAAAGGACATCAAGCGCATGGTGGCCTACAGCTCGGTGGGGCATATGGGCTACCTGCTGCTAGCCGGGGCAGCGATGACAACGCTGAGCGTGGTGGGCGCCGTGTCTCAAATGGCGGCCCACGGGCTGATTTTGGCGATTTTGTTTCACCTGGTAGGGGTGGTAGAGGCCAAAGTGGGCACCCGTGACCTCAACGTGCTCAACGGGCTGCTGAACCCGGTGCGGGGCCTGCCGACAATCAGCGCGCTGCTGATTTTGGGCGGCATGGCAAGCGCCGGCATCCCTGGGCTGGCGGGCTTCATCGCCGAGTTCTTGATCTTTCAGGGCAGCTACGCCACCTTCCCGGTTCAGACCCTCATCTGCGTCGTTGGGACCGGGCTGACGGCGGTGTATTTCGTCATTTTGCTCAACCGCACCTGCTTTGGCAAGCTCAACAACACCGCCTACTTTCCGAAGGTGGAGTGGGGCGAGCGCACGCCGGCCTTAGTGTTGGCGTGGCTGATCTTTTTGCTGGGGGTGCAGCCCACCTGGCTGGTGCAGTGGAGCGAGGCGACGGCCACGCGGATGGTGGCAGAGCTGCCGGCGACGGTGGCGCAGCTGCCGCCTGAATCAAAAGCGGCGGCCCCGGCGATTGGGCGATCGCCATAATTTGACGCCACCCTGCATTGCCCAATATCCCGCACGGGCAAATGGCCATTTGCCCCGACCGATTCCTCCATCCCCCCGTCATGCCGTTCGGGCACAGCGCGCGGTGCTCCGTCCCCCCCGAAACCCGCAACCAATCCCATGACCGCCACCCTTGCCCCACCCCAACCCCCGCCCCATTCCCCCAACCCCCCCCCCCGTTGCCCATAAAAAAAAAATTAATAAGGCCGGCGGCGCCAAGTGGCCCGCCCACCCCCAAAAACATATGCAA